>CAYYFE010000003.1:0-33326 GCA_964471115.1 uncultured Solibacteraceae bacterium
TGCCCAGCGCCCAGCCCGAAGAGGCGCGCCGGCAGATCGAGGAGATCATCGGCCTGGACGCCAGCCACGCGATTCTCGCCAGCGGCAAGACCGGCGAAGGCGTCCACGACATCCTCGAGGCGGTGGTGCACCGGCTGCCGCCGCCGGCCGGCAACCCGGACGCGCCGCTCAAGGCGCTGATTTTCGATTCGTGGTACGACGCGTACCGCGGCGTCGTCATTCTCACGCGCATCATCGACGGTGAGATGCGCGTGGGCCAGAAGATCCGCCTGATGGCCGCGGGCCTCGACCTTCAGATCGACCAACTCGGCGCGTTTACGCCCAAACCGGTGCCCGTCGACGCCCTGGGCGTGGGCGAGGCCGGCTTCATGGTCGCCAACATCAAGAACGTCGCCGACGCCAAGGTGGGCGACACGATCACCGACGCGCAGCGTCCCACGGCCGAGCCGTTTCCCGGCTTCAAGGAATTGAAGCCGATGGTGTTCGCCGGCCTCTATCCGGTCGAGAGTTCCCAGTATCAGGAACTGCGCGAGGCGATGGAGAAGCTGCGCCTCAACGATGCCTCGTTTTTCTTCGAGCCGGAGACCTCGGCCGCCCTCGGCTTCGGATTCCGCTGCGGCTACCTCGGCCTCCTGCACATGGAGATCGTCCAGGAGCGGCTCGAACGTGAATACAACATGGACCTGGTCACCACGGCGCCGGGCGTGTTGTATCGCGTCACCACGACCGACGGCGTGGTCGAGGAAATCGACAGTCCCTCGAAGCTGCCGGATCCCGGCCGCATCCAGAAGTTCGAGGAGCCCATCATCCGCGCGACGATTCTGACGCCGGTGGACCACGTGGGCGCCATCCTCGAACTCTGCCAGGAAAAACGCGGCGTCCAGAAGGGGATGGAGTACCTCAAGTCCGACCGCGTGCTCATCACCTACGAGATGCCGTTCAACGAGGTCGTGCTCGACTTCTACGATCGGCTGAAGACGATCTCGCGCGGGTACGCGTCACTCGACTACCACGTCATCGGCTACCAGGAGTCCGACCTGGTCAAACTCGACATCCTCGTCAACGGCGAGCCGGTCGACGCGCTGGCCATGGTCGTGCACAAGGACAGCGCCTACACGAAGGGCCGCGCGCTCGCCGCGAAGATGCGCGAGCTGATTCCCCGGCAGATGTTCGAGATCGCCATCCAGGCGTCCATCGGCAGCCGCGTCGTCGCGCGCGAGACCGTGCGCGCGCTGCGCAAGAACGTGCTCGCCAAGTGTTACGGCGGCGACATCTCGCGCAAACGCAAACTCCTCGAGAAGCAGAAGGAGGGCAAGAAACGCATGAAACGCGTCGGCCGCGTCGAGATTCCGCAGGAGGCCTTCCTCGCCGTGCTCAAGGTCGGGACCGAGTCGTGAAGAAGTCGGTCGTCCGCGAGTACGCCGAGTCGCTGATCATCGCGGTGGTCCTGGCGCTCTTCGTGCGGACCTGGGTCTTTCAGGCCTTCAAGATCCCCACCGGCTCGATGGAGCCGAACCTGCTGATCGGCGATCACCTCATCGTCAACAAGATGGTGTTCGCGCCCGGCGCCGCCGGTCCGGAGCGCGTCATCCTGCCGACGCGCGACATCCGCCGCGGCGACATCGTCGTGTTCAAGTATCCCGAGGCGCCCGACCGCGACTTCATCAAACGTGTCATCGGGCTGCCGGGCGATCGCCTCGAACTGCGCCGCAAGGAGCTGTTCATCAACGATCAGAAGGTCGACGAATCGTGGGCGCACTATCAGGCCCCGGCGTCCGCCGAGTCGTTCGGCGCCAGCGGCGACCTGCGTGAGTTCTACGGCCCGGTCACCGTGCCGCCCGGGCAGTACTTCATGATGGGCGACAACCGCGACAACTCCGAGGACAGCCGCTACTGGGGCTTCCTGCCGGCCACCTACGTCAAGGGCAAGGCCCTCTTCATCTACTTTTCATTTGACGACGGCGTTCGCTGGGAACGCCTGCTGAACGTCGTCCGGTAGGCGTCGGCCGCAGGCCTACCCGACGACCGCGTGCAACCGGGTCGCCTCGTCGATGAGCGCCGAGGCCTCGGTGCCGATGGCCGTCCGAATCGCCTCATCGGTCAGTCCGCCCAGGTTGATGTCGACGTTGTCGCGCGCGCCGAGCGCCGCGGCCATCAGCAGGCGAATGCCGACCTTGGCGTCGCTGGCGGCCGACGGATTGCCCTCGGTGCAGGCGACCTGCCCATGGCGCATCGCGGCGACACACGCACGAATCGTCTCGAGCGGCACCTCGGTGGCCACGCGGGTGGCGTCCTGGATGGCGGCCCTGCGCTCGGCCTTTTCCTCGTCGGTGCCCTTCGGCTTGCGGAAGGCGGCGACGACGAGGTCGTAGGCAGCCGCGTCACGGTCGATGAGCGCGGTGAGCGTGTCGCGCAGCCCGACCAGCTCGGTGTGCGCCGCGTCGAGGGCCTCGCGCTCGGCAATGGCGTTGGTGCGCGACTTCGGCATGCCCGTCACCATCACGAGCAACGCGGCGCCCGTGGCGCCCGCGAGGGCCGCGGCCGACCCGCCGCCGGGCGTCGGGTTGGCTTCACTGAAGGCGTCGAGCAGGGATGGGACGGTGCGATCGATCAACATGCGAGCCCTTTCTTGAAGACCCCGAGGATGGGGGAGGCGTTGATGCGCAGCAGATTCACTGCCGGACCATCAACGAGGACGGCGTCAAACTGTTTGCCGGGTTCGAGACTGCCGACGCGGTCGGCGCGGTCGAGCGAAGCGGCGCCGTTGATCGTGGCGGCGACCAGCGCTTCCTCGAACGTCAGCCCCATTGAGAAGCAGGCCAACGCCATGGCGAACGGCATCGACGGCGAGAAACCGCCGCCCGGGTTGATGTCGGTGGCCAGGGCCACCGGGACACCGGCGGTGATCAGGTCACGCGCGGGCGCAAAGCGGCCGAGCTTGAGATAAAACGCCGCACACGGCAGCAGCGTGGCGATGACGCCGGCGCCGGCCATGGCCGCGATGCCGTCGGCCGGCACGTGCACCAGATGATCGGCCGATCGCGCGCCGACACGCGCGGCAACCTGCGATCCTCCGCTGGCCGCGAGTTCGTCCGCGTGAATGCGCGGCTTCAGGCCCGCCGCCAGACCCGCCTCGAGGATTGCGGTTGATTCCTCCGGGGTGAAGAACCCACGGTCGCAGAAGACGTCGCACCATTCGGCCAGCCCGGCCGCGGCGGGAATCATGTCGTCGATGATGAGCCGCGTGTAGTCGGCCTGGCGGCCGCGAAACTCCGGCGGCACCTCGTGCGCGCCCATGAAGGTGCTGACCAGTTCGACCGGCTGCCGGTCGTTCAGCGCGCGGGTGACGCGCAGCATCCGCAGTTCCGTCTCGGTGTCCAGGCCGTAGCCGGACTTCGACTCCGCCGTGGTCGTACCCGCCTTGAGCATGCCGGCCAGCCGCGCCGCCGTAGCGTCGATGAGCGCCTGTTCGGAGGCCGCGCGCGTGGCGCGTACGGTCGACAGAATGCCGCCGCCGGCCGCCGCAATCTCGGCGTACGTCGCGCCGGCCAGCCGCCGTCGCAGTTCATCACGACGGTCCCCGGCGTACACCACATGGGTGTGTCCATCCACGAATCCCGGCACCAGCGACCGGCCGCGGCCATCGATGACGCGAGTGTCGGGCGTCAGCGTGACGGCCGTCTTCACCTCGGCCGTCGATCCGGCGGCGATGATGGTCGCGCCGCTGACCGCGACCGCGCCATCACCAATTGCCGTGATGTCGCCCTGCCTCGCGCCGGCGCGCGGACCCGGACCGGCGACCGTGTACAGCTGTTCCAGGTGTTCGATGAGGAGCGTGATGGGCGCGTTCATCCGGCCACCGGCGGCCGCTGGCCGAAGATCGCCGACCCGACGCGCACCATCGTCGCGCCTTCTTCAATCGCGACCTCGAAGTCGTGACTCATGCCCATCGACAGTTCCGCCAGCGCGCCGGCCCGAATGCCGGACGCGACCAGCCGGTCCCGGATGTCGCGCAGCCGGCGGAACCAGGGCCGGGCGTCTTCGGGATCGTCGACGGCAGGGGGAATGATCATGAGGCCGCGCAGCGAGACTGCGGTGCTGTCGGCGGCGGCGCGCGCCAGCGCGTCGAGAGCTTCCGGCGGCGCGCCGAACTTGGTGGTTTCGCCGGCCAGGTCGACCTGCAGCAACACGTTCGGTGTCGTGCCGGCATCACGCGCGCCGGCTTCGACCTTGCGCAGCAACTCGATCGAATCGATGGAGTGAATCCACTGGAAGGCGGCCGCGGCCTTGCGCGCCTTGTTGGTCTGCAGGTGGCCGATGAGATGCCACGTCAGCCCGAGGTCCGCGGTGACGGCCATCTTGTCGAGGCCTTCCTGCACACGGTTTTCGCCGAAGTCGCGCTGCCCGGCGGCGGCTGCCGCCCTGACGTCTTCGGCGGGAAACGTCTTCGAAACGGCTATGAGGACGGGCTCGGCGCCGGCGGGCCGGACCGCTCGCTGCGCCGCCGCCAGCAGGCGGCGGCGCACGAGGGTGAGATGGTCGTGAATGGCCGGCGCGCTGGTCACTGCCGGGGCGACGACGTTCCGCCCTTGATGCTCTTGAGCAGTTCCTTCGTCATGGCCGCGTGTTCGCCGTCGGGCGCCAGCTTGAGGTATTCCTCGAACGCCTTGACGGCATCGGGCAGCTGGCCGAGGTTCACGTACGACATGCCCAGGCGGTAGTGCGCTTCCGCCAGTTTCGGGTCGAGTTTGACCGCGCGTTCGAAGTGTCCCTTGGCTTCCGGGTACTGGCCCGCGTTCCACGCGATGATGCCGAGGTTGAGCACGTCGGCCGCGCTGCCGCCGCCGGCGGCCGCGCCGCCGGGGCCCGCCTGCAGTTCGACCGCCTTGGCGCTCATCTTCGACGCTTCGGCGAACTTCTTCTGGCGGTTGTACAGGTTCGCGAGCGCCGAATACGCCTCCACCGTCTTGTCGTCGAGTTCGATCGCCTTCAGATACGCCGCTTCGGCCGCCGCATCATCCTTCGCGTTCAGGTGCGCATCACCGATGCGCGTGTAACAGAGACCGCAGCCCGGAATCTTCTCCGCCACCGCCGTGAACTTCGCGATGGCGCCGGCCGGGTCGCTCTGCAGCATGCCGATGCCGGCTTCGAATTCCGCCTTCATCGCCTCCATCAGCTTGTTGCGCGCTTCGATTTCCTCGTTGGTCATGCCGGTCGGCGCCGACGAGGCCAGCTCGGCGGCCGAGCGCAGCGTCAGCGGTTCCAGCTGCGTCATGTTCGACAGCGACACGGTGACCGAGTTGTTGCGGGCCGCCAGGTCGCCCTTGCTCGCCTGCAGGCGCCAGGTGCCCGTGCGCAGGCCCGACCGCACGAACTCGCCGCGGGTATTGGTCTTGAACGTCACGGAAATCTGGACGTCGCCGACAAACTCCATCACGATGTCGGCTTCCGGCACCGGCTTGCCCTCGGCGTCGACGATCTTGCCGCGCACCGACCCCATGCCCTGGGCGAAGACGGGGGCCGCCGACAGGACGAGCGCCGAAACCAGCACACCAACGATGACCGCACGGAATCCAGCAGGACGAGTCATACGATCCTCCATGCGCATTTTACCACCCGGCCGAGGCGCGGCGTTTACCCGAAGAGCGCCGCCACGTCGTCGAGCGACCGGGTGCGCCGGGCCGGCGGCAACGAGTCGAGGAACCGGCGCCCGTACGCCATGCGCGTGAGCCGGGGATCCAGCACGGCCATCACGCCGCGGTCGGTCCGGGTGCGGATGAGCCGGCCCAGGCCCTGCAGCAGGGTGAGGGTGGCCAGCGGCACCTGGTACTCGTGGAAAGGATGGCCGCCGGCGGCCGTGATGGCGTCGATGCGGGCGGCGACCAGGGGATCACCCGGCGAGGCGAACGGCAGTCGATCGATGATGACGCAGCTGAGCGCGTCGCCCGCGACGTCGACCCCCTGCCAGAAGCTGGCCGTGGCGAACAGCACCGCGTGGGGCGTGGCGCGGAAGTCGCGCAGCAGCGCCGATCGCGGCGCGTCACCCTGCAGGAACGTGGGCCAGCGGAGTCCCGAGGCCACCCGGCCATGGACGTCGCGCATGGCGGCGTACGACGTGAACAGGACGAACGCGCGGCCCGACGATCGCTCGAGCAGCGCCGCCACCTGGTCGGCCACCGCGGCGTTGAAGTCCGGCGATCGCGGGTCCGGCATCTCAGCCGGCAGGTAGAGCAGGGCCTGCGACGAGAAGTCGAACTCCGACGGCAGCCGCAACGTCCGCGCCTCGGGCAGACCCAGGCGGCCCTGCACGTAGCCGAACTCGCCGCCGACCGTGAGCGTGGCCGAAGTCAGCACCGTCGCCAGCCGTTCGCCGATGACCCGCTCCCGGACGAGCGCGGCCACGTCGATGGGCGCGGCGCGCAGCGCCACCTGCCGGCCGCGGCTCTCGAGAAAGTGGACGAACGCCGCGTCGTCGGCCGCCAGCAGCAGGCGCAGGTCGTCGCGCAGGCCCGCCGCGCGCGCGATCAGGGCGGCCAGATCATCGGGCAGCGGCGTGAGCTGGCGCGACAGTTCCAGCAGCCGGTCCAGGTCCTCACGCAGCGCGTCGGCATCCGGCCCGAGGCGCGCGGCCATGTCGGACGTGAGCGTCAATCGATCGCCGCCGCCCGCCATGCGCAGTTCCAGGCGCGCGGTGTCGAACAACCGGCGCGCGGCGCGCTCGACATCGCCGACCGCGTGTTGCCACGCCACGGCGAACCGTCCTTCCGTCGGCGGCACCGCCGCCACCGCCTGCGCGCCGTCGCGCGCGAACTCCTCGATGCGGTGGGCCGACAGGCTCACGCCGAAATACTGCGTGACGACGTCCTCGAGCTGGTGCGCTTCGTCAATCACCGCGAAGTCACACGCGGGAATCACGGCGCCGTAGTCGCCCTGCCGCACGGCCGCGTCCGCGCACATCAGGTGATGGTTGACCACCACGACGTCGGCGGCGTCCGCGCGCTCGCGCATCTTCGTGATGAAACAGTCGGCGTACTTCGGGCACTCGCGGCCGAGGCACTGCTCGCTGGTGGCGGTCACTTCCTGCCAGAAGGGCAGGGCGTCCGGCATGTCGGCCAGTTCCCCGCGGTCGCCCGTGATCGTGTGCGGCAGCCACTCGGTGATGGCCGCCATCCAGTGCCGCTCGCCGTCGTCGAGCGTGGCGGCGAGTTCCTGCAGCCGCTCGAACCGGTGCAGGCACAGGAAATTCGTGCGGCCCTTCATGTAGGCGGCGCGCACCTCGCGCCCCAGCGCCTGCGCCAGGGCGGGGATGTCCTTGTAGAACACCTGGTCCTGCAGCGTCCGCGTGCCCGTCGACACGAGCACACGGCGGCCGGCGAATACCGCGGGCGCCAGGTACGCCAGCGTCTTGCCGGTGCCCGTGCCGGCCTCGGCCAGCAATACCCCGCCGGTTTCAAACACGCGCGCCACCGCTTCGGCCAGCGTGCGCTGGCCGGGCCTGACTTCGAAACGGTCGAATGCGCCCGCCAGCGGTCCGTCGTCGGCGAACAGCTCCGAGACGGCGCGGGTCAGCGCGCCAGGGCGGGATACAGCGGGAAGGTCCGGCACAACGCTTCGACTTCGGCGCGCACGGCGCCGGCCACCGCGGCGTCCTCGGGCGCCTCGAGCACACGCGTGATCAAGGCCGCGACCGTGTCCATGTCGGATTCACCCAGGCCCCGCGTCGTCACGGCCGGGGTGCCGAGGCGGATGCCGCTGGCCGTCATCGGCGGGTTCTGATCGAACGGGATCGCATTCTTGTTCACCGTGATGCCCGCGCGGCCCAGCGCCGCTTCGGCGGCCTTGCCCGTAATGCCGCGTGAGAACACGTCGACCAGCAGCAGGTGGTTGTCGGTGCCGCCGCTGACGATGCGGAAGCCGGCCGCGGCGATTCGCTGCGCGAGCCGCGCGGCGTTGGCGACGACGCGTGACTGATAGGCCCGGAACTCCGCGCCGAGCGCCTCCTTGAACGCGACGGCCTTGCCGGCAATCACGTGCATCAGCGGGCCACCCTGCACGCCGGGGAACAACGCGCGGTCGATGTCCTTGGCGAACGCCGACGTGCACAGAATCAGGCCGCCGCGCGGGCCGCGCAGCGTCTTGTGCGTGGTCGTCGTCACGAAGTCGGAGTGCGGAACCGGGCTGGGATGCAGGCCCGTGGCGACCAGGCCGGCGATGTGCGCCATGTCGGTCATCACCAGCGCGCCGACCTCCGTCGCGATGGCCCGGATGCGCGCGTAGTCGATCACGCGCGGATACGCGCTGGCGCCCACCACGATGAGTTTGGGCCGGTGCGCCCGGGCCTGCGCCTCGAGTTCGTCGTAGTCGAGCCGTTCGTCCTCGCGGCGGACGCCGTAGGGGACGATGGTGAAGTACTTGCCCGAGAAGTTCAGCGGGTGCCCATGGGTCAGGTGTCCGCCGTGCGCCAGGTTCATGCCCAGAATCGTGTCGCCCGGCTGCAACACCGCGAGATACACGGCCATGTTGGCCTGCGCGCCCGAATGCGGCTGCACGTTGGCGTGGTCGGCGCCAAACAGCGCCTTGGCGCGCTCGATGGCGAGCGATTCGGCGATGTCGACCACCTCGCAGCCGCCGTAATAGCGCTTGCCCGGGTAGCCTTCGGCGTATTTGTTGGTCAACACCGAACCCACGGCCTCGAGGACCGCGGGACTGACGATGTTCTCGGACGCGATGAGTTCAAGGCCCGCGTCCTGCCGCCGCAGTTCGCGGCGCAGGACGTCGGCGATTTCCGGATCGGTGCGGCTCAGATCACTCACTGGGGCCTCGTCGGGACGGGGTGGTCGAGCGCCGAGATCTTGTCGACGCGGCGCTGGTGCCGGCCGCCTTCGTACGGCGTGTCAAGGAACGTGGCGAGGATCTCGCGCGCGAGCGGCTCCGGGGTGAGGCGCGCGCCCAGCGCGAGGATGTTCGCGTCGTTGTGGCTGCGGCTGAGGCGCGCGGACTCCACTTCCGTCGCCACGGCCGCGCGCACCCCTGGAATCTTGTTGGCCGCAATCGCCATGCCGATGCCGGAGCCGCAGACCAGCAGCCCGAACTCGTACTCGCCGGCCGCCACGGCGCGACCGACCTGGGCGGCGAAATCCGGATAGTCGACCGACTCCGATCCGTGCGTCCCGAAGTCGGTCGTGGTGACGCCCCGCGCCTCGAGCCACACGCGCAGCGCGTCCTTCAGGCCGACGCCGGCATGGTCTGCTCCCAGGGCGATACGCATGCGCCAAAGTATACAATCGTGTGTGCCTTCCACCGTCGTCATCACCGCGCGCGGCGTCGACCGCTGGCGCGCGGGTCATCCCTGGATTTATCGATCGGACGTCGTCTCGGCTGAGGCCGGCGCCGGCGATCTGGTCGAAGTGCGCACCGAGCGGGGCCGGCCCGTGGGGATGGCCTGGTTCAGCGACCAGTCCCAGATCACGCTGCGCATGCTGGGCGAGACGGTCGACGATGAGACGGCGCTGCTGCGCGAGCGCCTGCGGGCCGCGCTGGCGTACCGCGCGCAGGTCGCGCCTGACGCCGAGGCCTGCCGGCTCGTCAACGGCGAAGCCGACCGCCTGCCGTCGCTCATCGTGGACCGGTACCGCGATGTGCTGGTCGTGCAGACGCTGTCGCAGGGCACCGATCGACGGGTGGATCTGTTCGTGTCGCTGCTGCAGGAACTGGTCGCCCCGCGCGGCATCCTGGTGCGCAACGATCCGAAGGTGCGGGCGCTCGAAGGCCTGCCCTCGGTCGTCGACGTGAAGGCCGGCGACGTGCCCGAACGCATCGAGGTGCACGAAGGCGCCATTCGCTTCGAGGTGGACGTGCGCCACGGGCAGAAGACGGGGTTGTTCCTGGACCAGCGCGAGAACCACCTGGTGGCGGGCCAGTACGCGTCGGGCGAGGCGCTCGATGCGTTTGCGTACCACGGCGGCTTTGCGCTGCAGATGGCGGGGCGCTGTTCGCGGGTGGACGCGCTCGACGGGTCGGAGCCGGCCATCGAGGCGCTGCGGGTCAACGCCGCGCGCAACGGGCTCGCCAATGTCGAGGCGCGCGTCGCCAACGTGTTTGATGAGCTGCGCGAGCTGGAGATCAGCAAGACGCGGTTCGACACGATCGTGCTGGACCCGCCGGCGTTCGCCAAGACGAAGGCCACGCTGCCCAAGGCGCTCGGCGGTTACAAGGAGATCAACCTCCGCGCCCTCAAACTGCTGCGGCCCGGCGGCATTCTCATCACGTGCACGTGTTCGTATCACGTCTCCGAGCCGCTCTTTCTCGAGGTCATTGAACGCGCCGCGATGGATGCGCGTGTGCCCGTGGTGCTCGTCGAGAAGCGCCTGCAGGCGCGCGATCACCCGGTGTTGCTGGGTGTGCCAGAGACGTCGTATCTGAAGTGCCTCGTGCTGCGCCGGTTGTAGGCGCGGCCGGGCATGTATCTTGCTTTGATTCCCAGGGGTTGACCGGATTCACGGGCCAGCGGCCCGAAAGGAGCACGAAATGGCGGGACAGGTGTGTAAGTTTGGTCGGGTGCTGGCGCTGACGCTGGCGGTGAGCGCCGTGGCATCGGTGGCGTCGGCGCAGTCGTTTGGCCTCCGCGCGGGCGCGAGCGGCAGTCCCGATCAGTTCTACGCGGGCCTGCACGCCGAGACCTCGCCGGTTGCCGACCGGGTGACGTTCCGCCCCAATGCCGAAGTGGGCGTCGGTGACGGCGTGACGCTGCTCGCGTTGAACCTGGAATTCGTGTACCGGCAGCCGCTCACCAACTCGTCGTGGTCGCTGCTGGCCGGCGGCGGCCCGGCGGCGAATCTGTACTCGTTTGACGGAGACCGCGGGCGCGGCAGCGACAGCGATTTCGGCGGCGGACTGAACTTCCTGCTGGGCCTCGAACACCGCGGCGGCTTCTTCACGGAAGTGAAGGTCGGCCTGATCGACAGTCCCAGCATCAAGGTGGGCGTCGGCATCAATCTCGGCCGCTGAATCGGCGTCGTTGTATAGTCGCGGCATGGCCAAGCCCACCTACGCGCCGCTGACCGATGCCGACTTCGACCTGGCGTACCCCGCCTCCACCAAGGTGTACGTCGAGGGCGGTCAGGGCGTGCGGGTGCCCATGCGCGAGATCGCGCTCACAGGCGGCGAACCGGCGCTGCGCGTGTATGACACGAGCGGTCCGCGCGGGTACGACCCGCACGTCGGCCTGCCGGCGCTGCGCCGCGATTGGATCCTCGGCCGCGGTGACGTCGACGACCATCGCATGGGCGTGCGCGGGCCCGTCCTGCGCGCCAGGCCGGGCCGCTCGGTCAGCCAGCTCCATTACGCGCGCCAGGGCGTGATCACGCCCGAGATGGAGTTCATCGCCGTACGGGAAGGACTCGACGCGGCGTTCATCCGGGACGAGGTCGCGCGCGGCCGCGCCATCATTCCGGCCAACATCAACCACCCGGAACTGGAGCCGATGATCATCGGCCGCCACTTCCTGGTGAAGATCAACGCCAACATCGGCAACTCCGCCGTGTCCTCCTCCATCGTCGAGGAAGTCGACAAGCTGCGGTGGGCGACCCTGTGGGGCGCCGACACGGTGATGGACCTGTCGACCGGCGCGAACATCCACGAGACGCGCGAGTGGATCCTGCGCAACAGCCCGGTGCCGATCGGCACCGTGCCCATGTACCAGGCGCTCGAGAAAGTCGGCGGCCGGCCCGAGGAGCTGACGTGGGAGATCTATCGCGACACGTTGATCGAGCAGGCGGAGCAGGGGGTCGACTACTTCACGGTGCACGCCGGCGTGTTGCTGCGGTACATTCCGATGACCGCGCGGCGCCGCACCGGCATCGTCTCGCGCGGCGGGTCGATCATCGCCAAGTGGTGTCTGGCCCATCATCAGGAGAACTTCCTCTACACCCGCTTCCGCGAGATCTGCGAAATCATGCGGGCCTACGACGTGTCGTTTTCGCTGGGTGACGGCCTGCGGCCGGGCTCCATCGCCGACGCCAACGACGAGGCGCAGTTCGCCGAACTGCAGACGCAGGGCGAGCTCACGAAGATCGCGTGGGAATACCACGTCCAGGTCATGAACGAGGGCCCCGGCCACGTCCCCATGCATCTCATCCGCGAGAACATGGAGAAGCAGCTCGAGTGGTGCCAGGAAGCGCCCTTCTACACGCTCGGGCCCCTGACCACCGACATCGCGCCGGGCTACGACCACATTACGTCAGCCATCGGCGCCGCGATGATTGGCTGGTACGGCACGGCGATGCTCTGTTACGTCACGCCGAAGGAACACCTCGGGTTGCCGAACCGTGACGACGTCAAGGCGGGTGTGATCGCGTACAAGATTGCCGCGCACGCGGCCGATCTGGCCAAGGGCCACCCGCGCGCGCAGGCGTGGGACGACGCGCTGTCGAAAGCGCGGTTCGAATTCCGCTGGCAGGATCAGTTCAACCTGTCGCTCGACCCGGTCACCGCGCGCGCCTTCCACGACGAGACGCTGCCGGCCGAGGGCGCCAAGGTCGCGCACTTCTGCTCGATGTGCGGGCCGAAGTTCTGCAGCATGGAAATCACGCAGCAGATTCGCGACTACGCCGCCGAGACCCAGCAGTCGGTGGAACAGGCCAGAGCCGCCGGGCTGGCCGAAAAGGCCGACGAGTTCAGGCGGATTCTCTAACGGCCGGGCGGCGGCACGATCTGGATGATTGTGCGATACCGCGTGACGGTGGCGCCCGAGACGTGCGGGTAACCTTCCGACCCGTTCCAGGTGTAGTCCTTCACCACGATGCTGGGCGGATACGCCATGGTCTGGGACTGGAATCGCCCCAGCTCCCACTGGTGCATGGCCGGCGCTTCGAAGATTTCGCGCCCGCCGTTCTTCAACGTGGTCCGATAGTAGGTGACGATGTCGGCGTACGGCGCGTTGACGCCATACAGGTGGTACTGCTGCCCCTTGCCGGCGTCAATCGTCTCGAGGAACACGGCCGCGGGATACAGCGGCGCGCCCAGTGCGGTGTCAGCGGGCGCCTGTGTCTCCGTGTCCGCAGGTGCGGCCGCCGGCGGCCGCGTCGTGCCCCCCGGGAACGGCGCGGGCCGTGGGGGAGCCGTCTGCGCCAGCGCGGGTGAGACCGCGGCCGCGAAGACCACCACGCCGACCACCCATCGCGCTGCCATACCTCTCGTATTATAGGACGGAGGGGTTGTCGTCACGGCCGTTCCGGGGTCCTTGAAACACCGGAGGCGCGCCTGGCGTCAGACCCTTCAGGAGAGCACACAGACATCATGAGTGGATTGAAGACGGCCGTGTTGCTGGCGACCCTGAGCGGGTTGTTCATCGTCGTGGGCGGCATGTTGGGCGGCGAGGCCGGGATCGTGCTGGCGCTGGGCTTCGCCCTGGTCATGAACGTCGGCAGCTACTGGTTCTCGGACAAGATCGTGCTGCGTATGTATCGCGCGCAGCCGGTGGGACCGGGCCATCGGCTGTATGACATGACGGCGCGGCTGGCGCAGCGCGCCCAGTTGCCGATGCCCAAGGTCTACGTGATTCCGGAGATGTCGCCCAACGCCTTTGCGACGGGTCGGAACCCGAATCACGCCGCGGTGGCGGCCACCGAAGGCATCATGCGGCTGCTGTCGGAGAGCGAGCTGGAAGGCGTGATGGCGCACGAACTGGCGCACATCAAGAACCGCGACATCCTCATCAGCACGGTGGCGGCGACCATCGGCGCGGCGATCACGGCGATCGCCAACTTTGCGCAGATGTCGATGTTGTTCGGCGGCGGGGATCGCGATCGCGAGAACGCGCCGCACCCGCTGGTCATGCTCGTCACGATCCTGCTGGCGCCGATGGCGGCGATGTTGATTCAGATGGCCGTGTCGCGGTCGCGCGAATTCGTGGCCGACCGGGTCGGCGCGCAGATTGCCGGCACGCCGATGGGGCTGGCCCAGGCGCTGCAGCGCATCGAGGCCGCGGCGCGGCAGATCCCGCTGCAGGCCAATCAGGCCACGGCGCACATGTTCATCCTGTCGCCGCTGTCGGGCGGCGGCATCGCCTCCTGGTTTTCGACGCATCCGCCCACCCAGGCGCGCGTCGAGGCCTTGATGCGGCTGCGCATGGGCTCGTAGGGCGCCCCGATCTGCCGGGGCGCCGGACCGCGGCCGGCACACCCGGCCGCGCTACAGGACATAAGCCAGCGCAAACCCGATCTGCAGGACGAACATCATCCGGTACATGTGCGCCCAGGAGACGTGGTTTTCTTCGGTGGCCAGGTCTTCCGGGCGCCGCAACATCAGGTAACACACGTACGCGCCGTAGGCGGTCATGCCCACGCCCAGCGTGTGCAGCAGCGCGGTGTTGCCCGTGAGGATGCCCAGCCACACGCCGACGTTGATCAACAGGAACGGCAGGACGAACGAGGGCGAAATCATCCACGCCGCCTTGCGGACGCCGTGAATGATGGGCAACGTGCGGCACCCGCCGCGCGCGTCGCCTTCCATGTCGGCAAAGTCCTTGGTCGTCGACGCGCCGAGCAGGAACAGGCCGAAGATGCCGCCGATGAACCACGGCTCGGTGCCCACAACGGTTTTGGCGGCCGACCAGCCCGCCACCTTGAGCAGGACGCCGCGCGGAATGGCGATCGTGATGTTGGCCCACATCCCGCGTTGTTTGGTCCGCAGCGGCGGCACCGAATAGGCGATCGTGGCGACGACCGCGATCGCGACGATCCAGAAACACTCACGGCGGCCGCCTGGGTCGACCTCCCACGCCAGCCATAACGTCAGCACGTACGCGATGACGGTGAAGATCCAGGCCTCGCGGATGGACATGCGGCCGGACGGCAGCAGCCGCTTCGGCTTGTTGACCCGATCAATCTCGAGGTCGTAGATCTGGTTCAACGCGTTGCTGCCGGCGTTGAACACCGCGGCCATCAACGCGCCGACGAGGCCGGGCTCCACGACAACCCAGGACCACGGCTCCGCCGGCGCCGCGCCGATCGCCGTCACCGCGCCGGAGAAAAAACCCAGCGCGGGCGCCACCAGCGTGAACGGCCGCGCGAACTCGGCCCAGAGCGAGAGGCGTGTCACGACACCACACTCCAGATCGCCAGCGTGAGTCCCGCCCCCATCGCCGAGTTCACGAAGTTCACCATGTCGTTGTTGAGGATACCGCGTGCCTCGAGCGTCGCGCCGATCGCGCCTTCCACCAGCGATGCGATCGTCGCCGCGCCGGTGATGACGGGCACGGCCGTCCACGGCACGAGGCCCCACCACGCGCCGGCCGCCGCCAGGCCGGCGGCGGCAGTCACGCCGGCGAGTGTGCCTTCCACCGAGACCGCGCCGGTCGTGCCGCGCGGCACCCGGCGGAACGAGGTGACCAGCCAGGTGGTGCGCCCGTACGCCTTGCCGATTTCGCTGGCCACCGTATCGCTGCCGGCCGTGACCAGGGCGGCCGCGCACGCCAGCATCGCCCATCCTGGGTCGGCCAGCCCGAGGGCGAGCGCGCACATCCACGCGGCCAGCCCCGTGTTGGCCAGCGCATTGCCGGGGCCGCGCCGGCCTTCCTTCGCTTCAGCGATGCCGGCCGCGGCCTTGCGTGCCGCACCGAGACGGGTGCACGCCGACGCCGCGAGGAACGTGAGCATCAACAGGCCCCATGCCGCCCAACCGCCGCCGATGGCGATGGCCGTCCCGATGGCGGCGCCGGTGACCGCGCCGGCCCGCGTGACGGTGCCCGCCGCCAGACCGAGGGCCGCCACGATCACGTTGACGGCCGCAGCCGCCGCCATGCCGGGGTTCCCCTCCGCGGCGCGCGCCGCCGCGATCGCCGGTTCGAACTGGTCGACCGACCACAACGCGGCCAGCGCCGCGAACGGCACCGACAGGTTGTCGTCGAGCCGGATCGGAATCGTCTCGACGAGCGCGGCCGTCACGGCGGCAATCGCCGCCATCGCGACGAGCGCGGCGTCAATCGGCACGCGTCCGACCAGCGAGAGCAGGCCCACGGCGGCCAGCGTGGCCGCGCCGGCAAACCCCGCGAGGCCGGCCCACGTCTTGTCGGGATTCCACGGCAGAGGCGGCGACCGCAGACCCTTGCCGGCCAGCGTCGCCACCCCGTCGCCGGCGGCGAGGATGCCCCACGCCGCCGCGGCCAGGTCGAGTCTTTGGCGGCTGATCAGCACCAGCCCCAGCACCGCGATGGGATACAGCAGGATGCCGGAGCGCCACGGGCGATCGAGATCGCCGTCGCGAAAGACCGACGCCGACAGCCGCGGCAGGACGAACCGGTTGAACAGAATCGCCGTGGCCGCCAGCGCCGCGGCTTCCGTCCAGGACAGCCAGCGCAGACTGACGGCGATGGCGCCGACACCGATGTGCACCAGTTGCCGGGGCACCTCGCTCGACATCACACCGCTCCGCGGCCGGCGTCCAGTTCCGCGCGCCACCACGCCAGCGTCTCCGCCAGCGTCTGCGCGATGGGCCGCCGGGGCTGCCAGCCGAGTTCGCGCGTGATGCGCGCGTGGCTGCCCAGCAGCCGTGGAATGTCGGAGGGCCGCAGACGCGCGGGGTCCGCTTCCGTGGTGATCGCCGCCGGCGTCTGCGCCAGCAGTTGATCCAGCAGGTCCCCGATCCGCCAGGCGCGGCCGGAACAGACGTTGTAGGCCGCGCCCGTGACGCCGCCCTCCAGCAGGCGCTGATAGGCCTCGACGACGTCACGGACGTCGGTCAGGTCGCGTTCGGCGTCGAGGTTCCCCACGCGCAGCACCGGCGGCGCCGCGCCCCGCTCGATGAGCGCGATCTGCCGCGCGAAGCTCGAGATCGCAAACGACGGGTCCTGTCCGGGGCCGATGTGGTTGAACGGCCGCGCCACCACCACGTCGAGGCCGTCCTCCGTGGCCGCCAGCCGGGCTCGTTGATCCTGCGCGAGTTTCGAGAGGCCGTACGGATCGGCCGGCACGAGCGGCGCGTCTTCGGTCAACGCGTCCTGGCCGGCGCGGTAGATCATCGCCGAGGTGACGACGAGGGTGCGGCACCCCGGCGCTTCGCGCCGGATCGCGTCGAGCAGGTGGTGCGTGCCCAGCACGTTGACCTGCAGGGTCGGCACCACGCGTTGCCACGACCGTCCGACGTGCGGCGCGCCCGCCAGGTGGATGAGGTGGGTCGGCCGGTCAGCCGCGATCGCGGCCGCGACCGCGTCACGGTCGAGCAGGTTGACACGGCGGCTGCGCAGGCCGGCGGCCGTCACGGGGCGCGCATGCCCCCAGCCCACCACCGGCGCACCAGCCGTACGCAAACGATCGATCAGGTGCCGGCCCACGAACCCGCTGGCGCCGGTGACGACCGTGCATCCCGTGCGGGTCACGGTGTCAGGCCCGCGGGCGTGCGCCGTACTGACGGGCGTAGTACTCCCGGTAGGCCGCGTCCTGTTCCTTGATGGGGCGCCACCAGCCCTCATGCTCGCGGTACCAGCGCACCGTCTCGGCCAGGCCTTCGTCGAACGGGACGGTGGGCGCCCACCCCAGGCCCTGCAGTTTCGTGGTGTCCAGCGCGTAGCGGCGATCGTGGCCGGGGCGATCGGCCACCGGGCGGATGAGCGACGCCGGTTTGCCCATCAGCTCGAGCAGCCGGTGGGTGAGGTCCACGTTGCGCACTTCATTGCCGCCGCCGATGTTGTAGACCTCGCCGTTGACGCCGTGGTCGATGGCCGTCTGAATCCCGCGGCAGTGATCGTCGACGTGCAGCCAGTCGCGCACGTTCAGGCCGTCGCCGTAGAGCGGCACCGGGATGTCGTCAATCAGGTTCGTGATGAACAGCGGGATGACTTTTTCCGGGAACTGATTCGGGCCGTAGTTGTTCGAGGCGCGTGTGATGACCACGGGCACGCCGTACGTCGCCCAGTAGCTGTACGCCAGCCGGTCGGCGCCGGCCTTGCTGGCCGAGTACGGGTTGCGGGGTTTGAGTTCGTCGGTTTCCCGGCTGTGGCCCGTCGGCACGCTGCCGTACACCTCGTCGGTGGAGATCTGGACGAACCGCGTGAGCGCCGGCGCCTGCCGCGCGGCCTCGAGCAGCACGAAGGTGCCGATCACGTCGGTGGTGATGAAGTCCGCCGCCGCGTGAATCGACCGGTCGACATGGGTCTCGGCGGCGAAGTGCACGACGATGTGCGCCTCGCGCACCAGCGGCGCGGCCACGGCCTCGTCGGCGATGTCACCCTTGACGAACGTGTGCCGCGGACTGTGGATGACCTCGTCGAGGTTCTCGAGCCGGCCGGCGTACGTGAGCTTGTCGAGGGTGGTCAGATGCCAGTCCGGATGGGTGCGATGCGCCCAGCGGACGAAGTTTGAGCCAATGAAACCGGCGCCGCCGGTCACCAGGACGCGTGTCATTGCCGTCCATTATTGCCGAAGACGCCCAGCGGGTTGACGAACGACCCGATGCCGGCCAGGTTGAACGACACGCTGAACACCTTGTTGTTGCGCTGGCCGTAGTGCGAGAGGTTGACGACGACGTAGTCGACCGACACGCCGCAGCACTGCGCATTGTAGAAGAACCCGAACCGGTGCTGCAGGAACCGGTCGTTGGTGATGTCGACCGCCGTCGTGTACGCCACCGACGCCCCGCCGGACGGCTTCCGGAGGCGCGTCGACAGCGACAGCCACTGCTGCGGCGTGGCGTATCCCGGCAGGCCGGCAATCACCGGTTGTTTCGTCCACGTGCTGTTCAGGTCGAGCCACGGCTGGGTGACGAGCGCCGACGCGCGGTAGCCGCGCACGGCGCGGAACCGGGTGTCGTAATCCAGGCCGAACGTGCCCGCGACGGTCGGGCTCGGTGTGAGCGTCAGCGCCAGCGTGACCGGACTGAAGTTGGACGCCGGCGGCAGCGACGCGCCGTCCGGATTGAGTGTGTAGGTCGTCCGCTGGTCATAGGTGGCCGCCCGCTGATCCGTGTAGTACCGCTGCGAGATCTCCAGGCCCGCCAGCTGCCGCACCACCGACTCGCCCTCGCGTTGGCGCACCCGCGCGAGCAGGCGATTGGTGAGGCCGTACGACACCTGCGTCAGGCCGCCCACGATGGAATCGATCGACGAATCAAACGCAATCACATCGTCGAACCGTTCGAAGGGCGTGCGGCGCATGACCGTGACCGCCGGTTCGATCAGGTGTTTGACGCGTTCGACCCACCGGTTGCCCGTGGTGTTGAAGACGCGGCTGAACACGGGGCCCCGCATCGACACCCGTGCCTCCAGCAAGGTCCGCGACAGCGGTTCCTCGACGCGTTGGCCCGTGTCCGGGTCGCGATGCGCGTTCCAGTCGGTGCGCCGGACCGACACCTGCCCGTCCAGCTCCAGGGCGGCGCCCAGCGAGTACGGGGCTCTGATGGTGACGTTGGCGTCGGTGCGGAAGATGTCGTCGCGTCTGGTGGGGCGGTCCAGATCCGGGATGCGCGCCATGCTGAGGGCGTCGAACGAGCCGCCGACGTACACGCGGGTGTTGCCAATGGTCGAGGGCGACACACTCAGGGTGAACCGCGGCTGCGTCCGGTAGCTCGTGGTGGTCGTCCCGTAGAAGATGTCGTTCCGCTCGGCCTGGGCCGAGGCCCGCAGCCGGCCCCACTGGCCCGAGGCGTCGAGCCGGACGAACCGCGTCCGGCGCGAGAACACCGACAGGTCCGTCTGATACAGCTGCTGGGTCGCGGCGTCGGTGAAGAAGTCGGCCATGCCCTGCACGCGGATGCGCCCCGGCAACAGCTGAGTCAGGTTGCCCCGCAGGTTGTAGGACCGTTTCGCCGGTGAGACGAGCCGGCTGGGATCGGTCGTGTCATACACGGCCCGTTCGTTGATCACGTGGAAGCGCAGCGACCCGGATGAGCCGCCGTGCCCGACGTACCGGTAATCCGCGCCGACACCCTGGCCGCTGCGGCTGAACCAGTCGTGGTAGATCGTGAGGTCCTGGCTGCGGTTGATCGCCCAGAAGAACGCGTTGCTAAGCGTGAAGCCGCGCAACGTGCTCGATCCATACGTGGGCATCAGGAACCCGGTGGCGCGGTCGTCTTCCCGGATGGGGTAATAAAACACCGGCAGGTAGAGCAGCGGCACGTCCTTCACTTCCAGCCGGGCGTTCCGCATGATGGCGTACCGATCGACCGTGAACGACATCTTCGAGGTCAGGATCTGCCAGCGCCGCGTGGGCTGGACACACGTGCTGAACACCGCGTCGGTCAGCGTGTATTTCTGCGGGCCGACCTTCTCGATCCGGGCGGCCGTGAAATACGCCTCGGGTTCCATCGAGCCGAACAGGGTGCGGTCGATCTGCCGGTCGGTCAGCTGCAGCGTGCCGGTCGCCGTCTCGAACGCGCCGTTGCGGGTCTTGAGGTCGACCGTGCCCAGCTCGGCCGCAATGCGGGTGCCGCCCTGCTGGAAGACGACCTGGCCGCGCAGCTCCAGCCGTTCGTCGCGGCTCCAGTAGTCGATCTCCTGCGCGTAGATCTGCACGTCCGGGCACCGCACCTCCACGGGCAGGCCGTCGCTGCGGCGCCACTGCACGCCCACGACGGTGGCCTTGTCCTTCGGATCAACGATGTCGCCGACGGTGGAGAAGTGAATGACGCAGCCGGCCACGGTCAGCGACTGGCTGGCCGCCGTCGCCGGATGTCCGAGCAGCCCGGCGGCCACGATGACGAGGATGACCAGCACGCGCATGTGATTCAGCAAAGTATCACGTGGCCGCGCAGGTGTCCGGCCAGATACAGCGACCCGGCGACGACCACCGGGCCACCGGCGGCACAGGCGCGGTCGAGCGCCGCGATCGGGTCGGGCACCGCGCTGACGTCGCGGCCGGCAGCGGCGGCGCGGCACGCCTCGGCCAGCGGCTCGGCGGCCAGCGCGCGCGGGGAGGGCGCGGTCGTCGCAATCCAGCGCGCCGTCACCGGCGCCAGCGCCTCCAGCATGTCGCGCACCGCCTTGTCGCGCATCACACCGACCACACACGTCACCGGCGCCATCCCGACCTCCTGCAGAAAGGACGCCAGGGCGCGCGCGCCGGCCGGATTGTGCGCGCCGTCGATCAGCACGTCCACCCCGTGGTACTGCAGCCATTCGAGACGGGCGGGCCACACCACCGTTGCCAGCGCCTCGCGAATGGCCGTCGCCGGGACGGCGGGCCAGCCGCGAGCGCTGAGCGCCTCGAGCGCGCGGACGGCGACCACGGCGTTGCCGATCTGGTGCCGGCCCGGCAGGGCCAGGTGCACGGCGCCGTAGTCGCGCACCGGCGTCGTCAGACGCAGGAGGCTGCCGCGCGCGTCGACCGTCGCGTCCACGCGCACGCCCTCGTCGCTCCAGAGGAGCGTGGCTTGCTGCCGCGTTGCGGTGTCGGCCAGCACGCGGGCCGCCTCGGCCGGCTGCGGCGCCGCCACCACCAGCGCGCCGGGTTTGATGATGCCCGCCTTCTCGGCCGCGATTGCCGGCAGCGTGTGGCCGAGGTACTCCTGGTGGTCGAAGTCGATGGTGGTGATGACCGCCACGCCGGCGTCCACCGCGTTGGTGGCATCGAGGCGTCCCCCCAAGCCGACCTCGAGCACGGCCGTCTCGACACCGGCCTCCCGAAACGCGAGGAGCGCCAGGGCCGTCGTCGCCTCAAAGAAGGACGGCGGATCGGCCAGCGCCCCGGCGGCATCCCGGATGCGCTCCGCCAGCGCGTCGAACCGTGCCGGCGTCACCGCGAGGCCGTTGATGACGATGCGTTCTTCAATGGCGCACAGATGCGGGGACGTGTATCGTCCGGTGCGCACGCCCGCCGCGCGCAGCCCGGCGTCGATCAGCGCCGTCACCGATCCCTTGCCGTTGGTGCCTGCGACGGTGATCGTGCGGAACGCCCGTTCGGGGCGCCCCAGCCGGTCGAGCAGCGTGGTGATCTGGGACAGGCCCAGCTTGATGCCGACCGCCTCCAGCGTGAACAGCCACTCGCGCGCCGACACGAGGCCTACGCGGTGGTGAGTGGCGGCAGCCCCATCAACAGCCGCAGGCTGTGGGCGACGGTCGACCGCATCTCGCGGCGGTCCACGATGAGGTCGATCATGCCCTTTTCGAGCAGGAACTCGCTGCGCTGGAACCCTTCGGGCAGTTTCTGGCGAATCGTCTGTTCGATCACGCGGGGACCCGCGAACCCGATCAGCGCCTTCGGTTCGGCGATGTTCAGGTCGCCGAGCATCGCAAAGCTGGCCGTCACACCGCCCGTGGTGGGGTCGGTCATGATCGACAGGTACGGCAGGCCCGCGCGATCCAGGCGGCCCAGCGCCGCGCTGATCTTCGCCATCTGCATCAGCGACAACGTGCCCTCCATCATCCGCGCGCCGCCCGAACAGCACACGACGATGACCGGACCACGCTGGGCGAGGCCCATCTCGATCGCGCGGGTGATCTTCTCGCCGACCACCACGCCCATGCTGCCGCCGATGAACGCGTACTCCATCGCGGCCACCACGGTGGGAATGCCGGCGATGGTGCCGGTGGCCGTCACGACCGCGTCGTTGCGTCCGGTGGCCTTGATGCTGGCCTCGAGCCGCGCGCGGTACGGTTTGGTGTCGGTGAAGGTCAGCGGGTCGGTCGAGCGGAGGTCCGCATCATGTTCCGTCCACTGCCCGTCGTCGAACAACATCGAGAGACGGTCGGCCGCGTTCATGCGGAAGTGGTGCGCGCACTTCGGGCACACCTGGAGGTTGGCGACCAATTCCTTGTTGTAGATGACCTGACCGCAGGTCGGGCACTTCACCCAGAGCCCTTCAGGCACGCGGCTCGACTTGTCCCCGGCCGGCTCGATGGGTTTGCGCGTCTTCTTGAACCACGCCATAGGTGCAACTGTAACACCAGCGGCCGGCGCCCTCAGGCGCGCGGCACGTAGTACCGGGTGCCCCGGCCCATCGAGCGGATCTGGCGCAGGAGATCCTCCAGCGCCTCGTCGCCCCACGACAGATCGAACTGCGAGGTCTCCACGACCAGCAGCGGTGTCGCGGCGTAATGGAAGAAGAAGTGGTTGTAGGCCTCGTTGATTTCCGCGAGGTAGTCGTCGTTCGGCCACGGCGTCTCGGCGTCGTCGCGCGTGCGGCCGCGGACGCGCCGCCGCAGGACGTCGGTGGGCGATTGCAGGTAGATCACCAGGTCGGGTGTCGGCAGATCGCGCGCGAGCAGGTCGTAGAGCCGCTGGTAGAGGAACAGTTCGTTGTCGTCGAGGGTCAGGTGCGCGTAGATGCGGTCCCGTTCGAACAGGTAGTCGCACACCGTGAGCTGGCTGAACAGATCCCCCTGGCGCAGCGTGAGCTGCTGCCGGTGGCGCCCGAGCGCGAAGAACAGCTGGGTCTGGAACGCGGCGCCGGCGCGGCCGGCGTACAGATCGGTCAGAAACGGATTGTCGCGATCGTCGAGCACCACGGTGGCATCCAGCCGCGCGCCGAGCCGTTCGGCCAGCAGCGACTTGCCCAGGCCGGGCGGACCTTCGATGGCGAGGTAGCGGAACTCCACGGCGGCGCGAGTATAACAGTCGGGTAGGATGGACGGATTGAGGATTGAGGATTGAGGATTGGGGATTGAGGATTGACCGAGTGATGCGCGTGCGGGGCGTGTGCGCGGTGCTGCTGGGCGTGGCGCTGGCCGGATGCGCGAGCGCGCCGCCGGCGCAGGCCCCTGCGCGCCAGGCGCCGGTGATTCCGCTCGATCAGCGCGTCGCGTGGATCCTGCGGCTCGAGGCGCAGCGGTGGCTGGCCGATCCCGCCGACGCGCGCGCGGACCTGCGCGTGCTGGTGGCCGATACCGACGCGGGCGTGCGCCGGCGCGCTGCGCTGGCCGTTGGACGCGTGGGCCTGCCGGAGGGCGTGGATGTGGTGCTGCCGCTCCTGGCGGATGCCGACCCGGCCGTTCGCGCGCAGGCGGCGTTTGCGCTGGGACTGCTGGGCCGCCCGTCGGCCGAAGGCGCGCTGCGCACGGCTCTGACCGACGCCGACGTGACCGTCCGCGGCCGCGCCGCCGAAGCACTGGGACTCATCGCCACGCAGATCGGCGGACCCCGTGACCCCTGGGTCACCCCGGCCAACGCCGTGGCAGCGGCGTTCAAGGGCTGCGGGCCGCTCCTGGCGCCCATCGCGCCCGACGATGAAGCGCCGCAGTCGGCAGAGGTCGAGGCCTGCCGGCTGGCCTTGTTCGCGCTCGTGCGGCTGAGACACTACGACGCCCTGGCGGCGGTGGCGCTCGACGACCGCTCGCAGCCGGTCAGCCGCTGGTGGCCGGTGGCCTGGGCGCTGCAGCGCAGCGGCGATGAACGCGCGCGGCCCGCGCTCGAGACGTTGGCGCGATCCGCCGGTGTCTACACGACGGCCCTGGCGATTCGCGGCCTGGCGGGGCAGCCGGCCGTGTGGCCGCTGGCCCGGCGGTTCGCACTCGACGCCGCGGCGGACGCCCGTGTCCGCGTGGCCGCGATTCGCGCGCTGGGCCGGCCCGACGCCCCCGAGGGTGTCACGACGTTGCTCGAGGTGCTGGCGGCGCGTGAGCTGCCGGTGACGGTGACCCTCGAAGTGATTGAGGCGCTGGGGGCGACGCGCGACGCGCGCGCGTTCGAGGTGCTGGTCGATCGATTCACCGACAGACACCCGGTCGTCAGGGCGGCCGCCGTGACGGCGGCGGCGCGTGTCGACCCCGACGCGTTCCTCATCGTGGTCTCCAGCCTGCCGCCCGACCGTGAGTGGAGTGTCCGCGCGGCGCTGGCCACCGCCTACGGCGGCCTGGAGCCCGACCGTGTGCGTACCGCGCTGATCGAGGCCAGCGAGGATCAGGACCAGCGCGTCCGCGGACCCGCGCTGACGGCGCTGGTCCGTGTGGGGGCGCCGGATCTGTCCACCCGTCTGCTGGAGGCGCTCAAGGCGCCGGACTTCGCGCTCCGGTCGACGGCGGCCGGCCTGATTGGTCGTCAGAAGCTCGACGGCGCCGTCGCCGCGTTGACCGCCGCGTACGAGCGGGGGCTGAGTGACGCCGCGTTCGACGCGCGCGCGGCCGCCGTGGCGGCGGCGCATGCCATCGGCGGCCCCGAGGCCGAGGCCCTGGTGCGACGGGCGCTCGAGGATCGGGACTGGGCCGTGCGCGTCCGCGCCGCGCAGCTGCTGGGCGGCGACGCGCAGGCCGCCCGGCCGGCCCCGCTGCGGCACCCGGTCGATTTCTTCGAGTCGGCGGCGCTGCTGCACCCCGAGTTTTCGCCGGTGGCGTTGATCGAGACCCGGCTCGGCGTCATCGAAATCGAACTCAACGTGGTGGAGGCGCCGCTGACGTCGCGGAACTTCATCGATCTGGCGCGAACGGGATTCTTCAACGGACTGCGCATCCACCGGCTGGTGCCGAACTTCGTGGTCCAGACCGGCGACCCGCGCGGCGACGGCGTCGGCGGCCCCGGGTACGCCATCGTGGATGAACTGAGCCCGCTGCCCTACACGCGGGGCACCGTGGGGATGGCGCTGTCGTGGGCGGACACCGGCGGCAGCCAGTTCTTCATCACCCACTCGCCGCAGCCGCACCTGGACGGCCGGTACACCGTTTTCGGGCGCGTCGTGCGCGGCATGGACGTCGTCGATCGCCTGTCGCTGGGCGACACCATCGACCGCATCCGCATCTGGGACGGCGTCACGCTCAAATAAAAAAAAGGGGGCGACAGTCGCCCCCTTTTCTCTTAAAAGGTGGAAGAGCGCGCTTAGCGCTTCTTGCCGCCCTTCTTCGCTGCCTTCTTGGCTGCCTTCTTGGCCATGTGGTGTCCCCCCCTTCAGTGTGGGATCGCGTGAGCTCTTCCTCGCTGCAGCGTCGCGGCCTTTCGGCGCGCGGACCCGCGGTGTGGCGCTCTCGCCTCGTGGCAGGCGCGGACAACTTCACGCACCTGGCATCTGGTCGACCGTCTCACGGTCTACAAAAAACGGGTGCCGGCCCTCGGCCGCACCCGCACACCAGTCCGTTCGTCGGTCTGGGCGTCTTCCGAACCGTACCCAATAGATGGGCTGAGTGGTTCCTCGTCACGCAAGATGTAGATTAGGGATGAGATATGGGGGTGTCAAGCACAAAATGCACGCGAGTGTCAAAACCCGCGTGCCGTGTGTGATCAGAATGCGGAGATGCGGCGCTGCTGCTGCGTCGCGTGGCGATCGCGCGCGAGGGTGATGAGCCGATCGATCAGCGCTTCGTAGGCGACGCCGCTGGCGCCCCACAATTTCGGATACATGCTGATCGTGGTGAAGCCCGGCATCGTGTTGATCTCGTTGATCACCAGCGTGCCGTCGGCGCCGAGCAGGAAGTCCACGCGCGCCAGGCCCGATCCTTCGATCGCATCAAACGCGACGAGCGACTGCCGCTGGATGTCGCCGACGAGCGCCGCGGGCAGATCGGCGGGGACGATGGTGCGCGAGCCGCTGCGGATGTACTTCGCGTCGTAATCGTAGAACTCGCCGTCGGGAATGATCTCGCCGGGCACCGAGGCCTGGGCGTCTTCGTTGCCCAGCACGGCGCACTCGATCTCGCGCGCGCCGGCCACGGCCGATTCCACCACCACTTTGGGATCAAACCCGAGCGCGAGGGCGACGGCGGCGTCCAGGGCGTCGGCGGACTTCACCTTCGAGATGCCGACGCTCGAACCCAGGTTCGCGGGTTTGACGAACAGCGGCCACGCCAGCGTCTTGTTGATCCGGGCCACCAGCGCGTCGCGGTCGGTGTCCCACGCGCGCCGGCGGACGACCACCCACGGCGCGACCGTGAGCCCCGCGGCCTGGAAGACCACCTTCATCACGGCCTTGTCCATGCCGACCGCCGACGCCAGCACGCCGCACCCGACGTACGGAATGCCCGCCAGCTCGAGCAGGCCCTGCATCGTGC
The DNA here is from genome assembly GCA_964471115.1 of uncultured Solibacteraceae bacterium. Classification (GTDB taxonomy): domain Bacteria; phylum Acidobacteriota; class Vicinamibacteria; order Vicinamibacterales; family SCN-69-37; genus SYFT01. The sequence continues at coordinate 26,900 of CAYYFE010000003.1, forward strand.
CGTCTTCGCCGTACGGGCCGTGCAGCACCGGGAAGATGACGTCCAGGCCCAGGCCGGTGAGAACCGCGACGGCGTCTTCGCCTTCACGCGCCGGGCGGCGGTCCACGAGCACGAGCGTGTCGTCGCCCGGCCGCGGCGGCAGCAGCACTTCCCGTCCGCCGCGCACACGCGACGCGTCGCGCATCTGTTCGATCACTTCGGCGGCCGACGGCGCCGACGGCGGACGGTCGGACAACACCCAGCGTCCGTCCTTTTCAATCCGGATGGCGACGGGTTCGTACTTCTTCCGATCGAGATTGGCGAACACCGCGGCGGCCGAGGCGATCGAGACTTCATGTTCGCCCGAACGTCCGCCATACACGATCCCGATCCGCAGTCGCTTCAAGGTGCAGGCATTATAGGCTATCGGTGTGTCTGCCGATCTGCGCTTCACGATCACCGCCACCGACGGCGCGGCGCGCCGCGGTCAGCTGCGGCTGCCGCACGGCGTGATTGAGACGCCGGCGTTCATGCCGGTCGGCACACGCGCGGCGATCAAGGGGTTGGCGTTTGATCAGGTGGACGCGCTTGATCCGGACATCATCCTCGCCAACACGTACCATCTGCACCTGCGTCCGGGCGACGCACTGATCGCGCGCGCCGGCGGCCTGCACCGGTTCATGGGGTGGGACAAACCCATCCTCACCGACTCAGGCGGCTACCAGGTGTTCAGCCTGGCCTCGCGCCGCACGATCACCGAAGACGGCGCCGCGTTCCGATCACACATCGACGGACGCCAGTACCTGCTGACACCCGAGTCGGTCGTCGACATCCAGGCGCGACTCGGATCGGACATCGCGATGATCTTCGATGAATGCGCGCCGTGGCCGGCCGATCGCGCGGTGGTCGAAGCCGCGATGGCGCGGACGTTGCGTTGGGCGCGGCGCGGCCGCGATCGGTTCCTCGCGCTGCAGTCCGGCGCGGCCACCGGCGTTCCGCGCGCCACGCCCGGGCAGGCGCAGTTCGGCATCATCCAGGGCGGCACCCACCTCGACCTGCGCGACCGCAGCGTGGCCGGGACGCTCGAGGTCGGCTTTGACGCCTACGCCATCGGCGGCTTGTCGGTGGGGGAGCCGCCCGACCTCATGTATGAGGTGGTGGCCCATACGGCGGCCCAGCTGCCGGCCGACCGGCCCCGGTACCTCATGGGCACGGGGATGCCCGATGACCTGTTTGAATGTGTGGCCCGGGGCATCGACATGTTCGACTGCGTCCTGCCGACCCGGAACGCCCGGAACGGGCAGTTATTGACCCGCCGGGGCATCATCGCCATCAAGAACGCCCGGTATGCCGAGGACTTCAGCCCCCCGGACCCGGAGTGCGGCTGCCCGACCTGCCGGCGGCATACCCGGGCCTACCTGCGTCATCTATATATGGTGGGGGAGATGACGGCGGCCACGCTCAACTCCATCCACAATCTGTACTTTTACCTTGACACCATGCGGTCGATTCGGAAGGCTATTGAGTTCGGAACCTTCAACGAGTTGAGGCAAGCGTTCCTCCACACTTTCACCCGCCAACACGTGCCCTAAATGCCTGATTTACAGACACTTCCACTCGTTTTTGGCTTTGCCGCGCCGCCCCAGGGCGGCCAGCCCAGCATCTGGGTCCAGCTGTTCCCGTTTGTGCTCATGCTGGGCATCTTCTATCTGCTCGTCCTGTTGCCAATGCGGCGGCGACAGAAGAAGATTCAGGAGTTCCAGAACGGCCTGCAGGTGGGGGACAAGGTCATCACCACCAGCGGGATCTATGGACAAATCACGAAACTGACCGACGCGTCGGTGCAGATTCAGATTGCCGAGAAGGTGCGCATCGAAGTGGCGCGCGCCGCCGTCGGCGGGTATCAGGGACAGGATCCGGTGGTCAAGGACGCCGGTGGGCTCTAAGACATGTACAAGAACCTTCGTTGGAAAGTAGTGGCCACGCTGGCCGCGGCCGGGTTGGCCGTGGCGGCGTTTTACCCGCCGCAGGAGCGGCTCAAGCTCGGGCTCGACCTCAAGGGCGGCATCGAGATGGTGATGCGGGTCAACACCGAGGAGGCGTTGACCTACGACACCGAAAACACCGCGGCGTTGCTGCAGCAGCAGATGACCGCCGCCGGCATCACGGCGTCGGCCGTGCGGCCCACCTCGCTCACGACGTTTGTCGTCGAAGGCGTGGCGCCCGATCGCGACGCGCAGTTCCGCCAGCTGGCGCAGGACCAGGTGAGCGCGAACTTCGACCGCGAGAGCGGCGTCGGCGGGTCGTACACCTTCCGGATGAAGCCAAACGTCGAGATCGACCGGCGCCGTGAAGCGGTGGCGCAGGCCATCCAGACGATCGACCGCCGCGTCAATGAACTCGGCGTGTCCGAACCCATCGTGGCGCCCTACGGCAACGAGGGCAACCAGATCATGGTGCAGCTGCCGGGCGTCACCGACATCCCGCGCGCCAAGGAGATGATCGGCCGGACGGCCGTGCTCGAACTCAAGCTCGTCGAGCAGGGCCCGGCGCCCGATCAGGCCACGCTGCTCGCCTCGACCGGCGGCGTCGTGCCGCCCGACCTCGAAGTGGTGCAGGGCGTGTCCACGTCGGTGCCCGGCCAGCCGGCCACGGCGTCGTATTACCTGGTGCGCCGCCTGGCGGCCGTGACCGGCAACGACCTGCGCACCGCGCGCGCCACGGTCGACCAGTTCAACCAGCCGGCCGTCAGCTTCACCCTCTCGGCCGATGCCGCCAGCCGGTTCGGCGAAATCACCGGCGCCAACATCGGCCGGCAGCTCGCCATCATCCTCGACAACCGCGTGGAATCGGCGCCCGTGCTGGAAGGCCGCATCACCACCGACGGTCAGATCACCGGCACGTTCACGCAGCAGGAAGTGGCCGACCTGGCCATGGTGCTGCGCTCGGGCGCGTTGCCCGCGTCGCTCACGCCGCAGTACGAATCGTCGGTGGGGCCCAGCCTGGGCCAGGACTCGATTGACTCGGGCGTGCAGGCCTCGGTGGCCGGCCTCATCCTGGTGGCCATCTTCATGGTCCTCTACTACCGCATGGCCGGCGTGAACGCGGTGCTCGTCATCACGCTCAACCTGATGGTGCTGCTCGGCTTCATGGCGTACCTCGGCGCGGTCATGACGCTGCCCGGCATCGCCGGCTTCATCCTGACGATCGGCATGGGCGTCGACTCCAACGTGCTCATCTTCGAGCGCATCCGCGAGGAACTGGCCAACGGCAAGGGGCCGCGCCAGGCCGTGGCGGCCGGCTTCGACCGCGTGTTCGTGACCATTCTCGACACCCACATCGCCTCGCTCATCGCCGCGGCGTTCCTCTTCCAGTTCGGTACCGGTCCGATTCGCGGCTTCGCCACGACGCTGTTCTTCGGACTCATTTCCAACGTCTTCACGGCCGTCTTCGCCTCGCGCACGCTCTTCGAGCTGTCGCTGTCGCGCAAGCCGGGCACGGCGAAGCTGAGCATCTAGTCGGACCCCGTCATGCAGATTCTGAGCAAGACCAACTTCAACTTCATCAAGTGGCGGTGGCACGCCATCGCGCTCTCGGCGGTGGTCATCGTCGCCGGCATCGGCCAGATCATCGCGCAGGGCGGGCCGAAGCTCAGCGTCGACTTCGCGGGCGGCACCGCGCTGGTCGTCCGCTTCGCGCAGCCGGTCACCGAAGACGCCGTGCGCACCGCCATTGCCTCGCTGCCCGGCGAGGAAACCGTGCAGCGGTACGGCCCGGAGGAGCGGAACGAGATCCTCATCCGGCTGCCGCAGGCGCAGGGCGGCGAGGGACAGGCCATCGACGACGCGGCCACGCGCGCGGAAGAGGCGCTGCGCAACGCCAACCTCGGCACGTTCACCCGCCAGCGCACCGAAATCGTCGGTCCGGTCGTCGGGCAGGACCTGCAGCGCAAGGGAATCTACGCCACGTTGACCGCGCTGGCCGGCATCATGATCTACATCGGCCTGCGGTTCCGCTTCACGTTCGCCGTGGGCGCCATCGTGGCCACGCTGCACGACGTCATCATCGTGCTCGTTTTCCTCAACTGGTTCGGCTATGAACTGTCGCTCAACATCATCGCCGCGTTGTTGACGATGACCGGGTACTCGGTGAACGACACGATCGTCATCTTCGACCGCGTGCGTGAAAACGCGCGGCTGATGCGCAAGGACGCGCTCGAGCCGCTGGTCAACACCAGCGTGAACCAGACGCTCTCGCGCACGATCATCACCGCCGGCACCACGTTCCTGGCGGTCGCCGGGCTGTATTTCTACGGCGGCGAGGCGCTGGAAGGCTTCGCCTTCACGATGCTCGTCGGCATCATCAGCGGCACGTATTCCACGGTGTTCATCGCCGCGGCCATCGCCATCCTGCTGACCAAACCGGCGCCCACGGCGGCCGGCGCGGCGGCGCGCACCCGCGCCAAAGCCAAGTCGTAGTACGTGACTCTGTTCGAGGCGGCCGTCCTGGGGGTGGTGCAGGGACTCACCGAGTTCCTGCCCGTCTCCAGTTCGGGCCACCTCATCCTGGCGCGCTGGGCGTTCGGGTGGGACGCCGGCGCGCTTGGGCTGCCGTTCGACGTGGCGTGCCACCTCGGCACGCTCGCGGCGGTCGTCTGGTTCTTCCGCGCGGACCTGCTGGCCATGGTCCGGGCCGTGCCCGACGCGTTGTCGGGCCGCCTGACGCCGGATGCCCGCCGGATCTGGCTGGTCGTCGCCGCCACCATTCCCATCGTCATCGTCGGTCTCACCCTCAAGGACTGGTTCGAATCGTTCCGCGATCCGCGTGTGGTGTCGTACACGCTGGTGATCGGCGCGTTGTTGTTGTTCCTGGTGGAGCGCCTGCCGGCGCGCACCGGAACCGAGGCGACGTTGACCCTGGTGGGCGCCGGTCTGATTGGCGTCGCGCAGGTGTGTGCGTTGTTTCCCGGCGTCTCACGGTCGGGCGCGACGATCACGGCCGGCATGCTGCTGGGCCTGAACCGGATCGCCGCCGCGCGGTTTGCGTTCGTGATGAGTGTGCCGGCCATTGCCGGCGCGGGGGCCGAGGAACTGCTGGGGCTGCGTCACGTGGTGCTGGCGCCTGGTGACGCGCAGCTCTTCGTCGTGGGGTTCGCCACGTCGGCCCTGGTCGGCTACGCCGCGGTGGCGTTCCTCCTCAAGTACCTCGTCAGCCACCGGCTCGATGTCTTCGCGTGGTACCGCCTCGCGCTGGCCGCGGTGTTGTGGTGGTCGCTGAACGCGGTATAGTCGCGCCATCCCGTGCCCTGGCTTCGTCGGTCCTTTCTGACCGGATTCTTCGTGACCGTGCCGCTGGTCGTCAGTGTGGCAGCCATCGTCTGGATGTTCCGGGTGGTGGACGGCCTCACGCAGGGGCTGTACGCGCGCTGGCTGGGCACGACCGTGCCGGGCCTCGGGCTGGTGACGACCCTGCTCATCGTGCTGCTCATCGGCGTGGTGGCCACCAACGTGATTGGCCGGCGGATTCTGGGGCGCGGCGAGCAGATCCTGATGCACGTGCCGGTGTTTCGTACTGTTTACGCCCCGGTCAAGCAGCTGATTCTGGCGTTTTCCCCCGACAACGAATTCGGGTTCAAGCGGGTGGTCATGGTGGAGGATGCCGCCAAGGGGTTCCTGCTGGGTTTTCTGACCCGCGAGTTCACGGTGGATGACGGCCAGGGGCCGCGGATGTATGCGGCGGTCTATGTCCCGACCAATCATCTGTATCTGGGAGACGTCATCGTGTGCCCGCCCGAGCGGCTGCGGTTTCCGGAGCTGACGGTGGAGCAGGGCATCCGGGTGTTCCTGACCGGCGGCATGGGGCTGGAGGGCGCGCTGACGGTGCGGAAGGATTTTTCGGGCCATTTTCGGGAACCCGGTGTCTAACCAGATCACAGGCCAGTTTGGGCTATAATCCCGGCCTTTGCAGGAGGTATCCGCGTGCCACGTGAGATGTTCGGCGACGTGACCGATCCCAGCGTTCGGGTGGGAACCAAACAGTGGTACACCGTGCCGCTGTCGATTCTGGTGCACACCATTGCGCTTGGTGCGATGGTCGTGATTCCGCTGTTGGCGTCTGATGTGTTGCCGACGCCGCAGTCGGTGATGGCGTTTGTGGCGTTGCCGCCGCCTCCGCCCCCGCCTCCCCCTCCGCCGCCTCCGCCGGCGGCGCCGCAGCCTGTGGCGCCCACGCCGGATGTGAACCCGGCGGCCGCGCCCATCGAGGCGCCCAAGGAAATTACGCCTGAGCCTCCGCCGCGTCCGGCGGCCGGTTCGATTGGGGTCGTCGGCGGTGTGGCCGGCGGCATTCCCGGCGGCGCCGTGGGTGGCGTCGTGGGCGGCATTCCTGCGCCGCCGCCGCCTCCTCCGCCGCCGGCGCAGCCGGTGCGTGTGGGCGGCCAGATCAAGGA
>CAYYFE010000003.1:33336-222240 GCA_964471115.1 uncultured Solibacteraceae bacterium
GATCAAGCACGTCAACCCGATCTACCCGCCGATTGCGCAGTCGGCGCGTGTGCAGGGCATCGTGATCATCGAGGCCACGATTGGTGTGGATGGCCGCGTGACGGATGCCCGCGTCATCCGCCCGGTCGCCCTGCTCGACCAGGCGGCGCTCGAGGCCGTCAAACAGTGGGTGTTCACGCCGACCGAGCTCAACGGGCAGAAGGTGCCGGTCATCATGACCGTCACGGTCAACTTCACGCTGCAGTAGTCGCGATCGGGTTTCCAGAGTCGTTCACAGTTCGGTTCGTATCGTCACGTTTCGGAGGCTGTTCATGGGTGAGATGGATCTGATGCACATGTGGGAACAGATGGGCTTCGTCGCGAAGGCCGTCGCGTTCATCCTGGTTTTCATGTCGATGTGGTCGTTCGGTGTGGCCATTGAGCGCTACTACACGTTCTCGCAGGCCAAGAAGCAGTCGAAGCTTTATGCCCCGCAGGTCGCGAAGCACCTCAAGGAAGGCCGCCTGAAGGACGCGCTGACCGTCTCGCAGTCGAAGACCTACCAGTACAGCCACCTCGCCAAGGTCGTGCTCGCGGGCCTGCAGGAGTACCAGTTCCAGGTGGACTCGGGCGCCAACCTCACGCGTGACGACCTGGTCGACACCGTGCGCCGCGCCATTCAGCGCGCCACGGCGCTCACCGCGAACGACCTGAAGAAGGGCATCCCGGCGCTGGCCACCATCGGCGCGACGGCGCCGTTCGTCGGTCTGCTCGGCACGGTCGTCGGCGTCATCAACGCGTTCGCCGGCATCGGCAGCACGGGGTCGGCGGGTCTGGGCGCCGTCTCGGCCGGTATCTCGGAAGCGCTCATCGAAACGGCGCTGGGCCTGGTCGTGGCCATCCCGGCCGTGTGGCTCTACAACTACTTCACCGGCCACCTCGAATACTTCAACGTCGAGATGGACAACTCGTCGTCGGAGCTGGTCGACTACTTCATCAAGAAGACGGCGTAGGCACCGGTCACGAAAGTCAAAGGGGAGTAACCCATGTCGATGGACGTTGGGGGCGCCAAAGGCGGCCCCAAATCAGACATCAACGTCACGCCGCTGGTCGACGTCATGCTCGTGCTGCTCATCATCGTCATGCTGATTGCGCCGATGATGCAGAAGGGCGTCGACGTGGCGCTGCCTGAGGCCGACAATTCCGGCGACAAGCCGGATACGGCGGACCAGACGGTCGTGCACATCGATGCCAACAGCAAGCTGTACGTCAACGCGATCGAGCTGCCGGAGGCGGAAGTCGTGGCGCGGTTGCAGGCGACCCTCGAGACCAAGGCGGACAAGATCGTCTATCTCAAGGGGGACAAGGACGCGCCGTACTCGGCCATCATGAAGATGATGGACGCGCTGCGCGCCGCCAGCATCGAGACCGTCGGGCTGATCACCGAGAAGCGCGGCGGGAACGTTGAAGGGGGAGGCCAGTAATGTCTCACGCCCACATGCACCACGGCGCGGAGAAGGTTCAGCAGGTCTCCAAGGCCGAAGCCTCGGCCGACATGAACGTGACGCCGCTCATCGACGTCCTGCTCGTGCTGCTGGTCATCTTCATCGCCGCGCTGCCGCTCACCCAGAAGGGCCAGGACATCAACCTGCCCCTCGAGGTCAACAAGGCGCCCAGCGCCGCGGCCGACCTGTCGCAGATCGTCATCGAATACGGCGCCGACCGCCGCCTCACGGTCAACAAGACCGAGATCGGCATCATGGCGCTGCAGGAACACCTGCGGACGGTCTTCGAGACCCGCAAGGAGAAGACGGTCTTCATCATCGGTGACGGCTCGGTCCGCTACGGCGAAATCGTGGCCATCATCGACGCGGCGTCCGGCGCCGGCGTGACCAAGGTCGGGATCGTCACCGACGGCATGCGGCAGGCCGCCGCCGGCGGCAACTAAGCCTCCGCCGCTCCACCCGTTCCACACACACGCGCCTCGGTCTTCGGACCGGGGCGCGTTTTCTTTTGTACAGGGGGATCGAGCGGGCGCCGGCAGGTGGTTCAGGGGTTCCTGGGTTCATGGGCTCATGGGTTCATGGGTTCATGGGTTCTCGGGTTCCGCGGTTCCTGGTGCTGAGCCTGCAGGGCGTGGGCTTCTGACCCGCCGGCCGCGGCACCGGGCCCCGAACCGATGAACCCAGAACCCCGAACCCATGAACCGATGAACCCATGAACCAGAACCCCAGAACCCAGGCACCCCTGAACCGCTGAACCTGTCCGTTCAAACCCCGACCGGCCCGGTACAAAGAAAACGGGCGCGCCCAGGAACCCCTGAGCGCGCCCGTGAGAGGCGATTGTTGGACGGGAGGGCCTAGATGCCGCCGCCCCCGGCCTGCTGCTTCTGGAGCTCCATGGCCCGGTTGCGGAGCCGGTCGGCCTCAGCAATCAGCGCGTCGATTTCCTTGCGGTCGCGGACCATGTTGGCCTTCATGCGGAGCAGGATGTTCTTGTAGGTCAGCGCCTCGATGTAGTCGGCGTGCAGGGCGAGCGCCGAATCTTCGGCCGCCAGCGCGCGCTCGATGTAGGCGCGCTTCTGCGCGGTCGTGATCGTGTAGTCCTTGAAGGCCTTTTCCCAGAGCCAGTGGGCGATCGTGTGGTGCGCCTCCGGGTTGTTCGGCTCAATCTTGGCGCGCTGTTCCCAGGCTTCCATGGTCTTTTCGAAGTTGGCCTGGCGGTTGTAGTAGCCCGCGAGGATCTGGTACCCGAGCGGGTCGTTCGGGCTGACTTCCACCGACTTGAGGAAGTACTGCTCAGCCTGCTCGTACAGGCCCTGCTTTTCGTAGAGGTCGCCCATCGTCCGGTAGTTGCCCGGCTCGTTGGGTTCCATCTCGATCAGGCGCTTGCCGATGGGCTCGGCCTGGGCGAAGTCGTCCAGCTTGTCCGGCCCGTAGGCCGCGATCAGGTATTCATAGGCCAGCTTGCGGATTTGCGGGCCGGAGGGCTCGTCGTCCTTGATGACCTGGATGGCCTTGTTGTAGTTCTCGACCGCCTTGTGCAGATACGCGTCGTTCTCCGGCTCGCCCTTGCGGCTGGGCTTGAACATGTTGTCGTAGGAGTTGGCGAGGAAGAAATACACGATCCCGAAGTCGGGATTGTGGGTGACGGCTTCCTCGTAGCTCTTGGCGGCATTGGCGAAGTCGCCCTTGCCGTACAAGCCGTTGCCCTCCTTGAAGGCCATCAACATGCGCAGGTTGCCGATGGAGTACTTGCCGCACGCCGAGGCCGACACGGCGACCAGCAGCACCAGGGCGAAAACACGAAGCGAGCGGTAGCGAGAGTGCATTGAAAGTCCCTCTGAACGGGCGGAATTGGCCGAAACCGCGTCAGTATATGAACCCCGAAAACGACCGTCAAGGCGCGCCGGGGTATCCTTCCCTCTAGGTTAGACACCGCCCGCATGATTAGGTTCGAAGACCTCATCGACAAGGTCCGGAAGGCACATCCGGACGCCGACACCGAGCTCCTTCGCCGGGCTTACGTGTTTTCCGCCTACGAACACAAGGGGCAGGTCCGGCGCTCGGGGGAGCCCTATCTGGTGCATCCGCTGGAGGTGGCCGACCTGCTGGCCGACCAGCGCCTGGACGTGGTGGCGGTGGCCGCCGGCCTGCTCCACGACATCGTGGAGGACACCCCGAACTCCATCGAGAAGGTCCGGGAGCTGTTCGGCGAGGAGGTCGCCCACGTCGTCGAGGGGGTCACCAAGCTGTCGGGCCTGCAGTTTTCGTCCAGCGAGGAACGCCAGGCCGAAAACTTCCGCAAGATGCTGCTGGCCATGGTCGACGATGTGCGCGTCATCATGGTGAAACTGGCCGACCGCCTGCACAACATGCGGACGCTCGACCACCTGCCCGAGGACCGGCGCCAGCGCATCGCCCAGGAGACCCGCGACATCTACGCGCCCATCGCCAACCGCCTGGGCATGAGCAAGGTCAAGAACGAGCTGGAGGAGCTGGCGTTCCGCCACCTCGAACCGCAGGCCTACGCGTCGTTGCGCGCGCAGGTGGAATCACGCCGCAAGGTGGCCGAGACCCTGATGGGGGAGCTGCGGGCCACGCTGGCGGCCAAGCTGGCCGACGCGCAGGTGCCGGTCATCTCCATCGACGGCCGCATCAAGCGCCTGTGGTCGATCGAGCAGAAGCTGCGGCGCCGCGACAACATGACGCTGGACCAGGTGTACGACTTCATCGCGCTGCGCGTGGTGACGGCGAGCATCAAGGACTGTTACAGCATCCTGGGCATCATCCACCAGACGTGGACGCCGGTCAGCGGCCGCTTCAAGGATTTCATCGCGATGCCGCGGCCCAACGGCTACCAGTCGCTGCACACGTCGGTGGTGGGCGGGCGCGGCACGCCGTTCGAGGTGCAGATCCGCACCGAAGAGATGCATCAGGTCGCCGAAGAAGGCATCGCCGCGCACTGGAAGTACAAGGAAGGCCGGGTGGGCGCGCAGGCCGACGAGCACCGGTTCGCCTGGCTGCGCCAGTTGCTCGAGACGCAGCAGGAAGTGCGCGACCCCACGGAGTTCCTGCAGAACCTGCGCATCGAGTTGTACCCCGACGAGGTCTACATCTTCACGCCCAAGGGCGAGGTGAAATCACTGCCGCAGGGGGCCACGCCGGTGGACTTCGCCTACGCGATTCACACCGACGTCGGCCATCAGTGCGTCGGCGCGCGCATCAACGGCCGGATGGTGCCGCTGCGCACGCGGTTGTCCAACGGCGACATCGTCGAGATCCTCACGCAGAGCGGGCACACGCCCAGCCGCGACTGGCTGACGTTTGTGCAGACCTCGCGCGCACGCAACAAGATCAAGCACTTCATCCAGGCGCAGGAGAAGGTCCGCAGCATCGAGCTGGGCAAGCGGCTGTTCGAGAAGGACGTGCGCCGCTACAACATCGACAAGGCGCTGGTGGAACCCGAGGCGCTCGCCAAGGCCGGCGCCGAGATCGGGCTGCCGCGCCCCGACGATCTGTACGCCGCGATCGGGTACGGCAAGACGACGGCGCGGGCGGTGCTGGCGAAGCTGGTGGGCGCCGAGGCGCTGCGCGAGCGGCCGCCCGACGGCGCCATCGCCAGCGTCGTCAAGCGCGTGCTGGGCGGCGGCGAGGCGAAGATCAAGGTCAAGGGCATCGACGACCTGATGGTGTTCCGCGCGCGGTGCTGCAATCCGATTCGCGGCGAAAAGATCGTGGGCTACATCACGCGGGGCAAGGGCGTGTCGGTGCACTCGGCCGCCTGTCCCAACGTCGTCAACCTGCTGTACGACCCGGAACGGCGCATCGACGTGGAATGGGACAAGGGCGGCGATGCCGCGCCCTACGTGGTGCGGCTCAAGCTGCACGTGGCCGACCGGAAGGGCATCCTGGCCGACGTGACGGCGCGTGTGTCGGGCATCAACACGAACATCCGCGATGTCGAGGCCACGACCGACGCCGACGCGCGCGGCTCGATCCGCATGACGGTGGAGATCACCGACCTCAAACACCTCGACCGTGTGGTCAAGAGCCTGAAGGGTGTGGATGGGGTGCTGGCGGTGGAACGGACCGCGCGATGATCACGTGCACAGGAGCACTGGAGAGCTGGGAGGAATGCATTCTCCGAACGTGTCCAAGGGGTGGCTGCCGCCTCCGGCGGCAGGCGTGATCGGTCGAAGGGGCAGACGTAAGAGCCGGCCCATTGACTCGAACTCTTACGTCTGCCCCTTCGACCGATCACGCGCGCCCGGCGAAGCCGGGCACCCACCCGGTGGTCGAGTGGGGAGCCCGCCTCCAGTCCTCGTTGTGAATCCGTCGTTTTATGCCAGGTACGCCACCACGTCGATTTCGACGCGGACGTTGCGGGGGAGGCCCGCCGCCTGGATGGTGGCGCGCGCGGGCGCCGGGGCCTTGAAGTAGCCGGCGTAGACCTCGTTCATCGCCGTGAAGTCGCCCATGTCGGCGAGGTACACCGTGGTCTTGACGACACGGTCGAACGAGACCCCCGCCGCTTTAAGGACGGCGCCCAGGTTCTGAAGGACCTGGTGGGTCTGGGCGGTGATGCCGCCCTCGGTCAACGTGCCGGTCGTCGGGTCGAGGGGAATCTGACCCGAGGCGTAGAGAAAATCCCCGGCCCGGATGGCCTGGCTGTAGGGGCCGATGGCGGCCGGGGCGTCCGTCGTTGATACCGGAACGAGCGGGGAGGCCATCAGGCGGCCTTGACCACCTTGTTCGATCGGATGCACCGGGTGCAGACCCGGACGCGGCGGACGGCGCCGTCGATGACGGCGCGAATGCGCTGCAGGTTCGGCTCGAACCGGCGCGAGGTCACGTTGTTGGCGTGGCTGGCCTGACGACCGACCACCGGCTTCTTGCCGCACACTTCACACTGCTTGGCCATAAGGCACTCTCTCCAAACGCCAAAGTATAGCAGGAATTACACGTCCCCTGCCGTGGACAGTGGCGTCCTCGTCAGGTGAGAACCGAACGGCCGGGCTCTGACGTCTAATGCTGCAACGAAAGGCGGACCTGAAAGGTCCTCTACTGGGGCTCAAATAGAGAAGCCCTTATTTTCGTGGAAGTTACAAAGAAACTATTTACGCGTTTCTTGCATCCAAACTCGCGTGAATGGCGTATAAAGAAAAGCGGTTATCTCATCAGGAACAGGTTGAGATGACCATCTTGGTCGCATCGCCGATCTGGTCTATGATTGGCATTTTGTTTGCAGGCTAGAGAGCCCATTAGAGCGGACGCGGAGAAGGGAGCACAACCATGAAGGCTCAAACCACCCAGCGGAAGGCCACCAAGGCCATCACCACCGATTCCTCGCGGAAGCGGTACATCGAACTCAAGCGCATCCTCGAGGAGCGCCGTCGCGAAATTCTTGCCCAGGTGCAGGAAAAGATGCGCGACGTGCGGGCCGAGGGCGGCGCGGGCGAGGGCCAGGGCGTGCTGGACGCGGCCGAGACCTCGGAAGCGGATATCCAGGACGACATCGAGTTCGCCCTGATCCAGATGAAATCCGAGACGCTGCACCGCATCGAAGAAGCACTGGCGCGGCTCGAGAGCGGCCAGTTCGGCAACTGCTTCGAGTGCGGCGACGAGATTTCCGAACGCCGCCTGCGGGCGCTGCCGTTTGCGGTGCGTTGCAAGGACTGTGAAGAGGCCCGCGAAGTGGCCGAGCGCCGTGAACGCCTGATGTCACAGCGCCGGTCGTCGGGCATGTTGCTCGACATGAACTGACGCGGCCTCCGGTTCGTGATACACAACAGGCTCCGCCGCGAGGCGGGGCCTGTTTTTTTTTGAGGTTGGAGCGTTCACGCCCATGACTGACAAGATTCCGGCCGAATTGCCCGTCCTGCCGCTGCGCGACACGGTGTTGTTCCCCAACGCCTTCATGCCGCTGGCCGTGGCCCGGGAAAGCTCCGTCGCGCTGATCGACGATGCGATTGCCGGCGACAAACAGATCGCGGTCTTCACGCAGCGCAACGCCACCGACGAGGAGCCGGGGCAGGACGGGCTCTACCCGGTCGGCACGTTTGCGCACATCCACAAGATGTTCAAGCTGCCCGACGGCAGTCTGCGGCTGATCGTCCAGGGGCTCGCGCGCCTGCGGCTCGACACCGTCGTGTCCCTGTCGCCGTACCTGCGCGCCAAGGTGGCGGAAGTGGCTGACGTCGCGCCCGAGGAAAGCGTCGAAAGCGACGCGCTGGTGCGCAACATCCGCAACAACTTCCAGCAGATCGTCCAGTTGTCGCCGGTCCTGTCCGAGGACCTGACGACGCTGGTCGCCAACATCGCGGAGCCGTCGCGCCTGGCGGACTTCATTGCGTCGAGCCTGAGCACGGCCACGACCGCCGTCAAACAGGAGCTGCTCGAGACGGCCGACGTGCGGGCGCGTCTCGACGCGCTCAACCGGGTGCTGACCAAGGAACTCGAGGTGCTCGAGGTCGGTTCCAAGATTCAGTCGCAGGTCGAATCCGAGGTCGGCAAGAGCCAGCGCGAGTACTTCCTGCGCGAGCAGATGAAGGCCATCCAGCGCGAGCTGGGCGAAGGCGACGACCAGGCGAAGGAAATCGACGAACTCGCGAAGAAGATCGACGAGTCGGGCATGCCCGACGAGGTGAAGAAGGACGCGCGCCGCGAACTCGATCGCCTGTCGAAGATGCCGCCGGCCGCCGCCGAGTACACCGTGGCGCGCACCTACATCGACTGGCTCGTCACCGTGCCGTGGCAGGTCCGCAGTCCGGAATCGATCGACCTGGCGCACACCAAGGCCACGCTCGACGCGGATCACTCCGGGCTCGAGCGCGTGAAGGATCGCATTCTCGAGTACCTCGCCGTCCGCAAGCTCAAGCCGGACGTGAAGGGCCCGATCCTGTGTTTTGCCGGCCCTCCGGGCGTGGGCAAGACGTCGCTGGCGCGGTCGATTGCCAATTCCATCGGCCGGAAGTTCGTGCGGGTGTCGCTGGGCGGCATGCGCGATGAAGCCGAGATTCGCGGGCACCGGCGCACCTACATCGGTGCGCTGCCGGGACAGATCATCCAGGGGCTGCGCCGCGTGGGCGTGAAGAACCCGGTGTTCATCCTCGACGAAATCGACAAGCTCGGTCACGACTTCCGGGGCGACCCCGCGTCGGCGCTGCTCGAGGTGCTCGACCCGGAGCAGAACGGCGCGTTCCGCGACCACTATCTCGACGTGCCGTTCGACTTGTCCGAGGTGTTGTTCATCACCACGGCCAACGTGCTCGACACGATTCCGGCGCCGCTGCGCGACCGCATGGAGGTCATCGAGCTGGGTGGCTACACCGAGCGCGAGAAGCTGGCGATTGCGCGCGATCACCTCGTGGCGCGCCAGGTGACCAACCACGGCCTGCTGCCCGACCAGATTCGCTTCAGCGACGACGCGTTGTCGGCCATTGTCCGGGGCTACACCCGTGAAGCCGGCGTCCGGAATCTCGAACGCGAGATCGGCTCGGTCTGCCGGAAGGTCGCGCGCCGCCGCGCGGAAGGGCAGGAGGCCGCGGTCGACGTCACGCCCGCGCTGGTCGAGGAATTCCTGGGCGCGCCGCGCCACCTGGATGAAGCCCTGGCCAACCGCACGAAGGATCCGGGTGTGGCCGTGGGCCTGGCGTGGACGCCGGTGGGCGGCGATGTGCTGCTCATCGAGGCGTCACGAATGGCGGGCGGCAGCCAGCTGACGCTCACCGGCTCGCTCGGTGACGTGATGAAGGAGTCCGCGCGCATCGCGTTGTCGTGGTTCCGCGCCCACGCCAGCGCATACGGCGTCGATCCGCAGTTCTACAAGGACGCCGAAATCCATCTGCACGTCCCGTCGGGCGCGATTCCCAAGGACGGTCCTTCCGCGGGCGTGACGATGGTCGTGGCGCTGGCCTCGGCGCTGTCGGGCCGGCCCGTGCGCGGCGACATCGCGATGACCGGCGAGGTCACGTTGTCGGGACGTGTGTTGCCCGTCGGCGGCATCAAGGAGAAGGTGCTCGCCGCGCGGCGCCACGGCATCCACCACGTGATTCTGCCCAAGCAGAACGAAACCAACGTGCGCGAGGACCTCACCGACGAGATCCGCCGCGGCCTGACCGTGCACTACGTCGACGAGGTCGACGAGGTCCTGGCGTTGGCCCTGACGCCGGCGGCCAAGCCCACACTGGCGTCAGCGGCAAGGTAACAGGGAACAGGAAGGCTACAGGTCACAGGGATCAGGTCACAGGGATCAGGGAGAGCATGCTTACCCTTATCCCTTATCCCTTATCCCTACAATCGTCAGTCCCACGATGGTTTTCATGTCCACCACGCGCCCGTCGGCAATCATCGCCGCCAGCTCGGTGAGGGTGACCGTTGACGGCTCGATCTGTTCGTCCTCATCCTGGTGGACGATGCCGGCGGGCTTGACGAGGTCGCGGCAGCGGTAGAAGTGCATCACCTCGTCGCAGAAGCCGGGCGTCGGATACCAGGATCCCAGCAGCGTGACGTCGCGAGGCGTCCAGCCGATCTCTTCTTCACATTCGCGCACGACGGCCGCGTCGGGCGCCTCGCCCGCGTCGAGACTGCCGGCCGGCAGTTCCCAGATCCACCGGCCGATGACGGGCCGGTACTGGCGGATCACGATGACCGTGTCCGGCGTGGGCTGCGCGAGGATGACCACCGACCCGCGATGGCGGACGGCTTCAATCGTCGTGGTGCGGCCGTTGGGCAGTTGCACCTGCTGGCGTTCGACCCTGAAGACACGTCCGGTGAAGGTGATCTCTGGAGGCATGGGGGTCATCGTAGCGCGGCCCGCGCTACGCGCGATCGCGCCCGGCCGTTCGTCGCAGCGTCGTGAGGACGCGCTCGAGGTCGGCCGGCAGCGGCGCACCTACGTCGATGGTCTTGCCCGTCACCGGCTGCGTGAACGCGAGACGCGCGGCATGCAGGAACGGCCGCTCGAGTGAGGCGAGCGCGGCCAGATGTGTGGGCAGCCGCTTGCGCACCCCGCCGTACAGGGCATCGCCGGCCAGCGGGTGACCCGCTTCGGCCAGGTGCACGCGAATCTGATGCGTACGGCCGGTGCCGATCACCAGCCGCACGAGTGACACGCTCTTGAACGGCTCGACGTCGACCACGTCGGTCAGCGCCGTGCGGCCGCGGCGCGCGCGGCCCGACATGCGCTTGCGGTCGTTGGGATCGCGGCCGATGGGCGTGTCGTAGCGCGTGCCCACCGCCGGCGCCCCCCACACCAGCGCCAGGTACTCCTTGCGCACCTCGCGGTCGTGAAACTGCCGGGCCAGCGCGCGGTGCGCGCGATCGTGTTTGGCGATGACCATCACACCCGACGTGCCGCGGTCGAGCCGGTGCACGATGCCGGGGCGCTCGGTGCCGCCGATGCCCGACAGTCCGGTGATGTGGTGGAGCAGCGCGTTGACGAGGGTGCCCGCCGCGTGTCCCGCCGCCGGGTGCACCACCATGCCCGCGGGCTTGTTCACCACCGCCACATCGTCATCGTCGTACAGGACCGTCAGCGGAAGGGCTTCGGGTTGCGGGACGGCGGGAGCGGGGGCGGGCACGTCCACCGTCACTTCCAGCCCCGGCGTCACCTCAAGTCCGGCCTTCGGGGCGTGACGGCCGGCGGTGACGCGCCCATCACGAATCAGGCGCTGAACCTGCGACCGCGACAGGTCGGCGCGGCGGCTGACGATGAACTGGTCGAGGCGCAGGCCCGCGTCGGTGTCGGCGGCCACCAGCCGGTCGGGATCGGCCATCGTGATCAGGCCGTCGTCGCCGGCGCCGCGCCGC
Organism: uncultured Solibacteraceae bacterium; assembly: GCA_964471115.1. Lineage (GTDB taxonomy): Bacteria > Acidobacteriota > Vicinamibacteria > Vicinamibacterales > SCN-69-37 > SYFT01. Next base: position 44,628 of record CAYYFE010000003.1, read on the forward strand.
CCCGGCGCCGCAGGATCAGCAACATCGCGATCGACACCGGCACCAGGATGAGCGACACGAACTGCGACGTCGAGAGGTCGCCGAACACGGTGCCGCGCTGCAGGTCGCCGCGGTAGAACTCGATGATGAATCGAGAAATCGCGTACAGGCCCATGTAGAGCCAGAACGTCCGGCCCGCAAACGGCTTGCCGCGCCGCTCGGTGAGCAGCAGCACCGCCAGAATCAGCAGTTCGGCGCCCGCGTCATAGATCTGCGTGGGGTGCAGCGGAATGTTGAGGGGGGTGCCGACGTTGGCGTTGGCAATCGGATTGGTGAACGTGATGCCCCACGCCGCGTCGGTCGGCCGGCCGTAACAGCAGCCGGCCAGCAGGCAGCCGAATCGGCCGACGACGTGGCCCAGCGCGATGCCGGGCGCCATCAGGTCGCCCGTCGCCCAGACGGGCAGCTGGTAGCGGCGCACCAGCCAGATCCCCACGGCGACCGCGGCAATCAGGCCGCCGTAGAACACGCCGCCGGCGCGCACCAGCGAGAGCAGTTCACGCGGCTGTTGCCGGAAGTACTCCCAGTCCACGGCAATCAGCATCAACTTGGCGCCCACCAGCGCCGCGATGATCAGGTAGATGCCGAGGTCCATGATCTTGGCCGGGTCGACGCCCGCGCGCCGCGCGCGGACGACGGCCAGCTGCAGGCCGATGAGGTAGGCCGCCGCCAGCAGGACGCCGTACGAGTAGACCGGCCAGTTGCCGATTTCAAACAGGATTGGGTACATGCTTTCTCACCAGGAGCAGGTCGGCAAACACCAGAATGGCGCCGACCGTGATGGCCGCGTCCGCCACGTTGAAGGCCCAGAAGTGCCAGGTGCCCCAGTACAGGTCCACGAAGTCGAGGACGTAGCCCTGCCGCACCCGGTCGATCAGATTCCCGATGGCGCCGCCGAAGATGCAGGCCATTCCCGCGCGGGCCAGCCGTTCGTGCGGCTCGATCATGCGCGCGTATAACGTGATGCCCACCAGCGCCGCTACGGCCATCGCCGCCGTCAGCAGCCGCTTGTAGGGCACGTCGAGCGAGTTGAACAGGCCGAACGCCACGCCTTCGTTGCGCACGTGCACCAGGTCGAAGAAACCCGGGATGACGGTGAGGCTGTCGTAGGGGCCAATCGCCGCGAACACCATCGCCTTGGTGATCTGGTCGGCGACCACGATGGCGACCACGCACCAGACCAGCAGCGGAATGCGCCGGATCATGCGGGCACCCCGACGGCATCGGCGCAGCGGCCGCAGACGCCCTCGGCCGTGGTGAGGTCGCCGACGAAACGCCAGCAGCGCGGGCACTTGTCTCCCGACGCATGTGCGACCGCGACCGACACCGGGCCGTCGCCCTCCGCCAATGTCACCTGCGACACGATGAAGATCATGGGCAGGTCGGCCTCCACCGCGCGCAGGCGACGCAGGTCGTCGCCCGAGGCCGTGACCGTCACATGGGCGGTCAGCGGCGCGCCGATCGTCTTGGCCGCGCGCGCCACCTCCAACGCCTCGTTCACCGTGCGCCGGATACGCGCCAGGTGCTCCCACTGTTCATCCAGGGCATCGTCGACCCAGGTGTCAGGCGTGGCGAGGAACTCCGCCAGGTGCACCGAGGATTCGCGCGTGCCCGGCAGGTGGCGCCAGATCTCGTCCGCGGTCATCGACAGGAGGGGCGCGATGAGCCGCACCAGGCCGTTGGCCAGGTGATACAGCGCCGTCTGCGCGGAGCGGCGCTCGGGCGCCGCCGGGCGGAACGTGTAGAGGCGGTCCTTCGACACGTCCAGGTACAACGCGCTCAATTCCACCGTGACGAATTCGTTGATCGTGTGCGCGAGGCTCTGGAAGTCGTACGCGTCGTAATCGGCGCGGACCGTGCGGTCGAGCCGCGCGAGCCGCGACAGGATGTACCGGTCGACGCTGAGCATCGACTCGTGCGGCACGACGTCGACGGCCGGGTCGAAGTCGTACAGGTTCGACAGCAGGTACCGGAAGGTGTTCCGGATCTTGCGGTAGGCCTCGACCGTGCGCGCCAGCACTTCCTTGCCCAGCCGGATTTCGTCGCGGTAGTCGACCATCGCCACCCACAGGCGCAACACGTCCGCCCCGTGGTCCTTCATGACCTGCTGCGGCGCGATGACGTTGCCCAGCGACTTCGACATCTTGCGGCCGTGGGTGTCGACGACGAAGCCGTGGGTGAGGACGCCTCGGTACGGCGCGCGGCCGCGGGTGCCGACGCCCACCAGCAGCGACGACTGGAACCAGCCGCGGTACTGATCCGTGCCTTCGAGGTACAGATCCGCCGGCCACGTCAGATCGGGCCGCTGCGCCAGCACCGCCTCGTGGCTCGATCCGGAGTCGAACCACACGTCGAGGATGTCGTGTTCGCGCTCGAACGCCGTGCCGCCGCACTCACACCGGAAGCCCTCCGGCAGGAACGCGTCGATGGGCTGTTCGTACCACGCGTCGGCATTGTGCTGCGCGAACACGTCGGCCGCGCGCGCCACCAGCTCGGGCGTCAGGTGCGACCGGCCGCATCCGGTGCACGTGACCGCCGGGATGGGCACGCCCCACGCCCGCTGCCGCGAAATGCACCAGTCGGGACGCGTCTGGAACATGCCCGTCATCCGCTCCCGGCCCCACGTGGGGTGCCAGCGCACCTGGTCGGCCGCGGCCGTGGCATCCGCGCGCAGTCCGTCCATGCGGATGAACCACTGCGGCGTCGCCAGGAAGATCACGGGCTGGTGGCAGCGCCAGCAGTGCGGATACGAATGCTCGAACGAGGACCGGTGCCACAACGCGCCGCGGTCGGCCAGCGCCTGTTCCACCACCGGGTTGGCCTCGAACACCTTCAGGCCGCCCACCACGGGCGTGTCGTCGGCGAACCGGCCGTGCGTGCCGATGGGCGTGGTGATCGGCAATCCGTACTTCACGCCGGTGTTGAAGTCGTCGGTGCCGTGACCGGGCGCCGTGTGCACCGCGCCGGTGCCCTGCTCCAGCGTCACGTACGCGCCCAGCACGCCGACCGAATCCCGGTCGTACAACGGATGCCGGAACGTTACGTGTTCGAGCGCACTGCCGGGGAAGGTCGCCAGCCGCGGGCCGAGCGTCCGTCCGGTCTTCGCGGACACGGCCTCCGCCAGCCCGGTGGCGACGATGACCGCGCGTCCCTCGAATTCGAACGCGCCGTATTCCAGCTCCGGATGAAACGCGACGGCCAGGTTGGCCGGGATCGTCCACGGCGTGGTCGTCCAGATCAGCACCGAGACCTGCCGGCCGGCCAGTGCCGGCACGCGGGAGGCCAGCGTCGTGTCGGTCGACGCGAGCGGGAACTCGACGTAGATCGATGGCGACGTGTGGGTCTCGTATTCGACTTCGGCCTCGGCCAGCGCCGTGCGATCGCGCAGGCACCAATGCACCGGCTTCTTGCCTTTGTAGACCAGCCCGCGTTCGACGAACCGCCCAAGCGCGCGCACGATGGCCGCCTGGAACTCGAACTGCATCGTCAGGTAGGGGCGATCCCAGTCGCCGAGGACGCCCAGCCGTTCGAAGTCGGCCCGCTGCGAGGCGACGAACTTCTCCGCGTACGCCCGGCAGGCGCGGCGGAAGTCGCCGAGCGATCGGTCCTTGGCGGCCGGGCCCAGCTCCCGCTCGACGTTCAGTTCGATCGGCAGGCCGTGGCAGTCCCAGCCGGGCACGTACGGCGAGTCGAATCCCGCCATCGACTTCGACTTGACGACGATGTCCTTGAGGATCTTGTTGAGGGCATGGCCGGTGTGGATGTCGCCGTTGGCGTACGGCGGTCCATCGTGCAGCACGAACGTCGGCGCGCCCTTCCGGCGCGCGCGAATCTGCGCGTACAACTTCTCCTGCTGCCAGCGGGCGATTGCCGCCGGCTCAGCCGTCGGCAGGTTCGCCTTCATGGGGAAGTCGGTACGGGGGAGATTGAGGGTGTCCTTCCAGTCGCGCATGGGCCGTAAACCCTCATTCTATAATCAGTTAGTGACATCCACCGCAGCCGTCTTTTTCGACGTGGACTTCACCCTCATCCGCCCGGGCCGCCGGTTTCAGGGCGAGGGGTACGCCGACACCTGCCGGAAGCACGGCGTGACGGTGTCGGCGGAGGCGTTCGAGGCGGGGGTGGCGGAGGCGGCGGCGCTGCTCGAGGTGGTGGAGCAGCGGTATCAGGACGAGGTGTGGGTGCGGTACACGGCGCGCATCATCGAGGGCATGGGCGGGCAGGGCCCCGGCGTGCTGACGGCGGCGCGGGAAATTTATGCCGACTGGGCGGAGCACCGGCATTTCGAGATGTACGACGACGTGCCGGCGACGCTGCGGACGCTGCACGCGCGCGGCCTGCGCATCGGGCTGATCTCCAATTCACATCGGCCGCTGGATTCGTTTCAGGAGCACTTTGCGCTGAGCGGCCTGGTGACGGTGGCGGTGTCATCGGCCGAGTTCGGCGTCATGAAGCCCGACCCGCGCATCTTCGAAGAGGCGCTGCACCGCATGCGGGTGGCGGCCGGCGCGGCGGTCATGGTGGGCGACAGCTGGGCGCACGATGTGACGGGCGCGCGTCAGGCCGGGATGCGCGGGGTGTGGCTCGATCGCCACGCCCGCGGCACCCGGCCCGACACGGACACGCCGGTCATTCACACGCTGGCGGACCTGCCGCCCTTGTTGTAGTCGTCAGAACTGGCTCCAGAGGTACTGGTTCGTCACCTCGTGGTGGAACTGCACCTCGGCGGTCTTGATGCGCGAGCCCAGCGCCTTCGGGCAGCGGTCGGCCTGCATCTGCTTGACGTCCACGAACCGGCCGTGCACTTCTTCACCGAGCAGCTCGGCCATGAGCTTGCTGCCCTTGAACAGGCGGATGCCGTCGTAGATGTTGTCGGGCAGGAACCGGGTGCGCGACCGGCGCGTCTCGGCGTCGCCCTCCTCGATCGGGCCTTCCAGGCCGGTGCGCAGCAGCAGGTACAACGCGAGGTACGGGTTGGCGTCCGGCGCAATGGACCGCACCTCGACGCGCGCGGACTTTTCGTTGCCGATCGGGATGCGCACCATCGCGCCGCGATTGACCGCCGACGCCTTGATCTGGTTCGGCGCCTCGTAGTGCGGGTCGAGCCGGCGGTAGGCGTTCACGCTCGGGTTGAGCGCCAGGCACAACTCCTGGCCGCTGGCCAGGATGCGATCGATGAAGTTCCACGCCGGCTTGGACATCGCGTCGGGACCCTTCGCGTCGTAGAAGATGTTCTTGCCGTTCTTCGAGATCGACAGGTTGGTGTGCATGCCGTTGCCGTTGACGCCGGTCACCGGCTTGGGCAGAAACGACGCCGTCAGGTCCATGCGCGCGGCCACCTGCCGGCACGCCAGCTTGTAGAGCAGCACCTGGTCGGCGGCGATGTTGACCTCGGTGTACGAGTAGTTCATCTCGAACTGCGACGGCGCCACTTCGGGATGGTCCTTCTCGTTGGCGAACCCGAGCGCGCGCTGCACCTCGGCCGCGGTGTCGATGAACAGGCGGAGCGGGTCGCCGGGCAGCGAGTGGTAGTAGCCGCCGGTGCTGATGAATTCGAACGCGCCCGTCTCGTGATAGTGCCGCTCGGCGTCGCGTCCCTTGAACAGGAACCCTTCGATCTCGTTGGCCGCGTTGAACGTGACGCCGTCCTTCTTGAACTTCTGCGCCGTCCACGCCTTGAGCCGCGACCGGAGGTCGGCCACGTAGGGCGAGCCGTCCTTCTCGAGCACGTCGGCGAACACCAGCACCTTGCCAGGGCCGAACACGTCGGACGGCAGGTGATAGAGCGCCGGCCAGTCAATCGACAGCCGCAGATCGGACTCCGCCTGCTGCGAGAAGCCGCGGATCGAGGAGCCGTCGAACGTCAGGTTGTCGGCCGACTTGAGCAGGAACTTCTTGTCGTAGTCGAGCATGTGCAGCCGGCCTTCGAGATCGGCGAAACACACGGTGACCGCCTTGATACGCTTCTCGTCCGACAGGTATCGCGTGTGTTTTTCGCGGAGCTTGTCGGGCGACACGCGCTTGAGCCGGGCGTCCTTGGTCGCCAGGTTCATCTCTTCGAGTTTGTCGTAGGGGATTTCGAGGAAGTCGCGAAGCGGGGCAGTGGGCATGGTTGGCTCCAGTTAGAATAAAGTTCACAGAAGATACCATAAAAATGACGGCAGTAAGCTTATCCAGAACAGCAATAAGTCTTGCTGTCGTCCTTGCGTCGGGGCTGGCCGCGCTCATCTATCAGGTGGTGTGGCAGCGGTGGCTGACCCTGACCACCGGCGCCACCAGTGACAGCGTGGCCATCGTGGTCGCGGCCTTTTTGGCCGGGCTCAGTCTCGGGGCGGTGCTGGGCGGGTCGGTGGCCGACCGGCGGGGGCCGCACCGAGGCTGGCTCATCGTCGCCGCCCTCGAGGTCGTGGTCGCCGTGGTCGCGCTCGGCAGTGACGTCGTGTTGGTCGACCTGCTGCCGGCGTGGCGCGGGCTTGGCCCGGAGGCGCCGCTGCGGACGTGGGCCGTGTTGCTCGTGGTGTTGGTGGTGCCGACCGTGCCGATGGGGATGGCGTTGCCCGTGCTGGCCACCGCCGAGCCGGCGGCCTCACCCCGGGGCCAGGCGGCGCGGATCAGCCGGCTGTCGTTCGCCAATACGCTGGGGGCCGCGGCCGGTGCCCTGCTGGTGCCGTTCGTGCTGGCGCCCGCGCTGGGGTTTGACGGCGCCGTGCGCGCGGGTGCCGGGCTCAACCTCGGCGCGGCGGCGCTGGCGGTGTGGCTCTGGTGGAGCCAGCCCGCCAGTGTCCCCACCGGACCGCTGCGCGCCGGAGACACCGCCGTCATGCCCGGCCCTGCCTGGTGGGTGGGCTGGACCGCGCACCATGCCGCTGTGGGCGCGCTCACGCTGGCGTACGAACTGCTTGCGTTTCGCATGCTCGAGCACATCATCAAGGCGCGATCGTTCACCTTTGGATTGCTTCTCGGGTCGCTGCTGGCCGGGTATGCCTTCGGCGCGCTGGCCGGCGATTGGCTGAGCGTCCGTCTGGGGCCGCGGCCCTGGCGCGCCTTCTTTGCCACGTACGTGGCGCTGGGCGGCGTGATGGTGGCCGCGCCGCTGGTGATCTGGTGGGGATTGACGTTGTCGCCCGCCACCAATCCGTGGTCGCAGTCGCTGGCCCTGCCGCATCCGCCCTCGGATGCCATCGCGCTGCTGTTCGGCTATGGCGTGGCGCCGGTGCTCCTGCTGGTGGTGCCGGGCGCGCTGATGGGGTTTGGTTTCAGTCTGACGCAGCACCTCATTCACACCGATCTCGCGTCGGTGGGCCGGCGGCTGGGGGTGTTGCAGGGCGCCGCCATCGCGGGGTCGGTGGCCGGCGCGTGGCTCGTGGCGCACTGGGGATTCCCGGTGCTGGGGACCGCCGTGATGTGGCCCGCGCTCGGCGGCGTCGCGGCGGCGTACGCGATCCTCGGATTCCGAAAGACCCGGTCGTGGGGGCTGGTCGTGTCGCTGGCCGTGGTGCTCATGATCGCCGTGGTGTGGCCGACGAATGGGGATTTCTGGCGGGTGCTGAGCGGTGTCCATGACGCCGGGCGTTGGCACTGGCATGAGGGCGGCAACGGCGTCACCGCCATCGTGTTTGATGACCCGGCGGACGCGCGCGCGGCCACGGTGTTTGCCAATGGCCTGGGGCAGAGCCGACTGCCGCGTGACTCGCACCCGGTGCACGTGACGCTGGGCGCGGTCCCCGTGCTGCTGCATCCCGCGCCGCGCCGTGTGGCGATCGTCGGGTTGGGATCCGGGGCGACGGCCTGGGCGGCGAGCGCGCGCCCCGACACCGAAGCCATCGTGGTCTGGGAAGTCTTCGGCGGGCAGCCGCGCCTGTTGCGCGAGTACGCCGCGCGCACCGGCGACCCGGCGGCCGACTGGTTCACGCGCGACCCCCGCCTCTCGATTCGGCCCGGTGACGGGCGCCGGCACCTGCGCCTGGGTGACGAGCGGTTCGACGTGATCGAGGCCGATGCGCTGCGGCCTGAATCGGCCATGGCCGGCCACCTCTACTCGGTCGAGTTCTTCTCCTTGGTGCGCTCGCGGCTGCGCGACGGCGGCCTGGCCGTGACGTGGGTGCCCACGCCGCGAGTGCTCGCGACGATGCGACAGGTGTTTCCGGAAGTCGTGTACCTCGGGGACCTGCTGGCCATCGGGTCGGACCGTCCGATCGAGGTGTCCTGGGAGACCGTCCGCGCGCGACTGGAGATGCCGGGGGTGCGCGCGCACTTTGCCGCCGGCGGCGTCGACATCGACGCCATCCTGGCGCCCGTACTGCAGCCGGGCCCCCGGGTCTGGCCGGTCCTGCCGCGCCGCCTCAATACCGACCTGCACCCGCGAGACGAACTGCCGCCGGTTGACCGGTGGTGGGCGCGCCTTCGGCAGTCGGTGTGGCGCTGACTTGACACCGGCCTGACGGACGTAATATCCTTACATCCGGATTTACGGATGCCTTCAGCCGCGCCCCCCATTCTCGACTCGTTGTCGGCCCTGGCCGATGCGACGCGCTGCCGCATGCTGGCGGTGGTCGAGGACCACGAACTGACGGTGTCCGAGTTGTGCACGGTGCTGCAGTTGCCGCAGTCGACCGTCAGCCGGCAACTGAAGGTGCTGGCCGACGCCGGCTGGCTGGCGTCGCGGCGCGAAGGCACGAGCCGGTACTACACGCTGGCGTTGTCGGACGACTCGCGCGCGCAGTTGTGGCGACTCACGCGCGATCAGGTGGCCGATCGGCCGTCGGCGGCCCAGGATGCGCGCCGGCTCGAACGGGTGCTGAAGATGCGCGCGTCGACCTCACAGCGGTTCTTCGCGACGACGGCCGGGCAGTGGGATCTGGTGCGCGACGAACTGTTCGGGCGCGAGTTCCTGTCGACGGCCCTGCTGGGGCTGCTCGACGACCAGTGGGTGGTGGGCGACCTGGGCTGCGGCACGGGGCTGGCCACGCAGGCGCTGGCGCCGCACGTCGGCCGCATCGTCGGCGTTGACGCGTCGGAGGAAATGCTCAGCGCCGCGCGGGCGCGCCTGTCCGGGGTGCGGCACGTCGACTGGCGCGCGGGTTCGCTTGAAGCGTTGCCCATCGAGACGGCGTCGCTCGACGCCGCGGTGATGTTGCTGGTGCTGCACCACGTGGCGTCCCCGGCGGCGGCGCTGGCCGAGGCGCACCGCGCGCTCCGGCCCGGCGGCCGGTTGCTCATCGTGGACATGACGACACATCACCACGAGGAGTACCGGCAGCAGATGGGGCACGTCTGGCTCGGATTTGGTGAGGACCAGATGAAGAAGTTTCTGGCGCAGGCCGGCTTCACACGCGCGCGTGTGTCGCCCCTGCCCGAAGACCCGGCCGCCAAGGGGCCGGGATTGTTCGTAGCGATTGGACGGAAGCCAACACAGTAGGCATATAGGCATGTAGCTGACTCGGCTTTGAAGAGTTGACCTACATGTCTACATGTCTACTGTGAGTACATAGAGAGGGAGACAGCATGACGACAGCAACAATGACCGCACATCCGTTCGACCAGGCGAAGGCTGCCGGGCGGGAACCATTCAAGGTGAAGGACCTCGGCCTGGCCGAGTGGGGCCGCAAGGAGATCCGCCTCGCCGAGCAGGAAATGCCCGGCCTGATGGCGATTCGCGCCGAGTACAAGGGCAAGTCCCCGCTCAAGGGCGCCAAGATCATGGGCTCGCTGCACATGACCATCCAGACCGCCGTGCTGATCGAGACGCTGGTCGAACTCGGCGCCGACGTGCGCTGGGTGTCGTGCAACATCTTCTCGACGCAGGATCACGCCGCGGCCGGCGTGGTCGTCGGCAAGGGCGGCACCGCCGACAACCCCCGCGGCGTCCCCGTGTTCGCGTGGAAGGGCGAGACGCTCGACGAATACTGGTGGTGCACCGAACAGGCGCTGATGTGGCCCGACGGCTCGGGGCCCAACATGCTGCTCGATGACGGCGGCGACGCGACGCTGCTGATCCATCGCGGCGTTGAGTTCGAGAAGGCCGGCAAGGTGCCCGCCTTCAACGCCGACAGCGATCCCGAAGAGTGGGGCGTCATCCTCAACCTGCTGGCCGCCGAGCAGAAGAAGAACCCCGGCCGCTGGACGAAGGTGGCGAAGGACATCAAGGGGGTCACCGAAGAGACGACCACCGGCGTCCACCGTCTGTACGAGATGATGAACGCGGGCACGCTGCTCTTCCCGGCGATCAACGTCAACGACTCGGTCACCAAGTCGAAGTTCGACAACCTCTACGGCTGCCGGCACTCGCTGACCGACGGCATCCTGCGCGCGAGCGACGTGATGCTGGCCGGCAAGGTCGCCGTGGTGCTGGGTTACGGTGACGTGGGCAAGGGCTGCGCGCAGGCGCTCAAGGGCCAGGGCGCGCGCGTCATCATCACCGAGATCGATCCGATCTGCGCGCTGCAGGCGGCGATGGAAGGCTACCAGGTCACCACGCTCGACGAGGTGGTGAACACGGCCGACATCTTCATCACGGCGACCGGCAACATGAACATCATCACGGTCGACCACATGGCGAAGATGAAGGACAAGGCCATCGTCGGCAACATCGGCCACTTCGACAATGAAATCGACATGGCCGGGCTGAAGAAGAAGGGCATCGAACGCGTCAACATCAAGCCGCAGTTCGACGAGTTCGTGTTCCCCGACGGCCACAGCGTGCTGGTGCTGGCCGAGGGCCGTCTGCTGAACCTCGGGTGCGCGACCGGTCACCCCAGCTTCGTCATGTCGGCGAGCTTCAGCAACCAGGTGATCGCGCAGATCGAACTGTTCGGCAACACCTCGAAGTACGAAAAGAAGGTGTACGTGCTGCCGAAGCACCTCGACGAGAAGGTGGCGCGCCTGCACCTCGACAAACTCGGCGTGAAGCTCACGAAGCTGACGCCCGAGCAGGCCAAGTACATCGGCGTGCCCGTCGAGGGGCCGTACAAGCCGGATCACTACCGGTACTGACGAGCGGCGCGCCGGCCCGTGTGACGGGCCGCGAATCAGGGGCGGTGAGGACGAGTCCTCACCGCCCGTTTTTTTGTCAGACGCCGGTTCAGAAGAACAGAATGCCGCCGACGGTGGCGCGTGTGCCCCACGAGGTCGACGTGGTCGAGCTGGAAGGCGTCGACGCCGAGTGGCGCGCCCAGCCGAGGCCGGCTTCGGCAAAGACCCCGAAGCGCGCGCCCAGCTGCTGCTGCGCGCCCACCATCAGATTGACGGTGTGACTGGTCGCCGGGTCGGTCTCGATGTCGTCGGCCGACGACGTGTTGCGCGCGTACGAGTACTGCGGGCTCAGATAGAGGCGCGTGTTCTCCCACGACCGGAGGTAAAACAGGACACTGGCGCCCGGGACGATCGTGGTGCTCGACGCTTCGTCGGCGATGAACATGTCGCCGTCGTAGTCGGTCGTCGACCGCGCGAACGCCAGCGACGGCCGAATCGCGGCCTTCGCCCCCACGGGGATGAGCACCCCCACGGTGGATCCCGACGACATCGTCAGTCCCACCTTCGACGGTTCCTGCGCCCGCGCCGGCGCGGCGCCGATGACGGTCAGCGCCAGGGCCGCCGCCGTCCACACTCCATATCGTTTCATCGGTACTCCTTCATGACGTCAGGCCTTGCATGACACTGGCTGCTGACGATTACGCAGGAGCACGACAAACGTTGCATGCGCGTCCGCGTGCGGACGACATGCGCGAAGTCGAACGCGACGATCGTCAGCGCGCCGCGATCAATGCGTGCACGACCTGCTCCGGGTTGAGCCAGCCGGTGCCGCGATGCGAGAGCACCTGCCAGACGCCCTTGGGCAGCACGACATAGAAGCCGCCGGAGGTCGAGTACACCGGCACGGGGAAGGCCTTCTGCAGACGACGGGCGTCGTTGGCCGCGAAGTCGGCCGCCAGCTCCGCGTCGGTCTTGACGCGCCGGGCCTCCGGGCTGACCCGCATCAACTGGATCGTGCCTGACTGCATGGTGAAGACACACTGAGTCGTGCCGAACGGTGACTTCATGGCCGCGAACTTGGTCACGGTTTCTCCGGTGGCCTTGGCGACCTGGGCTTCGGTCAGCGGACACGGCTCTGGGGATTGAGCGGACGCGACGGGAACGGTCAGGAGGAGCGTCAGGAGAATGGACATGGCCAAGTCTACTCCCGCCGGTTCTGCGGTGGACGAGGGCCCTGGAGGGCGGTACAGTCGAGGTGTGTCTGCCCGGCCCCTTGTCTGTGTGGTGGTGGGGCTCGCCGTGGTGGCATCGGCGTGCCTGCGCAAGGACACCGTGTCCACGTGGTACGTGGAAGCCGATCGCACCGTGGTCTGGGTCGTCGAGGAGCGCGATGTACGCGCGGACGCGGAGTCGGCTGATGAACGGGATCAACTTGAAGACGAGTACCTGGCGAGTGCGCGCCAGACGAACCATCCGGTCGCGCGCGGATTACGCCAACTCACGCCGAGCCGCCTGACCGCCCGCATCCTGCGCGACCGGCCGCCCCTGCACGTCGTGACCGAGGCCGCCTTCCCGGGGCTCGCCCAGCTGGGCGAGCGTGTGCTCTCGCGGCTGGGCCTGCGGGGCCGCTCGTTCGTCGAATTCACGCGCGAGGGCTTCGAGTGGACGTGGAGCCTCGACGGTGACGCCCGCGTCGACGAAGACCTGATCGATGAGGACCTGGCGGCGCTGTTCGAGACGACGACCATCCGGATCGCGCTGGCCGAAGGCCGCTTCCTCTCGTCGTCGAGCGGCGGATTCTCCGAGGACCGCCGCGTGGCCACCTTCCCGCTTGGCGATCTCGTCGACGGGCACAAGGGCGACGGCACGCCGACGACGTTCGTGCTGGCGTGGTCGGCGCGTTGAGCGACGTTGCAGCCGCGGGATCAGCGGCGCCGCCGGAACGGCGTGACCAGATGCGACAGGTACCCGTCCTTCACGCGCTCGCGCACGAGGCCGTACAGCGTGGGCCATTCGCCGGGTGGGCAATAAAAGGTGCCGAAGATCCGGTCGATCCAGGGCAGATGCACCGCGAAGTTCTTGTCGAGCGCCTCGGGCTGCGCGCTGTGATGCCAGTGATGGAAGCGCGGCGTCACGATCCACCGCTCGAGGGCGCCGAAGCGGAAGCGCACGTTGGCGTGGATGAACACTGCATGAAACGACACGAACACGAGGTACGCGTACACCGGTCCGTCGGCAAATCCCAGCAGGGCGATGGGCAGGAAGGTGAAGCCTCGGGTCAGCACCACGTCCACCAGGTGCAGCCGGGACCCGGCGAGCCAGTCGATCGCTTCGCTGGAGTGATGAATCGCGTGGAACCGCCAGAGCCACGGCACCCGGTGAAACAGCCGGTGCATCGTGTACTCCCCGAGGTCGGCCAGCAGCACGATGGCGAGCCACTGCGCCACCCACGGCAGGGCGGCGACCCACGCGTGGACGTCGGGCCAGAGCCAGAGCCGCAACGCCGTGGTCGCCGGCACCAGCGTCAGCCACGCCGAGATCTGCACCAGCAGATGACTCACGAGGAAGTGCACGAGGTCGGTGGTCCAACCGGTGCGGAACGTGGACTGCGCCGGCCGCTGCGGGAACAGCCGCTCCATCGGGACGAACACGAGCGCGAGCAGCAGCAGATTGAGCAGGAACCAGTCGAGTCCCAATCCGAACGAGGAATCGGGCGGGGCGTCCACCGGCACCGACGCGCCGCCACCCAGCGACGCCAGCAGCGCCAGGCCCATGCCCGTCAGCCCCAGCACCTTGCGTCGTCGCAGCAGCGCGCTCAGCAGCCCCAGCGCAAACGCGGTCCCGATGACGGTGGCGACGAGCGGCCGGATCCAGCTGAGCGCGTAGACGGTGCGCACACCGGGCCAGGTGAGCACCTCCGGCAGGTGCAGGCACGCCACGGCCCCCACCGACAGCGCGCCGAAAAACACCGAGGCCGTTCCGCTGATCCACCCGCTGCCCAGTCGCGCCGGCTCCCCATCGTCGAACACGCGGGCCACGACCCGGTCGAGCCAGGGGCGGGCATCGGGTTCTCGCGTCACACCGCCTGCTCCCGTCGTTGGACGAGGACGAATCCCGCAATGGCCGCGGCCGCGACGATCGTCAGCGTGACGAGGCCGGTGTCGAAGTAGGGCTTTGAGCCATCCACCGTCGTGACGATACCCCAGGTCCAGAAGTGCGCGCAGAAGCCCACGAAGCCGGCGAGCAGGCCCAGACGGAAGATCACGCCCAGGATGATCAGGACCAGCAGCAGGCCGAACGTCAGATCAAGCGTCAGATGGCCGGATTGAAACTGGCCTCGCGCGGCGAGCGGCGTGAAGAGCAACGTCGCGATCCCGAACGCAAGGGCCGTGGTGGGCGCCGCCGGCCAGAGCCGGTGCAGCCCGGCCCGCAGCAGCGCCAGGCCGAGGACACCCAGCATCGCGTTGGACAACGCGCTCGAACCGGCCGCCAGCAACTGTCCGAGCAGGGCCCGGGTGCCCAGGTACAGGTCGGGCGCATGCGGTTGAATCGGCGGCCAGCCCAGCAGGCCGGGCATCAGATGGAAGACGTACGACAACACGGTCATGGCCACGCCGCATGCCACGCCCAGCAGCAGGTCGCGGCCCACCCGGGCGTCGCGCAGTCCGCCCGAGAGCAGGCGCGACCAGCCGATGAGGATGTGTGGCCACGTGCGGCGAACGTACGGTTCAGCCGCCAGGTAGAAGATCCAGAGCACTGCCGCGTCGAACAAGGCCCGGGCGATGCCGGCGAACAGCCGCTGTTGTTCGAGGCCGACGTCGCCCACATGGTGCGCCGAGAACAGCCAGCTGCCGACCAGCACGGCGCAGGCGCCGCCGGCCAGACGACGCGCGCCGAGACGATCGCCCCGCCCGGCGCGGACGTTGGCGCGCGCGACCAGCGCCGCGGCCACCATCAGCAGCGGGCCCACCAGCAGCGCCACGACGGCCACCGCCGAGACCGCGCGGTTGCCGATGGCCGGCGCGTCGGGCAGGTTCCAGGGGCCAAACGTCCGGAAGTACACGGGGACACCAGCAAGCGATCCGGCTTCAACCCGAAGTGTGGCGCCGGGCAGACCCGGCCACGTGCCGATCCACGCCTCGCGCCGGTCGGCAAACGCGCGAGGGCTGTAGGTGGGCGAGGCCGCGGTCAGCGTGGTCGGGTCCAGGTCCGCCGCCTCAAAAAACGGCGCCCAGTCCACGATGACGCTTTGCGTCGGGGCCGCGGCCACGGGCGGCGGCAGCCGTTCGAACGAGAGCAGGCGTCCCGACAAGTCAAGGATCACGCTGGTGTGTCCGGACGCCAGCGCCGGCGGGTCTTCCGGTGACACGCGCACGCCGTTGGGCACGAGCCACTGTGGACTGGCGCGATGCCAGAACACGAGGGCAGGTGACGGCCCCGAGGAGGTGAGTGCGAGGAAGCCGGAGGCCTGGTCGACGACGTCAGCGGCCGGCATGCCGGCCAATGTCGCGATGTCGCGCGCGCGATCGGCCAGGGTCTCGGGCGCCCGCGCGAACGTGACCGGCGCATACAGCGACAGTCGATGGGACAACCACGCCGCACTGCCCAGCAGCAGCACCGCCGCCACCAGCCACAACGTCGCGACGCGCAGCGACAGCGGGGCCGATTGATCACCGGCCGCGGCCACCATCTGCGGGGACGGCGTCTCTCCGGCCGCGAGCGCCGCGGCCAGCGGATCGCCGCCGGGCAGGGCCGCAGCCACGCTGGTGACACTCTGCGGGCGCGCCGCCGGATCGAGCGCGAGACAGCGCAGAATCACCCGTTCGATCACCGGGTTCAGGCCGGTGACCAGTGCCGAGGGCGGCACGATCGTGCCGGTCTGATGCAGTTCGACGAGTTCGCCCAGCGTGCGCGCCTGAAAACCGCGGCGGCCGGTGAACAGTTCATAGAGGACCAGACCCAGGGCGAAGATGTCGCTCTGTACGCTAGCCGGTGCGCCCCCCAGCTGTTCGGGCGCCATGTAGGCCGGCGTACCGGCGCGCACGTCGAGGCCTGCGCCGGCTGAGGCGAGACCGAAGTCCATCAGCCGCGCCTGTCCGGCGCTGTCGAGCATGATGTTGGCGGGTTTGAGATCGCGGTGAATCACGCCGCGGGCATGCGCGGCGCCGAGCCCCGCGCAGATCTGCCGGGCGATCTCGACGGCCTTGTCCTCCGGCAGCCGGCCGATGCGGCGCAGCAGCGACGACAGATCCTCGCCGTCGACGTACTCCATCGGCAGATACAGCTGGTGCCGGGTGACGCCCTCGGTGGTCGTCACAAGGTCGCCGATGTCGTAGACGCGACAGACGTTTGGATGGGAGACCTGGCGCGCCGTGCGCACCTCGTTGTGGAACTGCACCAGCCGCTGCGGGTCGCCGGCCAGCGCTTCGGGCAGCAGTTTGATCGCGACCGGTTGGCCCAGCCGGAGGTCGTCGGCGCGATACACCTCGCCCATGCCGCCGCGGCCCAGCAGTCCGATGACGCGGTACCGTCCGTCCACCACCGCGCCCGGCTCGAACCGGCCGTGATCGATCGAGCCGGACGAGGACAGCCAGCCCGCGCCGCTGGTCACCGCCGGCAATCCGGCCATGCGTGTTTCGTCGATGTCGTCCACCAGGGGAGATGGTAGATGGATCGATGGATCGATGGATCGGCGACACTGATGGCGTGCGCGCGCGGTTTGACTTCACGTGTTCGGAAGCGGGACCAATCGCGTTCGATCGACCGGAAGAGGTCATCGTGGCGCGCGCCGTCGACGATGTCGCGCCGGCCATGGCGCGTGTCGATGCCGCGCGCGGGCGAGGCCGGTGGGTGGCGGGGTGGGTCGCCTACGAGGCGGCCCCCGCCTTCGACCCGGCCCTGACCACCCGGCCACCCGGCGACGTCCCGCTGGTCTGCATGGGGGTGTTCGAGGCGCCCGCGCCGGCCCCGCCACTGGAGGCCTCCCGCGAGGTCGACCTGCCGAACTGGCGGCCGCGGATTACGCCGGACGCGCATGCGCGCGGGGTCGCCGAGATCCGGCGGGCGATCGCCGACGGCGACACGTATCAAATCAACTACACGTTTCCCCTCGACGCCGATCTGGCGGGCGCGGATCTTGAGGCGCTGTACGCCCGCCTGGCCGGCGCGGCGCGCGCGCCGTATGCCGCGCTGGTGGAGGAGGGGGCGTGGGCCGTCCTCTCGCTGTCGCCCGAGTTGTTCCTGCGGCTGGAGCACGGGCGTCTCAGGACCCAGCCGATGAAGGGCACGGCGGCGCGAGGGCGGTTCTCCGCGGAAGACGCGGCCGCCGCGGCGGCGCTGCGTGACTCGGCAAAGAACCGCGCCGAGAACGTCATGATCGTCGACCTGTGCCGCAACGATCTCACCCGCGTGTGTGAGGTCGGCACGGTCCACGTGTCGTCGATGTTCGACGTGGTCCGGTATCCAAGCGTGTGGCAGATGGTGTCGACGGTGGAGGGCGTGCTGCGTCCTGACGTGGGACTGTCGGACGTGTTTGGCGCGCTGTTTCCGGCCGGCTCGATCACGGGCGCGCCCAAGTCGAGCAGCATGCGGCTGATTGCTGCGCTCGAAACCGCGCCGCGCGGGGTGTACTGCGGCGCGGTCGGCTACGCGTCGCCCGGGGGCGACGCCGTCTTCAACGTGGCGATTCGCACCCTCACCGTCCACCGGCCCACCGGCCGCGCCACCTACGGCGTGGGCGGCGGGATCACGTGGGATTCCAAGGCCGGCGATGAACACGCCGAGGCCTTGCAGAAGGCGGCCTGCCTGCACCCCGCCCCGCCCGTCTCGTTGATCGAGACGATGCGGATGGAGCAGGGCGTGGTCGTCCGCCTCAATCGCCACCTGGCCCGCCTGCGTGACTCCGCGGAGTACTTCGGCATCTCCGTTGACGAGCCCGCCATCCGGCACGCCCTCTCGCCACCTCGCCATCCGAGCACCTCGCCACCTCGCCATCTCGCCACCTCGCCACCGTTACGCGTGCGCCTGATCCTGTCCGCGCAAGGCGACGTGCGGGTCGAGGCATCGCCGCTCGAGGTGACACCCGCCACCCCAACGGTCGCGTTGGCCGGCGAGCCGGTCGATGCGAGCGACGTGTCCCTGTTCCACAAGACCACGCAGCGCCAGGTGTACGAACGCGCGGCGGCGGCCCGGCCCGACGCCTGGGACGTGCTGCTGTGGAACGCCCACGGCGAGGTGACCGAGTTCACGCGCGGCAACGTGGTGGTCGCCCTCGACGGCGCCCTGGTGACGCCGCCTCGCGCGTGCGGCCTGTTGGCGGGGGTGTTTCGCCAGGCCCTGCTCGATGCCGGCACCATCGTCGAACGGGTCGTGCGGGTGGATGACCTGCCGAGGGCCGACCAGATCTGGTTCGTCAACAGCCTCAGGGAATGGGTCGAGGTGCGCTTCGCCGATTCCAGATGAGGGCCAGCACGAAACAGGCGCCGGTGATGGCAAACGCCGACGGCGTCAGGTCCAGCCCCGGCCACGGCAGCCACCCGGCCACGGTGATCACGTTGGCCGCCCAGGGAACCGCGAGGCCGAACAGGAACAACGCGGTCTGCGCGGCGTAGGCCTTGTGGTCGCGCACCAGCGCGCGCACCAGCCACCAGGTGCTGACGGCCAGTAAGACGTACGTGTGCGTCCAGTTGACCCAGAACCACGGTCCCCGCACGAATTCGAGTGTCAGCGCGCCGGGCGCGGATGGCGGCCGCACGTCGGTCCACAACCAGGCCTGACGGCCGTGTGTCAGCGCCAGTGTGACCGTGACGAGCGGAACGAGGGTTGTCAGCAGCAGCCACCGCGTGCGCGCCACGGGCCGCCGGGCGTAGGTGGCGGCAAAGTGAATCCAGAACACCGGCAGCGACGCGATGCCGAGATATTGCAGCTGGCCGATGCGCACCGCCAGCCGGTCGCCGAACAGCAGCACCTCGAGTCCGGCGGTGCCCGCCCACCACGCAATCGCGAGCTGCGTCCACGCAAACGATCGGCGGCCCGGCGTGTCTGGCGCGGTCAACATCCACGCGGCGGCCATCAGCGCCATCACCGTCGCGGTGAAGTTGAGCGCGGCCACCAGCAGCATGGGGGACATGACGTCTACAGGCTGGCGTACACCTGATCCATCAACGTCTGGTCTTCAATGGCGCGCTCGAGGCTCATCTCCGGCACCGAACCCGTGCGGATGGCCCGCGCGAAATCGCGATACATCGCCTGGTAGCCGCGGATGTCGCGGAAGCCCGGGAACAACACCTTCGGAATCCAGTGTTTGCCGCGCACCAGCACGAACACGCCGTTGGACTCGAACGTGATGATGCCCTCGCGCCCGAAGAGCTTCGACCATCGCAGCCCGCGCAACAGCGACGGCACCTCGCGCGAGTAATACAACGCGCCCGCGGCGCCGTTGTCGTACTTGAACGCCACCAGCATGCTCTTGATGCGGCGGTCGGGGCCGTCCAGCCGGGGAGGCGGCCGGTACCCCTGGATCGACACGATCTTCGGCCCCAGGCTGCCCGCGATGTGCAGCCAGTGGATGCCCTCTTCGAAGAACGCGTCGCCGCCGGCCATCGACTCGTCGTTACGCCAGTCGTCGGCCTTCTTCGGCAGCTTGGCCAGCGTCGTGAAGTGCCCGAACAACATGTCGCCGATCACTTCGTCGGCCAGCAACTGCCGCAGCCGCACGGCCAGCGGTTTGTAGTGATCGTTTTCGCCGACGATGACCACGCGGCCGGCGGCGTTGCGCGCGGCCAGCGCCGTCTGGTAGTCGGCCATGGTCAGGAACGCCGGCTTTTCGACGACCACGTGTTTGCCCGCCGCCAGCGCGGCCAACGTCAACTCGAGGTGGTACTTCGGCGGGACGGCCACGACCACCGCATCGGTCTGGTCGCTGGCAATCGCGGCCTCATAACTGCCGTACGCCGCCAGCCCCTGATACTGCCGCTTGAACGCCTCGGCCTTGCTCAGGTCGCGGCTGGCGTAGCTGCACTGGAAGTCGCGCGCCAGCGATCGCAGGTTCCGGCTGTGGACACGGGTGATGTAGCCGCATCCAAGAAATGTCAGGCGCACAGGATTCACACCCGCATTGTAGATGGCGAGGTGGCGAGGTGGCGAGGTGCCGGCCGCGTCACTGTGACGCGGCGATGATGCCGGCCACGACCAGCGCGGCCAGCACGACCAGCGCGATCTTCCAGAACGACTTCGGGTAGTCGCCGGCGATGGCGCCGGTGTGGCCGTTGGCCACCACCTGGAACGTCCGCCGCCCGTAGGTGTAGCTGAGCAGCCAGACCGGCAGCAGCAGGTGCTTGAAGGTCTGGCGCGAGAAGGTCGGATGGATCACCAGGCCGCGGTACGTATCGCCCGGCACCTGCGCGCCGCAGAGCCCCATCAGGGTGTCGTGCATCTGCGAGGCCGCCGCCTTGGCGGCCTGCTCCAGGTCGACCTGATACCGCTCGACGACGAAGCCTGAGAGGAACGCGGTGTCGTACGGGACGGCCTGCTGCGTGGGAAAGGGCTCGACGCGACGCAGCAGCCGGTGGTCGATGCCCTGTGTCCCGGGTACCGGCTCATCGTCAAACGTGTGATCCAGCTCGCCGGCCGCCGGCACCCAGCGCGTGTGCCGCACCTGCCGGGTCTGCATGCGCCCCTGGCTGTCGCGATAGGTCTCGGTGGTGTAGTAATAGTGCCCGGCCTGCGCCGTCCACGTGCAGTGCACCTGCGCGTCAAACGTCCAGTACGGGATGTAGAGGCCGTGCAGCTGGTCGACCAGCGCCTTGTGTTTGAACGCGTTGGGGGCGAACCACTTGCTGGCGTACCACCGCTTCATGCGGTCGCGCACGTCGCTCTGCGAGATGGTGAAGGGCAGCAGGCTCTCCGGCCGGATCGGCGCCTGCACGTCTTCGTAGTCGACCAGCGCCGGCGAGCCGCAGAACTCGCAGTTGCGGCCGACCTTCTCCGGATCGAAGACCATCACCGCGCGGCAGCTTTGACACTGCACGCTCCGCCGCGCGGCGTTCCACCCCCTCTGATCGTCGGGCAGGTTCCGCAGCGCCGAGAGCAGGTCGAGTTCCTCGACCTCACCGCCCTGCTTGTGTCCGTCGTACGGCGACTCGGTGCCGCAGAACGGGCAGATCAGCAGCTGTTTGGCCGGATTCCACTCCGCCTGCGCGCCGCACGCCGGACAGGCGTGTTTGTCGACCGCCGAGATCTGCTCGGTCACTGCGCGAGATACGAGTCCAGGGCCGCCTGCGTCACGCGCCAGCTTGCCCCGATCTTCTTGCCCTTCAGTTCCCCGGATTCCAGGATGGCCATGACGTCGGCCTCGGGTACGCCCAGGCGCGTCGCGACGTCGGCGGGCGACAGCAGGGCCGGAGCAGCCGGTGTCGCGGCGGCCGCGGGCGCCGCCCCGGGCGCAAAGCCCTGCTGCATCATCTGCTGCGCGATGCCGAAGCCCACGGCCAGTTCGGCCGCCGTGCCCGCCGCGCCGCCGCCACCGTCGGAGGCCATGCCCTGCGCCATCTGGTACTTCACGTAGTCGTTCAAGTTGCCGATCGCGGTCATGCTGGATCGCTTGTCGATGGCCTGTTCCACCTCCGGCGGCACCGACACGTTCTCCACGATGAAGCTGCCGATCTCGAGGCCGTATTTCGCACCGACGACCGGGTTGATGATGGGCAACAGCGCCTCACCGAGTTCGGAGTACCGCGTGGCGATGTCCAGCACCGGGACGTTCGACGAGGCCAGCGCCTCGCTGAACACGCTGATCAGCCGCGAGCGCATCGTGTCAGCGAATTCGTCGAGCCGGAAGTGGTGATCCGAGCCGGAGACTTCCTTGATGAACAGCGGCACGTTGACGACCTTGAAGTCGTACGTCCCGAACGCGCGCAGGCGGACGACCCCGAAGTCCTTGTCGCGGACCATGATCGGGTTGGCCGTGCCCCACTTGTTGCCGGTGAACAGGCGCGTGGTGACGTAGAACACGTCGGCCTTGAACGGGACGTTGAAGGCGTACTTCCACGACTTGAGCTTGGTGAGGACCGGGATGTTGTCGGTGGTCAGCGTGTGTTTGCCGGGGCCGAACGTGTCGCCGAACTCGCCCAGGTACATGAACTGCGCGGCCTGCGACTCCCGCACGATGAGCTGGGCGCCGTTTTTGATGGCCTTGTCTTCATCGGGAAACCGCCACGTCAGCGTGTCGCGCGAGTCGTCGGTCCACTCGATGACGTCAATGAACTCGCCCAGAATCAGATCTTTCAGCCCCATAAGACACGCTCCTTCAAGGACAGATTACCGGAAATGGCGAGGTGGCGAGGTGGCGAGGTGGCGAGGAACCCGTAGCGCGGCCGGCTCTGGCGGCCGCGGTGGCGGACGGCGGGCCGTGTGCCCCGCGCACAACCCCTCTGATGAACGGCTCGGCACCGGGATCCCACGGTTGGCGGATCATGCCTTGCCAGTCGTAGCGAAAGCGGGCAGGATGACGGCATGCGCAGACTGGTGGCGGTGGGCCTTGTGGGGACGTGTGTCGGAGTCGTGTCGGTGGCGGGGCGGGGGCCCAGCGACTGGCCGCAATTCAGAGGCGCCGGGGCGGCGGCCGTGGCCGACGCCGCGAAGCTGCCGGTCACGTTTTCGCCCACGCAGAACGTCGAATGGGTCGCCGAAATTCCCGGCCGCGGCTGGTCCTCGCCGATCGTCTGGGGCGACCGGGTGTTCGTGACCGCCGCCATCAACGCCGGCGACTTCAAAGCCCCGTCCACCGGCATCTTCGGCAACGATTACGTGGCCGAACTCACCAAGCAGGGACTGCCACCCGAGGAAGTGAACAGACGCGTCGTCGCGCGAGATATCGAACTGGCCGACGAGGCCGAAGACGTGCGCTACATGGTCTACGCCCTCGACGCCCGCACGGGCCGCATCGCGTGGCAGCAGGAAGCGCACAAGGGCAAGCCGGCGGGCGGCCGCCATCGCAAGAACACGTATGCGTCCGAGACGCCGGCCACCGACGGCGAGCGGGTGTACGCGTCGTTTGGGGGCAACGTGGGGGTGTTCGCGTACACCCTCGACGGCACCCTGGCCTGGAAGAAGACCTGGCCGCCGCAGCCCATCTACCTCGACTTCGGCACCGCCTCGTCACCCGTCGTGCACGGCGGGCGGGTGTATCAGCTGCATGACAACGAAGGGAAGTCGTTCCTGACCGCCCTCGACGCGAAGACGGGTGCCGAGGTGTGGTCGGTCGATCGCTCGGCGTTTGAAACGCGCGCGAAGTCCGGGTGGGCCACGCCGTTCATCTGGACGCACAGCGGGCGTACGGAGATCGTCACCATCGGGAAGGGGCTGGTCATTTCGTACGGCCTCGACGGCAAGGAACTGTGGCGGCTGCGCGGCATGACCCAGGCCACGCCCAGCCCGACGGCCGGCGACGGTCTGTTGTATGTCGGGTCGGGGTCGCAGGGCGAAAACAACCGGCCGCTGTTTGCCATCAAACCCGGGGCCTCCGGTGACATCTCGCTGCCGCAGGGGCAGGAACGCAACGAGTTCGTGACGTGGTTCCAGCCGCGGTTTGCCGCGTACACGGGATCGCCCTTGCACTACCGAGGGCGTGTCTACTCGATCAACGACAACGGCATCCTGCAGGTGGCCAACGCCGAGACCGGCAAGGAGTTGTACAAGGCGCGCGTCGGCGGCGGCGGGTTGACGTTCTCCGCGTCACCGCTGGCCAGCAACGGCCGCATCTACGCCACCAGCGAAGACGGCGACGTCGTCGTGTTTGACGCCGCGTCCGACGAGTACACGGAGCTGGCCAAGAACAGCTTCGGCGAAATGAGCCTGGCCACGCCCGCGATTGGCGGCGACAGCCTCTACGTCAGGACGGCCACCAAGCTGTATCGCGTTACTGGTAAATGACCACCGACGGCGTCGGGGTGAGCTGCATCACCTGCGCCGGCGAAAACAGGTTCTGGTCCTGCTGGTAGAACAGCTTGATGCCGGCGTAGGCCAGCGGCCTGCGCATCACGGCGCGGTAGGAATCCCGCTTGAGGGATTGGCTGCCGAAGCCGTCCATGTTCAACACCACGTCGACGACCCGGCTGGTTCGGATCTTCGCCTTGTCCGGCAGCATGTCGAGCCGGAACTGGTGCACGATCAGCACCTTGGCCGGCAGCGCATGCGCGGCGATGAGTCCTTCGAGCGTCGTGATGGCGCCGTTCACGTCCTCCGCCCCCATCTGCCCGATGTGTTTGCCGGGTGTCTCTCCTTCCGCCATGTCGAACTCCGGGTCCAGCGCCAGATGGACGTCCGGCTGACGCAGCCACGGCTCGAGCGCGGCCACTTCCGCCGCCACGGTGGAGTGCCCAGGCTGGACGTCGAGGATCAGGTGAAATCCGTGGGCTCGCGCCTCGGCCAGCAGCCCGTCAATCACGTCCGCGGTCTCCCGCCGCCGCCAGCGTTCGTCGCGGCCGGCGGTGCACTGGGCCACCACCGCCACCAGGTGATACGCGGGCAGGATCCGCTTTGGCGTCAGCGTCGCAAATGCGGCGGCCTGCTGGCGCAGGCCGTTGGCCCTCGCCGCTCCAGAGGTCTCGCCGAGGATGCCCATCTGGCAGCTGCGCGGGTTGCCGTACCAGGTGACCAGCAGATGGTCGTCCAGCAGCCGGCCGGCCTTGGGCGGGCCGAAAGAATGCGTCGCGAGGGCAGCCATGACCACGGCGCCGACGATGTCGCGCGTGTGCGCCATGCCGATCGATCAATCAAGGGGCGTGCCGACGATGGCTCCCGGCGGTGCCCCGCAACACGCCGTCGCCACTGAGCGAAATTCGCCGGGCGCCGTGGAGATTTCCTCGCCGGTCGCCGGGATGCCGCACCGGTCTCGCCAGACGCGGCCGGCGGGCGCGGCACTGCCATTGCATTCCAAAGCTCTGGAGGTGTGTATGGCACTGGTACGTTGGGATCCGTTCCCGGAACTGGATGATGTGGCGGCCCGGCTCGGCCGGCTGGCGAACTGGCCGACGCGGAAGTCCGACGAAGAGATGGCCGGACTGTTTTCGACATGGACGCCGGCGATCGACGTCGAGGAAACCGACAAGGAATACCTCATCAAGGCCGATCTGCCGGACATGAAGAAGGAAGACGTCAAGATCAACCTCGAAGACGGCATGCTGGTCATCGAAGGCGAGCGGCAGCACGAGAAGGAAGAGAAGGGGAAGAAGTTCCACCGCGTCGAGCGGTCGTACGGCAAGTTCGTGCGCCGGCTGACCGTGCCGACCGACGTGGAGCAGGGCAAGGTGGCCGCCGACTACAAGGACGGCGTGCTGGCCGTGCACCTGCCGAAGATGCCGGTGGCCAAGCCGAAGACGACCGAGATCAAGGTGAACTGACGGGCTGGGGTGGCGGTTACGGTCTCGACTGGAACCGGTACCCCACGCCTCGCACCGTGATCAGGTGGCGCGGCGCCGAGGGGGAGTCGCCCAGGTACTTGCGCAGGCGCGACATGAAGTGATCGATCGCGCGGGTATCGGTGTCCTCGCGCACGTTCCAGACGTCGGCCAATAACTGGCCGCGTGAGACAGTCTGCCCGTCGTGACGAATCAGGTACCGCAGCAGGTTCGCTTCCATCAGGGTCAGAGGATGGACGACATCACCCGATCGCAACTCCTGGGCGGAAAAATCGATGACGCCACCGGCGAATTCATAGACGTCCGGGACCGGCGGGGCCGTGGTCGTCCACTTCTGCCGCCGCAAGAGCGCGTGCAGGCGCGCCACCAGGATCGCCAGCTCGAACGGCTTGGGCAGATAGTCATCGGCGCCCGCCTCGAAGCCCTTCAGCACATCCTCCGCGCGACCCCGGGCGGTCAACATCAGGATGGGATGGAACCAGCCGCGCGCGCGCAGCGTGTGCGCGACCTGGAAGCCATCCATGCCCGGCAGCATCACATCCAGCACCATGGCATCGATGTCCTGCCCGGCCGCAGCCACCCTGACCAGCGCGGCTTCACCAGTGTCCAGGATCTCGACCGAATGGCCCTCGGCCTCGAGGTTGAACTTCACCCCCGCGGCGATGTGGGGTTCATCTTCCACCAGCAACAAATGGGACATGTCAGTGCGCGGCCGGAATCTCGAGCGTGAAGGTGGCGCCTTTGCCGGGGCCCGCGCTGGACGCCGTGGCCCGGCCGCCGTGTTGGACCGCCGTGTGGTGCACGATGAACAGGCCCAATCCGGTGCCCTTGATCCGCTGTGTGAGCGCGCCGGGCACCCGGTAGAACCGTTTGAACAGCCGCGCGGCTTCATGCGGCGCAAACCCGGCGCCTCGGTCCGTCACCCGGACGACGCCCCAGTCGCCCACCACGCCGGCCTCCACTGACACGTCGATGTGATCGCCTGAATACTTCACGGCGTTGTCGAGCAGGTTGAGAATGGCCGCCTTGATCGCCGACCCGTCCGCCAGCACCTCCGCCGGCCGTTCGTCGCCGGCAAAAGGTACGCGTCGAATCTGCTCCTCCGACAGATGGCGCCGCGTGCGCGTCAACGCAAGGCACTCGTCGACCATCGTCACCAGATTGATGCGTTCCTTGTGCAAGGCGGTCTTGCCCGCCTGGCCGGTGCGCAGCACCTGCTCGATCGTCTGCATCAGCCGCTCGCTGTCCTCCAGCATGATGTCGTAGAACTCACGCCGCTTCTCGGGCGAGAGCGCGGCGTCACGCGCCTTGAGGGTCTCCAGGTACAGGCGAATCGAGGTGACGGGGGTCTTCAGTTCGTGCGTGACGGCATTGACGAACGCATCCTGCTGTTCGTTTTTCCGGATCTCACGCACCAGGAACGTGGTGTTGATGATGAGGCCCGCGATGATCGCGGCAAAGATCGGGATGCCCAGCGCGAGCGGCACCACCTGCCGCCAGTTCAGGACGATGTACTGGACGTTGAGCGCGACCGCCAGGGCCACGGCCAGGACGCAGAAGGTGACGAAAAAGGCAATGGCGCCCTGACGGCCGGGTGCGACCGACATGGGGGAATTCTACGTTATTGAGGATTGAGGATTGAGGATTGAAGATTTGGGATTGAGGAGAGGCTGAAAATCCCCAATCCTCAATCCCCAATCCTCAATAACAACGGTCGGCCTCAGGCCGCGGCTTCCTCCGCCGGTTCGTCGTCGACGCGGACGCGCAGGACGTTGTCGGCCAGGCCCAGCATCTGCAGGGCGCGGATGTGCAGGTAGGTGATGTCCAGTTCGTACCACGCCAGGCCGTGCGCGGCCGAGGTGGGGTGCGCGTGGTGGTTGTTGTGCCAGCCTTCGCCGAACGTCAGCATGGCCACCCACCAGTTGTTGCGGGAATCATCCGTGGTCTGGAAGCGGCGCTGGCCCCAGAGGTGCGTGGCCGAGTTGACCAGCCACGTCGAGTGCAGGCCCAGCGTGGTGCGCAGGAACACGCCCCACAGCACCCAGTTCCAGCCGCCGGCCAGATACAGGCCCGCGCCCAGCAGCGTGAGGGGCACCCAGTGGAACTTGGTCAGCCACACGTGGAAGGGGTCCTTGGCCAGGTCGGGGGCGTACTTGCCGGTGAGCTCGGTGTTGTTGTGCTGGGGTTCGCCGAACATGATCCAGCCCATGTGCGCCCAGAAGCCGCCGTGGCGGGGCGTGTGCGGGTCCAGGTCCGAGTCGGAATGCTGGTGGTGTTTGCGGTGCGTGGCCACCCAGAAGAGCGGTCCGCCCTCGAGCGCCAGCGTCGCGCAGATCGTGAGGAAGTACTCCACGATCTTCGGCGTCTTGTACGACCGGTGCGTCAGCAGCCGGTGATACGACATGCCGATGCCCCACGCGAGCGAGATGTAGTAGGTCACCAGGAGCACGACGACACCCGACCAGGTGAAGTCGATGAGCGCCCAGATGGCGCCCACATGGAAGAGCGTCATGAAAAACGCGGTGATCCACGAAACCTTGGAATACCGGTTGGGCTTGGCGCCCGCCATCGTCCCCGAGCCGCCCGAACGCAGTCCCTGCCGAGCCGTTGTCGAAACCGTGCGTACCTGCATGCGCTGACGATAACAAGAGCGGGCGAAACGCACTGTAAGACTTGTGTAAGTGCCCGATTCACAGCGAGAAATGGAGGGCTGGGAGGGTTCCGGGCGGCTGGGGCAGCCGGCCGGGGTACCATGCGGAATGAACCGAGTCCGCGTCGCCGCTCTGCAGTACTACATTCGCCCGGTCAGCCGGTTCGACCAGTTTGCCGACCAGGTTGAGTCGCTCGTCTGGACCGCCAGGGACTACAAGGCACACCTGCTGGTGTTCCCGGAGTACTTCAGCACCCAGCTGCTGACCCTGGGCAACACCCGGCTGCCGATTCGCGAACAGATTCGCCTGCTGGCCGATCAGGCGTCAGCCATCGAGGCCCTCTTCACGCGCCTGGCCCGCGAAAGCGGCCTGCACATCGTCGGCGGCACCGTCCCGGTGAAAGACGACGATGGCGTGCGGGTGTACAACCAGGCGATGGTGTACGGCCCCGACGGGGCCGTGGCCCGCCAGCGCAAGCTGCACATGACACGCTTCGAGACCGAAGAGTGGGACGTCGCGCCCGGGGTGTCGCTGCGCGTCTTCGACACGGCCATCGGCCGCATCGGCGTGACCATCTGTTATGACGTCGAGTTTCCCGAACTGGCGCGCGCGCTGGCGCGGGCGGGCGTGACGATCCTCGTGGTGCCCTCGTGCACCGATGACCGGCAGGGGTACCTGCGTGTGAGATACTGTGCCCAAGCCCGGGCCATCGAAAATCAGATGTACGTCGTGCAGGCCTGTACGGTCGGGTCCCTGCCGATGGTGCCGGCCGTGTCGCTCAACTGGGGGCAGGCGTCCATCATGACGCCCAGTGACTTTCCCTTCGCCCGCGATGGGTTCATCGAGGAAGGCGTGCCCAACCAGGAGAGCATGATCGTCGGAGACCTGGACATCGCCGCCCTGCTGGAGAGCCGTTCCAGCGGCACCGTGTTGCCGCTGCGCGACAGCCAGTCGAGCGCGGAGGTGGCCGCCAATCTTGAAGTGGTGAACGTGTGAGCCCAACCAAAGGTCCGTACCATGTCGTGAATACCCGGCCCGAACATTTCGACGGGATTCGCGCCCTGACCGAACTCGTCTACCCGGGCGCGCCGCCGTGGTCGTACGCGCAGCTGCAGTCCCACCTCGACATCTTTCCGGAAGGGCAGTTCGTCGTGATCGACGATGACACGAACATCGTCATTGGCATGGCCGCCAGCCTGATCGTGTGGTGGGACGACTACGCCTTCACGGAGAACTGGTCCAGCTTCACCGCCGGTGGGATGTTCACCAACCACGATCCCGAGAAGGGGCGCACGTTGTACGGCGCCGAAGTGATGACGCACCCGAAACGCCGGGGCCTTGGCGTGGGCAAGGCGTTGTACAACGCGCGGCGCGCGCTCGTGGAACGCCGTGGGCTGCTGCGCATTCGTGCGGGCGCCCGCCTGCGCGGGTATCACCGGTACGCCGACCGGATGTCCGCGGAGGAGTACGCCGTCAAGGTCGGCCGCGGAGAACTGAACGACCCGACCGTCTCGTTCCAGATCTCACAGGGCTTCCACATCATGGCCGTTGTGGAAGGGTACCTGCGGCACGATCCCGAAAGCCTCGGCTGGGCCGCGGTGATCGAGTGGATTAATGCCGCGGTGGCGACGCCGGACGACTGGAAACATCGCGACCCGAGGTTTTCGCCAGCGTGATCGCGACGGCGGCGATGAGCGCCGCCGCCTGCGCCACGCCGGCGATGGTCGCGTCGGGCCGGATCGACACGTCCCACCAGAAGTTGATGGCGCCGTGCAAGGTAATGGCGGGCCACAGACTGCGCCACCGCCAGGTGATCCACGCAAAGAGGCAGCCGCCGGCCAGCGCGGCCAGCAGCGGCGGCCCGAGCATGGTGATGGGCGTCGCCAGGTCCTGTTCGAGGAACCCGACAATCAGCGTCTCGTCGAGATTGCGATGGTGCGCGAGCGCAAAGACCACGCCGGACCCCAGCGCGGCGGCCCACCCGGGCCAGCGCGCCCGCTGCACCAGCTGCTGGAAGAGGAACCCGCGGTACAGCACTTCTTCCGCAATCGGGCCCAGCACCACGAACGAGAGGATCGACCCCGGATGCAGGCGGGTGAACGCAGCGGTGAGCGCCAGCGCCACCATGGGCAGCGTGGCGGCCAGCATCAGCGCCGTGCCGCGCCACTCCAGACGCGTGAGGCCCAGTTCCCCCCAGGCGTCATGCCAGGTCTCGCGCCGCAGCAGTTTCAGCGCGATGACACACGGCAGCACCCAGAGCAGGGCTTTGATGAGGCCGTCCATCCAGAGGGGCCCGGCCAGGCCCTGGGGGCTTGAGAGGTAGACCGGGTGCGTGGTGATCCACCAGAAGGCCCGCGTCAGCGCGTAGACCAGCAGGATCGGGAGAATCACCGCTCGTCCACCTCGAGTCCGACCGAACGCATGAGCGCGAGCGCATTGCTCGTGCGGACGGGACCGGGCCGCAGCACGTAGTCGAACTGCAGCGTGCCGGCGTCGAACACGTCCGAGAAGTGCACCTGCGCGGCCGGCTGGTCGAGGGTGTCGACAATGGCGCCCAGCGCCAGGTCGTGGGTCGTCGCCAGGCCAATCGCGCCGAGGCGTGTGAGGCCGCGCAACACGCCTTCGGCTCCGTGCCGGCGGTCGTGCGAGTTGGTGCCGCTCAACATTTCGTCGAGCAGGAAGATCATCTGCCCACCGGTTGCGCACGCGAGATCGACGACGTGCCGGAGGCGCAGAATCTCCGCGAAGAATCGCGACTGTCCGTCCAGCAGCGAGTCCGTGACACGAATCGACGCGCCAATCGCGAGCGGGGAGAGGGTACAGGCGCGCGCGCGGACGGGGGCGCCGACGCGCGCGAGCACCACCGTCAGGCCCATCGCGCGCAGAAACGTGCTCTTGCCTGACATGTTCGATCCGCTCACCAGCAGCAGCGCCGGACCCGTGCCGCCGATCGTGACGTCGTTGGCCACCGCCGACGCCGGCAGCAGGGGATGCGCCAGTGCGGCCGCCTCGAAGCGCGGACCGGTCGCGTCCTGGACCTCCGGCCACACGAATGCGGGATGTTCCGCCGCGAATCCGGCGAGCGCGGCCAGCGCTTCGAACTCACCGATTGCGTCGAGCCACTCCGAGACATGTGGACCGTGCCGGCGCCGCCAGGCCTCCACGCGGAAGGCGAGTTGGGTGCCCCACAGCAGCAGTAACGCGAGGGGGGCGAACATGACGTTCTGGCGCGAGGCCAGCAGCGCGTCGAGCCGCGCCAGTCGCGCGATGGCGGCGGAGGCGGTGGCCTGACCGCCAGGGCCACCGCCCAGCCGCCGCTGCAGCGCGACGAGGGCCGGCGACTGGAACGTCGACGACTCGATGAGAGAGGCCGACCGCACCAGCAGTTCAAGGTTGCGGCTCTGGGCGTCGACGCGGCCAATCACCGGCACCACGCGGCTGCGCAGCGCCAGCGCCACCCCGGTCTGCGTGAGCAGGGCGAGTTCGACGATGCCGCCGGGGCCGCCATTCAGCCGCCAGATCACGGCGGCCAGCAGGCTTGCCGGCAGGAGGGCCACCAGAGCGGACAGTCCCGCGTGGGTCGGCAGCAGCGGCGGCGCGGCCGCCCACTCGCGCATCAGGTCCGGCCGCATGCGCTGCGCGATGGCTTCGCCCTCCACGGCCAGCGCTTCGCGCAGATCGAGCTGCGGTGCCAGCTCGCGGATGGCCAGCTGCCGCAGGCGCGTCACGTCGGCCGGCGGCAGGTCGCGCAACCAGCCGGCCAGCGTCGCCTGGCCCAGTTCGGTGCGGCAGGTGCCCAGCAGTTCAAACAGCGACCCGCGGCCGAAGACGTCGAGATCCTGCTCGTAGAGGTGGACCCTGGACCCTGGACCCTCGGACCCTGGACCCTCCGACCCTGGACCCTCCAGGTATCGTTCGCCCGCATCCCCCGTGCCCTGCCAGGTGCCCTCGATCCGCGCGAGTCCCCGGGTGTAGAAGTCGACCGCGCGCTGCGCGCGATCGCGCGCGTTGATGATCCGGGTGTGAATGATGGTGAGGGCCAGGAACGCCAGACCCTCGGCGGCCAGCCATGGCCAGGCCTCGGTGCCGCCGAACCAGGCCGTGGCGCCCGCCAGGCCGGCCAGGCCCAGGCGCGCCAGTCCGAGCCGCGCGTGGGTGTGTTCGTGGCGGTGGACCTCCGCGAGGCACCGGTGACGTCGGTTCGCGTACTCCTGGTCCACGCGGACGCCAGTGTACCAGCCGTGGTACCATCCCGCCGCGTCCGGCCGCCGGTATCCCCAGCGTGCCGCCGGGCCAGCAAGGCTCACCGATGCCTGAACGGTCCGAACAACCTCCCATCGATCGTCAGTCCGCCGCGCGGCTGGCCCACGAACTCAACAACGCGCTGGCGCCTGTGTTGATGTCCGCCACACTGCTGCGTGACCACTGCACCGGCCCCCAGGCCGCCGGCCTCCTGCAGACCATCGAGGCCTGCGCCCGCCGCGGCACCGACCTGGTGGCGCAGTGGCTGGAGCTGGCGGAAGGCCGGCCGCGTGTGCCCCCATCGCCCGAGCCCGAGGCCGCCGGCGACGGGCCGCGCGGCCAGGGTGAGACGATTCTGCTGGTGGATGACGAAGAGGCCATTCGCGTGGTGGTCAGCGCCACGCTCGAACGCGCGGGGTATCGCGTGTTGACGGCGGCCAACGGCGCGGAAGGGCTCGCGGTGTTTGCCCGCCACGAGTCGGAGATCGCGCTGGTCCTGACCGACCTGGGCATGCCCGTGATGGGCGGTGTCGAAATGGTCTCGGCCGTCCGCGCGCTCCAGCCGTCGATTCGCATCATTGCGTCCAGCGGCCTCGACGAAGGCACGGGCGGCCGTGGCGTGCCGACCGGCGTCCGCGCGTTCCTGCGCAAACCGTACGACGCCAACGCGATGCTCCGCACGCTTCGCGTGGTGCTCGACGTGTCATGACCATCGATCCGTTGTTCGCGCCCCTGCACACACCGGTGCACGACTTCGTCTTCGCGCAACTGGCGCGCCGGCCCGCGCGTCCGCTGGTCATCGGTCTGCAGGCCCCGCAGGGCGCCGGCAAGACGACGCTGGTCACCCACCTGCTGCGCCGCCTGCCCGAACATGGGTGGCGGGGCGCGGGGGTATCCATCGACGACTTCTATCTGACGCGCGCGGAACAGGTGGCGCTTGCCGCCGCCCATCCGGGCAATCCGTACCTCGAACATCGCGGGTATCCAGGGACTCACGACCTCGGGTTGGGCGCGCGCACGCTCCGCGCGCTGCGCGGTCTGGGCGACGACGGCCAGGCCCGGGTCCCCGTCTACGACAAGTCCGCCCACGGGGGACGCGGCGATCGTGCCCCGCAGGACACCTGGCGGGTCGTCGACGGACCGCTCGATCTGGTGATCGTCGAGGGCTGGATGCTGGGGTTCACGCCCGTGGCGCCTGCCGCGCTGCCGGACGCGCGGATGGCGCCGGCCAACGAGGCGCTGGCGGCCTACCAGGCGTGGTATCGCGAGGTGGACCAGTGGATCGTGCTGCGCGCCGCGGACCCGGCGTTCGTGCTCGAGTGGCGCGTGGAGGCCGAGGAGCGCATGAAGGCGTCGGGCAAACCCGGCCTCAGCCGCGCCGACATCGAGGACTACATCCGCCGTTTCCTGCCGGCGTACGCGACGTGGGCCGACGGCCGGGCCGCCGGCCGGCCGCCGGACTTCTCCCTGACGATCGGTCTCGATCGTCGCCCCGTCTAGTTCCGCACCCCGTGGACCCTGTGGACCTTGTGGACCCTGTGGACCCTGCTACTGCACCGCTTTCCGGATCGCGTCGGCCGTGACCTGCGCGCGGAACGCGACGATGGCGCGCCCGATCTCGAGTGATTTGTCGAGGTCGGCGATCGACACGCCGTTGATCGTGGCCTTGCCGGCCTTCATGCGCGCGCTGTAGCGGACCGACTCCGGGTCGGTCACCATCATGTTCAACGTGATCGTGACGTCATCGTGCAGCCCGTCGCTGGGGCCGTCCGCCGGGATCAGTCCCCGCGCCTGCATCGCCTTGGTGACGGTGTCGTAGTCGTAGTGCTCGCGGATGTGCACCACACGCGGCGTGCCGTTCCATTCCTTCGTGTACTTGTCGGCCACCGCCTGCATCCCGCCGACGTTGCCGCCTGAGTCGCCGATGAGCACGATGTTGGCGAAGCCGTGTTGCTTGAACGACATGACGATGTCGGACAGCAGCGCCTGGAACGTCTCGTTGGTGACGCTGATCGTGCCGGGCGATGTCATGTGCCCGCTCGGCGGATCGAGCCGGCCTTCGGGGACGAACGGGACGATCGGCGCGCACAGGGCATTACCGAGGTTGCGCGCGATGGCGTCGCAGTTGGCGCGCAGCACGTAGTTGTGTTTGCCGGTGGCCAGCCACGGGCCGTTGGGCTCCACGCCGCCGGTCGGAATGATGACGGTGCGTTTGCCGATGCGCAGCGCATCGCGGACGTCCATCCACGTCATTTCCTCGACCCAGACGGTGTCGGGCGCGTTCAGGGGATTCGGCGTGTCCGGGCAGTTATAGGGATTGGCGGAGCACTGGCCGCCGCCCATCGAGGGCGGCCCGGCCTGCCGTCCGCCGCGCGCTGCGCCGCCCTGCCGGCCCGCGCCCTGCTGCGTCTGCTGCCCGGCCTGCTGGCCCGCCTGGTCATTCGCCACGTCCGCGCTCATCGGCACCAGCGCCAGCGCCAACCCGACCGTCACCAACACGCTCCACGTCAGTTGCTTCCTCATCTCACCCTCCGCACTCCGCACTGGGCACTCCGCACTTCGCACTCCGCACTGCGCACTCCGCACTGCGCACTTCGCACTGCGCACTCTCACGGTTTGTACGCAATACAGTCGATCTCCACCCGCAGGCCCGCACCGGGCAGCCCCGCCGCCTGAATCGTCGTGCGCGCCGGCCGGTGGTCGCCGAACATCCGGGCGTATACGGCGTTCATGGCCTGAAATTCGCCCATGTCGAGCAGGAACACGCCACACCTCAGCACGTGCTGCAGATCTGAGCCCGTCGCCTGCAGGATGGCCTGCAGGTTCTTGAGGCACTGCTCGGTTTGTGTCGACACATCCGAGCCGGCGAGTTTCCCGGTGGCCGGGTCGGTGGCGCCCTGGCCGGAGACGAAGATCAGCCGTTCGAAGCCCATCCCGGGGGAATACGGGCCGACGGGCGCGGGCAGGTTGGGCGCGTGGACAGGACGATGGTCGCTCATGGGTGCGCCATTCTACCCATACCTGCGATAGGATGCCCGCACCATGAACATTCTCGTGCCGGTGGCCGCCGCCGCGGCGTGCCTTCTGCTGGCGTACCGCTGGTACCCCCGTTACATCGCCCGGATCTTCCGGGAGGACGATCGCAACGTGCCGCCGTGTGAACGGCTGGCCGACGGGACCGACTACGTCAAGAGCCGGACCCACGTGGTGTTCGGCCATCACTTCGCCACCATCGCGGGCGCCGGGCCGATTGTCGGACCGACGCTGGCGCTGGCCTACGGCTGGGCGCCGGTCTGGCTGTGGCTGGTCATCGGCGGCATCTTTTTCGGCGCCATGCACGACATGGTGGCGATGTTCGTCAGCGCGCGCGAAAACGGCAAGTCGGTGGGCGCCATCGCGCGGACGACGCTGGGGCCGTTGGGGTATCTGCTCAATCTGGCGGTCCTCATCTTTGTGATCGCCATCGTGAACGCAATCTTCCTGAACCTGTCGGTCACGGCGCTGACGTCGCTGTATCCGCTGGAAGCGCTGCGCCTCGACCCGTCGCAGACCATGCTCGGCACGATCACGGAAGACGGGGTCGTCAAGGCGCGCATCGGCGGCATTGCGACGACCTCGGTCTTCCTCATCACGGCGTTTGCTCCCGTGCTTGGGGTGCTCATCCGTCGCGACAAGATTTCCACGGCGAACGCCTACCTGAGCGCCGCGGCATTGTGCGTGCTCAGCGTGATTGCCGGGTTCATGTGGCCCATCACCATGTCGGGCGAGACCTGGCGGCTCGTGATGACGGTGTACATCCTGCTGGCGTGCGCGTTGCCCGTGTGGCTGGTGCTGCAGCCCCGCGACTTCACCAACGTGCAGATCCTGTACGGCGGCGTCGCGCTGTTGTTCGTGTCCGCCATCATCGCCGGCTTCAAGGGCACGGCGCTGCAGGCGCCAGCGATGGACCTGCAGGCCGGACAGGCGGCGCTGCGCGCGCCGTTGTGGCCCATCCTCTTCATCACGGTGGCGTGCGGCGCCATCAGCGGCTTTCACAGCCTGGTCGCCAGCGGCACCACGGTGAAGCAGATTCCGAAGGAAAGCGACATTCGCCGCAT
The DNA here is from genome assembly GCA_964471115.1 of uncultured Solibacteraceae bacterium. Lineage (GTDB taxonomy): Bacteria > Acidobacteriota > Vicinamibacteria > Vicinamibacterales > SCN-69-37 > SYFT01. The sequence goes on from CAYYFE010000003.1 coordinate 81,045, forward strand.
TGCGTACGGCGCGATGGTGACCGAGACGTTTTTCGCCGTGCTCGTGCTGATGGCCGTGGGTGCGATGTTGACGCAGTCCGAATACATGTCGGTCGTCTACCCGCCGGGAGTGGCCACCAACCCGGTGCTCGGCTTCGCGCTCGGCGCCGGCCGCCTGATCAATGCGGCGCTGCCGTTCATTCCCGTGGCCATCGCCGTGGTCATCGGCATTCTCATGCTCGAAGGGTTCGTCGTCACGACGCTCGACAGTTCGGTGCGGCTGTGCCGCTACCTGCTGCAGGAGGCGTGGGACGTGGTGTACGGCGGGCAGGCGCCGGCGTGGACGCGGAACGCGTTGATCAACTCAGGGCTGGCGGTCGGGTTGATGTTCCTGTTCGCCATCAGCGGCACCGTGCGTCAGATGTGGCCGGTGTTTGGCGCCGGGAATCAGCTGATTGGCGCGCTGGCCCTCACCACGGTGTCGGTCTGGCTGGCGCAGCGCGCGCGCCAGACGACCTTTGCCGTGGTCCCCGCGGCGTTCATGGTGGTCACGACGTGCACCGCGTTGTTCATTCTGGCGCGCACGAACCTGACGGGCGGCAACGTGTGGCTCGGCGGCGCCGCCACCGGCCTGCTGCTGCTCGCCGTCGGCACGGTCATCGTCGGCGTGTCGCGGTTCACGCAGGCCGTCAGCGCCGCGCCGTTGCCGATGGAAGAACCCGAGCGGACCTAGGTCCGAGGTCCGGCTAGGTCCGAGGTCCGGCCGGGTCCTGCCGGTTACCAGATCACCGTCATGCCCGCGCGGATCGCCAGGATCGGCGTCTCGAGTGTGTCGACGCCGGGCTCATACCCGCTCTGGCCGCGCGTGCCGCTGACGCGCACTTCGGGACGCCACCACATGCGGCCCCGTCCCCGCACTTCCACGCCCAGGCCGAACTCCATCCCCGGTTCGGTGACGCGCCAGGTTCGGGTGTCCTTGGGGCCGTCAATCGGGCGGCCGTCGGGGCCGGGAATGATGCTCGAGGAGATGAACTCGCCGCGTGAATGCGTGAGGTGGCCGCCGACGCTGACGAACGGCCGGGCGGCCCATCGCGCCGACCCCATGCGCCACGCGGCCCTGCCGGTCAGCACCACCGGCGTGCCCGTGGCTTCGAGGTACCCGGAGTTGCGGTGATGCCGCGCCAGCGAGACCTCGGCCTCGAGACGAATCGCGTCCACAGGGGTCGCCGACACCCCGAGCGCGAAAAGTGGACCGCCACCCAGGTGGGTTTCATCGTCCCACTGGCTGGTGAACGCGAGACCCGTGGTGAGCGAGACACGGCCGGACGAGGCCGGCGTCTGGGCGTGCGCGGAGGCCGCCAGGCCGAGCAGGAGTGCGAAGACAGTGAAGACGCGGCGAACCATGATGATTACTCCTTGTGAATCCAGTGATCGATGACCGCGCCGAGGATGCCCCCCACCGCGCTCCCCAGCAGCGTGCCCGCCGTGACCGCGCCGAGGGCTTCGCTTGGCCGTGAGTCACCCTCTCCGAGCGCCCAGTAGAGGAAACCGAACGACGCGCCGCCGATGGCGGCGCCCGACAGCGCGCCCAGCGTCAGTCCGTTGCGGACGGAATCCTGCTCGTACTGGCGAGGCGGCCGCTGACCCAATGTCGTGACCACGCCCACGGCGGCGCCGAGCGCGGCGCGTTCGCCGACGATGATGCGTCCGTCCGCCCGCAGCCTCAGTCGGGGCAGGATGGCGTACTGCACGGCCGCGGCGACTTCCGGGGCCCAGTTGGTTTCGTGCCCGGAATGTCCCGGCACCGTCACGCTGCCGTATTCGGACTGATAGGAGTACGGCGGCACGTGCAGCGTCAGCTGCAGGCGCGACACGCCGACCATGCCGAACACTTCGAGCCGATCGCGGGCCCAGATGCGTTCCCGCACGGCCACGTGCAGTTCGTGGCCGGACGACCGTGTGTTCCATCGGTCCGTGTTCTCCGGCGTGACATCGAGGCCGATGTCAATGGCGGTGTCAGGCCCGACCGCGAACGTGAGACGGGGCGACACAGCGAACCCGCGGGGCGAGCCGGTCTCCTGGGAGGTCTGGACGGCCAGCTCCATGGCTGGCGTCGGCGGCGCGGGCTGGGCGGAGACGGGCGCGGCAAGCGCGGGCAGGAACAGCAGCGGAAGCGTCAGCGGCCTCATGACCACTACTGCGTATTCCAGCGCGAAACGGGCTCACGGCACAAATCCCCGCGCCCCCGAGCCCACTAGCCCACTAGCCCACTAGCCCACGAGCCCACGCGCCCGCGAGCCCACGCGCCCCCGAGCCCACGCGCCCACGAGCCCACGCGCCCCCGAGCCCACGCGCCCACGAGCCCACCAGCCCACCAGCCCACCAGTTACCGCAACGTGACCGTCGTGCTGCCCGTGCCCAGCGGGACGACGAAGGCGCCACGCTCGGTGGTCAGCGCGGCCGTGGGTGTCCACGAACGTTGAGGGACGGTCTTGCCCGTCTGCTCCACCCGCAGGCGCGCGGCCTTGACGTGCGCGGTTGCCGGCGCCAGCGTCACGGTGACGGCCCCGGACGCGGGATCAAAGACGACACGTTCGAACTGGCCGGCATCGAGTGTGAGGTACACGCCGACAGGCGCGAGGAAGATGCGCTTGCGGAACGAGTCCGTCACCTGGACCGCGATGCGGTTGCCGTCCCTGGCGACGTTGCCGCCGAAGGCCTGCCAGCCGAATTCCGGGTGATTGATCAGGTACATGCCCGTATTCAGCGCGTGGCCGAGGAAGTTGGGCCCGTAGTCGCCGGAGTAGGCGTCCCAGTGCAGCCGTTCGGGGAACGCGTGGAAGGCGACCGAGCCGAAGCCGTCCTGATCGATGTTGGTGAGCGCGCCCATCGTGCCCGCGTAACCGATACGCAGCAGATGCAGGTCGGTGGGGTCGTCGCGGAAGCGGGTGAGCGCGGGGATCGCGTTCAGGCCTGAGCCGTAGTGGTGCAGTTGGCGTTCGTAGCCGGCGCCCGGCGCGCCCGCGTAGATGAAGTCCCAGTACCGCCGTGCGGATCCGTTGTAACCCCAGTGCGGCACGAGCGGCATGTATCCGACGATCGAGTTCAGCGCGGTGGTGGCCTGGCGCTCGTGACCGAAGTACCGCATCCACGCGAACACTTCCTCCTGACCCGTCGAATCCCACGCCATTTCGCTGCCGTAGGGGTAACTCTGCGCGGCCCAGCGATCGGCGCGCGTCTTCATGCGGGCCTCCAGCGCCGCGGCGCGTTCGGTCCAGCCTTCGCGCTTCATGTCATCGAGCACCAGCGAAAACGTCGTGGCGCCCATGAGGCCGACGTTGACGTAGCCCACCTTGTTGGCCGGGTCGGTCATGTACATGAGCGTCTCGTGCGCCTGGTTGAGGAACCAGTCCCACGGCTGGGACGTGACCAGGCCTTCGGTGTTGCGCGCGAGCCGGTACAACGACCAGTAGGCGCCCACGACGTGGGCGTAGTTGTAGGCGCGATTCTGAATCTCGGCGCCGGCGCGATTCCAGCTGGCCCAGGTCGTCCAATTCTTCGACGGGTCGTAGGTGTAGCCGGGGAACTCGTCGGGCGCGTAGAAGAACAGACTCTTGCGCACGCCGTAGCGGCGATCGCCCTCCGCGTACTGGATGCGGCCCCACAGCACTTCATTGACGAACCGTTCGTACTCGCGCACCTGCCCCGGCATCGGCTGGCCGAACAGCTTCATGGCGCCGGCCAGCCACGAGCCCGCGCCGCCTTCGTCCGAGAGCCCGGCGATCCACGCGCGATGGTCCTGTTCCACGACGGCGTTCTTCGAGCGGTCGTAACTGATGATCGACGGGCTTCGTTTGAAGGGATCGTTCGGGTTTTCGTACCACTGCTGCGTGAAGAGGAACTGGCCCAGGTCGGCCACGGCCTGCGCCGCGGGTTTGATCACGTAGTAACTGAGCGCCTGCACCGCGCCATCGTCCCAGGTGAGGGTCAGGCGGGCGCGGCCCCACTGCCGGCCGCGGACGGTGTACTGGCGCCACCCGTTGGGCGTGGACGGGCCCGGCCGCACATCGAGTGCGCCGGCGGGTTCCACGCTGACCTTCGCGGTGCGCGAGCCGTATTTCGTGAACAGCGTCAGGTCTTCGTCCATCGGCGCCACGAAGCCGGGGAATCCGGCGGCCACCGGGCGGCCGGCCTTCGCCACGGTGTCTTCAATCGCGCGAATCGTCGGCGAGACGTGGAACTCGAGTCCGTAGCTGCGTGATTGCCCGGGCGCCAGCGTGGCGTGCGTCGGCGCATTCCAGGGCCGGGCGTTTCTCCATTCGTTCTCGGCGTACGCGCGGGTGTGCGCCATCCATTCGAAGATGGCCTCGGACGTCTGTGTGCGCGGCGTGCGGTCGTCGACCGGGCGCCACCCTTCGAGCGGCGTCCGGCCGTGCGGCAACACGACGAGCGCCGGTCCCTGGCCCGACAGCCGCGTGACCTGCACGAACCCGGCGTCCTGCGCGATGGCGGGATCGAAGAATGACGTGATCTCGTGCGCCTGTTCGAGGTTGCGGCCCGTGATGATGTTGTTGAACACGACGGGGATCCCCAACGCGCCGATCTCCACCGGCGTGTTCGATCGGTTCGTCAGGTCGAATCGAAGGACCACCTTGCCGTCCACGAGCCGCCAGGAGCGTGTGATGGACAGCGGAATGTCAGCCGGCAGCGTGGGAGCGAGGTCCGAGACGGCCAGCGCGCCGTCGCCGGCCGGCAGCGCGCGCACCGGTTGACGCGCGAGGGCCGTGTCGTAGTCCTTCCACTCGGCCGCACCTGCCGCGCGGACCCGCAGTGTCAGATCGCCGAGATGGTGATACCGGTCGGCGGCGCGTTGCGCGAGGCGATCGGCCGGCGTGAAGTCGAACGTCAGCGGCGACGGCGGGGGCGGCGGCGTCACGGGGGGCTCCTGCCCGGTATTGGCCCCGCGGCCGCGTCCCCGCGGCGGCGTGGGTGTCGGTGTGTACGTGGGAACGCCCTTCGGCTCCAGCGCCGCGATGGTCTGGGAGGCCTTGACCAGACGGAGGTTGAAGTCCGGTGTGTCGAAGTCGAGCGTACCCTGGTCCAGACCCAGCGTGGGCGGCGGAGGCGGCGCCTGATTGCCGCGGCCCTGGCCCTGAGAGTGGGCGGCGGGCGCCAGCCACGCAATCGTGCCGGCCAGCGCGCACACGCCAAGCGTTCGAATCACCGAAGTCCTCATCTGTCCCCCTGCGGACGCATTATAGAATCCGGACAGTCCGGAGGAACGGCATGTCACGAGTGAAAGTCGGAGTCTGTCTGGTGGCCCTGATCGCGGCGGCGAGTGTGTCCACGCTGCAGGCGCGTCAGCAGCGCCTGGCGCCGGGCGCGCTGCCTGATCGCGTGGAACGGCCGTTTGGCACCCTGCAGGAGCAGGCGGCGCTGCAGCAGCAGTGGCTGGCCAAGCGGCTCGACACGTTCCTGCCCACGCTGATGCGCAAGCACGGGATCGACATGTGGGTCGTGCCGATGCGCGAGTACATGGAAGACCCGATTTTCAAGGCGATCGTGTCGCCCGAGACGTTTGCCGCCCGGCGCCGGACCATCTACGTGTTCTTCGACAAGTGCGCGGCCGCCGCTGAGCCCGTGGCCGCTGCCTGCGTCGAGCGTCTCGCGCTCGGCGGGACGTCCCAGGGGGGCGTCTTCGAGACGCGTTCGTCGACGCGCCCGATTGTCGCGTCCACGCCCGGTGGGCGCGCGGCCGAACTCTGGGGGGCCGAGCAGTGGGAACTGCTCAAGCAGGTGGTGGAGGATCGGAATCCCAAGGTCATCGGGATCAACCGTTCGACCGTGTTTGCCTTCAGCGACGGCCTGACCAGCGGCGAACTGCAGGGCATGAGCGAGGCGCTGGGGGAGACGTGGACGTCGAAGTTCCGCAACGCCGAGGGACTGCCTCTGGAACTCATCGCCATGCGCCTGCCCGAGGAAGAGGCGTTCTTCGAGAAGATGAACGCGCATGTCTGGTCGCTGACGCAGACGATGTTTTCCGAGAAGGTGATTGTGCCCGGCGTCACGCGGACCAGCGATCTGGTGTGGTGGTTCCGGCAACGTGTGAACGACCAGGGGCTGCAGACGTGGTTCCAGCCGTCGGTGTCCGTGCAGCGCAAGGGGGAGACGGGTGGTTCGCTCGGCTCGGACCCGGTCATTCAGCGCGGCGATGTGCTGCACTGCGACGTGGGGATCACCGTGGCGCGGCTGAACACCGACACGCAGCACAACGCGTACGTCTTGCGCGAGGGCGAGACGGCGCCGCCGGCCGGCATTCAGGCCGCGCTGCGCAACGCCAACATCATGCAGGACTTCTTCATGGAGGAAGTTCGCGTCGGCCGCACCGGCAACGAGATTCTGCGATCCATCCTCGAGCGCATGAAGGGCGCGGGTCTCAATGGGACGATGTATTCGCATCCGGTGGGGCTGCATGGCCACGGCGCGGGGCCGCTGATTGGGTTGTGGGACATGCAGGGCGGCGTGGCCGGCCGCGGCGACGCCAAGGTCGTGCCGTCGATGTGGTACTCGGTCGAGCATCAGGTGACCACGCGGGTCGACGAGTGGGACGGCCAGCCCGTGCGCATCGCGCAGGAAGAAGACATGATCATTTCGGCGGACGGCAAGGTGCGCTGGGCCCACCAGCGCCAGGACCGTCTGTTCCTCGTGCGATAACAATTGTGTAATTACGTCGGGTGGCTTTTTTGCTCGAAAAAGCCACCCGACGTATTTGAGGAGTCAAAATAATGCGGTTTACGGCGGACCAGCTCGCCTTTGCGGCGGGCAAGACGGGATACATGGGGCGCGAGGAGTCCATCGAGTTCCTGCGCGTGATGGACATCAAACACAGCGTCGGCCACTGGTCGGCGGGCGACTTCTGCGATCGGTTCGCGCCGCCCGGGTACCACTCCGACGACCCGTCCTTCCAGAACGATTTCGAGGGCCAGTGCCGGCGCACGAAAGCCGCCGGCGTGGACGCGATTGAGATCCATCAGAGCGTGTTCGAGAAGACACTCAACGGCGATCTCGATCTGGCGGCCATCGAACGCGCGCAGCACGGGTATCTCAAGGACCTGGGCATGGCCGTGACGGCGTGCAACATCAACACCTGGACCAATCCCAAGTTCCGCCTGGGCGGGCCGTGCAACCCCGATCCCGCATTACGCAAGGCCGCGCTCGAGGAAGTGCTCAAGGGCGTCGAGATCTGCCGGCTGATGAAGATTCCGGTGCTGAGCGTGTGGCCGGGATCCGACGGCGCCGACTACCACTTCCAGATCGACTACAAGCAGTCGATCCAGTGGTTCACCGACGCGCTCATTGCGGTCAATAAGGAATGCCTCAAACACGGCATCAAGCTGGGCATCGAACCCAAGCCGTACGAACCGCGGGAACTGTACATGATCATCCCGACGGCCGCGTCGGCCATTCTGGTCGCGCAGCAGGTCAACAAGGCGACCGGTGGGAACAACTGCGGCATCACCATCGACTACGGCCACCAGAAGATGGAAGCCACCACCGCGTCGACCGCGTGTGACCTGGCGGAGTTTGCGGGCGTGCAGGTGCACAAGTTCGACATCAACGACGCCCGCCAGGGCCGCAACGACCAGGACTGCATGTTCGGCACGTTGTCGATTCCGGAGTCGGTCGAGTACCTGTACACGACATTCGTGCGCAACTACCGCGGCTACTACAGTCAGGACCAGTTCACCTATCGCGAAGATCCGACACGTGCGATCGAACGCAGCATGATCAACTTCGCGAATCTGGCGCTCAAGGCGGTCCGCCTTTACGCGAAGCAGGCCGACATCGACAAGGCGCGCGCGGCCGGCACGGGGCCGGACATCCTCGATGTCGTGTCGCCGGTGCTGGTGGGGTAGGTCTTGAACACCATGGAGGGCACGAAGGGCCATGGAGCGGACGGGGCTGGCGGCCGCCCTTGGCGGCCGCGTGCGTGCCGTGAGGCGGCGAGTGAACACGCTCCGCCCATCATCCGCGCGCGTTCACTCGCCGCTTCACGACACGCACGGCGCCCGGCGACGCCGGGCCCCCAGCCCCGGCCGGCCATACCTGCTGCCTCTCCATGGATCTTCATGGCCCTCCATGGTGAAAACGCTCTGGTGACAACGCTCTCCTGTCATGACTGACGCACGCAGTTACACGATCGGCATCGACTACGGCACCAACTCCGTGCGCGCGGTGGTGGTGCGCTGCGCCGACGGGCGGACCGTCGGCACGAGCGTCGTCAACTATCCGAGCGGCGATCAGGGCGTACTGCTGGATCCGAAGGATCCGCACCTCGCGCGTCAGCACCCGGCGGACTATCTGAAGGGGCTGCAGGCCAGTGTCACCGGCGCCCTGACGGAGGCGGCGAAGGTCGACGGGTTTTCACCGGCACACGTGATTGGGATCGGCGTCGACACGACCGGGTCCACGCCGTTGCCGGTGGACGAGCGGGCGCAACCGTTGGCGCTCGACCCGAAGTGGGAGTCGAACCTGGCCGCGCACGCGTGGCTCTGGAAAGACCACACGTCGGCGGCCGAGGCGGCCGCCATCACCGAGACGGCGCGCGTGCATGCGCCGCACCTGCTGGCGCCCATTGGCGGCACCTATTCGTCGGAATGGTGGTGGTCGAAGATCTGGCGCTGTCTCAAGGTGGCGCCGGAGGTCTTTGACGCCGCGGCGAGCTGGGTGGAACTCGCCGACTTCGTACCCGCCGTCCTCGCCGGTGTGAACGACTCCACGAAGATCGTCCGGTGCATCTGCGCTGCCGGCCACAAGGCGATGTACTCCGAGACCTGGGGCGGCCTGCCGGACAAGACATTCCTCGCTCGTCTCGATCCGAAACTGGCCGCGCTGCGCGATCGCCTCTACGACGAGGCGGATCCGCCCGGTCGGCCGGCGGGGCACCTGTGTGCGCAATGGGCCGCAGCGTTGGGATTGCCTGAAGGCATCCCGATCGCCATGGGCGGCTTTGACGCGCATTACGCCGCCGTCGGCGCCGGGGTCACCACCGGCACGTGGGTCAAGATCATCGGCACCTCGACATGTGACTGCGCCGTGGCGCCGGTGACGACGCCGGTCGCCGACATCCCCGGCATCTGCGGCATCGTCAACGGGTCGATCATGCCGGGGTACTACGGCATCGAAGCCGGGCAGTCCGCCGTCGGCGACATTCTCAAGTGGTGGGTCGAGGAGATCTGCCGGGGCGATGAGTACGCGCACCGGCATCTCACCGTGGAAGCGGCGCGGCTGCGGCCCGGCGAGTCGGGCCTGCTGGCGCTGGACTGGAACAACGGCAACCGCACCATCCTGGTGGACCCGCGACTGACCGGGCTCATCCTGGGCCAGACCCTGCATACGACGCAGGCGGAGGTCTATCGCGCGCTGATCGAAGCCACGGCATTCGGCGCGCGTGCGATCATCGAACGGGTGCGCGACTACGGCGTCGCCGTCGACCGGGTCGTCTGTTGCGGCGGCATCGCCGAAAAGAATCCCCTGTTCATGCAGATCTACGCGGATGTCATCGGGCAGCCGATGCTCATCGCCGGGTCGCCACAGACACCGGCGCTGGGCGCGGCAATCGCCGCGGCCGTCACCGCGGGCGCGGCGGCAGGCGGGCACGATGACTGGGCCCAGGCCCAGCGGCAGATGACCACCGTGAAGGAACAGTCGTATCAGCCAGACCCCAAGGCTGTGGAGGTGTACAACAAGCTGTACGCCATGTACCGCGAACTCCACGATACGTTCGGGGGCGTCGCCGGCGCGAAGGCGGACCTGGGTACCCTCATGAAGCGACTGCTTGCGCTGCGCGAGGAGAGCACCAGACATGCGGTTTGAATCCCTGCGCGCGCGAGTGCACTACGCCAACCAGGAACTGGCCGGCAGCGGCCTGGTGATGGGCACGTTCGGCAACCTGTCGGCCGTCGATCGTGTCGACGGCGTGATGGTCATCAAGCCCAGCGGCGTGCCGTACGACGAACTCGCACCCGAACACATGGTGCCGGTATCGCTCGAGACCGGCGAGGTGATCGACTCCACGCTGCGCCCGTCGTCAGACACGCCGACACATCTGGCGCTGTATCGCGCGTTCGGCTGCGGCGCGATCGTCCACACCCATTCCGAGTACGCGACGACGCTGGCGCAGGCGCGGCTGGGCGTCCGCTGCCTGGGGACGACCCACGCGGACTACTTCAGAGGCGACATTCCCGTCACGCGGCCCATGCGCCAGGACGAAGTGGAGCAGGACTACGAACGGAACACCGGCGTCGTGATCCTCGAAGCGTTCCGCTCGCTCGGCGTGTCCCCGGACGAGGTGCCCGCCGTGCTGGTCGCCAACCACGGCCCGTTCGCGTGGGGCCCGGACACCGCCAAGGCGATCGAACACGCGCGGGTGCTGGAGTATCTGGCGCGCATCGAGTGCCGGCTGCGGGCGATGGGCGTGGACGACACCCGGCCTGAGACCTTTCTCGTCGACAAACACTACCTGCGCAAACACGGCGCGTCGCGGTACTACGGCCAGTCATGATCCGGGCCGTCCTCTGGGATCTCGACGGCACCATCGTCGATTCGGGTGATCTGCACTGGCGGGCGTTCCAGGAAATCATGGCGGCCGAGCACGTGCCGGTCACGTGGGAGATGTTCGTCGGCAGCTTCGGGCAGAAGAACGATCGCATCTTTTCGCGCTGGTTCGGGCCGGACGCGTCGGCCGAACGCATCGCGCGCGCTGGTGACGCCAAGGAAGCGGCGTTTCGACGGCTCGCCGCCGAACACGGTCTGCAAGCGCTGCCTGGCGCGGCCGAGTGGATTACGCGCCTGCGCGAGGCAGGCTGGAAGCAGGCGATTGCCTCGTCGGCCCCGCGCGAAAACATCCGGGTGATGCTCGAGGCGCTGCGCCTGTCGTCGCAGTTCGACGCGATCGTGGCCGCTGAGGACGTGTCGCGCGGTAAACCCGAACCGGAGGTGTTTCTGACGGCCGCCGGCCGGCTGGGAGCCGTCCCCGCCTCCAGCATTGTCGTGGAGGATGCGGAAGCCGGGATTGAAGGCGCCCGCCGGGCCGGGATGAAGTCGATCGGCGTCCGGGCGGATGTGGTGCTCGCGGCAGATATCCACGTGCGATCGCTTGAAGATCTCGACCTGGGCGCGTTCGAGCGCCTGCTGGGTTGGGCCTGAAGTCGGGCAAAATTCCCCATTCGGTGATGCGGGGGCCGGCGGCGCCGGGCCGGTTTTTCGCCGATGGCGCGCTGGTATGAATCGTGCCTACACTACCCCCAGCATGCGTGTGTCCAAAGCCCGTTGGGTGCGGTGGCTGGTCGCGATTGCCGCGACCGTGAGCCTGACTGCGCCCGTGTGGCCAGTGGTCGCGGCACATGCCGACCAGGAATGCCACGAGTGCTGCCCCGAGCGCGTCGGCCCGGCTCCCGTCGCGGCGCACGATGGCGCCCTTCCGCAGTGCTGCCTCGTCCAGGCACCGGCCACGCCGCCACTTGATCCGAGCGTGGCGCCGCGCGCGGCCCAGACCCACCTGGCGCCAGTGGCGACGGCCGACGTCGCGCCATGGGCCGCCTTCGTCGATCTGACGCGCGGGCCGATCGAGGACGTCTCTCCACCTCCGCCATCCACTCGCGCGCTCCGTACGGTCGTTCTCCTCATCTGATCACCGCGTAATCCACGACGTCCGGCCGGCGCTTTCGTGCGCGCCGGTCTCCATTCGTGTCTGGAGTGCGCATGATCAACTGGCTGCTCGACCGTTCGCTCAAATATCGCGGGATCGTCCTCGGCGTCTACGTGTGTCTCGGCGCCTGGGGCTACTGGGCCATGCGCACGGGGAGCATCGACGCGATCCCCGATCTGTCCGACCACCAGGTGATCGTCTTCACCGACTGGGCCGGCCACAGCGCCCAGGAGGTCGAGGACCAGGTCACCTATCCCGTCGTGACGAACCTGCAGGGGCTGCCCGGCGTGCGGGTCGTGCGCTCGCAGTCCGCGTTCGGCTTCTCGATGGTCTACGCCATTTTCGAAGACAACGTGGATCTGTATTTCGCGCGATCGCGTGTGCTCGAGCGTCTCAGCCTGGTGACCACGCAGCTGCCGCCCGGCGTGGTGCCGACGCTGGGCCCCGACGCGACCGGGGTCGGGCATGTGTTCTGGTACACGCTCAACAGCGAGCGGCACACGCTGGCGGAATTGCGAAGCCTGCAGGACTGGTTCGTGCGGTACCAGCTCAACGCCGTGCCCGGCGTGGCCGAGGTCGCGTCGGTGGGCGGTGAGGTTCGCCAGTACCAGTTGAACCTGGATCCGGACCGGCTGCGAGGGTACGGCATCTCGATCGGGGACGTGGTCGGGGCAGTCCGGGCGAGCAACGCCAACGTGGGCGGCAATGTGCTGGAGGCCAACGGCGCGTGGGCCATCGTCCGCGGCGTCGGCCTCATCGAGTCCGTCGATGACTTGCGGACCATCGTGGTGCGCGCCTCTGGCGGTGTGCCCGTGTATGTGAGCGATGTGGCCGAGGTCGAGGTCGGCGCCGCGTTTCGGACCGGTGCGCTGGTGCAGGGCGACCGCGAGGCGGTGGGCGGCGTCATCGTCGCCCGCGCGGGCGCCAACGCGCAGCAGGTGATCGACGGCGTGAAGGCGCGCATCGCTCAGATCGCGCCCGGCCTGCCCGCCGGGGTGACCATCGAGCCGTTTTACGACCGTTCGGAGCTGATCGGCCGCGCCATCAGCACGCTGCGTGTCGCGCTGATCGAAGAAATCCTGCTGGTGACGCTGGCGCACGTGGTGTTCCTGATGCACGTGCGGTCCATCCTCATTGTCACCATTCCGCTGCCGCTGGCGGTGCTGATGTCGTTTCTGGCGATGAAGTACACGGGCGTGTCATCGAACCTGATGAGCCTGGCCGGCATCGCCATCGCGATTGGTGTGCTCGTCGACGCCGGCATTGTCGTCACCGAAAACGCGTTCCGCACGATTGAACATCGCGGTATCGACACGCGCGATCGCGCGGCAGTGTGGACTGCGGTGCGGGAGGCGACGCGCCTGGTCGGGCGTCCCGTGTTCTTCTCGATGACGATCATCGTCCTGGCGTTCGTGCCGGTGTTTGCGTTGAGCGGGCAGGAAGGCAAGTTGTTCCACCCACTGGCGTTCACCAAGACGTTCGCGATGGTGGCCGCCACGGTGATGGCGGTGACGCTGGTGCCGGTGTTGTGCACGCTGCTGCTCGGCGGGCGGATGCATGCCGAAGAGGCGAACCCGGTGATGCGCGGCGTCCGGCGCGTGTACGAACCCGCGTTGCGCTGGGCGTTGACCCATGGCGGCGCCGCCCTGGGGACCGCCGCGCTGCTGTTTGCGGGAGCCGTCGCGCTGTCGACACGGATCGGCAGCGAGTTCATGCCGGCGCTCGACGAAGGCGACCTGATGTTCATGCCGATCGCCGATCCGTCGGTGTCGCTGGCGGAGGCCTCGCGCCTGGCGGCGGCCCAGAACGCGGCGATCGCGGCGTTCCCCGAGGTCAAGGGCGTCGTCGCCAAGGTCGGCCGCGCCGAGACTTCGACCGACCCGTCGCCGGTGAACATGACCGAGACCATCGTCCAGCTCAAGCCGCGCGACCAGTGGCGGCCCGGCGTGACACTCGAATCGCTGCGCGCCGAGATGAGCGACGCCGTGCAGATGCCCGGTGTGACCAGCATCTGGACGATGCCCATCGTCAACCGGATCGACATGTTGTCGACGGGCATCCGGTCGGAGGTGGGCGTGAAGATCTTCGGGGCGGACCTGACCGTGCTCGAACGGCTGGCGCGCGAGGTGGCCGGGGTCCTGCGCACGGTGCCCGGCGCGGCCAATGTCTATCCCGAACCGGTCACCGGCGGGCAGTACCTCAACATCCGCATCGATCGGGATGCGGCCGCGCGGTTCGGATTGTCGGTGGCGGACGTGCAGGAAACGATCGAGTTCGCCATTGGTGAGACACCGGTCGGCCGCACGATTGAAGGACGCGAGCGGTATCCGATCCGCGTCCGGCTGGCGGATCGCTTCAGGGGGGACATCGCGGCGATCGGCCGTACGCCGGTGCTGACGGCGTCCGGCCAGCAGATTCCGCTCGGACAGCTGGCCTCCATTGAATCGGCCCGCGGCCCCGCGATGATCGCCGCCGAGAACGGCCTGGTGCTGGCCACCGTGCTGCTCAACGTGCAGGGGCGCGACGTGGTGGGCTTCGTCAATGAGGCTCGCGCGGCCGTCGCGGAACGTGTGGCCATGCCGCCCGGCTACTACGTCGGCTGGAGCGGCCGGTACGAGAACCAACAGCACGCGCGCGCCCGGCTGATGGTGGTGCTGCCCGTTGTGCTCGTCGTCATTTTCATCCTGCTGTATTTCACGTATCACTCGGTCCTCGAGGCCGCGCACGTGTTGCTGGCCGTGCCGTTTGCGCTCACCGGCGGCGTGTATCTGGTGTGGGCGCTCGACTTCAACTTTTCGGTGGCCGTGTGGGTCGGGTTCATCGCGCTGTTCGGCACCGCCGTGCAGACCGGCATGGTGATGGTGATTTATCTCGAAGACGCCGTCGAGCGCGGCCGCGCCGCGGCCGGGGACGCGTGGTCGCGCGCGCACCTGCGCGCCGCGGTCATGGAGGGCGCGTTGCTGCGGCTGCGGCCGAAACTCATGACCGTGTCCACCGTGGTCGCCGGCCTGCTGCCGATCATGTGGAGCACGCGCGCGGGCGCTGAGGTGATGCAGCCGCTGGCGGCGCCCGTGCTGGGCGGCATGGTCTCGTCGCTCCTGCACGTGCTCATCGTCACGCCCGTGATCTTCTTCTGGCTCCGCGCGCGTGATCTGCCCGACGACGAAAATGAGCTCGGAGGTAATTACAGGCCTGTAATTACCTCCGAGCTCATTTCTCGGACGGCGCTTGTTGTGCTTGCGCTCGTCCTGGCCGCCGGCGCCTGGTGGGTGCTGCGCGACAGTCGCGACACGGTGACGTCGGGTCCCGTCCTGCATGAGGTGGCCGCCGGTGACGTCACCGTGCAATTGCGGGCCGCCGATGCCGGCGGGGCCCTGTCCACCGGGCGCACCACGTTCATCCTGACGTTTGTCGACCGCGAGGGGCGCCCGGTCAATGCGGAGAACGTGCGCATCGCCGCGTCCATGGCGATGCCGGGCATGGTCATGACGGCGCCCGTGTCGGCCGGGCCGGCCGCCGCGGGCCGCGTTGAGGCCACGGCCGAGTTCCCGATGGCCGGGGCATGGCGCTTCACCGTGGAGTGGGAGTCCGGAGGCCGCAGCCACTCGGCCACCTTTGATGGAGCCGTCCGATGACGATGAATCGCACGTGGGTGATCGTGATGTTCCTGGCGATCGGAGCGGGCGCCGTGACCCGGGCGCAGGCCCCGGTCGGCGCGTCGGCGATTGAGCAATTGGTCGCCCTGGCGCTGGCAGAATCGCCGGCGTTACACGCCGTCCGCGCGGAAGTGGCGATGGCCGAGGGCGAGCGGCGGCAGGCCGGCCTGCGGCCCAATCCGATCGTGGCCATCGACCGTCGCGAACAGTTCGGTGGCATCGAGTCACAGTCCGCGGTCGGCGTGACGCTGCCGCTCGATCTGTTTCGTCGTGACCCACGGATCGCGGTGGCCGAGTCCGCGACGCGTGCGGCGCACCTGCGCGTCGAGGAGGCCGTCGTCGATCGGGCGATGCGCGTGCGCATGGAGGCCGCACGCCTTCTGGCCGCGCGGCGGCAGCTGGAGGTGGTCGGACGGCTGGCCGAGGCGGCGAAGTCACGCGTCGATCTGCTCGCGGCGCGGGTGGAAGCCGGCGCCGGGCGGCCGCTCGATCGCGACCTGGCCGACGTCGAGTGGCAACGCGCGGAGGCGGACCGTGTCTGGTGGCAGGCCGAAGTCGACGCGGCAACGGCGACCCTGCGCGCGTCGGTGGGGGTGGCGGCGGGCGCGCCGCTGTCGATCGAGACCTCACTTGAAACCGAAGTGGCCGCGTTTGGTCCGTCGGGGTCGCCGGCAGCCTCTGACGCAAGCGCCAGGCCTGATGTGCGGATCGCCGCCGAGGCGGTCGCGGCCGCCACAGCTGAGCGCGAGCGCGCGCGCAGTGAAGGCCGCTGGAATCTCAGCGTGACCGGCGCGTACATGACCCGGGTGGTTGGCATGCCCTCGGGCCGCGACCGGATGCACGAAGCCATGGTCGGCGTCATGGTCGATCTGCCCTGGCGCAACCGCCAGCAGGGCGCCATCGCGGCCGCTGATGCCGCGCGCCGCGCGGCCGAGGCCACGCTGGCCGATCGCCAATTGACCGCCGCGGCCGAACAGGCGACGGCCCAGTCGCGCGCACAGGCCGCCCTGGCGATCGTGCGCCGTTATCAGAGCGGCTGGCTCGCCACGGCCGAACGCAATCTGGCCGTGGTTCGCGAAGCCTGGACGCTGGGCGACGCCACGTTGTTCGATGTGCTCGACGAAGAACGCCGGTACCTGATGACGCAAACCGAGTACACGACCGCGCTCAGAGACGCGATCGAGATGCACGCCGCGACCCGGCGCGCGATGGGAGTCCGCTGATGAAGACGCGCATCGTCACCGCCGCTGGTTTCATCCTGATCGGCGCCGCCGCCTACGCGGGGCTGCAGGCGTTGTGGAGCGGCCGGCCGGCCGCCGAGATCCCCGCCGCCGCGCCGCCGGCAGCCGCACCGGCGATGCCCGTCGAATCCGCCGGCCCGGCCATCGTGTCGCTCTCGACGGAGGCCGTCGCCCGCGCGGGTATACGCGCGATGCCCGTCGAGCCCGCCGGCGCCGCGGCGGGCCGGTCGGTGCCGGGCACCGTCGAACCGAACGCGTACCGGCAAGTCGACATCACCACGCTCCTGGGCGGCACGGTCATCGACGTCCCCGTAATCCTGGGCGAGTCGGTCGAGTCCGGCCAGGTCGTGGCGCGCCTGCGCAGCCCGGAGCTGACCGACGAGGTGCGCGCCTGGCGCACGGTCCGTGCGGATCGCGATGTCACCGCCAGCCGGCTGGCTCGCGTGCAGCGTCTCGCCGCCATCGGCGCCGCCAGCCAGCAGGATCTCGAACAGGCGCGGGCTGACGATGTGCGGGCGGCGACGGAGGTGGAGACACGTCTGGCGCGGCTGATGCGGTTCGGGCTTTCAGAAGCGCAGCTGGCGACCATGGCGGCCGGCGATGCGCTGCCTGACCAGTTCATCGTGCGCGCCTCCGCGCCGGGTGTGGTGATCACCCGCCAGGCCAATCCCGGCCTCAACGTGGAGGCCGGCGCGCCGATCGTCACGGTGGCCGATTTGCGCGCGGTGTGGGTGATGGCCGATGTGTTCGAGGCCGATCTGGCGTCGCTGCGGATCGGCCAGTCCGCCGAGGTGCGGGCGGCGGCGTTTGCCGGCCGCCGCTGGACCGGGCGTGTGACGTACATCGAGCCCGCTCTCGCGCGCGAGACCCGGACGGCGCGGGTGCGTGTGGAAGTGGCCAATGACGATCGGCAGCTGCGCTTCGGCATGTTGACCACCGTGCACCTGGCTGGCAGTGCTGATGACGGGGCCCGGCCCGGCGTGGTCGTGCCGGCCGCCGCCATTCAGCAGATCGGCGCGGCCGCCGTGGTGTATGTCGAGCAGGCCGCCGGGCGGTACGAAGAGCGTGTCGTGACACTGGGGGCGTCGGAGGCGGGACTCACACGCGTGACCACCGGACTTGAGGCGGGGGAGCGCGTGGTCGTCGAGGGCGCGTTTGCGCTGCGCGCCGAACGCGACCGGCTCGGTCTGCCCGCGCCCGCGCCCGTACCTGCACTCGAGCGCCGCGATGAAGGGGTCGGCGGGCCGGCGGCGGCGACGACCGTGGCGGCGCGCGTCGTCGAGATCACCGCCGCCGGACTCGTGCCGGCGCGGGTCAGTGTGCCAGCCGGGCAGCCGGTGGACCTGGTGTTTGTCCGGCGCGTGGAAGAGACGTGCGGCACGGAGCTGGCGATTCCTGATCTCGGGATCCGGCGCGATCTACCGCTCGGACAACGCGTCACCGTGCGTCTGCCGCCACAACCGCCCGGCGAACTCGCGTTTTCGTGCGGCATGGACATGCTCAAAGGGGTCATCGTGGTAACCCGCTAAGCGGGCGTGCCGTATACTGCCGGGGTGACGGCTTTTCGCGCAGCCATCGTGGTGCTGGTCCTGCTGGTGAGTCCAGTGGTGGCGGCGGCGTGCGAGATCGCGTGCGCAACACCGGCGCACGCCGCGCACCAGGCGCCTGTCGCTGTCGAGCCGGCCGCGCACCACGACCATCACGCGCATCACGCACCTGTGGCACCCCAGGCCGCCTCGTCAGAGGATCCGGAGCCACAGCCGTTCTCCGAGCTGCCGCGGATTGGGTCGGACCGTTGTGACCTGCTGACCGTCGTCCCCGGCCGCCCACGCGGGTCGTCGCTTGACCACGCCGCCGCTTCGGTGGCAGCCGGGCCGTTGGGATTGCCGCCGGTTGCGGCCGAGCCCCGCGTCTCTCACGTGCGTCAGGACGCCGTTCTTCACGCACCTCCACACCGCAGCGCCACCCCCCTGCGCATCTGAGCGGGACCTCCAGGTCTCCCTCGCGTCGCCCGCCTCGTTGGAGGTGTAAGGACGCGCTCCGTCTTCCGTTACCGAGTGTGAAAGCGCCGGACCTGTGTATCCGGCCAGGAGAACGTTCATGAATCCGAATCGCAGAAGTTTTCTCGCCGGCTTGGCCACCTTTGCCGGCGCTGCCACGGCCAACCGCCTCGCGGCACAACAACACGTCCACCCTGCGCCTGCGGCGGCCGGCCGGATGGTGGCGCAACCCGACCCTCCGGCGACCGGAGTGGCTGGCGTCGTGCCGGTCGTCACGCCTGATGTGCCGCATCTACAGCCGACCATGGACGGCCAGGTGAAAGTCTTCCGGCTCGTCGCCGAGCCGGTGAAGACCGAGTTCCTGCCCGGGCGGAAGGTGGATGCCTGGGGCTTCAACGGCAGCGTGCCCGGTCCGACGATCGAGGTCACGGAAGGTGATCGCGTCCGCATCATCGTCGAGAACAAGCTGCCGGAGATGTTCGCGCCGCACTGGCACGGACTCGAGGTGCCGCTGGGCCAGGACGGCGTGCCGGGGATTTCGCACGATCCGATACCGCCGGGCGGGTCACATACCTACGAGTTCACGCTGACGCAGAACGGGTCGTTTTTTTATCACTCGCACATGCCGATGCAGGAACTGATGGGCATGATCGGGTGGTTCATCGTGCATCCGAAACGGGCGCATGAGCCGCGCGTGGATCGCGACTTCGGATTGATCTTCCAGGGCTGGGACATCAAGCCGAACAACACCGTGCCCAACACGCTGGCGATGGAGTTCAACTGGCTCACCATCAACGGCAAGGCCGGCCCGGCCACCACCCCCATCGTGGTCAAGAAAGGTGAGCGGGTGCGGCTGCGGCTGGTGAACCTCAGCATGGATCACCATCCGATTCATCTGCACGGCAATACCTTCTATGTGACGGGGACCGAAGGCGGCCGCGTGAAGGGCGACCTCGAGCGCGAACCGGGCAACACGGTGATCGTCGGGGTCGCGCAGTCGCGTGATGTCGAGTTCGTCGCGCACAACCCCGGCGAGTGGATGCTGCACTGCCACCTGCCGCACCACATGATGAATCAGATGGTGTCGATGGTCGGCCCCGCGCATGGCGCCGGCCCGGGGCAGAGTGTGCCCGGGTATCCGCAGGACATGTGGATGCCGATGGACCACCTGGCCGGCAACAAACCCGAACTGCACGGCCTGCCGCCCAACTGGTCGGGCGCGATGATGGGCATGATGACGCTGGTTCGTGTGCTCGAGCCCGAGATGTTCGATCGCATCCAGCAGCTGCGCGCGGAGGTGTCGCGATGAACGGCATCGAACGCAGTGCGGAGTGCGCAGTGCGCAGTGCGGAGTGCGTCGTGCGCAGTGCGGAGTGGATAGTGCGGCGTACGGCCGGCACACTGCTGTGGGTGGCCGTCCTGGTGATGCAGGGTGTGCCGGCGCTCGCCCAGCCACCGGCGCCGACGCTGGCGCTTGAGGCGCTTGAGACCCGCGCGCTCGAGCGGCACCCTTCGATCGCGAAAGCGGCCGCGGAGGTGGAGGCGGCGCGGGGGCGCGCGGCCCAGGCCGGCGCGTGGGACAACCCCTCGATTGGCGGCGGTCTGTCCGAGTGGCGCTCGCGTGAAACGCCGAGCGGCACGGTGGGCGGCTTCATCGAGCAGACGTTCAACCTCGGCGGCAAACGAAGTGCTGAGCGCGCGTCGGCCGCGGCCGAGTTGGCCGTGCGCGAAGCCGCGCTGGAGCGCGCCCGCCAGCAGGTCCGGCTGGGTGTGCGCCTTGCGTACTACGACCTCGCGTCAGCCGCCGAACAACGGGCGCTCGCCCAGCGCATTGCGACCGTGGCCGACGAGTCGGTGGCGATCGCGAAGCAGTTGATGAACGTCGGTCTGGCCGATCGCCCCGACCTGCTGGCGGCCGAGGCCGAGGCCGCGCGGTTGCGCGCGCAGGCCGAGTCGGCGCGCGTCCACGAGCAGACGGCCTGGCGTCGCCTGGCCATCGCCGCCGGCGACCCTGCGATGGCGGCCCAGCCCGTGGCGCCGCTGCCGGAGGACGGGCCGCCGGTGATCGATCGGCAGGCGGCGCTCGATCGGATCCTCGCGCAGAGTCCCGAATGGCGTGAGGCCCAGGCGACTGTCGAGCGCGAGCGGTCCGCGGTCACGGTGGAGCAGCGCCGCATGTTTCCCGACCTGACGCTGCGTGGCGAAGCGGGATGGAACCGGGAGCACTTTTCGACGCGGTCACGGGCGAAGGGCTGGGAGTTCGGCGCGGAAGCAGCCGTGACGCTGCCGCTGTTCAATCGCAACCGGGGCGGCGTCATGGCTGCGCGCGCCGAGGTCAGCGTGGCCGAAACCGCCGCCGCGCTGGTGCGGCTCGCCCTCGAATCGCGCTTCGCCGACGCCTTCGAGGCCTACGCGCAGGCCCGGCTCATGGCCGATGCCTACCGTCAGGCGGTGTTGCCGCGGCTGGAAGAGGCGATGTCGCTCAACCAGTCGCGGTACAGCGAAATGGCGACGCCGTACCCGCAGGTGCTCGAATCGCGCCAGGCGTACCTGGAAGCGCTGGCCGACTACACTGAGGCCGTAGCCGCAGCCTGGCAGTCGGCGATGCAGATTGAAGGCCTGTTGGCGGGAGGTGTGCGATGAGACGACTCACGGGGCTGATGACGGCGCTGGTGCTGGCTGGTGCGATTGGGGTCGCGGCGCAGGAGTCGCCGGAGACGAAGGCGATCACCGCCTTGTTCGCGTCGTACGATGAGGCGTTTAATGCGAAGGACCTGGCGGCCCTCGGCGCGTTCTACCACCCGGACGTCACGGTGTATGAAGGCGGCGGCATCAACCCGGGGTGGGCCGACTATCGCGACCGCCACCTGGGGCCCGAACTCAAGGCGTTCGCCAACCTGAAGTTCTCGCATCAGAAGCTTGTGGTGCGCCTGATCGGGCCCGATGCCGCCTATGTCACCGCCGAGTACCTGCTCGACGCCATGATGGATGGCAAGGAGATCCGCAGCGGCGGGCTGGCCACCTATGTCCTCATTCGCGAGGGCGGACAGTGGAAGATCCGGCACAGCCACACCTCATCGCGGCGCCGGACCTGATGGCGGCTGGTGCGCCGGCCTCGGGGCAGGGGATCGTGTTGCTGACGCGTTCGACCTGCCAGGACAGCGAGCGGATGCGGACGAATCTCAACGCGGCCATCCGCGGGCTGTCGCCGGCGCCTGAATACACGGTTCTTGATCTCGACTCGCTGCCGGCCGACGACGCACGTCGGGGGTATCCCACCCCGACGCTGCTCGTCGCCGGCCGCGATCTCTTCGGCCTGCCCGGGCCGATACCGCCTCTGCCCGAGCCCACCTGACGGTTCTACGCGGGCGGAGTTCCGTCCTCTGACGTGATTCGCGAGGCGCTGACGAAGATGCGTTAGGCCGGCGCCGGCACCCAATCAGCGATCAGTTATGGCATACTGCCGACAGTGTCCTCTCGCACCGTCCTCGTGCGCACCCTTGCGGTTGTGTTGCTGCTTTTCGCCGCAGCGGACTTGACTATCGCGGGGGCATGTTCGGACACGGAAGTGCCGTCGAGCTCTGGAGCGCAGTGGTGTGCCGGACACGATGATGCACCCGCTTCCGGACATGACGGAGACGACTGCTTCTGCTGCTCGCGCACCGTTCGCGATGAGGCCGTGGCCAGTCAGGTCGCCGACCTGACCGCGATTCCCGCGGCCGAGGGGGCCACTGGCGCCCTTCTCCAGACCCCTCCCACGCCCCTGTACCACCCCCCGCTGGCGACATAGCGCCGCGCCCCACCGTACATCCCTGAATAACCCACGTCGCAGACGTGGGCCTGTCGATTTCGAACGCCCACCCATCTCTGGGATGGGAGATGGGCCGTTTGATTTCACGAAAGGAACAGCTATGCGTGCAACCTGTCGTGCGCTTGTGTGTTTGTGTCTGTCGCTGGTCGTTGTACCCGAAAGAGCCGTGGCCCAGGCACCGCCGATTCCCCGGCGGTTGGCACTGGCCGACGCTGTGGCCCTGGCGGCGCAGCGCAATCCTGCGATCGCTGAGGCGCGGGCCCGGGTTGAGGCCGCCGACGCTGACGTCGTTGTTGCGTCAAGGCGGCCCAACCCGGCCGTTACCAGCGAGTCGCAGGGCCGGCAGGAGTTGACGTTGCGGATCGACCAGGAGTGGGAGGCGGCCGGTCGCCGCGCGTTGCGGACCTCAGCCGCCGGCCTCGGTCGTGATGCCGCTCAATCCGCGTTGGCAGAGGCGTCCCGTCAGGTGTCGCTGGCGGTGCAACGCGCGTATCTGTCGGCGGTGTTGGCCCACGCCGACCGGACCGTTGCCCAAACGGCGCTCGAGGAGATCGACCGCGTGATTGCGCTCAACCGCGCGAGGCTGGCCCAAGGCGAGATTTCCGGCGCTGACCTCCGGCGCCTACAGGTGGAGCGTTTGCGGTTCGTGGAAGACGTCTTCGCGGCGGAACTGGCGGTCAAGAACGGGCATGCGGAGTTGCTGGTCCTGCTGAATGCGCCCAGCCTCGACCAACCCATCGAACTGACTGACGGCCTGGCGGTGGCACCGCCCGAGATGGCGCCCCTGCTGGACGTGGCGCAGGGCATCGCCACGATGCCCGCGCTGCTCGACCGCGCGGCAACCAGGCGCCCGGATCTACTCGGCGCCCAGCAAACGCTGATGCAGGCGGACACGCTGACACGCGTGCAGCGCGCACTGCGCACGCCTGCCGTGAGCGTCGGCGCCGGCTACCGGCGCACGGACGGCCGTAACACGGTGGTGGTTGGCGCCACCATTCCGCTGCCGCTGTTCAACCGGAATCAGGGCGGCGTGTTGCGCGCCGATGCCGAGCGCCGCGCCGCCGACGCGCGTGTGGCAGCTACGCACGCTCTCGTCCGGCTCGACGTGCAGCGCGCCTTCAACGCCGCCGAGACGAACCGGGCGCGCGTCGCCTACCTCGAACGCGAGTACTTGACCGCCGCGCGTGAATCGCGCGACATCGTGCTCGAGTCGTATCGCCTCGGCGTTGCCAACCTGATCGACTACCTGGATGCCCAACGCGCCTTCCGCGACACACAGCGCATCTACAACCGGGCCCTGTTCGACCAACGGTTGAGCCTGTTCGAACTCTCGGCGGCCATCGGCTCGCCCGACGGCCGCGAATAGCACTTGTGGGCATCTTCAGGAGACTCCGACGATGAAAGCAGATACAGATATCAACAACAGCGGCATTTCCACTCGCACACTCGTGCTGGCGGTCGCGATCACGGCGGCGCTGACCGGCGGCGTCACTTGGGCCGTGGTGAACCGGCCTGCGGCAACGACTGAGGAGGCTGAAGACCACGGCGAGGAACTGCCGCCGGGCGAAGTCGACCTCACGCCGGAGGCCCAGGCCAACGCGAAGCTGGAGATCATCGCCGTGACCTCGCAGCCGATTCCGACCATGGTCGAAATGACTGGCACCGTGACACCAGACGAAGCACGCGTCGCTCACGTGCGTCCGCTGGCGCGCGGCGTCATCGAACAGGTCTCGGTGCGGCTGGGCGCGCGCGTGACGCGGGGACAGGCGCTGGCCACCTACGACAACATTCAGCTCGGCGAGAACGTCGGCGAATACTTGAGCGCCAGGGCCATGTTGCGGCAGGCCGAGGCGGACCTCACCACCAAGCGCACAGTCGCCGAGCGCGGCCGAGCGCTGCTCGCGCTTGAGGCCATCGCCAGGCAAACCCTCGACCTGCGCGAGGCCGAGGTCAAAGCGGCCGAAGCAACTGTCGCCAGCATGCAAGCCACGGTCTCCCGAGTCGAAGAGCAGTTGCACCGGTTCGGGCTGACCGACGATGACCTAGGAAAGTTGTCGACCGTTGAAGGCAAAGGGCTCCATCGGGAATCCTCCCATGCCGTTCTCCGCGCGCCATTTGACGGCGTCATCACGCGCTACGACGTGGCTGAAGGCGAGCTGGTGGAACCTGACCGTGAGCTGTTCACGGTGACCGATTTGGCAACCGTCTGGGTGCTGGCGGATGTGTACGAGAAGGATCTCACCAAGATCCGGACCGGCTCGGACGCCACTGTTCGGCTTGACGCGTACGCGGACCGCACTTTCACTGGGAAGGTGACGTTCATTGCCGACTCGATCGACCCGCAATCGCGCAGCGCGAAGGCGAGGGTCGTGGTCGCCAATCCCACTGCGGCACTCAAGCTCGACATGTTTGCCCGCATCTCGGTGCCGACCGCTGCACAACACGACGCGCTCGTCATCCCGCTGACGGCGGTGCAACGCATCGACAACCAACCCGTCGTCTTTGTTCAAACGGCCTCCAATCGTTTTGTTCGTCGGAATGTCGAATTGGGCACGGCCACCAGCGACGCGGTGGAAGTGCGCATGGGCCTCAAGCCTGGCGACCGGATCGTCGCCGCCGGCAGTTTCTATCTCAAGACGGCGTTGTTGCGTGGGCGCATCGGCGACGAACACTGAGGCAGGATCCAAATCATGCACCGCATCATTGATTTTTCGCTCCGCAACAAATTCCTGATTCTCGTCACGACGCTCGTCATGGTCGGCTTCGGGGTCAGATCCATGCTCCGGCTGCCGATCGACGCCGTGCCGGACGTTACACCGAACCAGGTGCTTGTGCTGACACAAGCTCCGGGACTGGGCCCACTGGAGGTCGAACGATTCATCACCTTCCCGGTCGAGACCGCGATGAGCGGCCTTCCGGGCATCACCGACATCCGATCGGTCTCCAGGTTCGGATTGTCGGCCGTGTACATCTACTTCGAAGAAGACCTCGATCTGTACTTTGTGCGCCGACTGGTGCTCGAACGGCTGCCCGATGCCCGCGAGGCGATCCCCGCAGGGCTGGGCACACCCACGATGGGCCCGATCAGCAGCGGGCTTGGCGAGATCTACCAGTTCGAAGTCCGGGGTGACGGCAAATCCCTCATGGATCTGCGCAGCATCCTCGAGTGGGATATCGCGTTCAAGCTGCGGTCCGTGCCTGGCGTCGTCGAGGTCAACTCCTACGGCGGCGAGCTCAAGACCTACGAGGTCCAGCTCGATCCGGACAAGCTGGTGTCCTACAAGGTCAGTCTCGATCAGGTCTTTGCGGCACTGGAGGGCAACAACGCCAACGCCGGAGGCGCGTATCTCGAACGCGCGCAGGAACAGTACGTCATCCGCGGCGAAGGTCTGGTTGAACAAATCTCCGATATCGAGAACATCGTTGTCTCGGCCGAAGGCGGTACGCCGGTCTTCATCCGCAATCTCGGTGAGACGGTGCTGGCGCCGCAGGTGCGGCAGGGCGCGGTTACGCGTGATGGCCGCGGCGAAATTGTCACCGGCGTGGTGATGATGCTCATCGGCGAAAACGCGCGTGTGGTGTCCGACCGCGTGAAGGCCGAGCTCGATGTCATCATGGGCAGCCTGCCGCCGGGCGTGACGGTCGAGACCTACTACGACCGCACGGACCTGGTCCGCAAGACCATCGGCACCGTCTCCAAGAATCTCGTCGAGGGTGGCATCCTCGTCATCGCAGTCCTGCTCCTGATGCTCGGCAACATCCGTGGCGGCATCATCGTGGCGATGGCGATTCCCTTGTCCATGCTGTTTGCGTTCACCGGCATGCTGCAGGCGGGCTTGTCGGGCAATCTCATGAGCCTTGGTGCGATCGACTTCGGCCTGATTGTGGACGGTTCGGTCGTGATGATCGAGAACATCGTGCGGCGTCTGGGCGAAGCCAGGCGGGCCGGGCAGTCTAAAGACGAGGTCATACGTGATGCCGGCCGAGAGGTGGCCAGACCGGTGTTTTTTGCCGTGCTGATCATCATGATCGTGTACCTGCCCCTGCTGACGCTCGAAGGCGTCGAGGGCAAGATGTTCCGGCCGATGGCCCTGACCGTCGTTTTTGCGCTCATCGGGTCGCTCGTTCTCGCGCTCACGCTCATGCCGGTGCTGGCGTCGCTGGCGCTGAAGGACAAGGCGGAAGAGCGGGAGCCCAAGGTGATTCACTGGCTCAAGGCGAGGTACCGTCCGCTGCTGGGTCGGACCATCGCTCGTCCACGGTTTACAGGGGCGATGGCCGTGCTGGTCTTCGTCGCGTCGATGGGAGTGGTCCCGTTCATGGGCGGCGAGTTCATCCCGAAACTCGACGAGGGCGCAGTCGCCCTCCAGGCCTGGCGACTCCCGAGCGTGTCTCTCGAGGAATCGCTGAAGAGCACCACGCTCATCGAACGCACCTTGAAGCAGTTTCCAGAGGTCGTGACCGTGGTCTCGCGCACGGGTCAGGCGGAGATCCCGACCGACCCGATGGGCGTCGAAACCAGCGACATCTACGTCATCCTCAAGGAGCATAACGAGTGGACAACAGCCTCGACGAAGGAGGCGTTGGTGGCAGCCTTCAACGAAGCGCTTGAGCGGGAGGTGCCCGGCAACGTCCTCAGTTATTCGCAACCGATCGAGTTGCGCGTGCAGGAACTGATTGCCGGTGTGCGCTCGGATCTGGCGATCACGTTGTTTGGAGAGGACCTCGACGAACTGCGGCGCGTGGGCGCCGACGTCACACGGGTCGTGTCCGGCGTGACCGGTGCGGCCGACGTCAAACTCGAACAGACCAGCGGCCTGCCGTTCTTGCGCATCAAGATTCGCCGCGACGACATTGCCCGATACGGCATCAATGCGTCTCAGGTGCTGGATGTGGTGCAGACCATGGGCGGGCGGAACGTAGGAGAAGTGCTGGAGGGGCAACGTCGCTTCGACATCCAGGTGCGCTTCAAGCCCGATTCGCGCAACGATGTGGAACAGATTCGCAATCTGAAGGTGTCGGACCCTCAGGGACGGATGATTCCTCTCTCTCAACTCGCCGATATCGAGATCGAGGAGGGGCCGGCGCAGATCACCCGCGAAAACATCCATCGTCGGATCGCGGTGGAGGCCAACGTCCGTGGCCGGGATCTGGCTAGCTTTGTCGGGGATGCGCAACGGGCCGTCGGCGAACAGGTCACGTTGCCCGTCGGCTACTACATCGAATACGGGGGGCAGTTCGAGAATCTGGAACGCGCGTCGCAACGGCTGCTGCTGGTGGTGCCCGTGGCGTTGTTTCTGATCTTCGTGCTGCTCTACACGACGTTCGGGGCGGTCAAGCCGGCGCTCCTGATCTACTTCAACATTCCCATTGCCGCCACCGGCGGCATCGTGGCGCTCATGTTGCGCGGCATGCCGTTCAGCATTTCGGCGGCAGTGGGATTTATCGCTCTGTTCGGCGTCGCGGTGCTGAATGGCGTGGTGATGGTGTCGTACTTCATCGAACTGCGGAAGCAGGGCAAGTCGGTGAGTGAGGCCGTCTCCAGTGGCGCCGAACTCAGACTGCGGCCCGTGCTGATGACCGCGCTGGTCGCCGGACTGGGTTTTGTGCCCATGGCGATTTCCACCGGTGCTGGCGCCGAGGTGCAGCAGCCGCTGGCCACGGTCGTGATCGGCGGATTGGTCACCTCCACGATGCTGACGCTGTTTGTGTTACCGGCGCTGTACAAATGGTTCGAACGCGAGGAACGTGAGGTGGAATTGTGATGTTTGAAGTCAAAGCTGTCGTCAGACTCGACAAGCAGGACGACGTGATCCGGACGCTTCATGAGATCCTCGATCTGCCCGGACTGACGCTGTCAGTCGTGGAGGGAATAGGGCGACAACAGTCTGTGGAGGGCGAGGCACGTCAGACATTTGGCCGAGTCTCCATGGCCAAGATTGAGGTCGTTGTGAGCGCGGACAGGCTCGCGCGGGTGTTGGCCGCCATCGAACTGAGTGCCCGGACCGGGCGGCCGGGCGACGGCAAGGTGTTCGTCTTCAAGGTTGAACAGGTGATGAAGATACGAACAGGAGAAACCGGCCACGCAGCGCTCTAGCTGCTGCGTGGCTGTCATGCGCGTGAGGGAAATTGTCGATGGGAGCACCCATGTCGCCCAATAAGGCACGACCGATGCAGTTCAGGATTCATGGCATGGATTGCGCCGAAGAGGTCGCAATTCTCAAACAGGCGGTCGGACCGGTCGTCGGAGGTGAGGATCGCCTCGCCTTCGACGTTCTCAACGCCCGGATGATTGTGACGGGCGCGGCGGACGCCACGGCAGCGGCGATCACCGACGCCGTCGGCTCCACCGGGATGCGCGCCGAGCCATGGGTGGACGGCGCACCGGCGAACGTCGGATCGACACTGTGGCAACGACGCGGACGTACGGCGCTGACCGCCGTCAGTGGTGTGGCACTGGCGGCGGGTTTTGCTCTCCATGTGCGCCTCTCGGGTGGCGTGCTCGGCGCGTTGGGCTCCGAGGGGCTCGGCAGCGCCGAGACGGTGCCGCTGGCCGTGCGTGTGCTGTACACCATCGCCATCGTCGCGGGCGGATGGTTCATCGCGCCCAAGGCGTGGTACGCGGTCCGGCGCCTGCGGCCGGACATGAACCTGCTCATGACCGTGGCCGTCATTGGCGCGATTGTGATCGGCGAGTGGTTCGAGGGCGCAACGGTCGCGTTTCTGTTTGCGGTCTCACTGGCCCTTGAAGCCTGGAGTGTCGGGCGCGCGCGGCGCGCCATCGCAGCCTTGATGGAATTGGCACCTCCGATGGCGCGCCTGCTCAACGGCGGCGTCCAGCAGGAGGTCACCGCCGATCAAGTGCCAGTGGGTTCAGTCATTCTTGTGAAGCCCGGAGAGAAGATCGCGCTTGATGGCACCGTGCTGCGGGGCGTCAGCGGCGTGAATCAGGCGCCGATCACCGGCGAGAGTGTGCCCGTGACCAAGGAACCCGGCGCTCAGGTGTTTGCCGGCACGATCAACGGTGACGGCGCGCTGGAGGTGACGACGACCAAGGTGGCGGGTGACACGACGCTGGCCCACATCATCCGGATGGTCGGTGAGGCCTCAAGCCGCCGCGCGCCGGCCGAACAATGGGTCGAGCGATTCGCGGCCATCTACACCCCGGTCGTGTTTGTCGTCGCCATCCTCGTGTGGTTGATTCCCCCGCTCATGGGTGGTGGCTCGTGGACCGAGTGGGGATACCGATCGCTGGTGTTTCTTGTGATCGGCTGCCCGTGTGCGCTTGTGATCTCGACGCCTGTGACCATCGTGGCGGCACTGGCGGCTGCCGCGAAAAACGGCGTACTGGTCAAGGGCGGCGCGTACATGGAGGCCCCGGCGCGGCTCAAGGCCATCGCGCTCGACAAAACCGGCACGCTGACGCGTGGCGAGCCCGAGGTGCAGGAGGTCGTCGCGCTGAATGGTCACTCGGAGCACGACATGCTGCAGCGCGCCGCCAGCCTCGAATCACAGAGTGAGCATCCCTTGGCGCGCGCCATCCTCACGTTTACACGCGCGCGCGGGATCGATTCCCTGCCGACGGAGGACTTCCAGATCCTCCAGGGCAAAGGCGCCACGGCGTTTATTGACGGCGTCTCGTTCTGGGCCGGGTCGCACCGCTATCTCGAAGAGCGGAACTTGGAATCGCCGGCGCTGCACGCGCAGGCGGAGGCCATGGCCAGCGCCGGCCGATCGGTAGTCGCGATTGGCGACACCCAGGAGGTCTGGGGTCTGATCGCGATTGCCGACGCCGTCCGGCCCGAAGCCCGCGCCATTGTCGAGGACCTCCGCGCGGCCGGCATTGAGCATGTGGTGATGCTCACTGGCGACAACCTGGCCACCGCCAAGGCCATTGCGAGGCTGACCGCCGTCAAGGAAATACGCGCCGACCTGCTGCCCGCCGACAAGGTGCGGGCGATCGAAACACTCGTCGATGAGTACGGGGCTGTGGCGATGGTGGGCGATGGCGTCAATGACGCACCCGCAATGGCGCGCGCCACGATCGGCATTGCGATGGGAGCCGCCGGCAGCGATGCCGCGATCGAGACCGCCGATGTGGCCTTGATGTCCGACGACCTGTCGAGGTTGCCGTGGCTCATCCGTCATTCGCGGCGGACGATCGGCATCGTGCGCCAGAACATCACGATGTCGCTGTCGGTCAAGGCGCTGTTTGTGGTGCTGACCTTTGCCGGTGTGGCGTCGCTGTGGGCGGCGATCGCCGCCGACATGGGCGTGTCGCTGATCGTCATTGTCAACGCGCTGCGGCTGCTGGGGGATGCGGGCAGCACGATACCATGACTCAAGTCGTCTTAGCTGGTGTGATCGGGGTCGGGACACAGGAGTCGCCCGAGACGAAGGCGATCAACGCCTTGTTCGCGTCGTACGATCAGGCGTTCAACGCGAAGGACCTGTCGGCCCTCGGCGCGTTCTACCACCCGGACGTGACGGTGTATGAAGGCGGAGGCATCAACCCGGGATGGGCCGACTATCGCGATCGCCACCTTGGGTCCCGAACTCAAGGCGTTTGCCAACCTGAAGTTCTCTCGACACGCTGCCGCCCGACGACGGACGTCGGGGGTATCCCACACCGACGCTGCTCGTCGCCGGCCGCGATCTCTTCGGCTTGCCCGAGCCGATGCCGCCTCTGCCTGAGCCCACCTGACGGTTCTACGAGGACGGAGTTCCGTCCCCCGAGGTCATTCGCGACGCGCTGGCGAAGCTGACGTTGGACGTGTGACGACCGACGCGATCCACGCCGCATAGCGGCTCACACGCGTGTAGCCCTCCTGCGCGCCATACGTGCCTCGGCCGTTGGCGCCAGGGCGACCCCAGACGCTGACGCCGGCGAGGAGCCATCGCCCCGAGTCACCCTGCCGTACCAGCGCCGGTCCGCCGCTGTCGCCAGGTCCACTGATCCCTTCCAGGTCGGTCGCCGTCGCCGGCGCATCGAAGTCGAAATAGAGCCAGTGGTCATCCACGCGGTCGACCACGTTGGTGGCGGCCCGCATGACGCCATCCTCGGCGGCCGGGCCCGTGAGCCCGGTGCCGGTCCCGCCGTGGCCCACAAAGACCACCGACATTCCGGCTTCATTGTTGCCGTCGTAAATGCCCACGGGCTCGACTCCGGTGACCGGCGCCGACAGGCGAATCAACGCGAGATCGGCAGCGGCAGGACCACCGGTCTCCTTCCAATCCGGGTGCGCGATCACGTCTGCGACATCGAACCGGCGCGAGCCCACGCTGACGCCGAGTTCGCGACGGAATCCCATTCCAACGTGTGCGGCCGTGGCGACCCACTGGGGCGCAACAAGCACGCCGGCGCCCGCGCGGCCGATGCGGGCGACCGCGGTGAACGGCTCCGCCAGGGCTCGATACGCCCGGTCGTCCCGGTCATGGCGAATGAGGATGTCCGCGGACACCACGCAGGTGAGGCTGAAGACAACAACCGGCACGACTTTCATGACCGTCATTCATGACTCCTTCCAGGGAGCGCACCCGCGCTGAACGCCACGCCCAACCGGCCGCCCCGTGGTTGTGACTAAGTACGCGTTTGTAGTATAAACACGCAGGCATGGCCAAAGGCGACTTCGTCGGTGAGTTCGAACTCTATGTCCTGCTGGCGATTCAGCATCTGGGCGACGAGGCGTACGGTGTGACCATCCGTGAACACATCGATGATCGGACCGGCCGGGAGGTGGCGGTCGGGGCGATTTACGCCACGCTGGGCCGCCTGCACGACAAGGGATTGGTGACGTTCCGCGTGAGTGACCCGGAACCCGTGCAGGGCGGACGCGCTCGCAAGTACGCAAGGCTCACGCCTGCAGGCCAACGCGCGGTGGCGCACGCCTCGTCGATGATGCTCCGCATGATTGGCGCCGTGCCGGGCGGCTCGCGGCGGTAGGTCATGCAGACCCCGCCGTGGTGGACCCTGCTGATTGGCCTGTGCGCGCCGCCTGAGGATCGCGCCTTCGTCCTTGACGACCTGCGGCGGGGATTGGAGGCGAGGGCGGCCAACGGCAGCGCGGCTTCAGCCCGGCGTTGGTACCGTCGCCAGGTGCTTCGCTCCTTGTGGCCGCTGGTCAGGCGACGGCTCGCGCTGTGGGTGGCTCGTGTGAGGCCGGAGGGGGAGCGCATGGCGATGGTGGGCGACCAGTTGACGAGTGTGTGCCGCCGCGTGGCGCGCCGGCCCCTGATTCCCGCCGTGGTCGTCGCGACGCTTGCCGTCGGCATTGCCGCGGTCACCGCGGTGTTCACCGTGGCGGACACCGTGCTGCTTCAGCCGTTGCCCCTGCCTGATTCGGGCCGGATCGTTCGTTTCTACTCGACGCTGCCGGATGCGGGCGCCGTGTCGTCGGTCAACTACTTCGATATTCGCGATGTGGCGGCCACGGCCCGGTCGTTCTCGGCGGTCTCGCCGTACCAGACCGGCACGACCACCTGGCGCGCCGACACCGGTCCTGAGCCGCTGGCGATCGTCCGGACGGGGCCGGGTTTCATGCGTGTGCTGGGCGCCCGGCCGGCGCTCGGGCGTGACTTCGCCGACGAGGATTTCGCCGTCGGCGGTCCGGCCGTGGCGATCGCCACCGATCGGTTCTGGCGGCGGCTCGCGATCGGCCACGCCGGCGTCGACGCGGCGGTGGTCAATCTCGATGGCCGCCTCGTCCGCATCGTCGGTGTGTTGCCGCCGATGACCTTCCTGTTTCCCGATGACGTCGACCTCTGGGTGCCGTTGGTGATTGCGCCCGACTCGTTCCTGTTTAATCGGCAGTCGGTCAGTCTCGGCGCGATCGGCCGCGTGGATGGCACCGCGTCGGTGGCGCAGGCCTCCGAGGAACTGGCCGCCATCATCGGTGGCCTGCGGTCCGAACATCCCGCCACCAGCGGACGGCGATCAATGGAGATGCGCGTCCTGGCCGACACCCTGAGCAGCGCCGTACGGCCGACGATCCTGCTGCTGGCGACCGGTGTGCTCGGTGTGCTCCTGGTGGCCGCCGTCAACGTGGCGGACCTGCTGCTGTCGGACGCCGCGGCCCGGCGCCACGAGTTTGCGATCCGCGCGGCGCTTGGGGGCGACCGCCGGCGCCTGTCGATTGGTGTCAGCCTCGAAGCGTGCCTGCTGGCCGGCCTCGGCCTGGGCGGCGCGTTGCTGCTGGTGCCGACCATGATCTCGGCGCTGCTGTCGCTGTATCCGACGCCGTTGCCCCGGCTGGCGGAAATCGGCCTTGGTCCGCGCGGCATCGCGGTGGCGCTCTTGGCCACGGGTGTGTCCGCGACCTTGATGTTGTGGCCCCTCATCCGGTCGACGTTCCGCGCGGAGTCACCCGCCGCGCTGCGGCTTGGCGCCCGGACGGCCGGTGGGACTGGGCGACGGCTGGGCCGGTGGCTGGTCGCCGGACAGGTGGCGCTGTCGATCGTCCTGCTGGTCGCGGGTGCCCAACTGACCAGGACGTTTCTCACCGCCTCCTCGGCGGCCTTGGGTTTCGAGCCGCAAGGCGTGCTGACGTTCCACGTGGCGCCACCCACGTCGCGCTACGCCGACGCCACCGCGGCCGCGCGGTTCCACGTCCAGATGGCAGAGGCCATCGCCCGGATCCCGTCGGTCACTGCGGTGGGCTCCACGCAGTTCCTGCCGTTTGCCGCCGGCAACTGGGGCGACAACTTCCGCCGCGTGGGCACCACCGACCAGGCCCCGAATCTGCCGGATGCGGCGATCCACATCATCACGCCGGGTCTGCCCGAGGCCCTGGGGTTGCCATTGCGCGCCGGCCGCGCCTTCGCGGAATCCGATCGCGCCGGGGCCGAGCCCGTGGTTCTCGTCAACGAGGTCCTTGCGGCGCGGTGGCTCGAGGGGGCGCCCCTGGGCCGGCAGATCGAGTTCAACGAACGTGTCTGGCGAGTGGTCGGCGTCGTGGGAGACAAACGGCAGACGACGCTGGTCGAGCCGCCCGGGCCGGAACTGTATTTTCCGTGGGCGCAGATGGGGCGCGCGGCCGGGTGGCTGGTCGTGCGGGTCGCGGGGGCTCCGCTCGAGGTGCTGGCCGCCGTGAAGGCCGCGGCGCACACGGTCGATCCCACGGTGCCGCTCATGCGGGTCGACTCGATGGAGGCGCGGGTCGCCAGGGCGATGGCCCCGGAGCGGTTCCGCGCCACGTTGGCCACGGCCCTGGGCGCCGTGGCGGTCGTTCTGGTGATCCTGGGACTGTACGGCGTGTTGGCCCATGCGGTGGCGAATCGATCCCGCGAGATTGGGGTGCGGATGGCGTTGGGCGCCACGCCGGCATCGGTCGGACGTCAGGTGCTGTCGGAGGCAATCGGTCTGACGGCCGGAGGCGTCGTCGCCGGACTGGTTCTGACGACTCTTCTGGGCCGATGGCTGCAGGCGTTTCTGGTGGGCGACCTGCAGGCGCGGGATCCGCTGCTCCTGGCGGGCATTTCAGCGGTCCTCCTGGCAGTTGCGGTCATTGCCGCCTGGATTCCCGCCCGAAGAGCCAGTGGGATCGCCCCTACTGTGGCGTTGCGCGAATAGGCGAGGTCCCTTGAGCCAGCTTCGCCATCCGCACCAGGCAGGCATCGGTGCTCCCTTGACATTCTTAAATTTTGATGGCTAGATGTTCAAGTTTTGATTATTCAAAAACTACGAACACTTCTGATTCTTGGTGCCTTGGTGGTCTGCATACCACTGGCCGCCAGGGCCCAGACTGCGCCCCCGCCCGAGCCACCCAGGACGCTGCTCTCCGGCTACATGGAGGCGCACTACAACAAGCCCCAGTTCGAAGACGGCCGGCTCGACTTTCACCGGTTCGTGCTGCTGGTCACCCATCGGTACAGCGACCGCATCCGGTTTGTCGGCGAACTCGAGCTCGAACACGCGCTGGTGGAGGGGTTGGAAGAGGCCGGCGAGCTGGAACTGGAACAGGCCTACATCGACTTCCTGCTGACCCGCGCGTTCAACGTGCGCGCCGGGATGATGCTGGTCCCGATGGGCATCATGAACGAACGCCACGAGCCGCCGGTGTTTTACGGCGTCGAGCGGCCGCTCGTCGACACCGACATCATCCCGTCCACCTGGTTCGAAGTGGGTGCCGGGATTCACGGGGAGGTGGGCGCCGGCTGGCGGTATCGCGCGTTCGTCACCACGCCGCTCAACGCCGCGCGCTTTACGGCCGACACGCTGCGTGACGGCCGGCAGAAGGGCGCGCAGGCCAACGCCGGCCGCGTGGCCGCCACCGCGCGGCTCGAATACGCCGGCGTTCGCGGCCTCACCGTCGGCGCCAGCGTGTGGTCGGGCAAGTCGGGCTTCGAGTTCCGGCCGCGCTTTGATGTGCCGGTCACGTTCCTCGAGGCTGACGCCCGCTACGCGCGCGGCCGGTTCGACGCCCGCGCGCAGTGGGTGAATGTCGCGATCGGGAACACCGCCGATCTGAACGATGCCCTCGCGCGCACCGTGGGGGTGGATCCCAACATCGCGAAGACCTTGCGCGGCTGGTACGCCGAAGCCGGCTACCGTGTGATCTCCGGCGCGCGTGCCGGAGATGTGGGAGTCTTCGCGCGTTACGAAGACGTCGACACGCAGCGCGACATGGCCGCCGGCTGGCTGCCGCTGAACGAATTCCGGCGGACGCAGTGGGTCGTCGGCGCCTCCTACTGGCCCGACCCCGACATCGTCATCAAGGCCGACTACGTGGTGGCGCGAAGTCGAAGCACGACGATCGCGGCGCCCAACTCCTTCAACCTTGGACTGGGATGGTGGTTCTGATGCGCGCACAGATGGTCAGTTGGATGCTTCGGGGCGTGGTCGTGGGGATCGTGCTGGCCACACATCCGGCGCCCGGCGGGGCGCAGGCGCCCGCCGCCGATCAGGTGGTCGAGATCACGGCCGAGCGATTCTCCTTTACGCCGTCGCAAGTGCGCACGACGGTCGGCAAGGTCATCGAGTTCCGCGTGGAAAGCGAAGACACGATGCACGGCTTCCGCATCCTGGGGACCGACATCAACGTCGAGGTGCCCAAACGCGGCAAGGGCCCCGCGATCGTCCGATTCACGCCGCGCGAACCGGGCAAGGTCATCTTCGAGTGTTCGCACACCTGCGGGGCGGGGCACGCGTTCATGCGCGGCGAAATCGTGGTGTCAAAGTGACGCGGACGCCCCAGTTGTTTCGCGCCGCTCTCGCCGCGGCGGCCGTCGCGCTGCTCACGGCGGTCGTGCATGCGCAGTCGCGCCCGGTGCGGCCCGGCGATCCGTTGCCGGGCCTGACCGCGGCCGAGTTTGAGCTGTTCCGCCTCGGCCTCGACGACTTCCTGGAAGTCGAAACCGCGGAAGAAGGACTGGGTCCCGCGTTCAACGGCACGAGCTGCGCAGGGTGTCACAACTCTCCGGGCATCGGCGGCATCGCGCCGGTCGCCGAAGTACGGGCGGCTGGCCGTGGTCCCGGTGGCGCATTCGTGCCGCTGGATCCGTCTGGCGAGACGCTGTTTCATCTGTTCTCGATACCCAATCACGCGTGTCAGCCGCAGATTCCGGCTGACGCGGCGGTCATCGCGCGGCGCGTGCCGATTCCGCTGTTCGGCGCCGGCCTGATCGAGGCCATCCCTGACGCCGCGATCCTCGCGCTGGCCGATCCGGATGACCTCAATCGTGACGGCATCAGCGGACGGGCCGCGATGGTGCGCGACCTGGCAACCGGCCAGATGCGCGTGGGCCGGTTTGGCTGGAAGGCGCAGCACGCCTCGCTTCTGGCCTTTGGCGCCGACGCCTATCGCAACGAGATGGGCATCACCAACGACCTGTTCCCGACGGAACTCGCCGTGGGTGTGGACGCCGCCCGGATGCGCCTGTGTGATCCCATCCCCGATCCCGAGGACATCCGTGAGCCGGCGACGCGCCGGCGGGGCATCGACAACTTCGAGTCGTTCATGAAGCTGCTGGCGCCGCTGCCGCGCGATGTGTCCGCGAACACGGCGCTCGGCGAGAACCTGTTCCACGCCATCGGGTGCGCGTCGTGCCACACGCCGGCGCTGTCCACCGGGCCCAGCAGCAATCCGCTGTTCGACAGAAAGGTGGTCGAGCTGTTCTCGGACCTGCTGCTGCACGACGTGGGCACCGGTGACGGCATCGCGCAAGGGGCCGCCGCGCCACACGAGATTCGCACGCCGGCGCTGTGGGGTCTTCGATTCCGGCGGCCTTTGCTGCACGATGGTTCCGCGGCGACCATTGCCGATGCGATCCGCCGCCACGCGGGTGAAGCGCTCGAAAGCGCCCGCCGGGCCGGCCAACTGTCGGCCGTAGAGTTCGAGGCGCTGCTCGCGTTCCTGCGATCGTTGTGACGGGTCAGTAGCGCTCGACGTCGAGCTCCGGCACGCGTCGAAAGTGGGCGACGTTGCGTGTGACCAGGGGCATGCCGTGGGCCAGCGCCGTCGCCGCAATCCACAGGTCGTTGGTGCCGATCAACTGGCCGTTG
This sequence comes from uncultured Solibacteraceae bacterium, assembly GCA_964471115.1. Classification (GTDB taxonomy): domain Bacteria; phylum Acidobacteriota; class Vicinamibacteria; order Vicinamibacterales; family SCN-69-37; genus SYFT01. Next base: position 118,941 of record CAYYFE010000003.1, read on the forward strand.
TCCTTGAGGTGGCGGTACACGCGGCCGTAGCGCCAGCAGATGTCAGGCGTCGGCGCGAGCACGAACAGCGGCGCGAGGAACTCCTCCCACTTTTCGCGTTCGCGGGCCGACGGTCCACACGCCAGTTCGCCGGCGACCGCGGACGGAATGTACAGCCGGGCGTCCGGTTCCCGCTCGAGGAACGTCACGGCCGGTCCCGGCGTACCGCGGCGCTCCTCGCGATCAAGATCGATCAGGAACGTCGTCTCGAGAATCAGCGCGCGGCCCACTTGTCCTCGGGGGGCCGGTCGGCCTTCTTTGCTTCCTCAACACGGTCGAGGTCGTCTGCGGAAAACGGCTGCCGCCGCCGGCGGAGTTGCTGGAGAAACGCCCCGGCGGTGACCGTGTCTTCCGGCCAGGTCGCCCGTAGCACCACCTCGCTGAACGACTCGGCGGGGTACCGCCGCGCCGCTTTCAGCCGCGCGTACGCCTCGTCTTTCAGGGAAATCGTCCTGGTGCCCATGTCTGTGCATTATGCATAGTCTGTGCAGAGACTGGCAAACGTCCAGCGGCGAGGAGGGCCTACAATGGCCGCCATGAACCGAGTCCCAGTCGCCCTCAGCCTCGTGCTCGTGGCCGGAATCGTCTCCGCCCAGTCGGCGAACCCGGTGGTGCAGCCACTCGAGTCGCCCGCCGCGGCGGGCAGTGAGGCGCCCCAACTGACCGTCTCCAGCAAAGGCGTCCTGCTCAGCTGGATCGAGCGGTCGGGCGGACAGGCCTCGCTGAAGTTTGCCGAGCGGACGGCGGCCGGCTGGACGCCGGCGCGCACGGTGGCATCGGGTTCGGACTGGTTCGTCAATTGGGCCGACGTGCCCTCGGTGCTGCGTATGGCGGATGGCTCGCTCGTGGGCCACTGGCTGCAGAAGAGCGGGCCCTCGACCTACGCCTACGACGTGCGTCTGTCGCGGTCGACTGACGAAGGCAAGACCTGGACGCCGTCGGTGACGCCGCACCACGACGGTACGCAGACCGAACACGGCTTCGCGTCGCTCTTCCAGGTGCCGGGCGCCGGACTCGGACTCGTCTGGCTCGACGGCCGCAACACCAAGCCGGCCGGCGGCGGGGGACATGACGGTCACGGCGAAGGCGCGATGACCGTGCGGTCGGCCACGTTCGACGGTGCGTGGAAACAGACCTCCGAGATGCAGATCGACGGGCGCGTGTGTGAGTGCTGCCCGACGACGGCGGCGGTGACCAGCGACGGGCTCATCGCGGCGTTCCGCAACCGGACCGAGGACGAGATTCGCGACATCTACGTGTCGCGGTTCGAAAACGGCAAGTGGACCGAACCCAAGGCCGTGCACAACGACGGCTGGGAGATCGCGGCCTGCCCCGTCAACGGACCGATGCTGTCCGCGCGCGGCCGCGACGTGGTCATTGCGTGGTTCACCGGCGTGGTGGATCCGGGGCGCGCGTTCGTCGCGTTCTCGAAGGATGCCGGCCGCACCTGGAGCGCGCCGGTGCGTGTGGACGATGAGGCGACGGTGGGACGGGTGGACGTCGAGCTGATGCCCGACGGGTCGGCCATGGCGACGTGGATTGAACTCGTCGACAAGCGCACCGAGTTCAAGGCGCGCCGCATCCAGCCGGACGGCACGCGCGGCGCCGCGGTGAAGGTGGCCGACCTGGTCAACAGCCGTTCGAGCGGGTACCCGCGCATCGCGCGCCACGGCAACGAACTGGTGTTCGCGTGGACCGAAGTCGGGCCGTCGACGCCGGGACAGCGTCCCGTGTCGCGCGTTCGCACGGCTGTCGCGCGCTGAGACGTGCTGATGCGTCGAAGGCTCCACGCGTGGCTGCTCGCAGCGGCCGCTGCGGTGGCGGTGGCGGGCGCGCAGGCGCCTGCCCAGCCCATCGACGTCATGTCGTTCAACATCAGGTACGGCACCGCCAACGACGGTGAGAACCACTGGTCGAAGCGGCAGTCCTTCCTCATCGACGTCATCCGCGAACAGGCGCCACACGTGCTGGGCGTGCAGGAAGCGCTCGACGGCCAGATCCAGACGATCCTTGACGCGCTGCCGCACTACGCCGCGCTGGGCGTCGGGCGTGACGATGGCCGGACGCGCGGGGAGTACGCGGCCATCCTGTTCCAGCGCGACCGGTTTCGCGTGTCCGACACGGGGACGTTCTGGTTTTCAGAGACGCCGGAGGTCGTGGCCTCGCGGTCGTGGGGCAACACCATCACGCGCATCTGCACCTGGGCGCGCCTGGTGGATCGCGATGGCCGCGCGTTCTGGGTCTACAACGTGCACCTCGATCATCAGTCCCAGCCGTCACGCGAACGCAGCACGGCGCTGCTGGCCGAGCGGCTGGCGGCGCGTCGAACGCCGGCCGAGCCGGCCATCGTCACCGGCGACTTCAACGCGGGAGAGTCGAATGCCGCGGTGAGCCGTCTGCTGAGCCCCACTGACGGCCGGCCTGCGCCGCTCATCGATACCTTCAGGGCGCGCCATCCAGACGAGCGCGAGGTCGGCACCTTCACCGGATTCCGATTTGGCGAGACCGGTCGTGACAAGATCGATTACGTGCTGGTGACACCCGGTGTCGACATTCTCGATGCGGCCATCCTTCGGACGAGCCGCGATGGGCGTTATCCTTCCGATCACTTCCCGGTGACCGCGCGGGTCCGGCTTCGGTAGAAACAAATGGGCATGGCTTTCTGGGGGGCTGTGGGTCTGATCGCGTCGTTGACCGGCCCACCAACGCCGCAACATCCGCCCTGCACGCCGACTGATCACGTTCAGGTCATCGTCCGAGAACAGGACGTCGATCGGGAGCCGGAGTCTGTGACGACGCGGCTTGAGCTCGCGCGTTGTCTTGACGCTGCGTGGCGATTCCCGCAGCTCGAAGCGTCGATTCGAGAGGCACAGGCCCTCCTCGAACGGCAGCAAGCCAACCTGCCGGCCGCCCCGACGTCGACGTCGGCGATCCCGATCGCCGGCCGTGACGTTCCGTTCCCCAGACGCACGAAAGATGCCGCTCCCCGGTCACGCGCGCGACCGGTCGAGGGAGGCGCGTCCGAGGGGGTCGTGATTGTTGAAGTCAGGATCGATCTGCGGGGACGGGTGGCAGACGCGTCGGTCGTGCGATCTGTACCCGGACTTGATGACGAGGCGCTGAGTACCGCGAGGCGCTGGGAGTACGCCGTGACCCGTATCAACGGCAGGCCCGTGGACGTGATCAGTTTCGGCGTCATTCGTTTTGGTGGTGCGGCCGAGCCCGTGCCCAGCGACTGGATTGACTTGGCGCAGTTCCAGCTCGAATCCGGACGGCCGGAGCTGGCGCGGATTGCGCTGTTGACGGCGCTCAACCACGCACAGGCGGATGTTGCGCGATACGCCGGCTTCAGTCCGGGCGTCGAGGCCATTCCGGGCACGACGGATCCGAAGCTGACGCGCCAGGTCGATCCGAAGTACACACAGGACGCGATCAGGCTACGGGCCGCCGGGACGGTCGAGGTCGAAATGTTGATTGATACACGAGGCATGCCGGGCCGCCTTCGGGTTCTCAGTAAGGCGTCCGTGCTCGATGAGCCTTCCCTGGCGGCGGTTTCGCAGTGGCGGTTCGAACCGGCGAGACGGGACGGCAAACCCGTCGCGTTTCGTGTCGTCGCCCAGACGGAGTTCAATCTCGGCATTCGCCGGTGAACGAACGTCCGTGGCGCCAGTCGGCGTCTGAAAGCATGTCGTTCGAACCTTTTAGAGGGCGATACATCCCATTTAAGTGACGTCTGCAAAGAAATAGTCCAGTGTGTGGCGCATGGACGCCCACGGACTGCGCGAACTCGAGCACCTCGTCATGCTGGCCATCTCCCGACTCGACGCGCCGGTGCATGCCGTGCCTGTCGTGCGCGAACTGCGGCAGGTGATCAAGCGGTCGGTCGACCGCGCGTCGGTCTACGTCGTCTTGCGGCGCCTTGAAGCCAAGGGGCTCGTGACGTCAGAGATGGGGGATGCGACACCACAGCGTGGCGGTCGCGCCAAACGTCTGTACTCGCTGACACCACTGGCGGTGCAGACGCTGCGGGCCGCGCGGGAGGACTTTGTGAACCTCTGGGCGGGCTCGCGCGTGTTCGCCTTCGTGTGCGTGTTCGTACTGAGTGTCTCAGGAGCCCTCTCGGCATCGGCGAATCACCAGGCTGGAACCAGTGGCCGGCCTGACCTGTCGGGACTCTGGCTCAATCAGAGTGATCCCAACGCGACCGACACCACGGTGGCCGCGAACCTGCCCAACGCCCTGCTGACCATCGATCACAAAGGCGACACGTTCACGCTCACCCGCTCGTGGTCCAACGGGCCAATCCACGAAAGACACGTCTGCGACGGACGTGAAAACAAGAACGGCTACAGCATCGTCGTGGAGCGCACGAAGTGCCGCTGGGAACCCGCCCGGGGCGGCACGTTGATCATTGCCGGTACCATCGGGCGCGAGGACGGCACCGTCGTGGGGACGCTCGAACAGCGCTACTGGATCGACGGCCAGGGCCTGCTGAACGTCGAGCGCTCGCGCGTGGTCGACCGCCTGGCCACCGGAGCGTCGCCCTCCACGCCCCAGGCGGGGCGCCCGCTCACGCAGCAGTACCGCAAGGTGGCGCGGCCGGCGACAGGCCTCCAGTGATGGCACGGCCGCCGAAACGCGCGCAGCAGTGGCTCGACCGCTGGCTGCCTCCTGCCGAGCGCGTTGAACTGATCGGTGATCTGGACGAGGAATTCGCCGAGCGGGCGATGGGCGGATCACAGTGGCGAGCGTCCGCGTGGTACTGGGTACAGACCCTGCGACTCATCAGGCGACGCCGACACTTGCAGGCGCCCTTCGCACCCGCACGCTCCGTCGATCGCGCGGCCATCTGGGCGGACTTCGGCGGAGACCTTCGGTACGGCTGGCGGTCCCTGCGCCGGGCGCCCATCTTCTCGTCGGTGGCGATCCTCTCGCTCGTCGTCAGCTTGGGGCTGTCGACCAGCGTGTTGTCGCTGGCGCGAACCGTGCTGCTGTCGCCGATCGATGTGCCCACCGCCAGCCGCATCGTCCGGCTCGGACTCGACAGCCCCAACGAACGCCAGCAGGCCGTCAATGTTGGGGCTGCGGCTGCGCCCGCGCGCATGGCCGACGTGTTGTTGGGTGCGTGGCAGGCGGATACCAGCACTCTCGAGGCCCTGGCCACATACGACGTCCAGCCGAAGACCGTGGGGCTGGGAACCGACACTGTGCGTACCGATGTCGCGGCGGTCGGCGCGGGCTTTTTCACGATTTTTCCGGCTCGACCTGAGGCCGGTCGTCTGCTCGATGCCGCGGACTGGGCGCCGGCGTCCACCAATGTCGCGCTCGTCAGCGCGCGTCTGCTGGCGACGCACGACGCGCGGGTGCACACGTTCGTCGATCGCACGATCGCCCTCGATGGTGTGCCATTCACGATCGTGGGCGTCCTGCCCATCGATGCCGAGTGGCCCAGTCCCACCGTCGATGTCTGGGTGGTGGAGCGCTGGCGCCCGCCATCCCCCGACCAGGCGCGACAGATGTTCCGTACGCCGATGGTGTTGGGGCTGATGCGGCCCGGCGTGGCCATCACTGCGGTGAGACAGGAAGGACAGGCGATTGCCGAACGACTCGTGAACGCAGGCGTTCGGCTCAGCCTGATCTCGACGGGCCCGCCGGTGGTCGTGGTCGACCGGCTCGAAGACGAACTGCTGCGTCCCGCCAGGCCCGCACTCATCCTGCTCGTGGCCGGCACCATCGGCGTGCTCATCGCCGCCAACGTCACCTTGGTGGGGTTCCTGATCAGCCGGAATGTCGGACGACGGCGCGAGCTGGCGGTGCGGGAGGCGCTCGGAGCGAGCGCGTGGCGGCGGGTACGCCCGCTGGTGGCCGAACAGGTGTGGATCGGCGCGGGCGGTCTGCTGGGTGGCGTCGCGTTGGCGGCCGGTGCCATCCGCGTCTTGCCCGTCGTGGCTCCGCACGACTTGCCGCGACTGGCGAAGGTGGCGCTCGACGGCCCGACGCTCCTTTTTGCGATTCTGGCGGCGGTCGCCTCGGTGCTTCTGGTGGGCCTGCTGCCCGCACGCCGGCTGACGAAGTCCAGTCCGCGCGAATCGCGCATGGTCGTGGTGCAGGTGGCCCTGGCCACCGTCCTGGTCGTGGGCTCGCTGCTGGTCGGCCGCAGTCTGATGGCGATGGTGCGGCTCGATCTCGGATACGACCCGACGGGTGTCCTCACCTTCCAGCTGGGGACGCGCGAATTGGCTCAGGTCCCCGGGCAGATCGTCCGTACGTACGACGCGATCCTTGAACGCACCCGCCAATTGCCTGGTGTGGCGTGGGCCGGCACGTCGACGGCCTTGCCTCTGCACGGCAGGACAAGCGGGCAGTACACGCTGCCCACCGGGCCGGACGCCGCCTCGCAGCAGCCGAAGTATTCGACGACGGAGTATCTGAGTCAGGAGTACTTGCAGGCCCTGGGCGCGCGGTTGGTGGCGGGCCGGTTCTTCGACGACCGGGACACGCGTGAGAGTCAACCCGTGGTGATCGTCAACGAGACGTACGTCAGGACGTTCCTGCCTGACGTCGACCCGTTGGGACAGACCGTTGCGCGCGGGGTGCGACGTCCGGTCATCGTGGGCGTGATCGCGCCAATCGCGCGATCGGCGGCCACCGAGGCGCCGGTGGCCGCGCAGTACTTTCCCGCGTCGCAGTCGATCGAGATCGTCACGCACAGTCCGTCGCGGACCATGGGAGTCGCCGTGCGAACCACGGGCGACCCCGGCCTGCTGGCGCGCAGTATCCGCGGCATCGTCGCGGAGGTGGCGCCGGGGGTGCCGCTGCACAACATGATGCCGCTGACCGAGCGTGTGGCCCGCACGTACGCGCAGCCGCGGTTTTTCGCGATTGCGCTCGTGTTGTTTGCGCTCCTCACGCTGGGCACGACCGTACTCGGGGTCTACGGCACGTTGGCCGCGTCGGTCGAGCGGCGCCGGGTCGAACTCGGTGTGCGTCGGGCGCTGGGCGCGACGTCGACGGACCTGACGCGGCAGGTCGTGGGAGGCGCGCTGGGGCGTTCGGCGATCGGGCTCGTGCTCGGTACGGTGGCCGCGGCCGTTGCCGCCACGTGGGGCCGCTCGCAGCTGTTCGGCGTTGCGCCGCTGGACGTGGTGTCGTACCTGGCAGCGGGCCCGGGCATTCTGGTCATCGTGTGGTGCGGCGCGTGGGTCCCCCTGCGCACCGCGCTGTCCGTCGATCCGGCGCGGACGCTCAGGAACGAATGACAGAGGTACGGGGACGAGTTGCCTCGCCCGGCCGGTCCTGGCTTGGCGGCCGCGATCGGCGGCACGTCGGATACAAAGGTCCCCAGAATCCGCGTGGCGGCCTAAGATCAGGACATGTCGCCCGCGCCTTTCGACACCCTGTTCGACCATCGGGCCAGGTTCCTGAGTTTCGTTCGTGCCCGGGTTGGCGACCGCGCCGCAGCCGAAGACCTGCTGCACGTGGCGTACACGCGCGTCATCGAGCACCCCGAGCAGGTGCCGGCGGGCCATGAGGCGCCCTGGTTCTATCGGGTGCTGCGCAATCTCGTCATCGACCGGCACCGGCGTCAGCAGAGCGAGGCACGCAGCCGCGAGGCCTGGGAGGCCGATCCCACCCGAGAGCCCGATTCGGCGCCCAAGGGGCGCGTGTGCCGGTGCACCCTCCGCGCGCTGGCCTCCCTGAAACCGCAGTACATCCAGATCATCGAACAGGTGGACCTGCACGGCCGGCCCGTGGTCGAGTTCGCCAAGGGCGAAGGCCTCAGCACGACCAACGCCTACGTGCGCCTGCACCGCGCCCGTCGCCTGCTGGGCGACCGCCTCCGCGCCATCTGCCGATCGTGCGCCGACAACGCCTGCGTGGACTGCCACTGTAAGGGTCCATCACCCGGTGCGTAACCCTGGGTGAGGAGAGGAACCGTGACCCACATCGACCCCGTTTGCGGCATGACCATCGACCCCGCCAAGGCCAAGGGCGGCTCGTTCGAATACGAAGGCAAGACCTACTGGTTCTGCAGCCAGGGCTGCCACACCAAATTCCAGGCCGATCCGGCCGGCTGGCTCGAGAAGCGGCGGCAGAAGGACCTGCTCGCCAAGGCCGCCGCACCGGCCAAGTCCGCCAAGCCCCTGATCTCGCTGACACCGGTCGACCCGGAAGATCACAGCTGCTGCAGCTCGCATGGCGCCGATCGCGGCCCGGCAGATCGGGCCGCGCTACGTGAGCCATCGTCGCACCTCGCCACTTCGCCATCGCCCCAGGTCGCCACCTCGCCAGCGCCGCAGGGCGTCACCTATGTGTGCCCCATGGACCCCGAGGTGCGGGAGTCGAAGCCGGGCGACTGCCCGAAGTGCGGCATGGCGCTCGAGCCCGAGCTGTCGTCGGTGCCGGCACCCACAGTGGAGTGGACCTGCCCGATGCATCCGGAGATCGTCCGGTCCGAGCCCGGGTCGTGCCCCATCTGCGGCATGGCGCTCGAGCCGAAGACGGTGATGCCGGAAGAGCCGGTCAACCACGAACTCATCGACATGACCCGCCGCTTCTGGGCTTCGCTCGCGTTGAGTGTGCCGACGATGGGTGTGGCGATGGGGGAGATGTTCGGCTGGCTGCCCATCTCGATGCGCACGGCCGGCTGGATTCAGCTCGCGCTCGCCACACCGGTGGCGACCTGGGCGGCGTGGCCCTTCTATGTGCGCGCCGTCAACTCGGTGCGCAACCGCAGTCTCAACATGTTCACGCTCATCGGCCTCGGCGTGAGCGTGGCGTATCTGTACAGCCTGGTGGCCCAGTTTGCGCCCGGCCTCTTCCCGCACCAGTTCAGTCACGGCGGCGCCGTCGCGGTCTACTTCGAAGCCGCGGCCGTCATCGTCACGCTGATTCTGCTGGGGCAGGTGCTCGAGCTGCGGGCGCGCAGCCAGACGGGTGCGGCCATTCGCAAGCTGCTGGGCCTGGCGCCGGCGACCGCGCGCGTGATGCGGGATGACGGAAGCGAGCAGGAGATTCCGCTGCCGCACGTCATGGTGGGCGATCGCCTGCGTGTGCGTCCCGGCGAGAAGGTCCCGGTCGACGGCATCGTGCTCGAGGGCGACAGCCGCGTGGACGAATCGATGGTGAGCGGCGAACCCGTGCCCGTGCACAAGGTGGCGGGCGACAAGGTCGTGGGCGCCACCATCAACGGGACTGGCGCATTGGTGATGCGGGCCGAACGCGTCGGCAAGGACACGCTGCTCGCGCGCATCGTGTCGATGGTGGCCGAGGCGCAGCGCAGCCGCGCGCCGATTCAGCGGCTGGCCGATCAGGTGTCCGCGATCTTCGTGCCCATCGTGATCGCCATCGCCGTGCTGACCTTCATCGGGTGGAGCGTGTGGGGCCCGGAGCCGCGCATGGCGCACGGCCTGATCAACGCCGTGGCTGTGCTCATCATCGCGTGTCCCTGTGCGCTGGGTCTGGCGACGCCGATGTCCATCATGGTGGCCACGGGACGTGGTGCGTCGATGGGCGTGTTGTTCCGCAACGCCGAAGCGATCGAGACGTTGCGCACGGTGGATACGCTCGTGTTCGACAAGACCGGGACGCTCACCGAGGGCAAGCCGTCGCTGGTCACCGTGGAGTCCGTGCCCGGCGTTAGTGATGCGACCTGGCTGCCGCTGGTCGCCGCGATCGAACGCAACAGTGAGCACCCGCTGGCCGCCTCGATCGTGAAGGGCGTGGAGGCTCGCGGATTGAGCATTCCCGCGTCCGAGGCGTTTGAATCGATCACCGGTCTCGGTGTGAGGGGCCGCGTGGCCGGCCGCACCGTGGCGGTGGGTAATCCCGAGTTGATGCAGCGTGAAGGTGTGTCGATCACCGGACTGGCGGTCCGATGCGATGGCCTGCGTGAGCGTGGACAGACGGTCATGTTCGCGGCGGTGGACGGCGCACTGGTCGGACTGGTGGGCGTGGCCGATCCCATCAAGGCGAGCACGCCGGATGCGGTGGCGGCGTTGCGCAAGGAGGGGCTGCGCCTGGTCATGTTGACCGGCGACAACCGGAAGACGGCTGAAGCCGTGGCGGCGCAACTGGGCATCACCGAGGTGCTGGCCGACGTCAAGCCTGACGGGAAGGCGGACGCGATCAAGTCACTGCAGGCCCAGGGCCGCGTGGTGGCCATGGCCGGCGACGGCATCAACGATGCTCCTGCGCTGGCACAGGCCCAGGTGGGCATTGCCATGGGCACCGGCACGGACGTGGCGATGGAAAGCGCCGGGGTCACGCTCGTGCAGGGCGACCTGCGCGCCGTGGCGCGCGCGCGGCAGTTGTCCAACGACACGATGACCAACATCAAGCAGAACCTGTTCTTCGCGTTCGTCTACAACACGGTCGGCGTGCCCGTCGCCGCCGGCGTGTTGTATCCGTTCTTCGGGTGGCTGCTGAGTCCCATGCTCGCCGCCGCGGCGATGAGCTTGAGCTCGGTGTCGGTGATTGGGAATGCGCTACGCTTGCGCGGGGGCAAGTAGCGGCGAGTGGCGGCAAGTGGCGGCGAGTGGCGGCAAGGGGCGGCGAGTGGCGGCGTGCGGCAGCCGAGCCGTAGGGCGGCCCGTTCTGAGGGCCGCCGTGGTCGCGGCCGTCAGCTCCGGCCGCGCTACGCGTGACACCGGCCCGGGAACTTTCTGTTGTTGATTTACGATAAATAGCATATCGTTTATCGATAACAGGAGTTCCCGTGACGCCTACCCAAGCATCCTCCGCCGCCCTACCTATCGCCCACGTCGCCCTGCGGATTGTGATCATCCTGAACTGGATTGGGGGCGCCGGGATTCTGGCGCTGTTGTTCCTCCTCCCCAACGCTGAGTGGATCATGCAGGCGTTCAAGCTGACGCCGTCACCAGACACCACCCGGCTTATCTTCGGGTTGCGCGCCGTCGCCGCCCTGGGGCTGGTCGCGATTCCGATCAACTACGCCATCCTCACGCGGCTGCTCGCGATGGTGGAGACCGTGCGCGCCGGGGATCCGTTTGTGGCCGCCAACGCCCAGCGCCTCCGTGTGATTGCCTGGTTGCTCCTCACGCTGCAACTGCTCAGCATGGTCATCGGCGCGATTGGCGACGCGATCTCGAGTCCCGCGCATCCCGTGAATTTCGACGCGGGGTTTTCGATCAGCGGCTGGCTCGCCGTCCTGGTGACGTTCCTGCTGGCGGGGGTCTTCGCTGAGGGCACCCGGCTGCGCGACGATCTCGCGGGGACGGTCTGACATGCCGATCATCGTCAAGCTCGACGATGTGCTGCACGACCGCCGGATGACATTGACGGAATTGGCCGACCGTGTGGGGATGACGCTGGCCAATCTGTCGATCCTCAAGACCGGCAAAGCGCGCGCGATTCGTTTTTCCACCCTGCACGCCATCTGTGAAGTCCTGGCGTGTCAACCCGGCGACCTGTTGCACTTCACCCCTGATGCGGAGGGCCCGCGATGACGTCCCACCTGCGCGCGTTGAAGACGACGTCGCTGCTGTCGGTGCTCCTGTTCTCGCTGCACTGGGCGGATGAAATCGCCCGTGGCATGGAGCCGGGGACTCTGGCGGGGTCTGGCGGGTTCGGCATCCTGTTCGTCTGGCTCTATGCGACGGTCGTCCATGCCGAGCGGCGCGTGGGGTTGGCCGTGGTGTTGCTGGGCGGCCTGCTCGCGTCAATCGTGCCTGTGCTCCACATGCAAGGCAGTGGTCTGGTGGGCGGCCGGATCGCGGTGGGCAGCAGCGGCGCGCTCTTCTGGGTCTGGACGAACGTTGCGCTGGGCGCAACCGGCATGCTGTCAACGGCGCTCGCTGTGCACGAGTTGTGGGCGTCGGTCCGACGTCGGTGAGAGCCCAGCCGACTTGCCCGTCAGGTCGACCGCAGCCTTGACGGCGCGCGCCAGGTCGGCGGCCGGGCCCCGGCCGAAGTAATGCAGGAAGATGACCACCGGGCGGGTACCCGTCATGTGATGGTGGATGGCGACGATATCGATGTTGCGGGCGCGCAGGGCGGCCAGCACGGGCGTCACTTCGTGTTCGAGCATCGCGACATCACCGGCCACCATCGCGTCGGCGTCCGTGCCGGCAAACGCCGCCCACGTATTCAGACCCATGCGGCTGGTGACACGCGCGCCATGTTCGCGCACATCGATGTCGCGGCGGCCTATCGTGATCTTGTAGACCGGGCCATTCTGTTCGCCGGGCGTGCCCAGGATCTTCGCGAGCGAAGCACCGTCGAGAGACCCGGCTGCCGGTGAAGCCGCGGTCGGCGCGGTTCGCTTCGCCGCGAAGCCCGCGATCAGGTCGAACGCCGGTTTCAACTGTCGCGCCAGCGCGGCCGCTTCGCCATGTCCATGCACGTGCATGTAGAACATGCGCGGCTGCTCCCAGAAGAAGTGGTTGTGCAGGGCCGTGACGTTCAGCCCGTGGGTGAGGATCGCCGACATCACCGGGTTGACTTCGTCTTCGGTCAGCACCAGGTCGCCCATCATCACGTCCATGCCGTGATCCCCCTTGGTGAACGCGACCCAGCCGCCGAATCCGAACGGCGTCGGCGCCGGACGGCCCGCGATGGTCACCGCCAGGTCGTGACGGGGAATGTTGACCTTCAGCACGCCTTCCTTGAAATCGCCGCTTCGGGCCAACGTGGTCAGGACGGCCTGATAGTCAGCGGGCATTTCCTGGGCGCGCGCGTGCTGGGGCACACATCCGGCCAGCGCGATCGCAAGCAGCGGCGCGACGAGTGAGCGTCTGAACATCAGCGGGACTCCTCCGGTTGACGACTCAAGGGTAACCCGCCTGACCCGTCCGCGGAGAACGTCCGCGCCTTGCGCTCGCCGTCGCGGTACTCCGTCGCAGCCGTGTAGAACCCCGACGTGCGAAGCGTGACCGTGACGCGCCCGCTGCCGGTGTTTTCCCAGAACCAGCCATGCACGCCAGGTGTGGGCGCCACGAACAGGCCTGTGGCCGTCGCCGCGGTGCCCTTGCCGTAACTCTCGGAATAGCGCGGCGGGGCGCCGTCCGGCTCGCCGTGAAAGTCGAACCCGACCGGTGCGGAGGCGGTCCAGGTGTACTGAAGGCTGCGGCCTTGCTCGACGCGGTACTTGTACTCCACGCCTTCGAACGGACGCAACTCGATCGTGTACGTGTCATCCACCAGCGGCACCGGCTGAGGCATGTGCGCGCCGACGCGGACGGCTTCCAGTGTCAGGCCATCGGCTGAGGCGGCGCCCTCCTCCTGACCGGCCGTCGCCAGCGCATCCAGCCCCAGCGCGCGTCCGACGCCCGTCGGGTCGATGCCGTATTCGGCCGGCAGGACGGTCGTGACGAGCACGACCAGCGCGATGGCCAACGCGACCATGGTGGCCGTGAGAATGCCTCGGGTGGAATGGGCGGGCGGCGCTGCGTGTGTCATCGGTTCACCACATATCCAGTCAGTTGATAGCCAAGCAAGGCAAAACCTCCGGCCATGAGCCAGGTGTTGGTGGCAAAGGCATGCGCCAGGAAGCCAGGCCGTGTGCGCCACCACGTGAAGAGGATCAACACGCCCAGCAGCGACAGCACCTGGCCCATCTCGACGCCGACGTTGAACGCGACGAGATTGGCCAGCAGCCCTCGCTCCGGCAGCGCCAGCTCCTGGAGTTTGGTGGCCAGACCGAAGCCGTGGAACAGGCCGAAGATGAAGACGGCCGCGCGCGCATCCGGCTTCCATCGGAACACGCGCTCAAAGCCACCGACGTTCTCGAACCCCTTGTAGACCACCGACAACCCGATGATGGCGTCGATCAGGTACGCGTTGGCCGGCACGTTGGCCAGCACACCCACGAGCAGGGTCAGGCTGTGGCCAAGGGTGAACAGGCTCACATACTTGACGACATCAACCGTCCGGTAGAGAAAGAAGATGACGCCCACCAGGAAGAGCAGGTGGTCGTAACCGGTGACCATGTGTTTGGCGCCCAGATACATGAACGGTGCGGGCTCGGGGCCGGTGACCCCGCGCACGAAAGCGGCGTCACGATTCGAGACGCCGTGCGCCTCGACCACGTCAGGCAGGACGGCGGCCAGCACCCCGAGGGCCAGCGCGAGTGCGCACAGCCGCGAACGACTCATCGTTCGGTCCTTTCATCGGCCGTCAGCCGGTACAACGCCGGCAGCACCAGCAGGGTCAGCAGCGTCGACGACAGGATACCGCCCACGACGACCGTCGCCAGCGGCCGCTGGACTTCCGCGCCGGTCCCCGTGGCCAGGGCCATCGGCAGAAACCCCAGCGACGCCACCAGCGCCGTCATGAGCACGGGCCGCAGTCGCGCCACCGCGCCATGGAACACGGCATCGTCGATCGTCGCCCCGTCTTCCCGGAGCCGCTTGATGAAGGTCAGCATCACCAGGCCGTTGAGCACGGCGACACCGGACAGGGCGATGAACCCGACGGCGGCCGAGATCGAGAACGGAATGTCGCGCAGCCACAACGACAGGACTCCTCCCGTGAGCGCGAGGGGAACGCCGGAGAACACGAGCCACGCATCGCGCATTGATCCGAACGTCATGAACAGCAGCGTCATGATGAGCACCAGCGCGAGCGGGACCACAACCGTGAGGCGGCGGCGCGCCGACAGCAGTTGTTCGAACTGGCCGCCCCACGCCGTCCAGTAGCCAGCCGGCACCTCGACGGCCTCCGCGATCCGGCGGCTGGCCTCGTCCACGAACGACCCGATGTCGCGTCCGCGCACGTTGGCGGTCACCACCACGCGGCGCTTGCCGTTCTCACGGCTCACCTGGTTGGGACCCGGGGTGACAGCGAGCGTGGCGACCTGTGACAGCGGCACCACGCCGCCAGACGGCAATGGCACCGGCAGGCGTTCCAGCGCGCGGGGATCCGACCGCAGTGATTCCGGCAGGCGGAGGATGATGTCAAAACGGCGGTCACCCTCCACCAGCATGCCCGCATCGCGGCCGCCGACGGCGATACTGACCACGTCCTGGACGTCACCGATGCGCAGGCCGAGGCGGGCGGCCGCCTCACGGTTGATGTCGACGGTCAACACGGGCAGACCTGTCGTGTGTTCAAGCGTCACGTCAGACGCGCCGGGAATCGTGGCCAGCACCGCCTCAATGCCCGCGCCGACCTCCTCGAGTGTCTCCATGTCGTCGCCGTACACCTTGACGGCGACGTCACTGCGCACGCCGGCGATGAGCTCGTTGAAGCGCATCTGGATCGGCTGGATGAATTCGTAGTTGTTGCCCGGCAGCGTGAGCAGCTCGGTCTCGAGCACGCGCAGCAGGTCGGCCTTCGACCGCCGGGGGGAGGGCCAGTCGTCGGGATCCTTCAGCATCACGTAGGTGTCGGCCACACTCGGCGGCATCGGGTCGGTCGCGATCTCGGCCGTGCCGATCTTCGAGAACACGTAGTCGACCTCGCCGTACGTCTTGAGCCTGCGCTCCAGCGCATGCTGCATTTCGACGGCGGTCGTCAGGCTGGTGCCGGGAATACGCAGCGCATGAATGAGCAGGTCGCCTTCGTCAAGACTGGGCAGGAACTCCGTGCCCAGGCGCGAGCCCAGCGCCAGCGTGCCGGCGACCAGCCCCGCCGCGCCGACTGCCGTCGCGGCCCGGTGTCGCAAGGCCCAGCGCAGCGACGGCGCGTACGCGCGCGTCGCCGCCGCGACCAGCGGATTCTCCCGCTCCGACAACCGGCCGCTCACGAAGATGGCCACCGCGGCCGGCACAAACGTCAGCGAGAGCACCATCGCGCCGACCAGCGCCGCCAGCACCGTGAACGCCATCGGCTGGAACATCTTGCCTTCGATGCCGGTGAGCGTGAGGATCGGCAGGTAGACGATCATGATGATCACCTCGCCGAACATCGTGGCCTTCCGCACCTCGGCCGAACCCACAAACACCGTCTCCAGCCGCTCAGGCAAGGTGAGCGTGCGTCCCAGCTCGTGTTGTCTGATCGCGAGACGCCTCACGCAGTTCTCCACGATGATGACCGCGCCGTCGATGATGATGCCGAAGTCCAGCGCGCCCAGGCTCAGCAGATTGCCGCTGACCCCCCACTGCACCATGCCCGTCACCGCGATCAGCATCGACAACGGGATCACACACGCCGTGATCAGGGCCGCCCGCAGATTCCCGAGGAACAGGAACAGGACGACGATGACGAGCATGGCGCCGAGGGTGAGGTTGTGCCGCACCGTGGCGATGGTGGCATCGACCAGGTCGGACCGGTCGTAGACGGTCTTGACCCGGACTCCGTCGGGCAGCGTCTGATTGACCTCGGCCACTTTGTCGGCCACCCTCCTCGAGACGATGCGGCTGTTCTCGCCGGTGAGCATGAACGCCGTGCCCAGCACCACTTCGCGGCCGTCCTCGGTGGCAGCGCCGGTCCGCAGCTCGCGCCCGATGGCGACCTCACCCAGATCCGACAGCCGGATGACCGAGCCGTTTCTTGTGGCGACGACCAGCGCCCGCAGTTCATCGAGGGACGTCAGTTGGCCGGGCGCCCGCACCAGGTATTGTTCGCCCGCGCGCTCGATGTACCCCGCGCCGACGTTGCCGTTGCCGGCGCTGAGAGCGTCCAGGATGTCGTGATAGGTCAGTCCGTAGGCCACCAGGCGGGCCGGGTCGGGCGTGACATGGAACTCGCGCGTGTATCCGCCGATGCTGTTGACGTCGGCGACCCCGGGCACGGTCCGAATCTGCGGCCGCACGATCCACTCCTGGATCGTGCGCAGCGCCGTCGGGTCGCTCACGTCCGCATCGTCGATCGGCGGATCGTGTTCAACCGTCCACAGGTAGATCTCCCCCAGGCCCGTGGCGATGGGGCCCATGGAGGGCGTGACGCCGGCCGGCAGGTGCGCGGCCGCCTCCTGGAGCCGTTCGTTGACGAGCTGCCGCGCGAAGTAGATGTCGGTGCCGTCGAGAAAAACGACCGTTACCTGCGAGAGGCCATACCGGGAGATGGAGCGGGTGCTTTCGAGATTGGGCAGGCCCGCCATGGCCGTTTCGATGGGGAACGTGATGCGCTGCTCGGCTTCAAACGGCGTGAAGCCGGGGGCCGACGTGTTGACCTGGACCTGGACGTTGGTGATGTCCGGGACGGCGTCGATGGGCAGGCGCCGGAAGTCGTACAGACCGACCGCAGCGACCAGCGCGGTCGCCACCAGAACGAGCCAGCGGTGCGCGACCGAAAAACGAAGAATGCGTTCAAGCATGGCGCGGTGTCCGATCAGTGGTCGTGGGTGGCGCCGAGCTTGCCGATTTCGGCCTTGATCGCAAAGCTGTTGGTGGCGGCGTACCGATCACCGGCCGACAGGCCGGAGACGATTTCCACCCATCGACCGTCGGTGCGCCCCAACTCGACCGGGCGCGCCTCGAACCAGTCGCCGAACCGGAAGAACACGACCTGCCAGTCGCGGAACGTCTGGATGGCGTCGACCGGCACGGCCATCGCCACGGTGGTCGTGGATTCCACCAGGTGGACGGTGACAAATTGGCCCGGCCGCCACCGGCCCTCGGTATTGGCCAGCGACAGTCGCGCGGTGCCGCGGCGGGTCGCCGTGTCCACGCGAGGGCTCACGTAGCTGACCCGTGCCGAGGTCTCTCCGGCCCCGGCCGCCAAGGCGACTCGCGCGGTCTGGCCGAGCCGGAACGCGGCGAGCGCGCCGGCGTCGACGGCCACTTCGACAAGGACGGTCGACAGATCGCCAATCACGAAGATCGGGGCGCCGGTCGTCACAGCCTCGCCGCTGGTGGCGTCGCGTTCCAGGACCACGCCGTCGATCGGCGCGCGGACCTCGTACCGCGGCAGGGTGTCGGCCGGCGCCGCCTCGAGCGCATCCAGGAACGCGGGCGAATCACCCAGCGCGAGCAGCTTCTGGCGCGCCGTGGTCTCGGCCAGGGCGGCCTCCTCGGCGTCGCGTGTGGCGGCCAGGTAGTCCTGTTCGGCGGAGATTTTCTTCTTCCAGAGGGCTTCCTCCCGCGCGGCAGCGGCACGCGCAAACTCGGTGTGGTGCGTCGCGAACAAGTACGCGCTGCGTGCGTCGGCCAGTTCCCGGCTGTGGATCACGGCGAGGACGTCGCCCTGCTTCACGCGGTCGCCGATCTTCGGCGTGATGGCGGCAATCGTGCCGGCGAGCCGGGGCACGACATGCGCCACACGGGTGTCATCGGCGACGAGTTGGCCGGGCAGTTCGATCGTGGTGCTGATCTCGCGGGGCCCAAGTGTCCAGACCTCGATGCCCGTGCTGGTCAGGACCGCGTCACTGAGCTGCACCTTGCCCTCCACCGACGAATAGGACCACTCGAAGCGGCGGCCGCCGTGGTCGGCGAAGACTTTGACGTCGAACGAATGCGGCTCTTCGACGACCTGCTGTCCGAGCAGGTAGTCGGCCTCTGGCCGGAACGTGATTTGATCCACGCGATTGCCGAGCCGGTGCAGCTCGACCGTGAGCGATACCGTCGAAGGGGCGATCGGTGTGCCCGCGTTGTCGTAGGGGTACATGCGGAAGTGGGGCGGCACGCCGGTTTCAAAGATGGTGACTTCCAGTTGCAGGCCGTCTTCGACGAGCAGGCGCGATCCGTGCGGACCACGCGGGTAGTCCTCGGCGGCGGCGACGGCCGGTGCGTCGTTGCGGCCGAAGGTCCACCAGGCGGCGCCGGCGAGCAGGACGGCCGCCAGAATGAGCACAGGGGTACGTGATGACATGGCGTTCCTTCAGGGGCGCCGGCCCACCGTGGGCATCGGCAGAGGGCGGCCGGTGAGTCGTTCCACAGCGGCCGCGGCGGCATGACTGGCGATCAGGGCGTCGAGGTGGTCGCGCTCGGCGGCGGCCAGCGCGCGCTGCGCATCAAGGACGTCGAGCAGGCCGAATCGCCCGAGCTGGTAGCCTTCGCGCACCGCGTCGTACACACTTCGAGCGGCGGGCAGCGTTGTGGTCAGCAGCATGGTGACGGCGTCGCGGGCGGCGCGCAGGTCCGTGTACGCCGTGGCCAACGCCGCGCGCAGAGCCAGACGCGCGGCGTCACCTTCGGCCGCCGCCCGAGCGGCCTCGGCCTCGGCGGCCGCGACCGCCTCGCGCGACCGAGACCAGAACGGCAGATCGATCGTGCCACCGACGATGAGCGCGTCGGAGCCGGTCGTGGTAAATCGCCGGTAGCCGGCGCTGAGCGTCAGGTCTGGCGTACGCAGCGCGCGCGACTGCGCCAGTAGCGCACGCCGTCGTTCGACTTCGGCCGCCCACCGCGCGGCCGTCGGCGTGGCGTCGAGCGCCTCCGTCAGCGCCTCGAGGGCGGGGACGTCGGGCAACGCGGCGAGGTCGCCGGCGACGCGCTCGAAGCGCGGTTCACCGGCCCCCCAACTCAGGGCCAGGCGTCGGCGCGCGCCATCAAGCGCGTGTCGGGAGTCGGCCAGATCGCGTTCGGCCGCGGCGACCAGCAGGTTCGCGCGGGTTTCCTCAATTGGCGACACCACGCCGGCCCTCACGCGTTCGCCCACCGTGCGCGCGACCTCGAGCGCGAGGTCGCGCGCGCGTTCGGCCAGGACCAGCGCCTCCTGCTGGCCGAGCACCGTCCGGAACTCGGTGGTGACGCGGCTCAGGACCTCGAGCCGCGCGGCCTCGTAGTCGAGGGCGGCGATGGCCTGGTCGCGCGCAGCGACGTCGAGCCGGGCGGCACGTTTGCCGCCCAGCTCGACCAGGTGGCTGAGCTGAAGCGTGACCTGCGGCTGCAGACCGGCGCGTTCCGATGAGCCAAGGTCTTCGGCCAGCATCGACGCCGTTGGGTTCGGCCGGCGGCCCGCCAGCACCTGCCGGGCCTCCGCCGCCCGGCGTCCCCAGTCGAAGGCCGCAAGGTCCGGGCTCTGGACCAGCGTAACCCGGACGGCCTCCTCCAGCGTCAGCGCGCCGGCCGGATTCTCGGCCGGCGTCTGCGCCGCAGGGGTCGCCGCCCACGCGGCGACCCCGAGCCACAAGGTCAGTACTCGGCGCATGGGGCTACTTCGTCGTGCCGAGGCGGATGACCAGCGCCAGTTCGTCGTCGACATCGTGGTCGACTGTGACGGCAATGGTTTCCCCTTTCACGATCTTCGCGTCGGCGAAGGCCACGACCTTGTCGTCGCGCAGGACCTTGGTGTCCTTGTCGACATCGAAGCTGCGTGGCGCGGCCTTTTTTGTCTTCGGGTCGACCACATTGACCTGCACGCCGGCCTTGGTTGCGGCAATCACCGTGCCCTTGTGGGTCTCCTGGTGGGCCAGGACTGAAACGGCGATCAGAGAAACCAGTGCCAGAGAGAGACCGAGAGTACGTGTGCGCATGAGAGCCTCCTGTATAAACAACCGTGAACGAACGACGGGACCGCGCGGTCCGATCGATGGACCACGGGCACACACGCGCCTGGTGGCGCGCGCTGGGGTGTCAGCGGGGAGGGCCGCGTTCGAAGGACGGGCGGACCGGCGGGTCGCCGGGCGGTGACTGATCCGGCGAGGCCGAGGCGCAGGT
Organism: uncultured Solibacteraceae bacterium; assembly: GCA_964471115.1. GTDB lineage: Bacteria > Acidobacteriota > Vicinamibacteria > Vicinamibacterales > SCN-69-37 > SYFT01. Next base: position 139,481 of record CAYYFE010000003.1, read on the forward strand.
CGTCAAGACCGGTCGCCAGGCCGGCGGCTCGGACGGGGGCGGTGTGAGGGTTGTCACATCCAGCGGGGCCGCCTGCGCCGATCCGGGGACGCCCATCGACGCGTGCCCGAGCATGACCGCATCGTCATGGTCTCCGGCCGGAGCGGTGTCGTCAGGCGCGTGGCGATGGGACTGGGCTCCGTCGTGGTGGCCCGGCGCATGGTTGTGATCCGGGTGGACGTGCGCGTAGGCGCCCGTGGAGGTCCCCAAGGGAATCGCCATCAGCAGGCACAGCACCACCGCCGGACGCCAGACCATCATGGAATGTGCGATTGTTTCGTGTGAGGCGGTAGCGAGTCAAGGACGTCGGGCGGCCCGATTTGCGAGCGCCCAGGCAATTCGTAGGGCGGCCCGATTTGCGAGCGCCCAGGCAATTCGTAGGGCGGCCCGATTTGCGGGCCGCCGTGATCGCGGCCGTCAGGCCCGGCCGCGCTACGCAACGGGGCCGCCAGGGAGGGGACTGTGACAGACCACGCGTACGGCGTACGTCCCCCGGGCTATCGGCTGCCAGACGCGACGCGTGTCGGCGCCGTGCGGCTGCAGGTCAGCCACCTCGATCAGTCGCTCGACTACTACGAGACAGTGCTGGGGTTGGAGCGCCTGGCGCGCGATGCCGGCACCGCGTCGCTCGGGGCGGAAGACGGGACGCCGCTCGTGCATCTGGTCGAGAAGCCGGGCATCAAGCCGGTCCCGCGCCGCGGCGCCTTTGGTCTGTACCACTTCGCCATCCTGCTGCCCGATCGCGCCGCTTTGGGCCGCTTTGCCCGTCACATCGGTGACCTTGGCGTGTCAATTGGCATGGCCGACCACCTCGTCAGTGAGGCGCTGTATCTGACCGATCCCGACGGCCTCGGCATCGAGGTCTACGCGGATCGGCCACGCGCCACCTGGCGGCATCGGGGACGCGAACTCGCCATGACGAGTGACCCGCTCGACATCCGCAGCGTCATCGAGGCCGGCGGCGGCGTCCCCTGGGACGAGATGCCCGCGGGGACGACCATGGGCCACATGCACCTGCACGTCGGCAGCCTGGCCGAGGCCGAAGCGTTTTACCACGCGGCATTGGGCCTCGATAAGCTCGTCTGGTCGTATCCCGGCGCGTTGTTCCTGTCAGCCGGCGGTTACCATCACCACCTCGGCATCAATACCTGGTCACCCGGGCCCGCGGCACAAGACGATGAAGCGAAGCTGCTGGAGTGGGAGTTGAGTCTGCCCGCGTTGGCGGACATCCAAGCGGCGGCCGCCAGCATCTCCGCGGCCGGCTACCGGGTAACGACGGCCGACGGCCTCACGCGCGTGAGCGATCCCTGGGGGACGGTGGTGCGAGTGGCGGCAAGTGGCGGCAGGTAGCGGCAGGTAGCGGCAAGTGGCGGCCAGAGGCGGCAACTGAGGTGAGGCGCGACCTAGCTGAACTCGCGCGATTGTTTCTGCGCCTGGGCACCACGGCCTTCGGCGGTCCGGCCGCGCACGTCGCGCTCATGGAAGACGAGGTCGTCGGCCGGCGCCGGTGGCTCACGCGCGAGCAATTCCTCGATTACGTCAGCGCCACGAATCTGATTCCCGGCCCGAACTCCACGGAACTGGCGATCCACATCGGGCACCTGCGCGCCGGCTGGCCCGGCCTCGTCGTGGCCGGCGTCTGTTTCATCCTGCCCGCCACCTTCATCGTTGGTGCGTTGGCGTGGGCGTATGTCACCTACGGGTCGCTGCCCCAGGTGGAGGGGGTGCTGTACGGCGTGAAGCCGGTGGTGCTGGCCGTGATCGCGCAGGCCTTGTGGGGACTGGGCCGGAGTGCGCTCAAGACGTCGGGCCTGGCGGTGTTGGCCGGCGCCGCAGTGGGCGGCGCAGCGCTGGGGTGGCACGAACTGCTGGTCCTGTTGATGGCGGGACTCATCGCCGGACTCGGTGGCCTGGCGGCGCGCAGGGGAGTGGCCGGGATGATCGCGGCCGTCACGACCTCCGCTGGGGCGGCGTCGGCCGCGAGTGCGTCAGTGCCGGCGGCCGCTGGGGCCGTCAACCTGACGTCGCTGTTTCTCGTGTTCGCGAAAGCCGGCGCCGTACTTTACGGCAGCGGGTACGTGTTGCTCGCCTTCCTGCGCGCGGATCTGGTGGAGCGGCTGGGATGGTTGACCGAAGCGCAACTGATTGACGCGATCGCGATCGGGCAGGTCACGCCGGGCCCCGTGTTCACGACAGCGACGTTCATCGGGTACCTCCTGGCCGGCACACCCGGGGCCATCGTGGCCACGGTCGGGATTTTTCTTCCCGCGTTTGTCTTCGTGGCGATCAGCGGACCGCTGGTGCCGCGCATCCGGCAGTCAGCCGTGGCAGGGCGTGTGCTCGATGGCGTCAACGTCGCATCGCTCGCGCTGATGGCGGTGGTCTCCTGGCAACTGGGTCTGACCGCGCTGGTGGATCCGGTCACGATCGGGTTGTGCGCGGTCAGCTTCGTCGCACTGGTTCACTATCGCGTCAACTCCACGTGGCTCATCGCGCTGGGCGCGGCGACGGGGTGGGTCGTGATGGCCCTGCGATAGTCGCTGGTTACCTCAGCCCCGCGTCCTCCACGACCCAGCCCGCGTCCGACTTGCGGAGGCGCGCGGTGGCTTCCTTCGGCGCAGGGGGCTTGTACCCGACCACTTCGGCCATCGATGTGGGCTTCCACCGCCAGGTGTACGTCACGGCCACGATCCCGCCGCGCTCTGCCCGAACGCCGGTGACTTCCACCACCTCACGCGTAGCGACGTCGATGGGCGTGTCGAACTGGACGCCCGCGGCCGTGCCCTTCGGTGTCAGCGTGGTGCGGACCACCGCCAGGCGCACTTGGCCGCTCGTGTAGCCGCCTTGTTTCGTCTGTGCATGCACCGCGTCACACGACGCATCCGGGGAGCGCCCGTTCGGATCGAACCGGAACTCCCGGAGCTCCACACGGACGACGCCAGCCGTCGTTGCGTCCAACAGGGGCTCCTTGTCGTGCAGGTTCTGAAACATCTCCACGAAGTCCACCTGGCCCATGGTCGCGAAGGAAAAATCCGGATTCGCGGTCATGCAGTACGTCGTCGCCGGCAAGGTCCTGGTGAGCGTCGACGTGATGGCCCCGGACACCGCCGCGGCCGCTTCGGGCGGTGTCGGCACGCTCGCGCCGCAGGCGGCCACGGCCAGCGAGGTCGCGGCGAACATGAAGAATGAGGGGTGTCGGCGTGTCATGGAGCCTCCTGATTACACCTGCCGGGATTAGACCAGAAAACGCGGCGGACGCGTGTTTTTACGTCTATTTAGTAATTGTTGCTAACTAAACAGCCGGCGCCGGCGTCTCATTCCATCAGTCAGGGAGGGCACGACGATGCCGCGAGAGGGCATGGGAGATATCGAACACTTCGTCCTGGTCGCGCTGCTGCGGCTGGACGGCGAAAGTTACGGCGTGCCGATCCTGGAGGAGATCGCGGCGCGGACCGGCCGCCACGTGTCGAGGCCCGCGGTGTACATCGCGTTACGCCGGCTCGAAGCCAAAGGCTGCGTGTCGTCGCGCCTGGGTGAGGCCACGGCTGAACGCGGCGGTCGCGCGAAGCGCTACTTCAAGCTGACGAAAGCAGGGGCCAGGCAGCTCGAACAGACCCGCAGTGCGTTTGAACGGATGTGGGCTGACCTGGCGCCGATCACCCGCCGGGGGACGAAGTGATCACGCCGCCGCGCCTGGCGCTGCGCCTGCTGGCCGCGAGGCTGCACCCGGACGAACGTGAGGAGCTGGTCGGCGACCTTGTCGAGCAGTATCACCAGCGCGCCGCCCGCCAGGGCGCGCTGGCCGCCACTCTGTGGTGTTGGCGGCAGTGTCTGGCCCTTGCATGGGGCTTCGGCGTCCATCGCCGTGACGTCATCTCAACAAACCACGAACGTGTGCGCGGACGGTGGCTGGTGGCCAACGCCGCCAGTGATTGGCGCTACGCGTGGCGCGCGGCCAAAGCCGCCCCCGGCGCCACGTCGGTGGCATGGCTGACGCTGACCCTGGCACTGGGACTCTCCACGACCGTCTTTTCCATCGCCAATGGTCTGCTGCTGCGACCGCTGCCGTACCCGTCGGCCGATCGGCTGGTCCGGATCGCGGAAGCCATGGTCGATCGCAGCCCCTACGCGACATCGCAGGTGCCCGTGTTGTCCGAGTCCGGTGGGCGCGTGTCGGATACCGGCGTCGGCCAGTTCGTCGAGACGGCTGCCGCGCTTGAACTGGTCACGCCGTACACCACCGGTGCGCGGGTGGTCCGTGCCGGCGACACGGCTGATGTGCGGCCGTACGCGGAAGTCGGGGCCGGGTTCTTCGACCTGTTGGGAGCGAGGCCGCGGCTCGGCCGGCTCTTCGTGGAGGCCGACGGAGCGGCCGGCGCGGCACCCACGGTCGTGGTGAGCGAACGCTTCTGGCGGGAAGCGCTTGGCGCACGCGCCGACGTGGCCGGCACGACGCTCCTTATCGACGACAAACCTCACACGATCGCCGGCGTGGTCGCCGGTGACCTGCGTTTTCCCGATCCGGACATCGACATCTGGATTGCGCTCTCACGTCGCTGGCCGCAGCCCGGCGCGCGCCGCAACTTCATGACCTCGCTCGATCTGGTCGCGCGTCTGGCGCCCGGCGCGACGATCGACGATGCGAATCGCGAAGCCGGACAGATCGGCAGCCGCATTGCGGCGTCGGATCCGGCCTACCTCGATGGTGTCGACGTGCCGGTGCCCGAGTTCCGCGTGCGATCGCTGCAGCAGGATCTCGTGCATCCGATCCGTCCCGCCCTGCTCGTGCTGATGGCGGGCATGGCGCTGGTGTTGCTGGTGGCCGCCGCGAATCTGGTGAACCTGCTGTTGGCCCGCAACACGGCGCGGCATCGCGAGATGGCCGTGCGGCTCACCCTGGGCGCCGGCCGCTGGCGCATCGTGAGGCCGCTGCTGTTCGAGCAACTGCTGGTCGCCGCGGCCGGGGCCGCCAGCGGCGCCCTGTTGGCCTGGGTGCTGCTGCGCGTCATGCCCGCGCTCGCGCCCGAGGCGCTCGGACGGCTCGCGGATGTGCGCTTCGATTACTGGTCGCTGGCCTTCGCCGCCACGACCGCACTGGTGCTGGGACTCGTCGTCGGGCTGCTGCCGGCGTGGCAGTTGCCGCACGTCAGCTTGCGCGACGCCAGCAGCGCCGGCCGGACCGTCGCGGGTACACGAGTGCTGTCGGCCGAGACTGTCCGGCGCGGGCTGGTCGTCCTGCAGGTGTCGCTGGCGGTCGTCCTGGTCGTGGGCGCGGCGCTCCTGGGCCGGACGATGTGGGCGCTCGGGAGTGTGCATCCCGGCTACGTCGGCCAGGGCGCGTTGATCTTCCAGTTGGGTGTGCCCGACCTGCTGTTCCGACAGCCTGAACGCCAGAGGGCCTTCTTCGACGAACTGCTGGCGCGCATCGGTCGCTCGCCGACGGTGACCGCCGCCGGACTGACCTCGACGCTGCCGTTGCATCAGGTGGGGCTGAGCGGCTCGCTGGCCTTCGAAGGGCGCCCGCGACCCACCACGCCCGCCGAGTGGCCGCGGTCCAACAAGATTGCCATTTCGCCAGGGTACCTGGAGGCCGTGGGCACACGCATCATCCGAGGACGAGGGTTCACCGACGCCGATTCGGATACATCCGAGCCGGTGGCGCTGGTCGATGAGTCCCTGGTCGCGAAGTATTTCCCCAACGAGGACCCCATCGGACGCCGCATCGATTTCCTCCGCAAGATGTGGCGGATCGTCGGCGTGACGGAAGCGATCAAACAGCGCGATGTCACCGTCGCCGCTGATCCGGTCACCTACTTTCCAGACCGGCAGGTGCCACCGGTGCTCGGCTTCAACCGGCTCACCGGCGGCATCGCCGTGCGGTCGTCCGGCGACCCGATGGACCTGTTGCCGGGAATACGCGCCGCCCTCCAGGCCGTGGACCCGACGGTGCCGCTTCACGGCGCGGAACGTCTCGAGGATCGCCTCAGCGGCACGTTCGCCGAGCCTCGTTTCTACACGTTCGTCGTCGGGTTGTTTGCCGGGCTGGCGCTGGCGGTGGCGCTGCTGGGGGTGTACGGCGTGTTGAGTTACTCCGTGGAGCGGCGTCAGGTGGAGTTCGGCGTGCGCCGCGCGCTGGGCGGTGACGAGCGGCACATTCTCGGCCTCGTGCTCCGGCAGGCGTCCGTGCTCGTGCTGGCCGGTGCGGCCATGGGGTTGGTGGTGGCATTTGCCGGCACCGGCGTGTTGCGCACGCTGCTGTTTGGCGTCGCTCCGTTTGATGTGCCGACCTACGCGGCGACCGCGGTGGGGTTGTGGATGGTGGGGCTCGTGGCGTCGTTCGTGCCTGCGTGGCGGGCGACGCGGATCGACCCCGCGCGCGCGCTGAAGGCGGACTGATTGGAGGTCATGGTGACGAAGACGATGTCTGCAGTGGGTGTGGTGATCCTGGCAGTGACCGGTGCGCTGGCCGCGCAGAGCCGGCCGGACTTTTCCGGTGTGTGGGAACTCGACGTCGAGCGCTCGCGCGCGGCCAATGCGTCGGCCGGCAGCGGCGGCGGTGGCGGCGGTGGGACGATGGGCGCCGCCATGGCGCCTCGAGGCGGCGGTGGCGCCGCAGGTCCTGCGGCGGTGACGACGATTCGAATCACGCAGACGCCGGCAGCACTGACGATTGAGCGGGTGGCGGGGCAGGTGTGGGACAAGGTGGTCCACAGGCTCGACGGCACCGAGAGCGCGAATGCCAACGGCCGCACCACCATCACGATCAAGTCACGCTGGGACGGAGCGCGACTGGTCTCCGAAGGCACGTCACGCACCGAGGTGCCGGACGGCACGGGTGCGTTCACCGGCACACTGAAGGAAACACGCTGGCTCGAGGCCGATGGCACTCTGGTGGTGGAGGCCGTGCGCGTGACCAATCCTCCGCCCGGGGTCCAGGTCAGCAATGCCGGCAAGCCGGTGACGACCCGGCAGTACTTCAGGAAGAAGCCGTAGGACGTTCGGCAGCGCTGAACGCCGCCAGCGCCAGCAACCCCGTCGCGTTAGCGACCGCGAAACTGACGCCGCGCAGGTTCTGCTCCACCGGAACCCCGGGAATCGGTCGCGGATAGCCCGACGCGCGCACCCGAACGGCTCCGTCACTGCCGACGGTGACCACACACTCGTCGCGAGGGCAGTCCCAATCCACTTCCACGGCGATGACGCCAGGCAAGTCGCCGGGCAGCCAGGGAAGGTCGGGTTCCGGCGCAGCGGCCACGATGACGGCGCCGGCCTGTTGCGCCTGAGCCACCGCGGCAGCCAGCGCCTCCCGATGCGCGTGGTTGGTCGTGCCCAGGCTGAGGTTGATGAAGTGGGCCCTCGCCGCGGCAGCCCAGGTGATCCCGCCCACCAGGGCGGCCGCGGTCGTCGTCAAGCGGCGGTCGAACACCTTCACCGCCAGCAGCTCACACGCCGGCGCCTGATCGCGGATCGCCGCCGCCACGGCGGTCCCATGGCCAAGGCGATCGATCACGTCCCCGCCATGGCGACCCTCGGCATCGATGCCGACGCCGTCGGTGATGCCTCCCACGTGCGGATGGTCCGCGTGAATGCCGGTATCAATGACGGCGATGCGGATGCCGGATCCGTCACGTGGTGCGAGCGCCGACTTCACGATCCGCGTCACGCCTGCGCTCCGAGGCCGAACAAACGCGAGAATGGGCCGTCGCGTCCGGCCAGCGCGGCCGGCGTGCCCTCCTCCACCACACGCGCGCCATCGAGCATGACGATGCGATCGGCGTCGCGGGCGACGTCTTCGCGATGGGAGATGACGAGGACCGTCCGGCCGCGCATGGCGCGACGATACGCGCCGACGATCTGCCGCTCGGACGACGGATCCAGCGCGGCGCTGGGTTCATCCAGCACCAGGACGGCCGGGTTGGTCACCAGCGCGCGCGCCACCGCCACGCGTTGTCGTTCGCCGGCCGACAACGCCAGACCGCGATCGCCGACCACCGTGCGCGTGCCGTCGGGCAGTCCCGCCAGCCACGGCCCCAGGCCCACCGATTCGAGGGCGGCTGCGACGTCGGCGTCTGTGGCGTCGGGATTGGCGTAGCGTACGTTCTCGGCAATCGTGGTGTGAAAGAGCCACGGCTCCTGCTCGACGATCTGGATGCGCTGCCGGACGTCGGACAAGCGCAGGGTTCTGAGGTCGTGCCCGTCGAGTCGCACCACGCCCGTATCCGGATCCAGCAGGCGCACCAGCAGATCGGCGATGGTCGACTTCCCGGACCCGCTGGCGCCGACCACCGCCACGGTTTCTCCCGGCGCCACATGGAAGCTCACGCCGGTCAGCACCGCGCCGCCTCGTCCGTACGAAAGCGAGACGTCTTCGAACCTGACATCGCCGGTGGCCGTGGGCAGCGCGCGGGCGTCGGGCGCCTCAGTCACGTCCGGCGGGGCATCGAGGACCTCCACGACCCGCCGCCACGACACCTGCATCGTGGCCAACTCACCGTAGAGCCCCATGAGCGCCTGGACCGGCGCAATTACACGCGCCTGGTACGCCAGAAACGCCGCCAGCGTCCCCATCGTCAACGTGCCTTCAACCACACGCCAGCCGCCGTAGAGGAAGATGGCGCCGCTGCCCAGCGCCAGCAGGAGCGCGGGCATGCCCCCGGAGAAGTAGTGGACACGCTGCAGGCTCATGAGCGCGTCGATGAACCGGCGGTTGAGCTGCCCGAACCGTCCGGCCTCGCGCGCCTCGGCGCCTGAGGTCACCACGGTGCGATTGGCCTGCAGTGTCTCGATGAGGAAGCTGCCGATCGCCGCGCTCTGTTCACGCAGATCGGTGACGCGCCGGTCAAGCTGACGGCGGTACCTGGCCAGGGCCCAGAGGCTGAGGGGCAGGGTGGCGAGCCCCACGGCCAGGAGCCGCCAGTCGAGCCACGCCAGCACGGCAACGCTGCCCACCAGGAAAAGCACGTTGCCCACCCACGCAAGGGCGATCTCCGCGGCGATGCGCTGGATCTCGCCGATGTCGTTGTTCAGTCGCGAGACGATGTCGCCCAGGCGGGTGGCGGCGTAGAACTTCGGCGACAGCCGCTGGAGGTGCCGGTACAAGTCCAGGCGCATGTCGAACAGGATGTCCGCCGAGACGCGGGTATAAAGCAGTCCGCTGCCGGCGCTCAGGAGGAACCCGGCCGCGCCGATGAGCGCGAACAGGCCGACGGTCTGCATGAGGACCTGGCCGTTGCGGCCGATGAGCGCCTCGTCGACGAGCGCGCGTGTGAGGTACGGCAGCCACAACGAGAGGCCGGTGCTGACGAGCGACAGGGCCGCCACGGCGGCCAGCGGCCGCGCGTACGGCCGCAGGTAACGCAGGACGCGCCGGTTCACTTGCCCGGCGGCAGCAGCGTGAACGACGTCATGTCCGCATCAAGCGTGAGTGTGCGCACCCGGGCCAGCGTGGACGCATCGTAGTAGTCAATCGTGTTGCCGGCCGTGTAGACGTAGATGACGTTGCCGTTGCTGCTGACGCGCTGATTCATGCGCGGACGGCCGTCAATCATCGTGCGCGCGATGACGGAGCCCTTGTCCAGATCGATGGTCCAGAACTCGTACTCGCCAATGTCGCTGAACAGGCCGTACGCCCGCTTGCGGTCCGGGGCGATCGAATACGACAGCGGTTTGGCCGGGCCCAGCGGGCGGAAGTCGATCTTCTTGCCCACGAGATCGACGCGACCGATGCCGAGCATCCGCCGGTTCTGCAGCGGGTCGAGCATGGTGAACATGCCCGTGTAGAACCCCGGCTGGTCGCTGAACGGGTCGAGGCCGCCGAAGGTGACGCGTCCGGCGCCGGGCTCGAGCGGCTGCGCCAGATCCCACCGGTCCACCTGCGTGAACTCCGTCGTCTCGTAAATCAACACGTCGTCACCGAACAGATACATGAGCTTGCCGTCGGGCGAGAAGACGACCGAGGCGCGCTCCCGTTCCTCGTCTTTCGGCCACGGAATCGTGCGCGTGATCTTGCGAGCCGCCAGGTCGTACTGCACGAGCGTCGGCGGGCCGATCTCCCAGTGGTCGGGGTGCAGCGTGTAGCGCTTGATGACGAGAATCAGGAACCGATCGAGCGGGTCGGGCTGCATGCCCCAGATCCGCACCTTCGTCTTGTCGTCGCTGAGCGTGTGCACGTCGAGGCTCTGGCCGGTCGCCCGGTCGATGATCTCGACCTTTTCGTACGACACGTCCGCCGCGTAGATCTTCGAGCGATCGTTCGAGAAGAGCACGCGTCCGGGGATGCCGCTTCGCAGCGTGATCTCACTGGTCACCTTTTCGGTGGCCTCATCGATCACGGCAATCGTGCCCTTGTAGGTGCCGACGTAGATCGTGCCCGTGCCGGCCGGGGCCGGCCGCCTGGCCTGATCGGCGCCCACGCCTACGGTCATTGCGACCGCGAGGGCCGCCACGATCCAGGACTGCTTCGTCACGCGCATCATGGGAAGATCACATCGATCTTGCGCCAGTCCTTCTGAGCGGCAGCGCATTTCTTCGTCCAGTCGGGCGCGCGGTTGAGCTGATCGGGCACCTGCGCGGGCCAGAAACAGCCCAGATGACAGTCGAACAGGTCGCGCTCGACGGGCTGGCACAACCCGGCCGTGCCGCCCGTGCGGTCCACTTCCCAGCCGGGCGCAAACACCGTCGAGCAGCCGAGGGGAATGTGCGGACCGCGCGGCTGCTGCGGCACCGCCAGAGCGACGACATCGCCCTCGAGCGCGTCCACCAGACGCTGCGCCTTGGCGTTAACTGGGCTGAGGTGCTTCATGGGTGTCCTCGAACTGCGTGAGAAACTCCGGGTTGACGAGTGCGATCTGGCCGTAGATCTGCAGGCAGGTGTCGGTCCACCCGCGAATCCAGTCGCAGTAGTGCAGGTTGGGGCGATTGGTCGTGCCGAAGCGTGTATGCGCTTCGTGGTAACACCCGCCCGCGCACAGCGGCCGGGCCCAGCAGGTCTGGCAGTCGGTCTTGTCGCTGACGTGGTGCGACTCAAGGAAGTCGCGCTGGCGTTCGCGGTCCACGCCGTCGCGCACCGTCCCCAGCTTGTGATCGTCGGATCCGGCGAATCGGTGACACAGGGCCACGTCTCCGCCGGTGGAGACGCCGAGCAAGCCAAACCCGGCGCCACACGGCCAGGCTTTGCTGGCGCCCTTGTGGATTTCCCCCAGCGTCTCGCGCACGTTGCTGAAGCCGTGATGCCGCCCTTCAAGCGCCGCCGCCAAATAGTCCTGCGCCAGTCCCCGGAACTCGGCCAGCACCCGTTCGAACCCCTCGTCGCCGAAGGCGTGCGGCCGCTCCGGTGACGCCGTTACCGGGGCAAATCCCACTTCCCAGAAGCCCAGGTCCTGCGTGAGGTGTTCGTAGATGCGCCGCACGTCGAGCGTGTCGCGGGTGAGCGTCACCCGCGCGCCGATCGGCCGCGAGCGGTGCCGGGCAATGAGCGCCTTGATCTTCGGCGCCACCACGTCGTAGCTGCCGCGGCCGTCGTGGAACACGCGGAACCGGTTCTGCAACTCCCGCGGGCCATCCATCGAGATGGTGACGCCAAAACGATGTTCGGCCAGAAAGTCGATGATCTCGTCGGACAGCAGCGTGGCGTTGGTCGTCATGCTGAAGTCGATGGTCTTGCCCATCGCGGCAGCCTGCGCCGTCGCATAGGCGACCGTGGTCTTCAGCACGCGGAAGTTCAGCAGCGTCTCGCCGCCGAAAAACGTCATGTGCGCCTCGGGGCCGGATTCACGCAGAAGGAAATCGACGCTTTCACGCGCCGTCTCCTCGCTCATCATCTTCGGCTGCTGGCTGCCGGTCTGGACGACGCGGTCTTCGCCGTACTCGTAGCAATACGCGCAGCTCAGGTTGCACTGGCTCGTCACGTTGAGCACCATCGTGCTCAGCGGCACAGGTGTGAGCGGCAGCATCTTCGGCGTCTTCCGGGCCGGCGTCTCGCTGCGACGAAGCGCACGCACGCGAATCAGTTCGTCGACGGTTTCGTCGACGGCCTGCGCCGGAAACCGCTCCGCCAGGTCGGCGACGATCTCTGCGGTCGATCGCGAGCGCAGCGACACCGCGTCGAGCACGGCCGCCGAGACGTCATCGATCGCCATCACGGCCGCGCTGGGCGCCAGATACAGGAACCGGCGGCCGCCGGCCTCAAACGCGTGGCAATCTCCCGGGTGCAGCGTACTCATCGGTTGGTCACCGAGCTGAAATCCCACCGCAGGTAGAGCGGCGGCGCCACCACCAGGTGCGCCCGCGCGCGCAGAGGGGCCGCGCCGTCGCCCGGGGTGTGCGTGGCCACCACCCAGACGTCGCCGATGTTGTTGCGATTGCCCGATCGCTCCGGGTTCGGCCCGTCCACCGCCGGTGTGAACCGGCCGGTCGCCGCATCGATGCCGCCCACGAACTTCAGGTCATCGTCGGCAAACGTGGCCGTGTATTCCTCGAGCGACCACGTGGCGTCGACCATACCCAGCGAGAGGTCGTCGGCCGTGTCGGGTTTGCCGTCGCGGCCGTGGGACCAGGCCACGGCTTCGAACTGCGCCAGCATCTTCGGGAACACCACGCCGCCGACCCGCGCCATGTTCCAGCCGGGCGTGACCTTGATGTAGTGCACGCGGTCGTAGACCACGAGCGCGTCGCGGTGCAGCGCGCCGGCCAGGAACAGGTCCCGCGCGCCGGTCGCCGCGTTGGCTGCCACGGTGACCTCGACGGTCACGACCGACGACGAAGCTTCAGTCACGCCCGTGACGGTGACGCCGGGACCGAAGTCGACATCACGCGTCGTGAGTCCGGCGGGGAAGTTGGCGCCGAAGACGCGCAGCGTCTGCGTGGCGCCCTGACGGGCGGCGGTGCGGTCCAGGCCGGCCACCACGGGTTCGCGCCCGATGCGCCGCAGCGTGACGTCGGCGCCCAGTTCGTCGTAGTCGCCGGTGAACCAGCGGCCGGCGATCGACTGCCAGTCGCGTTCGACGTGCATCACCTCACGCAGCGTCGTGTCCGGATCGCCGCCGGCCGTCGTCCGGCCGCGCCACTGGAAGCCGGTGAACGTCGTGGCGCGTCCCTCGCGCGCGACCTGCCGGCCCGTGCGCGCGTAGCGGTAGTTCACCTGCGTGGTCAGATCGTCTGGTGACGCGCCGGCTGCGATCGTCACGGTGCCGAAGATCGGGCCCGCGCCCGGTTCGGTGCCGCTCAACAGCCACGTGCCTTCGAGGCGCGGACTTCGGCGTGAGGCGGTCCAGGCCGTCCACTCGGGGGTGACCAGCGGATACTTCGGCTTGAGGTGCGCCAGCACCTTGTCCATTGGATGCCGGTTGTCGGGCGGACGGCCGTCTGGCCCCGGCGTGGTGCTGGGCGGTCCGCCACGCCGGAACACCTGGAAGTCGACCAGCGGATACCAGCCGCGATGCATCGCCAGCAGCAGGTCCCACTCCTTCGGCGTGCGGCGCTGCAGCATCACCCGGCCGATCGAATGACAACTCGAGCAGACACTTTCCGTGTCGGCGTTCGCCTCGTACTTGAAGTCAATCAGACGCCGCTCGAGTTCGAAGGCCGCCGGGCGGACTTCCTCGGGCGCCAGGCCCAGTTCATCGGCCAGGTACTTGACGATCTCGCGCGCGTCGGCCGGCTCGATTTCCGCCTTGTTCAGCGTGACCATCCGGCGAATCGTTTCCTGCCAGCCCTCGGGCGTGGTGCGCCGATAGGAGATGCGCGACATGCGCCCTTCGCTGTCGGTCGTGTGGCAGTCGCCGCAAATCGTCCGGGTCTTTTCGTGCCGGATGGGAATGCCTTCGTCGGTCTGCGCGGCGGCGGGCGTCTGCGCCGCCTGCGCGTTCACGCGGCGGGACTCGACCGCGGCGCACCACAACAACACGGCAACGAGGAGGGGAGTGATGCGCGCCATACGAGTGGCCGTTTATATCACTCTTCGAGGTGCCTGAGCGCGCCTCTGGCGACGAGTGTGGACAGGACGCCGAGGAAATCCGGCAGGCCGACGCCGGGCTGCTCACGCGTGAGCGCCATGTACATCTCGCCGACATCCCGGTACATCCCGGCCAGCCGAACGACCCGGAGCAGGTCGATGTTGCGCAGGTACCGAACGCCCGCCGGCCAGGCCGGCAGCACCAGGTGGTCATCGAGGACCAGCGCGTCGCCGCGAATCACCGCGCGCGGCTCGATCCGGACCTGTGGCCCTGGCGCGAGCCGAACTTCGGGCCGGGTCTGCAGGTCCTTGAGCGCCGCGCGCACGCCGGGGTCTTGCGCGAGCGCCGCGGGATTCTCCTGGTCGTCCCCCTCGTCGCCGGCACTCTCCGACGCCCGCACCTGCCAGAACGGATGATGGACCCCAGCCGCGCCGGCGTATCGGGCGGCCGCGCGGCGCAGGCCGGCGATGGCCTGGCGCTCACGGTGTTCGAAGAAGGCGAGTGCAGGGGCGCGCATCGACGGCGTGGCAATCACGGTGCGGACGACAATGCCGGCGAGCCAGCCAGAGGCGAGCGCTTTTTTCACTCCGAACGACGACAGCGGATCGATACAGGCGGCGGCGTCACCGGCCAGCAGAAAGCCGGGGCCGGCGTGCGCGCGCGTCGTGTAGAGCGAGGCATCCGCGCCCCAGGGGCCGTCCACGAGCGTGGAGGCGCCGAGCAGCGGCGCAAACGCCGGCACGTTCTCGAGCGCCGCGCGATACACCTCGCCGGCCGGCGCGTCGCGTTTGAGCGCGCTGCGTGCCGGGTCGACCATCACGGTGACGTAGCGGAGGTCCTCGGCGACCGGCACGGACCATGCCCAGCCACCGGCATGTGAGGCGACAAGCGCATGGCCGCGTTGCCCGGGTGGCCACGGCGCCGCCTGCCGCCAGAGGCCGGCCAGCGCCACCGTGTGATGCGAGACGTCATGATCCCGAAACGCGCGCGCGATGACGCCGGCGCGTCCGGACGCGTCAATGACCCACGGCGCCTCGATCGTGACGGGGCCATCTGCCGTCTCGATATGCACGGAGGGCAGATCCACCGCACGGACGACTCCTGGCAGCACCCGCGCGCCCGCCGAGGCCGCGACGTGCCGCAGGACGGCATCAAACCGATCGCGTTCCACCTGGTATCCGATGTCTTCAGGAGGGAAGGTCTCGACCCGCGGTGGCGCGTCAGCCCACCACACCGTGTTGCCGCGCCAGCGTTCGAAGCCCGCGGCGTCGACCGCGTGGTCCATGCCGAGCGCACGCAGCAGCCGTCGCGCGCTGGGCGGGATCGATTCGGCCAGCGCCCGTCGCACGCCGGCAGGACGGTCCACCAGCGACACGGCGTGACCGGCGCGGGCCAGGACGGCCGCCGCCGCACTCCCCGCGGGGCCCGCGCCGATGATGAGGACCTCGGGGGCAGTCACGGGCGCGCGTGGCCGCGGGTTATTTCTTTCTGGCGAGGACCGCCGCGGCGCGCGCCTTCGTGAGCGGCGCGGCACCGGCGGGGTAGCCGTTCTGCTGCAGGACGTAGGCCATCAGGTTGAGGGCCTCCTCTTCGCTGACCACGGCGGATCCGTCGTTGGGCATCGTGAACGTGATGACCGAGACCAGTTCGTCAATGGTCTTGCCTTCCCACTTCTTGAGGAAGGGTTCGTCGCCCAGCAGCAGGTCTTCGGGCTTCTTCCGTGTGGCCTCGGTGAACGCGTGGCAGCTCAGGCACAACTTGTCGTACTGCGCCTTGGCCGCATCGGCCTGGGCCTTGCTGTAGATCCCGTCGTTGGTCGTGGCCTGCCCGGACGAAGCGCCGGTGGCCGCCGCGACTGCGGCGGCGCACCAGACGAGGGCGGCGGCAAGCGCGGTACGGCGCCCCGAAGAACGGGGCGCCCTACGGACGAATCGGGGCGCCCTACGGACGAATCGGGGCGCCCTGCGGGTCGCCGACATCATCGCCAGCTGAACCCGTGTTTGCTGAGCGGCAGCGACCGCACGCGTGTGCCCGTCGCGGCGAAGATCGCGTTGGTCACGGCCGGCAGGATCGGCGGCAGCGGCGGTTCGCCAAGGCCGGTCGGGCTGTTATTGGACAGGACCCAGTGCGTCTCGATCTCGGGCGGCGCCTGGCGCATGCGCAGGATCGGGTAGCTGTCGAAGTTCGACTGGCGCACGCGCCCGCCGTCGACGTTGATCTCGAGCATGAGCTGGCTCAGGCCGTCGATCACCGCGCTGTGCACCTGGCTCTCGGCGTTGAGCGGGTTGATGATGTGCCGGCCGATGTCGCTGGCCACCCACACCTTGTTCACGCGGATGCGCCGGTTGGCGTCGACGTTCACTTCGGCCACCTCGGCGATGTAGCCCTGGTGCGAGAAGTGGAACGCCACCCCCATGCCGGACCCGCTCGGCAGCGTGCGTTTGCCCCAGCCGGACTTTTCGGCGACGAGTTTCAGGACCCCCGTCATGCGCTCCGCGTTGAACTGCGCGCCGCCGCCCTGTTGCGCGATCGGCGTGCGCGCCAGCAGATCCAGGCGGAACTGCACCGGGTCCTTCCCGGCGGCCAGCGCGAGTTCGTCGAGGAACGACTGGATGACGAACGCGATCGCGCACGCGCCCGGCGCGCGGTGCGCGCCCGTCACCACGCCCAGCGGCATGGTCGTCACGTGCGTGGCGAAGTTGGGAATGAACCGCGCGGGGAACTCCGTCGGGCTGAGCGTGGCCGACCCCGCATACCGCGGGCCGGTCACCTGGCCCTGCTGATTGGTCTGCGGCGGTGCGCCGGCCACACGGAACGTCATGAAGTGATTGCGCCAGGCCGTGATGCCGCCCGAGGCGTCCACGCCCGCCTTGAGGAAGTGATACCCGGCCGGGCGGAACACTTCATGCCGCATTTCGTCTTCGCGCGACCACCGCAACTGCACCGGCACGCCGATGGTCTTGGCGATGACGGCCGTCTCGACGACGTAGTCGTTGTAGAGGCGGCGGCCGAAGCTGCCGCCCATGCGCGGCAGGTGGATGGTGACGTCGGCCGGCGTGATGCCCAGCGCCTGCGCGATCGTGTTGATCACGCCCCCCGGCTGCTGCGTGCCGGCCCACATTTCGAGTTTGCCGTTGGCGAAGACGGCCGTCGCATTGGGCGGCTCCATCGGCGCGTGGGTCAGGAACGGATATTCGTACGCCGCCTCGACGACCTTGGCCGCCGATCCGAGCGCGGCCTCCACATCGCCGTCCGCGCGCGACGTCAGTTCAGGCGCCTGCGTCGCCAATTGCGCGGCCTGCTTGGAGAAGTCCGCGGTGCTGTCGTTGACGGCCAGTCCGTAATCCCACGTGACGTTCAGCTTCTTGCGCGCGTTCTCCGCGTACCACCAGCTGTCGGCCACCACGGCCACGCCGCTCATCGAGCCGCCGCCATGGCTGTCGGGCACGATGAACGCATGCCGCACGCCCGGCATGCCCTTGATCTCATCGAGGTTCGCGCTCTGCGCCTTGCCGCCGATCACCGGGCAGCGCTGGTACACGGCGTAGAGCATGTTCGGCAGTTTGACGTCGCTGCCGAAGAGCGCCTGTCCGGTCACGATCTTGAAGTTGTCGACGCCGGGAATGCGTGTGCCGATGATCCGGTAGTTGGCCGGGTCCTTCATCGGCAGCGACTCGTTGAGCGGCGGCGGTGTCATCGTCGCGGCCGCCGCGGCGAACTGGCCGTAGCCGGCCGACCGGTTCGAGGCCGCATGCACGAGCCGCCCGGGCGTCGTCGTGATCTCGGAGGCCGGCACACCCCAGGCCTGGGCCGCCGCGCCAATCAGCATCTGGCGCGCCGCAGCGCCCATCTGGCGCATCGGCACCCAGTTGGTCGGCGTGGCGAAGCTGCCGCCGGCCGACTGCTGCCCGTATCGCGCCGGATTGAGGTCGGCCTGCACGATGCGGACGTCCTTCCACTCGACGTCGAGTTCTTCGGCGATGAGCATCGGCAGCATCACCTTCACGCCCTGGCCGATCTCGGGGTTCTTGGCCGTGATGGTGACGATGCCGTTGGCGTCGATCGAGATGAACGCGTTGGGATCGAGCGGAGGCTGCCCGCCGCCGCGCCCCTGCGCGAGCAGGTCGAGTGGTTCGAGGTACCCCGACAGCAGGAAGCCGCCGCCGGCCAGCGCCGACACCTTCAGAAAGCTGCGGCGATTGACGGTGGGAAGCAGGGTGGCGGTGCTCACTTGGCCTCCTCGGTCGATGGGGTCGCGGTCAGTTCGGCGGCGCCCTGACGGACGGCATGATGAATGCCCTGGCGAATGCGGATGTAGGTGCCGCACCGGCAGAGGTTGGTGTTCATCGCGGCGTCGATATCGGCATCCGTGGGCTTCGGCCGCTGGGCCAGCAGGGCTGCGGCGGCCATGATCTGGCCCGCCTGGCAGTAGCCACACTCGGGCACGTCGAGTTCCTGCCACGCCTTCTGCAGCGGGTGCGTACCGTCGGCCGACAGGCCCTCGATGGTCACCACCGCCGCGCCCGCGACGTTGCTGACGGGTGTCTGGCACGAGCGCACGGCGCGTCCGCGCACGTGCACCGTGCACGCGCCGCATTGGCCCGTGCCGCAGCCGTATTTCGTGCCGTGCAGGTTCAGGACATCCCGCAGCACCCACAGCAGGGGCATCTCGTTCGGGACGTCGACGGTCGTCGACTTGCCGTTGAGCGTAAAAGTGACAGGCATGGGCGGGATTATAAGGCCAGTGCGGAGTGCGGAGTGCGGAGTGCGGAGTGCGGAGTGCGGGGTGCGGGGTGCGGGGTGCGGGGTGCGGGGTGCGCAGTGCGGAGTGCGGGCAACGCGGGAGGCCGGGGCGGCGTAATTGCTGGTGAGGAGTCGACGCCCCGGCGATGCCCCGCAAAGAGAGCGCAGGCCTGATGATGTTCCGCCGCGCCGGCGCGGATCTGGTCGAGGTGTTGCTGGCGCATCCGGGGGGACCCTACTGGACCGATCGGCACAGAGGGGCCTGGTCGATTCCCAAGGGCGGCCGCGATCCGCACGAGACGCCGCTCGAGGCGGCGATTCGCGAGTTCCGGGAGGAGACGGGGTTTGAGCCCGGCGGCCCGTTCCACGCGCTGGGCCGGGTCACGCAACGTTCCGGCAAGGTCGTGCACGCCTGGGCCTTCGAAGGTGATTGCGACCCGGCTGCCGCGGTCAGCATCATGACGGAGACCGAATGGCCCCCGCGCTCGGGCCGTGTGATCGTGATCCCGGAGATCGACCGCGTGGCGTTTTTTCCCCTGGCCGACGCGCGCGTGGTCATCAACGCCGGGCAGGCCGTCCTGCTCGATCGGCTTGCCGCCTGGCTGAACCGCCGCTGACGAGCGGTACCATGAAGCGCATGACGATTCCGCCGCCCCAGCGGCTGGTCACGCTGGCGTGGCGCGTCACGACGCTGATCTGGTGGGCCAACTTTGCGCTGACCACCCGCTGGGCCGACGTCCCGGGCTCGGTGCATGGCGCCCGGCGGCCGTGGTTTCTCACCGCGCTGGCCCTCTTCACGCTGGTGGTCTGGTGGCCCCGGCGCGCCCGTCGGGGCGATCAGGCCGGACCGTCCGGCGGCTGGCCGGTGGCCGCAGCCTGGGCCGTGGCGGCCGCAGGTGTCGTGATCCTGGCGGCCGCGTTCGTCACCTGGTTTCCACCGGCCGACTGGTCGCGCATCCCCATCCTGGACGACTGGCCGCCGCGCCTGCAGGCCACGCGCGAGTTTTTGGACGGCTTGCGCCTGGGACTGGCGTCCGGCTGGCAGTGGTCCTTCCTCGGCGGCTATCACACCGGCAGTGACGTCACCCAGAGCCTCGGTCTGCTGGCGTGGGCGCCCATGACGCTCTTCGGGGACCTGCGCGGGTTTCATCTGCTGCACGCCCTGCTCTTTGCCGCGATTCCGCTGTTGCTGTGGCGCGATCTGACGCTGGACGAACGGGCGCCGGGACACCGGACCGTTGCGCTGACCAGCGTCGGCATCGGCAGCGTGCTGGCCGCCAGCTACTCGTACATGTTGATCCGCTCCGGCGACACCAACTCGCTGGCGGGGGCGGTGCTCGTGTTGTCCACGCTGCTGGGCGCCCACGCGGCGCGGCAGGGCCGGTGGTGGGGCCATGCGTGGCTGGTCGTCAGTCTCGCGCTGACCGCCTGGTCACACGCCGGCTCGTACATGTACGCGCTGGTGTACCTGGCGGGAGACGCGCTGCTGGCCCGCGACTGGCGCTCGGGGCGCCGCGCCGTGGTCGCGGCGGTGGCCGCGCAGCTGGCCGTCCTGCCCATGACCTGGGAATCCTGGCGCTACCCTCACCTGTTCCAGTTCAACAACGTGTTGTTCACGCCTCCCGACTCGATCGACTGGGCCGCGGTGCTGCGCAAGGTGGCCTACAACGTCGAGCTGTTGTGGCTGCCGGGGCGGTGGGCCAACGACTACGGCGCACTCGCGTTGATCCTGCTGCCGGTGACGGTGGCGCTGGCCTGGGCCGACCGATCCCGCGCGCGGTTCTACGCGGTGGCGGCGTTGGCGACCGTGGCGATGATGCGCCTGAACGATCCGCACTTCGGGTACGCCTTCATCCGCCCCATTCACATGTTCCCGGTGCTGCTGGGGCCGGTCATCGCCGCCGCGCTGGTGCGCTACGGCGGAGGCGCGATGACGGCGGCCGGGCTGCTGACCACGGTCGTCTTCCTGCAGCTGTGGTGGCAACCCGTCCCCCACATCGACTCGGTGCGCGACGTGCACCCCGGCCTCGTCGAACGGGCCCGGGCGGCTGAGGGGGCGCTGGTCCTGGTCGAGAACAATCCGCACCGCAACACCAATGCGGAGCCCGGCGGCGAAACCGCGCCGTCACTGACCGGCAACCACTACGAAGCCCTGCTCGCGCACGAAACCGGCCGCCGCCTGTACGCGGGGTACTGGGACGGCTGGCAGTGGAATCCGTGGCGCGGCCAGATGCTCAGCGGCGGGACGTGGCAGGGGCGGTCCCTCGCTCGTGTGCCGCCCGACGCGTTCATCGCGGAACTCGACCGCTTCGGGATCGTGGATCTGTTCGTATGGGCGCCGGTCAGCCGCGAGTACTTCGCCGCCGACGCGCGCTACACCCTCGTGTGGCAGGAGGGGCCCTGGACGCAGTTCCGCCGCGCGGGTGTCGACACGCGCGAGGTGGTGACGACCGGGGGCCAGGCGGACCTGCAGGATCGCTCGCTGGCCGGCGCGCGTGTCGCGCTCCGGCAGGTGCCGGCCGGCTCGCCGGTCATCGTGCGGACGAACTACCACCCGGCCTTTGAGGCCCGGGCGGGCGGCCGGCGCCTCGCCACACGCGACGTCGACGGGTTACTCGCCTTCGACGCGCCCTGTGCGGACGCCTGCGTGGTGGACCTCGTCTATCCGCGCCGGGCGTGGCTCTGGCTCGTCGCGCTGGGCGGCTTGATCGCCGGACTGATCGCGGCGCGTTACGACTTCGGAATGGTCCAGAAGTAGATCATCCGGCCATCCACTTCCATCGTCTTTTCCGGCTCCCACTCGCCCATGTCGAAGCTGTTCGACACGATGCGCGTGCCGGGGCGCAATTCCTTCATGAGCTTCGGGATCAACTTCACGTTGAGCGACGGCAGCAGGTAGAGCGTCACGACGGACGCCTCGCGCAGGCTCGTGCTGTCGGCGAAGATGTCCGCGTTCATGAACTTGACCTTGTCGGTCACGCCGGCGGCCACGGCGTTTTCGTTGGATTCCTTGATGCGCTGCGGATCGATGTCGATGCCCACGCCCCGCGCGCCGAACTGTTTGGCCGCCGTGATGACGATGCGGCCGTCGCCGCAGCCGAGGTCGTAGACGACGTCATTCTTGGAGACGTTCGCCATCTTGAGCATGGCGTCCACCACGGCCTGTGGCGTCGGCACGAAGATCACGTCGGGGCTGCGCAGGCCGGCCTGCGCCTGTGCGTGGGGCGAAGTCTGCGTGAGACCGATGACGAGCAGGGCCAGGGCCACTGAGGACAGTCGCTTCAGCATGAGGTGATCTCCTGTCCGCGATTATAGCCGTTCGACGACGATCAGCGTGGCGTCGTCCTGGGCATCACCGCCGGTCCAGGTGATGACGGCCGACGTCAGGGCCTCGGCCAGCGTCTCGGCGGAGCCGCGCGGCGTCGCCTGCGCCAGCGCGGCGAGGGGATCCTCGCCGAATTCCTCATCGTCGCCGTTGCGGGCTTCCGTGAACCCGTCGGTGTAGCAGATCAGTCGATCGCCGGGGCCGAACGTCGCCTTGCCGGTGGTGTACGTCCAGTCCGGTGAGACGCCCAGCACCAGGCCCGTCGGCGGCAGGCGCTCGAGTGTGCCGTCGGCGCGGACGATCAGCGGGGGATTGTGCCCGGCGTTGGCATAGGTGACCGTGCCCTGATCGAGATCGATCACGACGTACGCAAACGTCACGAACTTGCCCGAGGCGATGTTGCGGCAGAGCAGACGGTTGACCGAGCCGCACAGGTCGTGGGGTTCGGTGGCCGGGGTCGCGAAGGCGCGCACGGCCGCCTGCAGGTTCGACATGAGCAACGCGGCGGGCAGCCCCTTGCCCACGACGTCGGCGATGGACACCGCGAGGCGGTTGTCGCTGAAGCGGATGACGTCGTAACAGTCGCCGCCGATGCCGGCCGCCGGCGTCCAGCGCGCCGCCACCTGGCAGCCGGCCAGCGTCGGCATCGCCGCCGGCAGCAGCGCGCGTTGTATCTGCCGCGCTTCCTCGTAGTCGCGCGAAAACCGCGCGTCGCGGCGGCGCGCGGCCTGGCCCTCGGCCACCTCGCGTGTCACCACGTCGACCAGCGTCGTGTCATCCCACGGCTTCTGCACGAAACTGCGCGCACCCCGGCGCATCGCTTCCACGGCCGTCTCGATGCTGCCCCAGCCGGTCATGACCACCACCGGCAGCGCGGCATCCTTCGTGCGCACCCGTTCGAGCAGGTCCAGGCCTTCCTTGCCCGACGTCGTGTCGCGCGTGTAGTTCAGGTCCATCAGCAGCAGGTCGTACGGCCGCTCGGCCACGCGCGTCAGGACGCCGTCCACCGTCCCTTCCAGGTCGGTGTCGAAGCCCGCGTCCATCAACAGCAGGCGGAGCGCCTGCAGGATGTCGGGCTGGTCGTCGGCAACAAGAATGCGCGCGGACACGTCGAACGCACCTACAAGCCTCGTGCCACACCCGGAGTTGGCACGGGATTTCCTTTCCAGAGGTGTGAACCGCCGGTTTTCCGGGATGGACCGAGGGATAATCCCGAATCTGGGATTCCTGGAAGCGGGAATCGGGAACAAGGGAGTCAGGATTGCCGACACATCAGGGCCGCGTGCTCGTGGCCGACGACCAGACCGACGTCCTCAATGCTCTGCGGCTGCTGCTGGGTGGGGAGGGGTATGACGTGACGACCGTCACGTCACCGTCGGAACTGGTGTCGACCCTGGAAGGCGCGGACTTCGACGTGGCGCTCATCGACCTCAACTACACGCGCGACACGACGTCGGGCCAGGAAGGCTTCGCCCTGCTCGACCGGATGAAGGCGATCGACCCGACGCTGCCGGTGCTGGTGATGACCGGGTGGAGCAGCGTGGCAGGCGCGGTGGAAGCCATGCGCCGCGGCGCGCGCGACTACATCGAGAAGCCGTGGGACGACGAGAAGCTGCTGGTGGCGGTGCAGACGCAGCTCGAACTGCGACGGGCGCTGCGGCGGAGCCGGCGGCTGCAGGAGGAAAACGCGCGGCTGCACCGGCGTGACCTGCCCACGTTCATCGCCGAAGCGCCGTCGATGAAGCAGGTGCGCGAGACCATCGAGCGCGTCGCGCCGTCTGATGCCACGGTGCTGATCACCGGGGAACACGGCACGGGCAAGGAGGTGGTGGCGAGCCTGCTGCACCGGTTGTCGCAGCGCGCCTCCAAGCCGCTGGTCACGATGAACGCCGGCGGACTGTCGGAAGGCGTGGCCGAAAGCGAACTGTTCGGCCACGTGAAAGGCGCGTTTACCGACGCCCGCACCGATCGTATCGGCTGTTTTGAACTGGCCGATGAAGGGACGCTTTTTCTCGACGAGATCGCGAACATGCCGGCGCGGCTGCAGCCCAAGCTGTTGCGCGTGTTGCAGACCGGCGAAGTCCAGAAGGTCGGGTCGTCGCGCGTGATCTTCGTCAACGTTCGCGTGATTTCGGCGACCAACGCCGACCTGCCGGGAGAAATCGCGGCCGGCCGGTTCCGCGAAGACCTGCTGTACCGCCTGAACACGGTCGTCATTCATCTGCCGCCGCTGCGCGAGCGGCGTGAGGACATCCTGCCGCTGGCCGAGCATTACCTCGGACGGTATGCGGAGCGTTACAAGCGGACCTTCGAAGGGTTCGATCGGTCGGCGCGGCAGGCGCTCGACACGCACCTCTGGCCGGGCAACGTCCGCGAACTGGGCCACGCGATCGAACGCGCCGTGCTGATGGCGCGCACGCCGCTCATCACCGCCCAGGACCTCGGCCTGCAGACCGCCGGCGCGCCTGGCGCGGCCAACGTGGAGGACATGACCCTGGAGCAGTCCGAGAAACTGTTCATCCAGAAGGTCCTGGCCAAACACGGCGGCGACGTGCGCAAGGCGGCCGAGCAGCTGGGCGTCAGCCGGTCGGCGTTGTACCGGCGCCTGCAGTACTTCGGGTTATGACGGGGCGCGGAGCGCCCCAGGCGCGCAATCTCGAGCTGGCGCTGACGCTGCTGGTGCTGGGC
Source organism: uncultured Solibacteraceae bacterium (assembly GCA_964471115.1). Taxonomy (GTDB): domain Bacteria; phylum Acidobacteriota; class Vicinamibacteria; order Vicinamibacterales; family SCN-69-37; genus SYFT01. Next base: position 164,228 of record CAYYFE010000003.1, read on the forward strand.
GGCGCCGCCCCGGCCGTCATCGTCGCGCTGTTTTTCCTCTGGCGGCAGTCCTATCCGCCCGAGGTCGTCTGGACGCTGACCGCGCTGATCCTCGTCGTGTGGATCGCGGCGGCGTCCACCGCGCGGCAACTCGTCGTCCGGTCCCTCAATCTCATCGCCAATCTGCTGGGCGCGCTGCGCGAGGGGGACTACTCCATCCGCGGCCTGAGCGCCCGCAGCGGCAGTTCGATGGCGATGGTCATGCGCGAGGTGAACGACCTCGGCACGACGCTGCAGCGCCAGCGCACGGAGGCCGTGGAGTCCACCGTGCTCCTCACGCACGTGATGGAGGAGATCGGCGTGGCCGTGTTCGCGTTCGACCCGACGCACCAGCTGCTGCTCGTCAACCGCGCGGGTGAGCGGTTGTTCGGGCGATCGTCGGCCGATCTGCTCGGCGCGCCGGCGTCCTCGATGGGAGTCGACGAGTACCTGTCGGGGGATCCCCGTCGTCTCGTCGATCGATCCTTCAACGGCCGGCAGGGCCGCTACGAAGTGCGGCGCGCGATGTTCTACCGCGACGGACGCCCGCACCACCTGATCGTGATCGCCGACCTCAGCCAGGCCCTGCGCGAAGAGGAGCAGGCGGCGTGGCAGCGCATCGTGCGCGTGTTGTCCCACGAGATCAACAACTCGCTGACGCCCATCAAGTCGATCGCGCACTCGCTGCGTCGCATCGTCGATCGCGCCGAGGCGTTCCCGCGGCAGGATGAGGTGTCGCAGGGGCTGTCGCTCATCGAGGAGCGGTCGGGCGCGCTGGGCCGCTTCCTGCGGTCGTACGCGCAGCTGGCGCGCCTGCCCAAGCCGCAGCCTAAACCGCTGCGTGTGGCCGAACTGATGTCGCGGATCGTCGAACTCGAGAAGCGCCTGCCGGTGGTCGTCGCGCCGTCGGTGGATGCACCGCTCGTGGCCGACTCCGATCAGCTGGAACAGGCGCTCATCAACATCGTGCGCAACGCCGTCGACGCGTCACTGGAGACCGGCGGCGGTGTGGCCGTGGGCTGGCGGCCCGATGGCGACTGGATTGAAATCACGGTTGACGACGAAGGCAAGGGGTTGCCCGACACGTCGAACCTGTTCGTGCCGTTTTTCACGACCAAGCCGAATGGCTCGGGCATCGGGCTGGCCCTCAGCCGTCAGATCGCCGAAGCCCACGGCGGCACGATCACGCTGGCCAACCGCGTGAATCAACCCGGCTGCCGCGCGACGATCCGTCTGCCCGCCGGCGCGCGCTAACCCTCGCGCGTGGTCACGCGGTCGCCCTCGTTGATCTCGGTCAGCGCGGTCGTGATCACGCGTTCGCCGAGTTCGAGGCCGCTCAGGATCTGCGTCAACTCCGTCGTGGCCAGGCCGAGGCGGACATCGCGCCGGATGACGCGGCCATCCGATCCCGCGACCAGGACGTAGGGGGTGCCGGCCGCCCGGAGGATCGCGCGTGTCGGCACGACCATGGCCTCGGCAATTTCAGCGACCAGCACCTCGCCAATGACCGGCGTTCCCGGCGCCGGTGACGCCGCCGGCGCGGCCGGTGCGGCGGGCGTGGGTGCCGCGGAGGGTGTGGTGGTCAGAGGCCAGGTGAGAATGACGCGTGTCGTCGTCGCCTCCGGGGAGGCGGGGGGCATCACCGCCTGCACGGCCGTGATCACCGGCGCGAGGCCGAGCGGCGTCACCTGGGCCTGTTGTCCCGGCATGAGTTTGCCCGCGTCGGTGACCGACACGTCGAGGGCCACCTGGACGCGCGTCGGATCGACGATGCGCAGGACCGGGTCCTGTGTGCCGCCGATGACCGTGTCTCCCTGGAAGTGCCAGCGCTTAAGCACGATGCCGGGGAAGCGCGCGCGCACGGTGGCGCGCGCTTCGGCCTGGCGGTGGCCGTCGAGTGTGGCGCGCGCCGCGGCCAGGGTCGTCTCGAGGCTCGCCAACTCCGACTTGGCGGTGTCGACGTCGACGCGTGCGGTCAGGCCGCGCGCCAGCAGGGCGGAGAGTTCGCTGACGCGGGTGCGCGCCGTCTCGACACGGCTGGTGAGCTGCGTGATCTCGAGCTCCGAGGCCTGAATCGCCGCCGACCGGCTCAGCACTTCGAAACGCACGACCAGATCGCCGGCATTGACCGCCGCACCTTCATCGATGGGCAGGTCGCGGATGATCGCCGTCTCGGACGAGTAGACCGTCCAGTCGGCCTCCGGATGGGGCGCAATCTCGCCGTTGGCGGTGACCACGCTGCGCAGCGGATTGAGCCGCACCGGCTCGACGCTGACTCCGATCGCGCCGGTCAGCGCCTGTTCCGGCGCGGGTTCGTTCCGTCCGCACCCCGGGGCCACCATCAGCGCCGCGGCCAGCGCCGCCGTCGCGGTGGTCCGTGACACGCCAAGCGGCAGCAGGGAGAGCAGCACCGTCACGCCGGCGCCGATGGGCGCATACCAGGGCCACGCCACGGCGGTGAACCAGTAGGTGCTGAACACCGTGACCCAGGCCACCAGCATGGCGCCGGCCACCTGCCACGCGCCGATGCGCCGGCGCAGCAGCGCGATCAGGAAGGCGCCGAGCACGGGACCGGCGCCCAGCCCGAGCACCGACAGCCCGGCATCCAGCACCGACTGCGACAGCTGCGTCGCCAGCAGGGCGATGCCGATCTGCACGAGCCCCCACGCAATCGTGGCGCGGTGCGCCACGCGCAACATGGCCGCATCACCGGCCGACGGGTTCACGTACTTGAGATAGAAGTCGTTCACGGTGGTGGCGGCCAGGGAGTTGATCGAGGGTGACAGGGCCGCGGCGACGATCGCCGCGACGACGAAGCCGGCCAGTCCGGCCGGGACATGATCGCGCACGAAGGCGGGAATCAGCATGTCGGCGCGCGCGAGTTCAGGCGCGGGCGCCGTCTGGTAGAACGCCGCGAGCGCGACGCCCAGCAGCAGGAACAACCCGAACTGCAGGAAGACCAGGATGCCGCTGAGCGACAGCCCGACCTGCGCTTCCCGCTGCGATCGCGCGGTCAGCAGGCGCTGCACCAGGAACTGGTCCGTCCCGTGGGTGGCGAGGGTCAACGTGACGCCGCCAACCACGCCGGCCCAGAAGGTGTACGCGCGGAAGAAATCGAGGTTGAAGTTGAACATCTGGAACCGGCCGGTGGCCTCGCCCAGCGCCATGACGCCGGCCAGTCCGTCCGGCACACCGGCCAGGGCAAACCACAGGACGATCAGCGCCCCGGCGAGGTACACGAACATCTGAATCACGTCGGTCCAGATGACGGCGGAGGCGCCGCCGTAGAACGTGTACACGATCATGGCGACGCCCAGCACCACAATGGCGACCCACACCGGCACGCCGACCAGCGTGGCGACCACGGCCGACGTGGCGAAGAGGCGGATGCCGTCCGCCGCGCTGCGCGTGACCAGGAACATCGCGGACCCGAGGTTGCGGACCGGAGCGCCAAACCGTTCGTGCAGGACTTCGTACGAGGTGAGCAGTTCCTTCGCGAAGTATTTCGGAATGAGCAACGCGCTGATGAGAAAGCGGCCCGCGATGTAGCCCAGCGCCAGTTGCAGGAAGGTCAGGTTGCCCGACGCCGCATATGTCTGCGCGGGAATGCCGATGAAGGTCAACGTGCTGGTTTCGGTGGCCACCACCGTGAAACACACGGCCCACCACGGCACCGTCCGGCTGATCAGGAAGTACTCAGACGCCGTCGTCTGTCGCGAGGCGAAGCTGGTGCCCAGCCACACGAGCAGCAGCAGGTACACCCCGATGACGAGGTAATCGAGTCCGGCCATCGGGAGACATTATGGGCGATTCGCACGTCGCACTGGGCACTCCGCACTGGGCACTCCGCACTCCGCACTCCGCACCGATCGTCATTGTCCCGTCAGCACCTGCCGGACCTTGATGAGCATGTCGATGCCCGTAAAGGGCTTCTGCAGGAAATGGGTGTCGGGCGGCAGGCCCTCACGGGATAACACGGTGTCGGCGTAGCCGGAGATGAACAGGGTGCGCAGGCCCGGGCGATCGGCGCGCAGGGTCCGGACCAGGTCAGGGCCCGTGCCGCCGGGCATGACCACGTCGCTGATCACCATGTCGATGCGATCGCCGGCGGCGGCCAGTTCCAGCGCCCGCGCCGGGCCGTCGGCCACCTGCACCTGGTAGCCGTGGCGATGCAGCATCTGCTGCAGGAGTTTGGCGACCCCGGGTTCGTCTTCGACGAGCAGGATCGTTTCCGACCCGCCGGGCGCCGCGGCCTCTGCCACCACACTCGATTCGAGGGCGATCAACTTGGTGGGCCGCATGTAGATGTGGAACGTCGTGCCCCGCCCGGGCGTGCTGTCGACCAGGATGGCGCCGCCCATCTGGCGGATGATGCCGTACACCGTCGCCAGGCCCAGGCCCGTGCCCCGGCCGAACTCCTTGGTCGTGAAAAACGGCTCGAAGATGCGCGCCTGCGTGGCCGCGTCCATGCCCACGCCGGTGTCCTGGACGTCGAGCCGCACCCAGTCCCCCGGCGTCAGGCCGCTGCCGGACGGCGGGTGGTCGATGTGTACCGCTTCGAGCCGGATGCGCAGCTGGCCGCCGTCGGGCATTGCGTCGCGCGCGTTGACCGCAAGGTTGAGGATCACCTGTTCCAGCTGATTGCGGTCGGCCAGCACGGGCGGTGGCTCGCCGATGGTGTCGCCGGTGATCTCGATGTGTTCGCCGATGAGCCGGCGCAGCATCGGCATCAGTTCGTCCAGCGTGCGCCCGACGTCGAGCACGACCGGCTGCACGACCTGGTGGCGGCTGAACGCCAGCAGCTGGCGCGTGAGGCCCGCGGCGCGCGTGGCCGCCTTCTGAATTTCGCTGACGTGGTCGCGTTTCTGCGCGTCCTGCGGCGGCAGCTCCTGTTCGAGCCAGTCGGCGTAGCCGAGGATGGCGGTCAGCAGGTTGTTGAAGTCGTGCGCGATGCCGCCGGCCAGCCGGCCCAGCGCCTCCATCTTCTGGCCCTGGCGCAGCCGCTCCTCCATCTGGCGCCGCTCCGTCACGTCGCGCGTGACCACCACGAAGCCGCGGAGATCTTCGGGGCCGGGTTCCAGCCGCCGCAGGTGGGTGAGCGCGATGAAGCGCGTTCCGTCGGGCCGGACGCCTTCGTGCTCACGGACGACGCGTCCGCTGCGTTCGGCGTCGGCCAGCATGTCGCGCCACGCCTCGTCGGTCATGCCGAACAGCTGCGCCGCCGACTGGTCGACGACGTCGGCGGCGGCATGGCCGAACACCGCCTGCGCGCCGACCGGCCAGTTCACGACGGCGCCGCGGTGGTCGACCATGAGGATGGCGTAGTCACGCACCGTGTCGAGCATCAGCGCCATGCGCGATTCGACCTCGCGCAGCCGGCGATCGGCGGCGCGGCGCTCGCGTTCCCGCGCTTCGGTCACCAGCTGCCCGTGATCCAGCATGCCGCCGGCGTATTGGGCCAGTTGTTCGAGCAGGCGCAGGTCGTCCTGCGGAAACAACGTGCCGTGGCGCTGGACGACGCCGACGACGCCCCAGCGGCGAATCGAGGACGAGATCGGCGCCAGCAGCACCGACGTGCCGGTGCGCTTCAGGCCGTCGCGAAGACGTGCGTCGAGCGCGGCCAGCGGCACACTGGCCGATTCGGCCTCGCGAAAGGTCATGTCGGCCGGGCCCGCCTCGGCGTCCAGCGACACGCCTTCCAGCATCGGCTGGGTGCTGGCGCGTACGGTCACGTCTTCACTGGTCACCGAATCGCGAATCGCGACGAACCCGGCCGAGCCGGCGCCCGCCCGGATCGCCGCGCGCAGCAGATCCTCGGCCGCATGCCGTCCGCGCTCGTCCGCCTCGCGGTCAGCGGTGTCGACCAGGAACCGGCTCAGTTCCTCGCGTTGCCAGCGTGTGCGCAGCGATCGAGGTGTCGCAAACGCCAGGTAGTACGCGATCAGCGCGATGCCTGACAGCGCGCGGGTGAGCAGGGAGCCTGTTTCGGAGGCCAGCGCCAGCACAGTCGCACTGACGCTCACGCCATGGATTCCGACGTAGCACCCGGTCCCGAGGGCCGCCAGCAGGAGGCGCCGTCGCGTCACACCCGATGAGTGACCAGCCTCTATGGCGAACGCCAGAAGCACGAGAGCCAGCGCACCCGCCGCGTACCCGGAAATCACATACTGCTGCCACGGAGGCCAGGGAGGCGGGGTCGCGCCGATGACGGCGACTGCAACGGCGGGAGTCACCAAGGACGCCCACACCAGCGGTCCAGGTACCTCCCGGAAGTGCTGTACAAGCCGAATCAGGAAGTATGGGAACAGGACCAGCACGACGACCGGCGCGATCGATAACGGCCCCTGCATCGCCCGAACCGACAGCGGCGATGCCAGCACCAAGCTGCCAACCGCCAGCAGGATGTCCAGCCTTCGCGCATCACGGTGCCGGCGCGCGCCACGGATGGTGGCCACGAATGTCAGCGCCAGGGCCGCGAAGCCCGCCAACTGGAGGAGATCGACCAGCTCCCTCATTCGAGCGTGTCCCCGGCATCGCCCAATGTCCGCAGGATTTCGAGGCGACGGGACTCATCCGGCCTTGACATCCAGACGTGCTGGACGATCCCGTGTCGGTTCACCAGGATCAGGGCCGGCACCGTCTGGAGTCGCGCGCTGGCCGGGGACACGTGCAGCACGCGCTGCACGTCGATGCCGAGCCGTTGCGCGAAAATCCGTTCAGGGTCCAGATCAATCAGTGGCGTGAGGAACCAGGCCGGTATGTTCCGTTGGCGGGCGATGTTGACGGCTTCGTGGTAGGCGGCGACGCTGGCCTCACAAGCCGAGCAGGTGCTGCGGCCGAAGACGAGCAGCGTCAGCGGCGCGCCGGTGTAAATGTCTGGCGAAACGCCAATCCGGTCCCCAACGGCGTAGGCGTCGGGCGGTCCGCCGCCGACCCCCAGCCGATTCCGTACTTCCGGGCTCAGGACCAGAGCACTCGCGCCCACGAACGCCAGCAAACAGACACCCAGTCCGACGGTCGCCACGCGCCGGACTACTTCGTCTCGCGCCACAGCGGTCTAGCCGACAGCTCCGATCTTGCAGACTCCGTTGCAGGGGTCATTCCAGAGCCAGCCACACGCCGGCCACCGGTTGTCGATGTCGCAGCTCTCGTTGCCGTCACACCAACTCAGGGACAGAAGGTCGCAGCCGTAGTCGACATTACAGTTGCAGCCGTCTCCATCCATCGCGCTGACCACAAACGCCTGCCGCGCGAAGTTGGTGAGGCGATGGTGCCACGGGGCCGCGTTGACCAGCACCCGCGTCTCCCGCGCGCCGAGACGATGCAGCAGGTAGTCAGCCACGTCGGCCCCGAGGACCTCAATGATGCGTTCGGCAATCACGCGCGTCGCCTCGCGGTTTTCCGCCGTGGGCGAGGTGAGCGCCACGGGCGTGATGGCAATCGCCGCGTTGATCGCGTCGACCTGCTCGGTGGACAGCTCCGGCCGGGCGTCGCGATACCGTTCGAGGTGCCGGACCCACGCCTTGGCGCGCTGGTCGACGTTGAGATTCGCCATGATCTCGCGCCGGTACTCCAGCGGATACAGGTCAACCATGTCCGCGGCCGCTGCGAGCTCGGGCTCGGTGAGGCTGTCGGCCCACTGCGAGGCCAACGTCTGCGCGTCGGTCGTGGCCGCGCGCACGAGAATGAAATCAAGCGGGAGCGTCAGCGCCGCAATAACCACGCACAGGATGAGTCGACGCCGGGTACGAGTGGACACACGAGGCTCCTTGTGGAAGCGTTCGAGCGGAAAGGGCCGCCCGGAGCACGGCGTACTCTAGATCCAGCGTAAATGGCTGTCAATCAAGCACTTACGTCGTATTTGACGCAAGCGCTCTTGAACGTCGTTTGTCCGACTCGAACGCGCAGAAGTGCCCGCCGTGGGTCTACTGCGCGCTCAGATCTCCATAAAACTTCCAGTCGACGACCATATCGCGCGTGAGCGGCATCTTCGACACCGCCAGACGCAGGAAGGCCACGGGCATCGAGCCCTGACGCATGATCTCGTCGTGGAAGTCCTTCTCGGTGCGCATGCCCGAGTCGACGACCTCCCGTTTCATGCCGCGGATCTGCAGGCCGCCGACCAGATACGCCATCTGATACAGCGGGCCGTACTGCCCGCCAAACGAGCGCCGCACTTCGGCGGTCGCGTTGTCGCGTTCATGGCCCACTTCGTTGACCAGAAAGTCGATGCACTCCTGCGGCGACCACTGGCCCATGTGGAACTTCAGGGAAAAGACGATGCGCGCGGCGCGGTGCATGCGCCAGAACAACGCGCCGACCTTCTTCTCCGGCGTGTCGTGGAAGCCCTTGTCGTAGAGGATCGTCTCCCAGTAGAGCGGCCAGCCCTCGCCCAGGAACGGTGTGCCGCCCAGCCGCGCGCGGTAGTCCGAGAACCGGCTGCCCATGAACCCAACCAGGTTGTGGCCGGGAATCATCTCGTGGTGCGCCACCGCGTTGGAGAAGTACTTGTTGTTGCCGCGCAGCACCTGCATGCGCGTGTCGTATTCCTGCGTGTTGGTGGGGAACGCCACGAGGATCTGCGAGCCGCCCAGGAAAAACGGCGCCGTCAGCTGCCGCTCGGGTGACAACATGACCATGCGGAACGACTCGCTGGCCACCGCCGGCACGGTGATGAGGTCGTTGTTGCGCAGGTAGGTCACCGCCTCGAACAACAGGTCGCGCACGTACTCGGGTTGCCGGCCCGGTTCCACGTACATGTTCTTGACGCGTTCCACCGCCGCGGGCCAGTCGTTGCCCAGGCCCATCTGCGCGGCGGCCTTCTCCATTTCGCGCACCGTCCACTCGAACTCACGCTCGCCCAGGCGGATGAGTTCCTCCGGCGTGTACGGAATCATCTCGTTCGCCAGGTCGAAGATGAGACCGTCGCGTCCACGCGCGGCGCCCGGAATGCCGCTGTTGTCCTGCTTGCGCGGCGGATTGGGATCCGGACGGAAGGCGGCGCGCGCGATCTCGAGCTCCGACTGCTTCTTGATGAACAGGTAGTCGACCTGGGCGTTGCGGGAGAGTCGGTCGAAGTCGAGCGACTGCAGCGCGGCCAGCCAGCGCGTGTAGTATTCCGGCGACCGCTGAGGCGCCGCGCCGCGGCCGCGGCCGCCGCCCGCGCCCTGGCCCAGGAAACGCTGGACCACCGGCACCATCTCGTCGGACGGCAACGCGATGATCTCCTTCAGATCCGGCACACTCGACATGGCCGGCGCGGGCGCCGGCGCGATCACCGCCGCCGGCCCACGCGCGGGTGCAGCCGAATGGTTCGCCGCCGCGACCGGTTCCCGCAGGAAGACGGCGTACTCCGTCAAGGCCTTGTCCAGATGCGCCCACGGCATCGGCACCCACCACGTGAACAGCGGATCAAACGTGTGGTAGTGGTTGAACCACTCGGTCAGATTGGCGCGAAGGGCGTCCACCGCGTCGGCGGCGTGCCGCGCCTGGGTGCCCGTCGCGCGAATCGCGCCCGACGGCAACGCGCCGGCCGGCAAACCCGCTTCAATCGATCGCCGGGTGGCGGCCACCGTCTTGGTGATCCGGTCGATGACGCCGGCCGACTTCTGCGCGTCCATGTCGCCCATGCGCATCCGGTGTTCGACAATCGCGATCACGTCGGTGGCGAAGGGCACGAGCGGCGCGATGTCGTGAATCGCCACGGCGTCGGCATCGAGCTGCGTGAGATTGGCGGCGATGGTCGTCTTGAGCGCCGCCAGGTCGTTCTGGGCCGGCGCGCTCATCGTCGAGGCGTTGAGGCCGGCCAGCGCGGCCTGCCAGTCGAGGTCGAAGCGCTTCAGGCGCGCGATGCGGTTGGGTGAGAGCGAGGTGGTGAAGGACGGTGATGCCGGCGCCGGCGTCGGCGCCGCCTGAGGCGCGCCGCCGCGTCCGCCGCGGCCCTGGCCGCCCTGGCGTCCGCCGCCTGACAGGTAGTTGCCGTTCAGCGTGTTCCGGTCGGCCGTGTAGCGCTGCACCACCAGGCGCATCTCGCTCTGGGGCGGCGCCAGCAACGGCCGCAGGTCGGACGGGACGTCCTCGGCGGCCTGCGGTGGCGCGTCCTGGAGGCTTGTGGCGGCGCCCGCGGTCAGCCCGGTCACCGCCGCGCCGGCCAGCAGCACACTCATCCACACCAGTTGCCAGAACTTCTTCGTCATCACGCCAGTCTCCTGTTTGGGGGGAACGCCCGCGTAGTCTATCGTCGCCACTCAAATACGACCACCGATGCAACTTTCTTTCCCCTGCCGTGTTTGTCAGGTGATGGCCGGCGCAACCTCGGGCTCGCGGTGACTGACGCGACGCGGTTCGAGGCGTTCGTCCTGGAGTTCCAGGACCTCGTGTACGGCACGGCCATGCGGTTGCTGGGCAATCCGTCGGAGGCGGAAGACGTGGCGCAAACGGTATTTCTCAAGGCGTTCGAGCGGTTCGATCAGGTGGGCGCCAGCCCGTCGGCTCCCGGCTGGCTGAAAACCGTGACCACCAACGAGTGCCTCAACTACCTGGGCCGCTACCGGAAGCGCTGGCGCTTCTTCAGCGAGCTGGACCAGACGCCGGACTCGGGACCCTCGGACCGGACCCTGGACCCTCGGACCCTGGACCCTGGACCCTCGGACCCTGGACCCGTGCTGGATGCGGCGCTTCGTGCGCTTCCGCCTCATCAGCGGGTGCCCATTGTCCTGTTCCACTTCGACGAGATGAGTTACCGGCAGATTGCCGAACGGCTGGGCGTGGCGGTGAGCAAGGTGAAGAGCGACATCCATCGCGGCCGTCAGGCCCTGCGCGAGGCGCTGGCGTCGGCCGGATTCGGGAGGCCGTCGGCATGAATCCCGAGCACGAGCTTCGACACGACGATCTGGGCCGCGCGCTGCAGGCGCTGCCGCTTGCGCGCGCTCCGCGGACGCTGGCGCCGCGAGTGATGGCGGCGGTGGCCGCACGGCTGGCCCGGGCGGCCGGCCGCGTGGACTACACGTGGTTCGACTGGCCCGTGTGGGCGCGCGCCGCGTCCGCGCTGGCGCTGGCCGCCGTGATCGTGGCCGCCGTGTGGGGCTGGCCCCTCGTGGACGCCGCGTTCACCCGCGTCGCCGACCACGGCGTCGTCCGGCTCGCGACCCAGTTCGTGCGGGCCATCTGGCAACCGGCGGTCCTGGGACTGTCGGCAGTGATTACTGTGGTGGCGCTGGTGTGCGCGACCTTCGGCGCGCTGCTCGGGCGCGTGGCCCTGGGAGGGGCGACTCGATGACCATTCGACGTCTTGCACGTGCACTGACCGTTGTCGCCCTTGCCACGATCGCCGGCGTGGCGGGACTCCACGCCGCCATGCAGCCCACGCGCGGCGCCGTACCGGGTCCTGGTCCGGCCGGCCCGACCTCGCCGACAGCGGCCGGGGAGCAGACATCGCAGCCGGAGCTGCCGCGATTGGACGAGCAGATCTTCCGCTACTGGGGCCAGGTGATCCGCGTCGGCCAGGACTACCACCTGCCCCGCGGCGCGCGCGTCGGCGACGTGTTCGTTGCCTTCGGCACCGTGCGGATCGAAGGCCGGGTCGACGGCGACTTGATCGTCGCCTTTGGCGACGTGACGTTGTCGGGCACGGCCGAAGTGGATGGATCGCTCGGCGTCTTCGGCGGCACGGCACGGGCGGATTCCGGCGCGCGGGTGCGCCGCGACGTGGTGACCATCGGGACGACCCTCATCACCGCCGGAGACTTCCAGTTCAACGGCGAACATGTGGTCATCGGCACGGGCGTGCTCGGAGAGTGGATGCGCGGCGTCCTGCCGTGGTTCACCTACGGGCTGCTGTGGGGCCGCCCGATCGTGGCGAGCCTGCCGTGGGTGTGGACGATCGTCGCGTTTTTCTTCGTCGTGTATCTGCTGATCGCGGCGGTGGCGCCACAACCCGTGCGCGCGGCCTCTGAAGTCATCAGCCGCCGTCCGTTCGGGGCCCTCCTGGCCGGGCTGCTGGTGCTGCTGCTGTGGGCGCCAATCGTGGCGTTGTTGGCCGTGTCGGTGGTCGGGATCATCGTCATTCCCTTTTTCCTGTGCGCGCTGGTCCTGGCGACCGTCGTGGGACGTGTGTCCGTCATGCGGTGGATTGGCGACACCGTCGTGACCCCGTCGGACCCGGACAGCCGCGCGCTGGGACTCCGGTCGTTTGTCATCGGTTTTGCGCTGCTGACGGTGGCCTACCTGTTGCCCGTGCTCGGCTTCGTGGTGTGGGGCCTGGTCGGCGTCTTCGGCCTGGGTGCCGCGACACTCGCGTTCCTCGGCGCGTGGCGCACGGAGAGCGCGCCACCGGCGGCACCGGCCGCGCCCGTGGCGCCTTCCGTCGCACCGGAAACCGCCCCCGACGTCTTCGTGGCCCCGGCACCACTCCCGCCTCCGCCACCGTCAGCGCCGCCCGCGCCGCCCGCGCCGTCCGGCACGCCGGCGTTTGCCTCGTTCCTCGAGCGCGCGGCGGCGTTCCTGCTCGACGTCCTGCTCATCGGGATCGTCGTCGAGGTGCTGGAAGGCTGGATGTTCTATCGCGTGTACGACGATGGATTCCCGCTGCTGGGGCTGGCCTACTTCATCGTGATGTGGGCGTGGAAGGCCCAGACCATCGGCGGCATGATCATGAAACTGCGCGTGGTCAAGACCAACGGCCGCCCGCTCGAAGCGCCTGACGCGATCGTCCGCGGGCTGGCCGGTGTGTTGTCATTCGCCGCGCTGGGCATCGGCGTACTGTGGATCCTGCGCGACCCCGAACATCAAGGCTGGCACGACAAGGCCGTGGGGACGTGGGTCGTCAAGGATGGCGAGGTTGCGAGATGACGACATGACGAGTTGGCGAGATGGCGACTTCGCCACCTCGCCACCTCATCACCTCGCCACTTGGATGTCCCCGTAGAACCGCCAATCCAGTTGCGTGTCCCTCGTGAGCGGCACCTTGGAGATGGCCATGCGCGTGAGCGGGAAGGGCATGGACCCCTGCAGGACGACGGCGTCGTGGAACTCCTTGAGGGTCATCTGGCCTGAGTCGACGAGTTCGCGTTTGAGGCCGCGCAGCTGGAGGCCGCCGAGCAGGTAGGCGGCCTGGTAGAGCGGACCGTAGTTGCCCTGGAACGACCGGCGCACCTCGGCGATGGCGTTTTCGCGTTCGTGGCCGACCTCGTTCACCAGGAAGTCGACGCACTCCTGCGGCGACCACTGGCCCATGTGGAACTTCAGCGAAAAGACGATGCGCGCGGCGCGGTGCATGCGCCAGAAGAGCGCGCCGATCTTCTTGTGCGGCGTGTCGTGGAAGCCGAGATCCCAGAACATCGTTTCCCAGTAGAGCGCCCAGCCTTCGCCGTAGAACGGTGTCGAGATGCCAAGGTTCGCGCGGTGGCCCGTCAGGCGCTGTCCCATGTACGCCGTGTAGTTGTGGCCGGGAATCATCTCGTGCCCGGCCGTGGCGTTGGAGAACCCCGGGTTGTTGCCGCGCATGCTCTGGATGCGCTGGTCGTATTCCATCGTGTCGGTGGGGTAGGACACGCTGATGATGGCGCCGCCGGTGAAGAAGGGGTTCACCAGCTGCCGTTCGGGCGACATCATGCCCATGCGCAGGCTCTCGCGGTTGACCGGCGTCACGGTGATCAGGTCGTTGTAGATCAGGAAGTCGGCCGCGTCGTGCACCAGACCTTGGATCATCTGGGGTTGGCCGCCGGGTGGGACGGCGGTGTGCTTGGTGGCCTCGAGCGCCTGCATCCAGTTCGAGCCGAAGCCGAGCTCGGCCGACGCTTTCTCCATTTCGGCGACCGTCCAGGCGAACTCGCGATTGCCCAGTTCGATGAGTTCCTCGGGCGTGTAGGGAATCATCTCGTCGGCCAGGTCGAGAATGAGGCCGTCGCGCCCGCGCGCCGGGCCGGGAATACCGCTGTCGTCGGTCTTGCGCGGAATGTTGGCCGGCGGCACGAAGGTGGCCCGCGCGATCTGCTGCTCACAGATGCGTTTGATGGCCAGGTAGTTCACCTGCGCGTTGCGGGAGAGCCGATCGAAGTCCAGCGTCTTGAGCGCCTCGAGCCACGCCTGGTGGAAGGCGACGTCGCGGACCGGTTGTGGCGCGCCACCGGGCGCCGCGCCCCGGCCACGGCCTCCGCCGCCGGCGCCTGCGCTTCTGAAGGCGTTGACGATCTCGATCGTCTCGTCCTGCGGCAGTGCCATGAGGTACTTCAGGTCGGGCACCGAGGGCCGCAGTGGCGGCGCTGCCGGCGCGATCGTGGCGTCGGCCGGCGTGTGCCCGGCGTTGGTCTGGTTGGCGGCGGCGACCTTGTCGCGCAACAGCGTGGCGTACTCGTCCAGGCCGCGGCTGACGTGGGCGTACGGCAGGTTCATCCACCAGGTGAACAGCGGGTCGTAGCCGTTGTAGAAGGTGAACCACTCGGCCAGGGCCGACCGCAGGTTGTCGGCCGACGCGGCCGTCTGCCGCGCCAGGTCCGGCGCTATCGTGATCGTGCCGGCCTCCACTTTCGCCCGGACCGCGGCGAGATCCTTCTGGATCTTCGTCATGCGGCCGGCGGCGGCCTGCGCGTCCATCGGCTCCACGCGAATCCGTGCTTCAACCAGGTCGGCCACGTCGGAGGCGAAGGGCAGGAGCGGGCGCATGGCCGCAAGGAGCCGCGCGTCGGCGTCGAGCGCCGCCAGGTTGTTCGCAATCGTCGTCTTCAGCTGCGCCAGATCCGCCTGGGCCGCCGCCGAGAGGGTCGACGCGTCGAGGCGTCCGAGGGCCAGCTGCCAGTCCATGTCGAGGCGCTTGAGCCGCGCGATCCGGTGCACCGACATCGAGGGCACCACCACCGCCGGTGCCGCCGGCTCCGCCGGCGCGGGTGCGCCGCCCCGGCCGCCGCGTCCGCCCCCGCGGCCGCCCCCGCCCGACCCGGGCAGGTAGTTCTGCGCCAACGTCTGGCGATCCGCCGTGTACCACTGCACGGGAATCCGCATCTCGCTCTGCCGTCCGAGCAGCATCGGCTTGAGGTCTTTCGGCACGAGTGACGCGGCTGACGCCGCCGCCGGCGCCTGTTGGGCGGACGGAGTGAGCGCCATCGGCCAGATCAGAGCCGCGAGCAAGACGAGGCTCACGCCAAGACGACGAACGTGGAAGCTGAACATGCGGGGAAGTGTATCGGAAACGTGCGGCGGTGGCAGAATGGTGAGCGATGAAGAGTCTGCCGGTCGCGATGACCGTAAACGGCGAGCGCCTCGAGGCCCTGGTGGACCCGGCCAAGACCCTGCTCGAAGTCCTCCGCGAAGACCTCCAGCTGACCGGCACGAAACACGGGTGTGAACTCGGCGAATGCGGCGCGTGTGCGGTGCTCGTCGACGGCCAGCCGGTGTTGTCGTGCCTGCTGGTCGCCCACGAATGTCACGACCGCGACATCGTCACCGTCGAGGGCCTGACCGAGGACGGCCGGCTGCATCCGCTGCAGGAGAGTCTTGCCGACCTGGGCGGATCGCAATGCGGCTACTGCACGCCGGGCATTCTGATCACGGCCAAGGCGCTGCTCGATCGCGAGCCGAATCCCTCGCGTGAGCTGATCAAGGAAGCGCTGTCGGGCAACCTCTGCCGCTGCACGGGGTACTTGCAGATTGTCGAAGCAGTTGAGCAAGTAGCGGCAAAGCAAGTGGCGGCAGGTGGCGGCACGGAGCGGCAAGTGGCGGTGGGGAGCGAGTAATGGCGCAGCCCCGCGAAACCTCGCCATCTCACCACCTCGCCACCTCGCCATCCGGTCCCGCGGCCACCTCGCCATCCGGGGTTGTCGGCCGCGCGCGCCGCCGAGTGGATGGCCGCGCCAAGGTCACCGGACAGACGAAGTTTGCCGACGACCTGTCGTTCCCGCGCATGCTGCATTGCCGGCTGCTGCGGTCAACGCTGCCGCACGCGAAGATTCTGCGCGTCGACACGTCGAAGGCCCGGGCGCTGGATGGCGTCCATCTGGTCCTGACCGGCGAGCAGTTTCCCATCGCCTACGGCATTCTGCCGGTCAGTCACGATGAACATGCGCTGTGCCGCGACGTCGTCCGGTTTGTCGGCGACCCGGTCGCCGCCGTCGTCGCGCGTGACGAAGCGACGGCCGACGCCGCTGTGCAGCTGATCGACGTCGAGTACGAACCCTTGCGCACGATTGCCTCGCCGGCCGACGCGCTGGCGCATCCCGAGCCGCGCATTCACGAGTACGGCGACTTCGGCAACGTCCACAAGGCCGTGGCGCTGCAGTTCGGCGAGGTCGACGCGGCGATCGACAGTGCGGACCACGTGTTCGACGATGTGTTTTTCTTTGAGGGGAATACGCACCTGCCGCTCGAGCAGCACGCGACGGTCGCGATCAAGGATCCGGACGGCAAGCTGGTCGTCTACTCGAGTACGCAGACGCCACACTACCTGCATCGCGCGTTGTCGAAGGCGCTGCAGATGCCGGCGGCGCACATCCGGGTCGTTGCCACCCCCAACGGCGGGGGATTCGGCGGCAAGAGCGATCCCTTCAATCACGAAGTCGTGGTGGCGTACGCGGCGATGCGGCTCGACCGTCCGGTCAAGATCTGCCTGAACCGCGAAGAGGTCTTTTACTGCCATCGGGGACGGCATCCCGTACTCATGCGCTTTCGCGCGGGCGTGACGAACGAGGGGAAGCTGACCGGACTCGACCTGCAGACCCTGCTCGACGGCGGGGCGTACGGGTCGTATGGCGTGGCGAGCACGTTCTACACGGGCGCGCTGCAGACGGTGACGTATGACATCCCGACGTACCGGTTCCGCGGGTGCCGCGTGTTCACCAACAAGCCGCCGTGCGGACCCAAGCGTGGCCACGGCACTCCGCAATCCCGCTTCGGCCAGGAAGTGCAGCTCGACAAGATCGCGGAGCGGCTGAAGATTGATCCCGCCGACCTTCGCCTCAACATGGTGGCGCCTCCCGACAGTCTCACCGCGAATTTCCTGCGGGTGCGGACCATCGGGCTCGCCGACTGCATTCGTTCCGTGGTCGACAAGTCGGGGTGGAAGGACAAGTTCCGGAAGCTGCCGCACGGCCGCGGTGTCGGGCTGGCGTGTTCGTCGTACCTGTCGGGCGCCGGTCTGCCCATCAACTGGAACGACCTGCCGCACTCGGGCGTGCAGCTCAAGCTCGATCGCAGCGGCGGCGTCACGGTGTTCTGCGGCGCGACGGAAATCGGCCAGGGCTCCGATGACGTGCTGGTGGGGATTGTCGCCGAGGTTCTGGGCCTCGAGCCGTTCGACATCCGCGCGGTGACCGGCGATACCGACCTGACACCCGTGGATCTCGGCTCGTACTCGAGCCGCGTCACCCTGATGATGGGCAACGCGGCCATCCAGGCGGCCGAGCGTGCGCGTGACCTGATTGCCGAGGGCGTCAGCGCGAAGCTCGACATCCCGAAGGACCGGCTCGTGTTCGGCGGACGCCGCGTGTTTGATGCGGAGGATCCGGAACGGGGCTGCACCTTCCAGGAAGCGGTCTGCATGGCCGAGGCGAAGTTCGGCACGCTCGGCACGACCGGGTCGTACACGCCGCCGCGATCGGCCGCGCGTTTCAAAGGCGGCGGCGTCGGTCCGTCGCCGACGTATTCGTACACCGCGGCCGTCGTGGAGGTCGAGGTGGATCCCGACACCGGCTGGATCACCGTCCCGCGCGTGTGGATTGCGCACGACATCGGCCGCGCGCTCAACCCGACGCTCGTGCGCGGCCAGGTCGAAGGCAGTGTCTACATGGGGTTGGGCGAAGCGTTGATGGAGGAACAGGCGTTCCGGCGTCTGCCGCCGAAGTTGTCACACGCCGTGGTCCACAAGTTTCCGTCGATCCTCGAGTACAAGAGCCTCACCAGCCTCGACATGCCCGAGGTGTTCACCGAACTCATCGAGCACCCGGATCCGGCAGGTCCGTTCGGCGCGAAGGAAGTGGGCCAGGGCCCGCTGCTGCCGATCATGCCGGCCGTGGCCAACGCGGTGTACGACGCCGTGGGGGTGCGCGTGGACTCGATTCCCGTCACGCCGGAGAAGATCCTGCGCGCGCTCGAAGCGAAAGCGGCGGGCAAGCCCGCGCGATCGGGACCGGCGTCGTTCCCCGAGATTCCGTGGCCCGACACCTTGCGCGTGACACCGCCCTGGGAAGGCGGCGACGGGCGCGCGAGCAACGATCCCGACCGGCCGAAAAACACCCGCGTCGATGCGGGCGTGGAAGCGCGCGCCGCCAAGGCCGCCTGGGAGAAATCCGCGTCATGATGCGCCTGCCCTCGTACACGTATCGCGCGCCCCGCACGCTGGCCGATGCCGCGGCGTGGCTGGCCGACGACCCGGCCAACACCATGTTGCTGGCGGGCGGCACCGATCTGATCCCGAACATGAAGCGGCGCCAGCAGACGCCGTCAACGGTCATCGGGCTGCGCTCCATTCCTGAACTGCGCGCGTTGTCCAATGGCGACGGTCTGACGATTGGCTCGGGCGTCACGCTCACCACGCTCGTGCATGACGATGGGGTGCGCGCGAAGTACGCCGGCCTCTGGCAGGCGGCGGCGCAGATCGCCACGCCGCACCTGCGCAACATGGGCACCATCGGCGGCAATATCTGCCTCGATACCCGCTGCACGTATTACGACCAGACACTCGAGTGGCGCAAGGCCATCAACTTCTGCATGAAGAAGGACGGCGACATCTGCTGGGTGGCGACGTCCAGCGACCGGTGTCTGGCCGTGTCGTCGACGGACACCGCGCCTGCGCTGATCGCGTTGGGCGCGACGGTCCGTCTGGTGTCGGCCGCCGGGGAGCGCGACGTGGCGCTGACCGATCTGTACGCCAACGACGGCATGCACTATCTCACGCGCCGCCGGGACGAAATTCTCACGGCCGTCCGGTTGCCGCGGCTCGATGGCTGGCGATCGACCTACTGGAAGCTGCGGCGTCGCGGCTCGTTCGACTTTCCCGTGGCGGCCGTCGCCGCGGCGGCCCGATTCGACGGCGACCTCGTCGTCGACGCGCGCCTGGTGCTGGGGGCGCTGGCGTCGCGGCCGATCGAGGTGCCGGCGGCCGCCGCCGCACTGACCGGTCAGCGGCTGACGGATGAGGTCATTGCCGCGGTGGCCGACGAGGCATATCCCCTCGCGAAGCCGATGGACAACACGGACTTCGAACTGGTCTGGCGCAAGAAGGTCGTGCGGTCACTCGTGACGTCCGCGCTCCGGGAACTGCGCGGCGACGACATGCGCGACGCGCGCACGAAACTGGCCCGCCACCCGCTGCTCACCGTCTCATAGGGTGGCCCGCTCCACGGGCCGCCGCCGCATGTAGGGCGGCCCGCTCTACGGGCCGCCGCGATCGCGGCCGACAGATCCGGCCGCGCTACGTACAGTCTCGTCACCTCGCCATCGACAGGTGATTGAGATAGGTCTCGATGGTTGCGGTCTGTGAGAAGACGAACCGTGAGAGAAATCGGAAGAGTGGGTTGTAGACCTCGCCGTCTTCGGTGATCGTGACGCGAGTGCCGCTGGCGTCGGGCACGAGCACGTACGTCCACGTGCCGCCGAACGGTTGATCGGGATCGTCGATGCGCGTCCGCATGAAGGTCGGCGCGTCGGCTTGTTCAATCCGGAACACGATGGGGCCGAACTCGCCGTGCTCGCGGAAGCGGGGCAGCCCGTCGGTGACGTCGAGCACCTCCACACGAGTCACGTCAGGCCGCCACTGCGGGTACCGTTCGACATCGCGGATGCGCGCGAACACGTCGGCCGGCGGCGCCGCCACCACGGCCGTGACCGAGGCCTGATGGCCGGCCGGCAACAGCCAGCCGATGGTGGTGGCTACGGCCACCACCGCCACCAGGATCAGCAGGCCCCGCACCAGCCACCGGAGCATCAGCGGATGGCCTCGGCCAGCGCCGCGAGGTCGGCGTCGCGCAGCGCCGGCGAAAAGTGCTGTACCCGCGGCAGGAGGGCCGTGGACTCCAGATAACCCGACGCGCAGCCGGCATGAATGAAGCCCGAGGGGACGAAGCGGCCCTCCTCGTAGTACACGAGCGCGATCCGCCACGAGTCCTTCGCGATGGGTTCCTTGCAGCCGCGGCAGGTGGCCCGGCCGGTAGGCGCGAGGCTCGCCGTGCTGACGCGCGGCAGGCGGTGGTGGGCCACGCCGAGTTCGGCTTCCCGGGTCAGCAGAGCGCGTTCCTCTGCGTCGAGCACACCGGCCTCGAGCGCCGCCGTCGCCAGCGCGGCGATCATCGCCTCGGGCCGGCGGAACGCGCCGCACCGGGGATGGTACCAGTGCGTCGTTTCGCCGCCCTCGTCGGCGAACGGATTCGGGACGCGTTCGCCCAGCCGCAGCGTCTTTGCAGCGATCTTTTCGCCGCAGCCGCGACAGGTCGCGCGCCCCGTGGTGGCCAGCTCAAGTACATGCATGAGTGCGGCGCATGCTACCACGCGTTCCCAGAGCAGAGCACTCGTGTCCGACACCGAACGTCGTGGTGTGGGTGCCCCCTGTTTGCCGGATTGTTTCGGGTCTTCACCGGAGGATACGGTGACGGGGCTCCGACTGCGAATTGGCGGAGTACTTGGAGGAGAAGTACATGAATCGACACGTCAGGCGCCTTCTGCTGGCAGGGCTGGTTGTTGCCTGCAGTTCGACCCTCGCGTTCGCGCAAGCCACGACGACCCTGTCGGGTGTCGTCAAAGACTCGGCCGGCGGCGTCATTCCTGGCGCCACGGTGGTGGTGACCAACACGGCGACCGGCGCCACGTACGAGACGGTGACCGGCCCCAATGGCTCCTATACGGTTCCGGCGCTGCAGGCCGGCACGTACACCGTTGCCGCCACCCTGAGTGGCTTCAAGACGGCACAGGTCAACAACTTCCGGGTGGCGCTGGGCGTGCCGGCGACGGTGGACCTGACGCTGGAAGTCGGCCAGTTGACCGACGTGGTCAACGTCACCGCCAGCGCGGAGCTCATCAACACCCAGAACGCGACCGTGGCGGCCACGCTCAACGCGGATCAGCTGAACCGCATGCCGACGCCCACGCGCAACGCGCTCAACGCGGTCACGTTCCTGCCGGGTGTGAACACCGCGACGACCAACCGTGAGTCGCGGATCAACGGCCTGCCGGAGTCGATGATTTCGATCACGATGGACGGCGTCAGCAACAACGACAACTTCCTGCGGTCGACCGACAGCTTCTTTGCGTCGGTCACGCCGCGGCAGGACGCCGTCGAGGCCGTCACGGTGACGATGGCGGCCGCCGGCGCGCAGGTCGGCGGCAGCGGCGCGGTGACGATCGGCTTCCAGACGCGCTCGGGCGGCAACCGGTTCTCCGGGTCGCTCTACGAATACTTCCGCAGCCCTGAGCTGAACTCGAACTACTTCTTCAACAAGATCAACAGCCTGCCGAAGAACGAGGTCAAGCTCAACCAGTACGGCGGCCGCGTGGGCGGGCCGATTTACGTGCCCGGCGTCGTCGACGGCCGCGGCAAGGCGTTTTTCTTCGTCAACTACGAGCAGATCCGGTTCCCGAACAGCTTCACGCGGACGCGGTCGGTGCTGCACCCGCGCGCGCTGGACGGCTGGTTCCGGTACACCTCGGGCGGCGCGACGCGCGAGATCAACGTGATGGACCTCGCGGCGGCCAACGGCCAGATTGCCGCCTACGACCCCACGGTCACGTCGCTGCTGGCGAAGATCGCCGCCTCGACCGCCTCGACCGGCACCATCAACGAGACGGCCGACCCGCTGGTGAACAGCTACGTGTTCCTCAGCCCCAGCAAGCTGTTCGAACATCAGCCGACGACGCGCCTGGACTACAACATCACCGACAACCACCGTCTGAGCGGCACGGCGGCCATCATCTGGGCCGAGCGGTCGGCCGATTACCTCAACGGCACCGACGCGCGGTTCATCGACGCGCCGAACATGCGCGACTTCAAGTCGAAGCGGCCGTTGTATTCATTGACGCTGCGGTCGACGTTGTCGTCGAACCTCGTCAACGAACTGCGGTTCGGCATCACCGCCAAGGGCGGCCAGTCCAACTTCGGGTTCACCTCCGAGGTCGAGTCCCGGAACGGCCCCTCCACCTTCGAGGATCAGGGCGGATTCGCGATCGACTTCGACCAGAACCTCGGCCTGACCAACTGGTGGACGTCCAACGGCCCGAGCTGGCGCAGCGCGCCGACCTACAGCATCGCCAACACGGTGAGCTGGCAGCGCGGCAATCACAGCCTGACCTTCGGCGCCGAGTGGCTGAAGGCCACCGCGCAGGAAAACGCGCAGCAGATCGTGCCCGGCATCAGCCTCGGCTTCAGCACGCAGTTCGATCCGGCGGCCGACCTGTTCACGTCGACGAACTTTCCGGGCGCGTCGTCCGGCCAGTTGACCGATGCCCGCAACCTGTATGCGTTGCTGACGGGCCGCGTGATCGCGGTCACCGGACAGGCCGCGCTCGACCCCGTCACCAACAAGTATGTGGCGTTTGGTCCGCGCACCCGGGCGGGTCACATCCAGGTGTTCTCAGGGTATGCGCAGGACTCGTGGCGCGTGACGCCGACGCTGACCGTCAACGTGGGGCTGCGGTACGACGTGCAGACGCCGTTTGTGGCCACCAACGACATCATGTCGGCGGTGCAGCTCGACAGCGTGTGCGGCATGTCGGGCATCGGTCCGAACACCAATGTCTACAACCGCTGCAACTTCTTCCAGCCGGGCGCCAACAGCGGCAAGGCGACGCCTGAGTACGTGCAGCTGACGCGCGGCACCCAGGGGTACTCCACCGACTGGAACAACTTCGCGCCGTCGGTGAGCGTGGCGTGGCGGCCGAACGTGCAGGACGGCTGGCTGCGCACGATTCTGGGCAACCCGGATCAGGCGACCATTCGCGCCGGGTGGTCCGTGGCGTACGAACGGCAGGGGATGAGCGCGTTCACGGGCGTGTTCGGCGCCAACCCGGGAAGCACGATCACGCTCTCGCGCGGAACGGACACGGGGCTGGTGCCCGACGGGGAGTCGTGGCCCGTGCTCTTCAGCCAGCGCGAGCGCCTTTACAACGCCGACTTCGACGAAACGCCGGTGTTCCCCATCCAGGTGCGCGCCAACCGCGCGGATGACATCAGCGCGTTTTCACCCGACATCGAGATCGGCCGGGCGCAGACCTGGACGGTCGGGGTGCAGCGGTCGCTCGGCACCGATACCGCGGTGGAGGTCCGGTATGTCGGCACCCGCGGCGACATGCAGTGGTCGACGCTCGACTACAACGGCATCCGCGGCGAGAACCTGATCAACAACGGGTTCCTCGACGAGTTCCGCAGCGCGATGGCGAACCTGAAGGCCAACAACGCCTCGAACGTGTCGTCCCGCCGTGGCTCGTTCGCCTATTTCGGCCCCGGCACCGGCACGACGCCGCTGCCGATCTACCTGGCGTACTTCAACGGTCGCAGTGATGCCAACAACCCGTCGGCCTACTCGGGTGGCACGTCGACCTGGGCGAGCACGACGTTTGCCGCGCGCCTGGCCGCGGCCAGCCCCAGCCCCCTGTCGGCGGCGGGGGATCTGGACGGCAATGCGACGCGGCGCGCCAACGCGCTGCGCGCGGGCCTGCCCGCGAACTTCTTCATTCCGAACCCGGCCGTCGGGGATGTGGATGTCACCGACTCGGGCGCGTTCAGCGACTACCACGCCCTGCAGATCGACCTGCGGCGCCGCCTGTCCAAGGGGCTGTCAGCCAGCCTGAACTACCAGTACGCGCTCGAGGGCGGGTCGGCGTTTGACGGCTTCAGCTTTGGCCGGACGATGGTCAGTTCCGCCAACGTGCGGCACGCGATCAAGGCGCAGTGGGACTGGACCCTTCCGGTGGGCCGCGGCCAGCGGTTTGGCGCGAACATGCACCCGGTGCTGGACGCCATTCTCGGCGGCTGGAGCATGAACGGCGTCGGCCGTATCCAGGCGCGGGTCATGAACTTCGGCAACGTGCGTCTGGTGGGCATGTCGGTGGATGAACTGACCGACATGTACAAGTTCTACCGCCGCACGAACGCGTCCACCGGCCGCACCGAAATCTGGATGCTGCCCGAGGACGTGATCCTCAACACGCGCCGCGCCTTCAGCGTCAGCAACACGACGGCCGACGGCTACTCGACGTCGCTCGGCACGCCGACCGGCCGCTACATCGCGCCGGCCAACACGGCCAGCTGCATCCAGATCGTGGCGGGCGACTGCGCGCCGCGCACGGTCATCGTGCGCGCGCCGTGGTTCACCCGCTTCGACATCGGTGTAACCAAGCGCTTCAACCTGAAGGGCTCGATGAACATCGAGGTGCGCGGCGACGTGCTGAACCTGTTCGACAACATCAACTTCAACCCGGTGGCCAACCCCGGTGCCGGCGCGACGATCTTCCAGGTCACCAGCGCCTACACCGACCCGAGCAACACGTACGACCCGGGCGGCCGCCTCGGTCAGTTGATGATCCGGTTCAACTGGTAAGACAGACCAGTGCGAAGTGCGAAGTGCGGAGTGCGGAGTGCGGCCTGGCTGCACTCCGCACTCCTCAGCGCGCCCGTCGCACCCGCCGAAGCTGTGAGACCAGCGCGGGTAGCGTCGCCAGACCAGACGCCACGGCCCAGTCCGCCGCGCCGAGCGGCGAGGTGCCCAACAGTCGCTGCAGCGGCGCCCACTGCACGGCCGAGACCTGCAGCGCGATCACCAGCCCCACGGCGCCCAGCGCCCACCGGTTGGCCACGATCCGCGACGGCGCCAGCACGGCGTCGTGACTCCGCGCGGTCCCCAGGTGAAACAATTGCGTCAGCGCCAGCGTGACAAACGCCATCGTGGAGGCGTGCGCCGGCCCGGCCGGCCGCGCAGCGAGGAACGCCACCAGCGTGACACTGGCGATGGCCAGCGCGTGCGTGGCGATGGCCCTCACGAACCGCGGTGACAGCAGCGCGGCCTTCGGGTCGCGTGGGGGCCGCGCCATCACGCCGGCCTCGGCCGGCTCGACCGCCAGCGCCAGCGCCGGGAACGTATCGGTCACCAGGTTGAGCCACAGAATCTGCAACGGCGTGAGTGGCGCCAGCCCGGCAAGCCCCGCCGCCAGCAACACGAAGATCTCGGCCAGGTTGCACGAGAACAGGTAGAACACGAATTTCCGGATGTTGTCGTAGATGACGCGGCCTTCCTCGATGGCGGCCCCGATCGTCGGAAACCAGTCGTCCTGCAGGACGACATCGGCCGCATCACGCGCCACGTCGGTCCCGCGTCCCCCCATCGCCACACCGACATCCGCGCGCTTGAGGGCCGCCGCGTCGTTGACGCCGTCCCCGAGCACGGCCACGATGTCCCCGCGGCTCTGCAGGCCCGCGACGATGCGCAGCTTGGCCTCGGGACTCACGCGCGAGAAGGCCTGGATGGTCGCCAGGTGGCGCGCGAGTGCTTCGTCGCTCCAGTCGTCCACGGTCCGGCCGGTGACCACCGCGTCGCCGGCGTCCTGCAGTCCCAACGACACGCCCACCGCGCGGGCGGTCGGCGCCTGGTCCCCGGTGATCATCACCGTCCGAATGCCCGCAGTGCGGAACTGCCTGATCGTGTCGGCCACGCCTGCCGCCGGCGGGTCGATCAACCCGGCCAGTCCCAGCAGCGTCAGGCCCGTCAGCGATCGGTCGTCGGTGCCATCGAGCGCGCGGTGCGCCAGGGCAATCACACGCAGGCCGTCAGCGGCCATCGCGTGATTGACGGCGTCGATGTGCGCGCGCATCTGTTCGTCGAGTGTTCCCACGGAGCCGTCGGCCGCCATCCACTGGGTGGCGTGCGCGAGGATGGCCTGCGGGGCGCCTTTGACCGACACACTCAGCGCGTCAGGCGCCGCGTGGGTGCCTCGATGAAACGTCGCCATCATCCGGCGCTCGCTCGAGAACGGGACTTCGTCAAACGCCGGGTACTGGTCGTCGAGTGTGTTGCGCTCGAGGCCGAGTTTGCGGCCCAGGACCAGCAGCGCGACGTCGGTCGGGTCGCCGTGCGCCACCCAGCGCGCGCCGTCGAGGACCGCGTCGCCGCGGCCCGCGCGGACGGCGGCCTCAACCGCCAGCCGTGCGGCCACATGGGGGGCTGGTGTGATGGCGCCGGTGGGGGCGTAGCCGTCGCCGCTGATCTGGAACTCGGTGCCGCCGGCCCACAGGCGCGTGGCCACCATGGTGCCCGCCGTGAGGGTGCCGGTCTTGTCCGTGCAGACGGCCGTGACCGACCCCAGCGATTCCACCGAGGGCAATCGGCGCACGAGGGCGCGGCGGCGCGCCATGCGCCGCACTCCCACCGCCAGCGCGACGGTGGCGACGGCCGGCAGTCCTTCGGGCACCGCCGCCACGGCCAGGGCCAGGCTGGTGGCCACGACCACCGACCACGGCAACCCCTGCCAGAGACTCAACACGCCGACCATCACCGCGACGAGCAGCGCCAGCCACACGAGGCGGCGGCCCAGCAGATCGAGGCGCTGTTCGAGCGGCGTGCGCGTGTCCTTGATGGCCGAGACGAGGCCGCCGATGCGGCCCACTTCAGTCGCCATGCCCGTGGCCACGACCACCGCCGTGGCTCGTCCGTCGAGGACGGCCGTGCCGCCGTAGGTCATGGCGCTCCGATCGGCCAGCGGAACGCCGTCGGGCACGGGCGCGGCCGTCTTGCTGACCGGGACGGACTCGCCGGTCAGGGCCGATTCATTCACCCGCAGGCCCCACTCGCGCAGCACGCGGGCGTCGGCCGGCACCGCATTGCCCGCTTCGAGCACGATTACATCGCCGGGCACCAGGTCCGCGGCGTCCACCTCGATCGGACCGGCGTGTTCAGGCCGATGCACCCAGGCGCGGCGTGGTGTCAGGCGGCTCAGTGATTCAATCGCGCGGCGCGCGCGGACTTCGGTGGTGAATCCGATGAGGGCGTTCAGCAGCAGCACGCCGCCGATGGCCAGCGCATCGACCAGGTCCGCCGTGACCCAGGCCAGGCACGCGGCTGCGGTGAGCAACGCCACCACGACACTGCGAAACTGCTGGAGGAAGATACGCCACGCGGCGACCGGAGGCGTGAGCGCCAGGGTGTTCGGCCCCACACGCGCGCGACGGCGCGCGGCCTCTGGTTTCGGTAGTCCGGCGGGCGACGTCTCGAGTACCTGACAAACCCGTTCCGTCGTCCACGCATGCCACAGCGGCGCAGACGACCCCATGTCTGCACTCTACTCCAACAGTGCGGAGTGCGGAGTGCGGAGTGCGGGGTGCGGAGTGCGGAGTGCGGGGTGCGGAGTGCGGAGTGCGGGGTGCGGAGTGCGGAGTGCGGAGTGCGCAGTACGGCGTGCGGAGTGCGCACTGCGCACCCCGCACTCCGCACGCCTCAGGGCCAGAGCCAGCCGAAGGCGCCGGCCGTCATCAGTCCGTAGATCAGGCCGTCAAAGAGGCTCTTGAACGTCGTGCTCCAGCTGCGCTTGTACCAGATGGAGGCGGGAATCGCGCCGAAGCTGTAGGCCATGAACGAGACCGTGCCGGCGATGCGGAACACCGCGAGATAGTCCGCTCCGGCGGCAAACACGACGCTCAGGATGTAGGCCGTGAAGAAACTCACGAGCAGGGCGAACCCGAACCACTGACCCAGCATCGGGCCCATGTTCACGTCGCCGCCGGCCCAGATCGTCATGATGCCGTTCGGGCCGCGTCGCAGCTTCTCCTGGAACTTCGGATCCTTCATCGACGCCGGCGTGTCGCAGAAGGGCATGGCGTAGTCGCCCGGCTGCGCGCCGGTCTTGCGCAGCGCCTCGGCGACGGCATCCTCATCGGGCAGCCGCGCGAAATCGGTCTGGTGGTACGACAACACCATGTGAATCACGGAACTGACGAGGAAGACGAGCACGGCGGACAGCACGATCGGCACAGCCAGGGACGTCAACGACACCATGGGAACCTCCGGGTCTCAGCCAACAGATGGGTGGAACGGCCGCGGATGGTATCACGGGCGCGAGGCAATCGGCGGGTCAGCCGACCTGTCACCGGCGGTCACCGGCCCCCGGCGTTGCGTTGTTGACGTACACATTCCGGCTCCCGATGCCTTCGGTTCGGCCTGCGCTGTCGGTGACACTCCAGGCGATGCTGTGCCAGCCGTCGGGCACCGTCGTCGTATCCCACGTCATCGATGCGATGGCGCCCCGACCGGCATCCAGATTGCGGAAGCGGGTGGGGTTGGTGGTGCGCGGCGTAAAGGGCGGCATCGGGGTCGCGTGACCGAACGCCGACGCCACGTCATCGTCGCAGTACGCGTCGGGCGCGATGATCGGACCGGCCGTGCCCCGACACTGGCCGTACGTGGCCGTGCCCGTCGCGATCCCGTCGACAAACAGCGTGATCGCGGCGCCGGTGGGCACGAGGATGTCCGTGCCGTCCGCGGTCGTATTGAGGTCCGGCGTGAGCACCCAGCCGGAGATCGCGACAACGCCCGAGACGGTGGCGCCCTGCGCCGGGGTGTCGATGACGCCGAAGGGGCGCGCGGCGTTGTCGTTGTCCATGACGATGCGCGTCGGTGTGTCGTCGCCGATCGTGCGGCCCAGGAACCTCCGCCGGCCTTCGGCATCCGTGGCGACGATGAACAGTGACAGCGGGCCCTGGCCGCCGGTGCCCAGCTGCCGCGGGACGTCGGGGAGCATGCGGGTCAACACGTGCAGACCCCAGCCCGCCCGCGTGGCAGCCGGAGCGCCCGGGAAGGCGGCTGCCACGTCCGGGCGTGTCCCCGGTGTGCGCGCCGCATCGCCGATGAACACCAGTGATCGGCCGTCGATGAGCTGACAACTGGCAGGCACGTCGAACGGCAGGCACTCGCGATAAACGCCGACGCCGGCGACGTCGATATCGTCGAGCGCCCAGCCGGTCACGCCAATCGCGCCGGAGACATCCAGGGCGTCCTGCTCGGGTGTGTCCACCTGACCGAAGGGAGGATGAGTCGATGCCTCCGGATAGACCACCAGCGTGACGGGAAGCCGCGCGACGGGCAGGCCGCCGACCGGCGTCACGGTGATCGTCGCGCCCATCGTGGTGATCGACGGGGTGGCGGACAGCGGGCCACTGAGGCTCACCTGGAACGTGCCATTGCCGGTGCCGGATGCCGGCTCGATCTGCAGCCACGACGCGTCGCTGGAGACCGTCCATCCGACCCCCGTTCCGCGAAAACGAACGGTGGCGGTTTGCGGGCTGGTCATCGACGTCAGCGATCCCGTGGCGCCGGCGCGCACAGCCGCGAAACGCATCGTCAGGGGATCGACCGACAGGGGACCGTCGGTGACGTCGGCCGTGAAGGTGCGTGCGACGAATCGTCCGTCAAACGTACTGTGCTCGTAGACGACGAACTCATAGCGGCCCGAGGCCAGGCCGTCAACGGACAGCGCGAAGCCTGAGGGCGAAAACCGTGGATCCCCCAGCGTCGCGGCGACGTCGGGCCGCGCGTCGCCGTACCGGGCGGTGCCAACGAAGAGGGGCGGCAGACCGCTGCCGGGCTGCGGGTACGCATAGGCCTGCACCGCGTCGACGCCGGTGCCGGACGCATCGGCGGGGTCGACGGCCCAGCCGACGATCTGAAACGGCTGCCGCAGGAGTCCGGTGGGCGCGGGCGCGTCGATCCACAACGATGGCCGTCCGGGCACGTCCAGCAGCCACTCGATGTTGAACAGCAGCTTCGTGCCCCACCATGACAGTGTCCCCGGTGTCGTGGACGGCAGATCGGACGCGGTCCACGTCAGGCCGCCGTTCTCGCTGCGATACAGCCGCGCATCGCTGCCGCGACTGAACAGCCAATCCGGATTCTTCGGGTGCGGGAGCACGTGCCGGACGGCCGAAGGCAAGTCGACCGACTGCCAGTTGGCGCCTCCATCGTCGGATCGGTAGAACGTCCCGATCTGCGTAATGGAATCGACGTCGGTGCGGTACATGATCCGCCCGTCCGCCGTGGCCACCGTGAGCGCGGGCGTGCGCGACGGGCTGCCGGTGGCGATGACCGCGAGTGACGGCGTCACGCTGTCCGCATCGCGCACCAGGCCAACCGACACCGGACAACAGCCCAGCGGTGGATGATGGCGAAGGGTGTACGTCAGCGTGCGTGCCTGGCCCAGGGCGAAGCCGATCGAGGTCAGCGACGAACCGCCTCCAGGGCCGCCGGGCGGCAGTTCGTATACCAGTTCCCACGCGGGTGCCGGCGACCGGGCGGCCAGCGTCCGGAACAACTTCAGCGAAGACGCCACGTAGAGGACGTTGCCTGAGGCCGCGAGACTGCCAATCGTGAAGTCCGGTTCGGGAAGGGGCAGATCCTGGACGGTCCCTGACGGGATCTCCGTGCGCACCAGCCGTGCGCCGACCGTCCCATACACGTACGGGCCGGTGGGGTCGAGGCTGACCAGGTCGAGTCCGCCGCCGCTTTGTCCACGTGTCAGGACGCGCTGCGGCACCGGGGCACTGAGGCTGACGACCGCCAGTTCCCCGTGTCCAACCATCAGCCGGCTGTCGGCCGAGAGCGGACCGACATCAAGCCATCCGCTGCCGCCCAGGCCCTCGCTGAGTGGTATCCAGTCTCCCGGTCCGGCTGTCGTCACGTTGTCGGTCCGGAAGACACCGTACGTCGACCCCACCCAGGCGCGGCTGTTCGTGGTGCCGTTGAATCCCGCATCGGTGAGGAACACCGCCGGCGCGCGGATGTCCGAGGCGGCGGGCGCTGAGAGCTGGCTGAACGTGGCGCCTCCGTCGGCGCTGCGAACCAGATTGCCGCCGCTGGCGAGCACGATTGACCGGGCATCGACCGGGTTCACCCACAGCACGGGCGGTTTGCCATGCTGTCCGGCGTCAAACCGCATCGTCGTTGCGACGAAGTCGAAGGACTGCCCGCCAGAAGTGCTGATCAGCAGCCGGTAGCCGTCATCCCACGGGGCCAGCGCGTAGAGCGTGGCCGGCGCGCTCGCGGAAAACGCGGCGGCACTCAGCTCACGAAACCCCGTGGGCGCGGTCAGAGGCTGCCAGGTTGTGCCGGCATCATCGGTGACGTGGCTGCCGCTCAGGCAGCGGGTGGGGGTCACCGGGCTGCACCAGAGGCCGGGTTTCAACTCGGTGTCGGTGAGCACCGTCTGCCAGGTGGTCCCGTTGTCGGCACTGCGATAGATCGTGTTCATCCAATTGGGCGCGAGAAACAAGTAACTCCCGTCCGAAGAAAACGCCAGGCTGGAGACAGTAGGTACGAGTGAGTCGGATCCTGGAATGACCTGCCAGGTCTGACCGCCGTCACTCGACCGCAGCAGTCCGGCGGTGACGGCCGCGGGAGTCACTCGAACGGCGACCAGCCACTGCGGGTTCGTCGGGTGGCGCACCATGTTGACCGGGCGGTCGACCAGGCCGGAGACCGCGGCCCACTCCGCTCCACCATTCACCGTGTGGTACAGGTCGTTGCCGCTGCGCGCGAGCAGCCGGCCAGCGTCTCCAGGGGCGGCGAGGATTTCGGTGACCGGCCCTGGCAATGTGCCGGACGCAAGGCCGGTCGGGACCCAGGTCTCGTCCTTGACACGGGCGTAGCCGACGAAGTGACTGACTACGACGCCGAGACAGAGAACCGCTGCGCACGCCGCCAGCCTGCTGCTGAGCCGGTGATACATGGTTTACCCAAGGCTATCACCCGGACGGCCGCGGACAGTAACATCCGCGCGGGCGTTAGCGTTCGCAGCCCTTGCGGGCGCGGAGGGTCAGGCCGCGATGGCCCGGCGTGGTGACGGCAACGTCATGCCAGCCCCGGGTGTCGCCCCCCCCCGGGGCGTGTACCCCGCGTCGAACAGGGCGTTCTGGGAGTCCCGCCACCGCTGGACCCGCCGCGGGGTCGGCCTGGCCGATCACCTGCTGACCGCTCGCCACCTCGCCACCTCGCCACCTCGCCACCTCGCCATCTGGCCATCTCGCCACCATCCCTCGCGGCCGCCAAACCCGGCCGCGCTACGTGTGCCCCTCGCCACCTCGCCACCTCGCCATCTCGCCATCTCGCCATCTCGCCATCTCGCCACCATCCCTCGCGGCCGCCAACCCCGGCCGCGCTACGTGTGCCCCTCGCCACCTCGCCATCTCGCCATCTCGGCATCTCGCCATCTCGGCACCTCTTCATCTACACTGTGCCCATGAGCGGAAAATACACGCGACTGACGCAGCCGCTGGTGCGCGAGCACGGGCGTCTGCGCGAAGCGTCCTGGGACGAAGCGCTCGACCGCGCCGCGGCGGGGTTTGGCCGCATCGTGGGCGAACACGGGCCCTGGAGCTTCGGGATGTTCAGCTGCTCGAAGGCGTCCAACGAGGTGAACTATCTGGCGCAGAAGTTCACCCGGGGCGTGCTCGGCAGCAACAACATCGACAGTTGCAACCGGACGTGACACGCCCCCAGCGTCGTCGGTCTGACGACGGTGTTCGGGGCAGGTGGCGGCACGAGCGCCTACCAGGAGATCGAGGAGACCGACCTCATCATCCTGTGGGGATCCAACGCCCGTGAGACGCACCCGATCTTCTTCCACCATCTGCTGAAGGGGAAGAAGCGCGGCGCGCGGATGTACGCCATCGATCCGCGGCGGACCAGTTCCGTCGCGTGGGCCGACGTGTGGCTCGGGCTCGAGGTGGGATCCGACGTCGCGCTGGCCAACACGATCGGGCGCGAGATCATCGCCGCGGGGTTGTGCAACACCGCGTTCATCGAACGCGCGACGACGGGGTTCGAGGCGTACAAGGCCGCCGTGGAGGATTACACCCTCGAACGCGGCGAGCAGCTGACCGGCGTCAAGGCCGACGTCATCCGCGAACTGGCCCATGCCTACGCGAAGGCCGATCGCGCGCAGGTGTGCTGGACACTGGGCATCACCGAGCACCACAACGCGGTCGACAACGTGTTCGCGATCATCAACCTGTCGCTGCTGACCGGCCACGTCGGGCGGTGGGGATCCGGGCTGGTGCCGCTGCGCGGCCAGAACAACGTGCAGGGCGGCGGCGACATGGGTGCCATCCCGAACAAGTTCGTCGGCGGCCAGGATGTCGAGGACCCGGCGCTGCGCGCGAAGTTCGAGCGGGAATACGGCCGGACGATTCCCGATAAACGCGGGTGGCACCTGAGCCAGATGTTCGAGGCGATGGAACACGGCGAGCTGAAGACGGTCTTCGTGCTGGGCGAGAACCCGATGCAGTCGGAGGCCGATGCGAAACGCACGCGCCGGCTGCTTGAAGGGCTCGAACACCTGGTCGTGCAGGACATCTTCCTGACCAAGACCGCCGAGGTGGCGCACGTCGTGCTGCCGGCCGCGGCGTCATGGTGTGAGTCGGACGGCACGGTCACCAGCAGCGAGCGCCGCGTGCAGCGGGTGCGCAAGGCGCTGGACCCGCCGGGGCAGGCCAAGGACGACATCGACATTCTCGTGGCGCTGGCCAAACGGCTCGGGAAGGACTGGGGGCAGCCGACGCCGTTTGACGTCTGGGAGGAAGTGCGACGGCTGTCGCCGTGGCATGGCGGCATGAGTTACGCGCGGCTCGAGGCGAACAACGGCCTGCAGTGGCCGTGTCCGACCGACGATCACCCGGGCAGCCCCACGCTGCACACGCGGCTGTGGCAGCAGCCGCTGGAAGGGCCGCGCGCGCCGTTCCAGGTGGTGCATCATTCACCGCCGGTTGATCAGCTGACCGACGAGTTCCCGCTGCGGCTCACCACGGGCCGGCGGCTGGATTCGTTCAACACCGGTGTGCAGACCGGCGGTTACACGTCGCCCCTGCGACATGGCGAGCGCATCGAAGTGTCACCTGAGGATGCCCGGCGCCTGGGCCTGGCCGCAGGAGAGGTGGTGCGGGTCGTGTCGCGCCGCGGCGCCGTGGAGGCGCCTGTGAAGATCGATCCGGGACTGCGCGCGGGACTGACGTTCATGACGCTGCATTTCCCGGACGAGGTCGAGACGAACATCCTGACCATCGACGCGGTGGATCCGAAGTCGGGTACGGCCGAGTTCAAGGCCGCGGCGATCCGGATCGAGAAGATTGCGGTGGCGGAACCGGCCGGCGCTGGGGGACGATAGGCGCGTGGATTTGCACCTGATTCCCGGCGCGGCGGCGTCGGCCGAGGAACAGGCCGCCATCGACGCGGCGATCGGCCCCGGGCCCTGGGCCCGGCATCATCTGCTGCCCGCGCTGCATGCCGCGCAGCGGGCGGCCGGCTGGATCAGCGAAGGCGCGCTCAACCATATCTGCGCGCGGCTGCAGGTGCCGCCGGCCGAAGCGTACGGCGTCGCCACCTTCTATCACCTGTTTTCCACCGAACGTCAGGCGCCGCGGGTCGTGCACGTGTGCGACGACATCGCGTGCCGCGTGAAGGGCGCCGAGGCGCTGTGCCGGCAGCTTGAATCCCAGTTCGGTCCCGCGGGTGAGGGCCAGCACGCGACCTGGAAGCGGTCGCCGTGCCTGGGGTACTGCGAACAGGCGCCGGTGGCGCTGGTGCAGCGAGCGGGCCCTGGCGCGACCGATGACACGTTGCCCAACGTGACGGCGGCGCAGCTGACGGCCGCGGTCGCCACCGGGGGCGTGACGCCGTCACCGGGCGTGGCGGTGCCGCAGGCGTCGGCGCCCCGTGATCCGTCGCTCCGTCTGCTGCGGCGCGTGGGCCTCGTGGATCCGGGCAGCCTCGATGACTATCGCGCGCATGGCGGGTACCAGGCGCTGCGACGCGCGCTCGACATCGGTCCCGAGGCGGTGCTGCGTGAGATTACCGATTCGAAGCTGCTGGGCCGTGGCGGCGCGGCGTTTCCGACCGGCCGCAAGTGGGAAGCCGTCGCGCGGTCACCGGTCCGCCCGCACTACCTGGTCTGTAATGCCGACGAGTCGGAGCCTGGCACCTTCAAGGATCGCGTGATCATGGAGGAGGATCCGTTCGCGCTCGTCGAAGCCATGACCATCGGGGGCGTGGCTATCGGCGCCGAACACGGGTTCATCTACATCCGCGGCGAGTATCCCACCGCGACGGCCCGGTTGCGCGCGGCCATCGAGGCCGCCACGCATCGGGGCCTCCTTGGCGACAACATCATGGGCGAGGGTGTGCGATTCCATCTGGAGTTGCGCAGCGGCGCCGGCGCCTACATCTGCGGCGAAGAGACATCGCTCTTCAACTCGCTCGAGGGGTTCCGCGGCGAACCGCGCAACAAGCCGCCGTTCCCCGTGCAGGCGGGGCTCTTTCATAAGCCGACGGTCATCAACAACGTCGAAACACTGGCGAACGTCCTCGACGTCATCCTGCAGGGCGGTCCGGCGTTTGCCGGCGTCGGCACGACGGCCTCGACCGGCACCAAGCTCTTCTGTGTCTCCGGGTGTGTCACGACCCCCGGCCTGTACGAAGCGCCGTTCGGCATCACGCTGCGCGAACTGCTCGCAAAGGCGGGCGGCGTGGCCGGCGGGCGGAGCCTGCAGGCGATTCTGCTCGGCGGCGCCGCCGGTGTGTTCGTGACCGCCGGCGATCTGGACATGCCCCTGACGTTCGAAGGCACACGCGCCGCAGGCGCCACCCTGGGCTCGGGCGTGGTGATGGTGTTCGACGACCGCGTCGACATGGGCGACATCCTCATCCGCATCGCCTCGTTTTTCCGCGACGAGTCCTGCGGCCAGTGTGTGCCCTGCCGCGTCGGGACCGTGCGCCAGGAAGAGGCGCTGCATCGTCTCGTGGCGGCCCGCGCCGAGGGCGACCGTGCCCGCGAGGTGTCGCTCATTGCCGACCTGGCCCGGGTGATGCGTGATGCGTCCATCTGTGGCCTGGGCCAGACGGCCGCCAGCGCCGTGGAGAGCGCACTGAAGAAGGGTGTGATTGGAGGCCGGGCGTCATGACCGCTGTGCCACTGCCGTTCGTTCGCACGGTCGAAGTCTCCATCGACGGTCACACCGTTCGGGTCCCCGAGGGCACGACGATTCTCAACGCCTGCAAGACCATCGGCATCGACACACCGACGCTCTGTTACCTGGAGAGCCTGACACCGGTCAACGTCTGCCGCGTCTGTGTGGTCGAAGTCGAGGGTTCGCGCACGCTGGTGCCGGCCTGTTCGCGCCCGGTGGATCCGGGCATGGTCATTCAGACCGATTCCGAGCGCGTGCGTCACAGCCGCAAGCTCGTGTTCGAACTGCTCGGGTCGTCGGTGGATCTGTCGACCGCGGATCCGAAGTTCCGCGCCGACATGGCGCGTTACGGCGCGGAGCCCGAGCGTCTGGCGCCGGCCAGCGACGGCCATCCGGCGCCCGCCACTGTCGCGCAGCCCGTCAAGATCGACAACGATCTGTACGTCCGCGACTATTCCAAGTGTGTGCTCTGCTACAAGTGCGTCGAGGCGTGCGGCACCGACGCGCAGCACACGTTTGCGATTGCGGTGGCCGGCCGCGGCTTCGGCGCCGAGATCTCGACCGAGTTCGACACGGGGCTGCCGGATTCGGCCTGCGTGTATTGCGGCAACTGCATCGGCGTGTGCCCGACCGGCGCGCTGATGTTCAAGTCCGAGCACGACATGCGTGCCGCCGGCACCTGGGACGAGTCGAAGCAGACGGCCACCGACACGATCTGCCCCTACTGCGGCGTCGGCTGCACGCTCTCGCTCCACGTGCAGGACAACACCATCGTCAAGGTGACGTCCCCCAACGACCACGACGTCACGAGCGGCCACCTCTGCATCAAGGGCCGCTTCGGCTTCCAGTTCGTCCAGAACCGATAAGCCCTGGAGATTCACAGCGAGGCATGGAGGGCTGAGAGGCGGGCCTTCACCCGCACGCGCCCCCGCCAGGCATTCCTCCCAGCTCTCCAGTGCTCGTTGTGAATTAAGATTTCATCGCAAGGAGTTCCCGCGTGCCGAAGTCCGACATTGAAATCGCCCAGGCGGCCACGATGAAGCGCGCGACCGAGGTCGCCGCGACCCTCGGCATCCCGGTCGAGCATCTCGAGCCGTACGGCCACTACAAGGCCAAGGTCTCACTGGAGTTCATCAACAGCCTGCAGGACCGGCCGAACGGCAAACTCGTGCTGGTGACCGCCATCAGTCCGACCCCGGCCGGCGAGGGCAAGACCACGACGACGGTTGGCCTGGGGGATGCCCTCAACCGCATCGGCAAGAAGACGATGATCTGCCTGCGCGAGCCGTCGCTGGGGCCGGTGTTCGGCATGAAGGGCGGGGCGGCCGGCGGCGGGCACGCGCAGATCGTGCCGATGGAGGACATCAACCTCCACTTCACCGGCGACTTCTCGGCGATCGCGCTGGCCAACAACCTGCTGGCCGCGATGATCGACAACCACATTCATCACGGCAACGCGCTGGGCATCGACGTGCGCCGCATCCAGTGGAAGCGCGTGGTCGACATGAACGACCGCGCCCTGCGCGACATCGTCATTTCGCTCGGCGGCACGGGGAACGGCTACCCCAGGCAGGACGGCTTCGACATTGTCGTGGCGTCCGAGGTCATGGCGATCTTCTGCCTGGCCACGTCGCTGGCCGACCTGAAGGAACGGCTCGGCAACATCGTGATTGGATTCACGCGCGACCAGAAGCCGGTGCGCGCGCGCGATCTCAACGCGCATGGCGCGATGACGGTGCTGCTCAAGGAAGCGCTCAAACCCAACCTGGTGCAGACGCTCGAGAACAATCCGGCGTTCGTGCACGGCGGCCCGTTCGCCAACATCGCGCACGGCTGCAATTCCGTGGTGGCCACGAAGGCGGCGCTCAAGCTTGCGGACTACGTGGTGACCGAGGCCGGCTTTGGCGCCGACCTGGGCGCCGAGAAGTTCATCGACATCAAGTGCCGCAAGTCAGGGCTGCGGCCGGATGCCTGCGTGATCGTCGCGACCATCCGCGCGTTGAAGTATCACGGCGGCGTCGACAAGGCGGCGCTCACGAAGGAGGACCTCGGCGCGCTCGAACGCGGCCTGGCCAACCTGCAGCGCCACGTCAACAACGTGCGCGATCACTACGGGCTGCCGTGTGTCGTGGCCATCAACCGGTTCCCCGACGACACGGACGCCGAAATCGCCAGGCTCCAGACCATCATGGCGCCCAGCGGCGTGCCCGTGATTCTGGCGACGCATTGGGCGCACGGCGGCGCCGGCGCCGAGCATCTGGCGAAGGCCGTGGTCGCGGTGGTGGATGCCGGCGGCGCGCAGCCGCGATTCGTTTACGAGGACGACCTGCCGCTGTGGGACAAGATGAAGGCCGTGGCCACCAAGATCTACGGCGCGTCGGAGGTGACCGCCGACACGAAGGTGCGCGGCCAGATCAAGAAGCTGCAGGAGGACGGGTACGGCCGGTATCCCATCTGCGTGGCGAAGACCCAGTATTCGTTTTCGACGGACGCCGCGTTGCGGGGCGCGCCGTCCGGCCACTCGGTGAACGTCCGGGAGGTGCGCCTGGCCGCCGGCGCCGAGTTCATCGTCATGGTCTGCGGCGACATCATGACCATGCCGGGCCTGCCGAAGGTGCCCTCGGCCGAGTCGATTGACCTGACGGCCGACGGCAAGGTGACGGGGCTGTTCTAGAGTTCCTTCAGTTCGTCGAGCCAGTCGGTGAGTTTGTGGCCCTGATCCTCGGCCTTGGGGCCATGGGTCTTCGTGTCTTCCACCCACTGGACGGCCGTCGACAGCGACGCGAGCAGGGCCTGACGCGTGAATGGCTTGACCAGATAGGCCAGGACTCCGGCCTGCATGCTGATGCGCGGGGGCACCGAGCTGACGCCGGTCGCCAGCACCACGGCCGACATCGGATACAACTTGCGCAGCTCGGCGGTCAGCCAAAGCCCATCACGGCCCGGCATCTGGATGTCGCAGAAGATCACGTCGCAGGGCGTCTGCGCCATCACGTCGAGCGCCACCTGCGCGTCTTCCGCCTCGTAGAGCTCGTGGCCGGAGTGCTCCAGCTGGCGCCGCATCAACTCGCGGACACGCGGTTCATCATCAACAATCAGGACCTTTGCCACGCAGCCTCCCGGATGCCGCTACTGTATCAAACCCGTCAGTAGGCGTTGAGCCGGTGGTAAATCAGACGCGGGTTTTCGGCTCGCCGGCGGTAGAAATCCTTGAGGTGGTCCACCGACATGATGGTCCAGGGCGCGACGGGTGACGTTCCGTTCTTGGTGAACAGCAGACCGTCGGCCAGATACACCGCCACGTGAAACAGGTCGCCCTCATCGTCCACCATGGCGACGATGTCGCCCAGCTGATAGCCGTGTTCGACCACGTAGTACTCGGTGCGCAGCGCCGTCAGTGCGTAGTCCACATCCAGATACCGCGCGTCGGGATGGTCGTTGAAGAAGTTCAGCGAACTCCACAGGCAGTTGGCCAGCAGCGGCCGGGTGTAGTCGACGGTCTGGACCTTCGGGTACCGATACAGGTGATTGCGCGCGAAGGCCGGCAGCAGGTGCACGATGTCGATCCAGCGGTCGTCGTTGGCGGCTGACACCGACTCGAGCAGCGGCCGGATGTCCGTGCGGCGCCCGCCCGTGCCCCAGTAGCCGGCCAGCCGGTCCACCTCGTCAGGCGAGTCGACCGACAACCGGACCAGCACCGTTGCGTTCCGCAGCAGCGCCTTCGCCAGATACTGCCGCTCGAGCGGCGAGGACACGTCGGCGCGGATGGACTCGATGTCCGCAAAGTGCAGGAACGCGCCATCACGGTAGAGCAGCGGCTCGACCAGTTGCCGCGTGGCGGGCGACATCAGCGTGCCGTCGAACCAGTCGGATCCCGTCTGCCCGATGAACCGGAACGACTGCGCCTGATCGAAGTTCAGCGTCGACTTCGAGAGCTGCGTGTAGAGCCGGGCGCGGACGTCGGGCGACAGCGCGCGCACCAGCGCCGGCGGTGGGCTCAGCACCACGCCGCGGATGCGTGGCTCCACCCGGGCCGTCGGCGCCAGCTGCGCCAACTGCTCCGGCGACAACCCGGCCGTCTGCAGAAAACTCGTCACCACCTCTGGAGTGGCGTCGGGGAAGACCCATTCGGCCGGGCCCTGACGGCCCCAGTCGGCCGGCACGTACTCGAGCGGCGGAGAAATCACGATCGGCGTCAGTGAGAGGCGGCCCCACGGACCGGCAGCCGCGGCACTGGCCGGCGCCGCCGACGCTGCATTCGTGTCGTCGGACGAGGCGTCGCGGTTGCCCAGATACACCACGGCCACGACGAGCCACGGCGCCAGAAAGATCGCCACGAGGCCCACGAGCCACGGGACCGGAATCGAAATGGTGTTGGGAGCGGCCGGCGGGCGGGGAGCAGCCATGTGACCCCTCATCTTGGCACGCGCCTCGGGCCGTTGTCCGTACTGGGTGAGCGTATGGGCGCCCGGACGGATGGCCGCGTGGTACGGTGGCCCCAGCGTGGCCGACGACGTGTTGCTCTCCATCGTGCACGAAGACCAGGACCTCCTCGTGGTCGACAAGCCGGCGGGTCTGGTCTGTCACCCCACCAAGGCCGGCGAATGGTCCAGCCTGGTCGGCCGCGTCCGCCTGCATCTGGGCGCGGACGGGCGGCTGGTCAACCGGCTGGATCGGGAAACCAGTGGCCTTGTCCTCGTGGCGAGGTCGGCCGAGGTGGCGTCAGCACTCGGCCGGCTCTTCGTGACGCGCGAGGTCGTCAAGATTTACCACGCGATTGTGGAAGGCACGGTGGCCTGCGATGCGTTCACGATGCGCGATCCGATTGGCGACGATGAGGCCAGTCCGGTGGCGATCAAGGCCTGTGTGCGGCCCGATGGTCAGCCGGCGGAGACACACGCGCGGGTCCTCCGGCGATGGGACGCCGGCGGTGCGTCTTACACGTTGCTCGAGGTGCAGCCGGCGACCGGCCGCAAGCACCAGATTCGCGTGCATCTGGCAGCCGCGGGCTATCCGATCGTGGGCGACAAGCTGTACGGCGCCGATCCGCTTCGGTATCTGCGCTTCGTCGAGGGACGGTTGACCGACGATGACCGGCGCGCGCTGCGGCTGGAGCACCACGCGCTCCACGCGTCGTCGCTGCGATGGTCGTGGCGGGGCCGCGACTGGGCGTTCGAGGCGCCGCTGCCCGCGCGGTTCGCGCAGGCGGCCGGGGCGGGCCGCTAGGCGCTGCGGTCGGGGCGACGGCCCTTCATCGCGTACAACTCATCGTCGGCGCGATCGAGCAGCGCGTCGGCCGTCTCGCCGTCGGCGGGGAAGACGGCGATGCCCATGCTGGCGGCCAGCGGCGGCGTCGCGGCGTCCGCGTCGAGCGCCGCCTGCACGCGGGCGGCCTGCGTGCGCGCGGCCGCTGCGTCACAGCCCGGCAGCAGGACGGCGAATTCGTCGCCGCCGTACCGCGCGATGAGATCGGTGACGCGGCAGGAGGCGCGCAGCACGTCGGCCAGGCGCACCAGCAGCCGGCTGCCGACGTTGTGTCCCAGTTGATCGTTGATGACCTTGAGGTTGTCGACGTCCAGCAGCAGCAGCGCGAACGGTTCGCCGGTCTGCCGCGACCGGCGGATCTGCCGATCGATCGACGTGGTCAGGTGCCGGTAGTTGGCCAGGCCGGTGAGCGGGTCGGTGACGGCCAGCAGGTGCAGCTCGGAGTCCTGCCGATTGCGGTAGTCAATCGCGGCCGCGACGACCAGTGCCGTGAGCGTGACGGCCACCATGGCCAACTGGGCGGTGCCTGCCAGCGCGCCGAGTTCCTGGAACGCGTTCGTACCCGCGTCCCATGACCATGACATGGCCACGGCGCCCGCGCCCGCGATCGTCGCCGTTTCCCTCGCGCCGAAACGGAGGGCGGCCCAACTCAACAGAGGAAACGGCAGGATCAACGCCGCCACCAGCCGTTCGGCCGACGGCAGCCAGGGACCAAACAACACCGCCAGCGAGAGCGCGGCGACCGCCGCCAGCGCCCAGGCTTCTCGCGCGCGTCCGTTGAACCAGGCGGCGATACCGCGTTCGGCCGGGCGCCGATCAGTGCGGCGGCGAGTGAGGGCCAGTCGCGGGCGATACAGCCACAACGTGATGGCCGGGGCGAGGGTGAGGATCGACGTCAGGTCCGTGGCCCACCAGGCCAGGCCCACGGCGTCGGCCGAGGCCACAGCGGCCGGGTGGGGAAACAGACTGATGGCGGCCACGGCGCCGAGCGCGGACAGCGGGGCGATGACCAGTGCGCTGATGACGGCGTAGAGCATGACGTGCGCGCCGCGCTCGAACGAGCGCGGGCCGCGCGCGGCCTGTCCGATCAGCCAGCCGCCGACCAGCGCGGCGACGGCCTGCCCAAGGGCCAGCGACATCGCCGCCGGCAGCCCCAGGGTCTGCGACGCTCCTGACACGATGTGTGCGCCGAGGAGTCCGGCCGCGATGCCGGGCAGGCCGCGCGGTCCGAGGATTACGGCCCCCGCCAATGACGCCGCCGACGGCGCCCAGACGAGGTGCGCTTCGGCGTCGCCCGTGAACGGCGGTGCGCCGACCAGCCCGGACGCGGCGATGGTCGCAAACACCACCGCCTGTCCGCCGATCCCGTGAATCCACTGCCCGGACATGAACAGGTAAGTGTAATCCGGGCGTGACGGTCGTACCCAACGCCCGTCAGGGGGCCGTCGTCCAATGGCCATGCTGTCCGGATTCGTCAGTGACGTCCGCCTGGTCTGCCGCGGGCTGCGCGCCAGCCGGGTGTTCACCCTGGTGGCGGTGAGTTCCCTGGCGATCGGCATTGGCGCCAACGCCGCGATCTTCTCAGTGATTCGCACGCTGCTGCTGGATGAACTCGCCGTGCCGGCGCCGCGCGAACTGTCATTGGTGTACTGGCACCTGCCGGGTGACATTCGCATCTCGCAGATGAACTCCAGCGGCGGGACCGATCCGGCCACCGGCGCGAGCCTCCGCAGCAACGTCACGTATCCGCTCTCACGCCGGTTGATCGACGCCGCGCCGCCCGGCGTCGCGGCGTTTGGCTACAACTTCCTGCGTGACGTGACGGTGGCGTTCGACGATCGCATCGCGACGCTGGTGGGCGGGTTGGTCGCCGATGAGGGGTACTTCCGCGTGCTGTCACCCCGCATGCATCTGGGTCGGCCGATTCTTCCCGACGACGAACGCGACGATGCGCCGCCGGTGGCGGTGCTGAGTTATCCACTGTTTCTGCGTCTCTTCGGCGGCGACCAGAGTGCACTGGGGCGCACGGTGCGCGTCAACGGCGTCACCGCGCACATCATCGGGGTGACCGCGCCGGAGTTCCGTGGGCTGTCGAAAGGCGGGTTCTTTCCGCAGACGGAAATCACGGTGCCGCTGCGGCTGATGCCGCGCCTGTACCCGGACGCGGGTGGTGGGGAACCTCTGCTGACCACCGAGCGGACGTTTTGGGTCCGTGTGATGGCGCGATTCACCGGCGGCGCCGGTCGCGATCAGGCGATCGAGCGATGGTCGGCCGCGTTGTGGGGGCAGATCGCGCCGATGGTGACCGGCAACACGACACCGGCCCGGGTCGTGTTGCTCGACGGCCGGCGCGGGCTCGATCAGACGCGACCGGAGACCCGGCGTCTCCTCTACATCCTGATGGGCGTGGTCGCGGTGGTCCTGCTCCTGGCGTGTGTCAACCTGGCGTCGCTGATGCTGGCGCGTGGTGCGGCCCGGCTGCGCGAGCTGCACTTGAGACGCGCGCTGGGCGCCAGCCGCTGGCGCCTGATCCGCGCCCAGCTCATCGAAGGCGCGCTGCTCGCGTTCGCGGGATGCGCGGGTGGCCTGCTGCTGACGTTCTGGAGTCGAGCGGCGATGACGACACTGCTCACCTCGGGCCTTGGGACCGCGCCGCTGTCGCGGCAACCACTCGAAGTCTCCGTTGATGGCGTCCTCATGGCCGGCACCCTCGCTCTCAGTGTGCTGGTCACCGTGGTGTTCAGCCTGCTTCCCGCCCTCAGGCTGTCGCGCGCCACGACCCACGACCTGAAGCACCAGGTCACCGGCGCCGAGACGCCGAAGCTGACACTGGGCCGGGTCATGGTGGCCGTGCAGGTGGCCATCACGCTGCCGCTCTTGGTGGGGGCGGTGTTGTTTCTGCGGACGATGGCGAACCTGACCGCGG
The DNA here is from genome assembly GCA_964471115.1 of uncultured Solibacteraceae bacterium. GTDB lineage: Bacteria > Acidobacteriota > Vicinamibacteria > Vicinamibacterales > SCN-69-37 > SYFT01. Next base: position 208,345 of record CAYYFE010000003.1, read on the forward strand.
TCGATCTGGGTTTTGATCCGGCGGGGATCGCGTACTTCAAGATCAATCCCGCCACGGTGGCGCCGACGCCGGAGGGGCAGGCGCTGGTGTATCAGCAGGTCGTGGAAGCGGTCCGGCGCGTGCCGGGCGTCCGCGCGGCGACCCTGGTCGAGAACGCGCTGTTGAGCGGGATCACGTCCAACACCGGCATCGAGATCGACGGCCGTCGCGTGAGTCTGTACATCAATGCCGTCGGGCCGGACTATCTCGACACGATTGGCGTGCGTCTGCTGGCCGGGCGGGTGCCCGGTCATCAGGACGGACCCGGCCGGCCGCGGGTGGCGGCCATCAACGAGACGGGTGCCCGCGCGCTCTTCGGCGACGGCCCGGCCCTGGGCCGTGTGATCCCGTTCAGTTCGTACTCGATCGAAGTGGTGGGCATCGTGGCCGACACGTTGTACGACCAGCCCCGCGCGCCCGTCCGGCCGACGTTGTTCCCCTCCGCGCTGCAGCGGCCCGGCTACAACGGGCACCACGTGGTCGTGCGCAGCGGGGTGCCGGCGGCCTCGCTGGAGCCGCTGCTGCGCGACGCGGTCGCCGGGGTGTCGCGTGACCTGCCGGTGCCCGAGATCAAGACGCAGCTGGCGCAGGTGCGCGACCTGACCATGCGCGAGCGGGTCCTGACGCAGGTGCTCACCGCGTTCGGCGCGTTCGCGGTGTTGCTGGCCTGCATCGGCCTGAACGGCGTGACGGCGTATGCGGTCGCGAGACGGACCAGTGAGATCGGTGTGCGCATGGCGCTGGGCGCCACGCCGGGCGCCGTGCGATGGATGATCCTGCGCCAGGTGGGGAGGCTCACGATCGCGGGGCTCGTCGTCGGCCTGCCGCTGGCGTGGTGGACCGGGCCGTTGTTCGGATCGCTGCTGTTCCAGGTGTCGCCGACCGACCCGCGGGTCTTTGCCGCTGCGGCGGTGGCCCTGATGGCCGTCGCGCTGGCGGCGGCGTGGTGGCCCGCCCGCCGCGCCGCCCGGCTCGACCCGCTGCGCGCGCTGCGCAGTGAGTAAGTGACCACTCACGGCCAAAACCGCGCCTGACACGTCTAATCCTGGGCCAGCCAATGAGCCTGTGACAGGGAGAAGTCATGCGCCGAGTGAGTCTGTTCGTCTTGTGTGCGCCACTCATGCTGGGGATGGCCGCCTTCGCGGGCCAGGGTCGTCAGCTGCTCGTCACTGTGCTCGACAAAGACGATGTCGCGCTCACTGAGTTGACGCCAACCGACGTCACTGTGTTTGAGGATGGTGCCGCACGGACGGTCACCGCGGTCGAACGGTCGACCGATCCGCTGGCGGTCGTGCTGCTGATTGATACGGGGAAGTCGCCAATCGGCACGACCGAGCCCACACGTGACGTGCGAACGGCCGTCACGACCTTCGTCAAGACGGTGTTTGCGTCTGGCGCGCCGGTGGAGATGGCGATCATGGAATACGCCGGGGCCGGCACGATGCTGCGCGGCTACACGCAGAAACTCGAGGACGTCGAACGGGTCGCGTCGCGGCTGGTGCCCAGTCAGCGGTCCAACACCGTGTTGCTCGAGACGCTGCCGGATGCCGCGCGTGACATCGCCAAGCGGCCGGCGCTGCGGCGCGCGATCGTCGTGCTCGATCGCGGCAGCATGGAGACCGGCCGGGTCGAGCAGCAACGTGTCCTGTCGGCGATCGCCAAGTCGGGCGCGTCCATCTGGGCGGTCACCGTGCAGTCGGCGCAGGCGTCGTCTCCGGTCAAGGAGGTCGTGCTGGACGAACTGACCCAGGACACCGGCGGCCGGCGGCTCAGCGCGGTCTCGCCCGCGGCCCTGGAAGGCCTGATGAAGAAGGTCGCCGATGCGCTGGTGTCGCAGTACGTGGTGACGTACACGTCGGGCGGAGGCACGCCGAAGTCCGTGGTGCCGGCCGGGACCAAGGGCGTGCGGTACCTTCGCGCCCCCGTGATTCGCTGAGGGTGGCCCGGCGCCCGCCCGGCTGTCTCCCTTCGAACAGCGGATTCGAGTAGCGTGAGGGGCCATGTGGAGTCGGGTTTCCGTGTGGCTCGGCATTGGCGTGGCGACGACCCTTGCGGCCGCCGCGCCGCAGGCGTTGCCGGCGCGGATCGACGCCCATGTCGCGCGCGACGCTGCGGCGCTCATCGACATCCGCCGTGACCTGCACCGGCACCCCGAGTTGTCGGGGCAGGAGTCACGGACGGCCGGGGTCATCGCCGGCGCGTTGCGCGCGCTGGGACTGGACGTGACCACCGGCGTCGGCGGCCACGGCGTCGTCGGGCTGTTGCGGGGCGGGCGCCCGGGCCCGCTGGTCGCCTATCGCGCCGACATGGATGCCGTGCGGTCCACGGCGCCCGATCCGGTCGAGTTCGCGTCGGTGGTGCCGGGCGTCCGGCACATCTGTGGCCACGACCTGCACATGACCGTCGCGATCGGCCTGGCGCGAGCGCTTGCGGCGGTCCGCGGCGACCTGGCCGGCCGTGTGTTGTTCGTGTTCCAGCCGGCGGAAGAGCGGGCGACCGGCGCCCGGGCCATGCTCGAGGCGGGCCTGTTCAACCGCGAGCGGCCGGCCGTGATCTTCGGCCTGCACACGGCGCCGTTTGCGACGGGCCTCATTGCTTCGACCGCGGGCCGGATGATGCACGCCAATGCGATCGCGCCGGGCGTGGTCAACGATGAGGTGCGGTTCCGCCGCGCCCGCACGGCGCTGATCGCGCACCTCGGTGACGCGGCGTACTTCGAACTTGCCGAACCGCCGCCCGGCTTCAGCGAGGACTTCGGCGAGTTCCAGAAGGTGGTGCCCGGCGTGTTCTTCTTCCTGGGCGCCTCCAACGACGCGCGAGGGGTGCGGGCGATGCCCCACGACCCGGCGTTTGCAATTGATGAAGCCGCCATTGCGTTCGGCGTACGGGCGATGGCGGCGGTGGTCCTCGAGGCGCTCAAAGCGCCCTGACGGCCGCCTCAATCCGCGCGGTGAACGCCTGCGCGTCGTCGTCACCGGGCGTCAGTGGCGCGCCGAAGGCGACGCGTACGCGGCCGCGTCGCGGAATCCGCTTGCCGCGCGGGAAGACGTAGTCCAGCCCCTCGATCCGGATGGGCACCACCGGCAGGTCGAGGTCGATGGCCAGCACCCCGACGCCGCGTTTGAAGGTGTCGATCGAGCCGTCGTCGACGCGGCGCCCTTCGGGGTAGATCAGGATGGAATACCCCTCGTCGACCACCTCACGCATGTAGCGGAACGCGCCGCGCGGGTTGCTGCGCTGCGGCAGCGGGAACGCGTTGAAGCAGAGACACGCGGCGTGGAACGCGAGGCCGCTCGCCAGACGCGCGGGCCAGGGGGCGGGCGTCAGGCCGAACCACGCGGCGAAAAATTCGCGGGCCATCGCCGGCGCCACCTGATGGCGGCGATGGGGCGGCAGCGCCGCGTAGATCGCCGGCGTGTCCATGTGGCTCTGATGGTTCGCCGCATACACGACCGGCGTCGTCAGTCCCTCCACGTGCGCTCGGCCCTCGACGCGCAGGCGCATGACCCACTCGAGCGGCGGCAGGATCCACGTGGCGAGGCTGGCCCGGCGCACCACGCGCGCCACCGGCGTTCGCGACCACCGGGGAAATGACATCCGAGGCCGGATCGTACTCCGTTTTCCTTGACAGGATCCGCAACGGCCTCCTACCCTTCGGTCACCATGTATTCACAGAGCGACGCGAAAGCCATCGCCGACAAGGTCTTCAACATGGCGCAGGGCTGGGACGCGCAGGTGGAACTCACCGGCGCCGAACGGTCGGGCACCCGTTGGGCCAACTCGACGATCACCACCAACCTGATCCAGTACGACCGCCAGCTGACCGTCACCGTTCGGCAGGGCGGCCGTACGGGCAACGCGTTCACTCGTGATTTCTCCGACACCGGACTGCGTGAGGCGGTCAACGAGGCGATCACCGCCGCCAAGGCCGCGACGCCCAACGACAACCTGCCCGAGTGGCTGGGCCCGCAGGACTACATCCCGATGGATGCCGCGCTGCCGTCGGGGGTCAACTTCGGCCCCCTCGAGCGCGCGACGATGGTGAAGGCCAGCCTGGATGTGAACGAGAAGCGCGGCACGGTGGGGTCGGGCTACATCCCGAAGACCGACCAGGCGGATCTGACGGCGAACACCAAGGGCCTCTTCGCGTTTTACCGGTTCGCCGAGACGGCGTTCATCCTGACGTGCCGCATGCCTGACGGCAGCGGGTCGGGCTGGGCCGGCACCACCGGCATCAAGGACCCGCGTGTCATCGATCCGGTGGCGCTCACCGAGGTGGCGTCCGAGAAGGCGGTGAAGAGCCGCAACGCCAAGGCGCTGGAGCCCGGACGGTACACGGTCATCCTGGAGCCGCGCGCCCACGCGCGGTTTCTGTCGCTGGTGGCGCCGGTGTTCAACGCCGGCGGCAATCTGGCATTCATGCAGGGCAAGAACCCGGGCGACAAGATCTTCAGCGACCTGGTCACGTTCCGCAGCGACATCGGCAACCAGACGCTGCGGCAGTCCACGATGCTGCCGAACCTCACGCCGGCGCGCCCGGTGACGTGGCTCGAGAAGGGCGTGCTGCGCAACCGCGCCGGCGGTCCTGACGGCCCGCCGGCCAGCTTCAACATGAGCCTGGTGATGGACGGCTCGGACCTGTCGCTGCAGGACATGATCAAGCAGACCCGCCGCGGCCTGCTGGTGACGTTCCTCTGGTACATCCGGAACGTCGACAACGCGATTCTGCTCAACACGGGGATGACGCGCGACGGGCTGTTCCTGATCGAGAACGGCGAAATCACGATGCCGGTGCAGAACTTCCGGTGGAACATGTCGCCGCTGGTTGGCTACAACAACGTCTCGCTGGTCGGTAAACCCGTACCCATGCATCTGGGCGAGTCGTACGACGGGTCCGGATCCGCGATGGTGCCGCCGGTGCGGATCGAAGACTTCTACATGACCTCCGTTTCTCCCGCAGTGTAGGTAACGACATCATGGCCACTTCACGACGATATTTCCTCAAGGCTGCCGCCGCGTCCGGCATCGTCCTGTATTCGAGCGATTTGATTGCCGACCTGCTGGCGCAGTCACCCGGGCGCGCGTTGCAGTCGCGATTCAAGGGACTGGCCGACATCGCGCTGGACGAGTGCCGCAAGGCCGGCTGTTCCTACTACGACATTCGCTTCACGCGCACGATGGCGTTGCCGGGCGTGATCGCGTCGGCCGGCTCGGCGGCCGGCGGCGGCGGCCGCTTCGGCGGCGCGGGACGTGGCGGGGGTGGTGGCGGCGGACGCGGCGGCGGTGGCTTCGGCGGCCGCGGCGGCGGCCAGGCCGGGCCGCCCAACGATCCCGATGGCACGCCGCGCGCGGCCGGCTTCGGCGTACGCGTGATTCACGGGGGCGTCTGGGGCTTCGCCAGCAGTCCCATCGTGACCGAGGACGAAATTCGCCGCATCGCGCGCCTGGCAATCGAGGTCGCGCGCGCCAGCGCCATTGCCAAGAAGACGGACGTCCGGCTGGCGCCCGTGCCCGCGTACCAGACCTACTGGCGCACCGAAATGGCCGTCGACCCGACCACGATGAGTCAGGACGCCAAGCAGCAGGCGCTGCAGTCCATCGTGGACCTCGCCGTCAAGAGCAGCGGCGTGGTCGCCGCCAACGCGTCCGCCAGCTTCAACACCGAGTGGAAGTATCTGGCGACGTCGGAAGGGTCGTACATCGAGCAGGAGCTGCTCAGCACGACCGGCAACTTCACGGTGACCTCGCGGCGTGGCGAGACCACCGCCACACGGTCGCTCGGCATTCCCGGCGGCATGGGTGGATGGGAACTGGTCGAGACCGATCGCATGCGGTCCAGCGTCGATCGCCTGGTGGAAGAAGCGCAGGAGATCGCGGCCGCCACGCCCATTACTCCCGGCGTGCGCGACCTGATCCTGACGCCGTCACACATGGCGCTGACCATTCACGAGATCATCGCGCACCCCACCGAACTCGACCGCATCGTCGGCTACGAAGCCAATTACGCCGGCACGAGCTTCATCACCGTGCCGACCATCGGCAAGCTGAAGTACGGATCGAAGCTGCTCAACGTGACGGGCGACAAGGTCAAGCCGGGCGGCCGCGCGACCGTCGGGTACGACGATGACGGCGTGAAGACGTCGGTGTTTCCGATCGTGCGCGACGGCATCCTCGTGGGCGTGTCGAGCAACCGCGAGACCGCGCACTTCATCGGCGACAAGGAAAGCCGGGGGTGCACGCAGGCCAGTTCGTGGCGCGACTATCCCTTCCTGCGCATGCCGAACGTGCACATCGATCCGGGGCCGAAGGGGTCGCCGACGCCGGAAGAGATCATCGCCGACACCAAGGACGGCGTGCTCATCGACGGGTCGGGCAGCTTCTCGATTGACCAGCAGCGGTACAACGGCCAGTTCGGCGGCCAGGCGTTCTGGGAAATCAAGAACGGCAAGAAGACACGCGCGGTGACCAACGTCACCTACAACGCGATCACGACGGAGTTCTTCGCCAACCTCGACGCGGTGTCGGGCGAGGAGTCGTGGCAGCAGTTCGGCGTGGGTGGTGACGCGAAAGGCCAGCCCACGCAGGGGCAGGCCGTGTCGCACGGCTCGCCGTGGTTGCGCGTGCGCCGCATCATGGTGGGCGCGGCGTTCCAATAGCGGCGATGACGGCGGACGACCTCGTCGCGCTGGTGCGGCGGGTGTTTGCGCCGCGGCCGTCGGACACCGGCCTGGCCGTGCTGGTCGACGTGCCCGACGAGGTCGTGTCCGACACCGCCGCCTGGCGCACACGCCGCGAGATGGCGGCCGGGTGGGTCGATGCGCTCGCCGCCCGCCAGGCCGATCTCGGTCTGCCGGTCGCGCTGCTCGAATACCGCAACGCCCACACCAACAACGGTGACCTGCCGGCCGAAGGCGCCCGTCGGCGGAGTGACGCCGCGCGGTTGACCTGGCCGGAGGTGTACTCCCGGTATTCGATCCTTCTCGCTCCGACGCAGTTCTCGGCCACCGCACCGCTCAAGGTGGCCGCGCGGTCGTGGCCGATTCGCGCCGCGACGATGCCGGGCTTCCGGGCGGAGATGATTCCGGGGTTGCAGATCGACTACGAGGAGGTCAATCGGCGCGTGACGGCCCTGGCCGGCCGGTTGACGTCGGCGGAGGCGTGCGAGATCACCTTCGACACGCCGGTGGGCGTCTGCGAGCTTCGGATCGATCTGAGGTTTCGGGCGGCACACGCCTCCGGCGGCCTGCTGCGCGAGCCGGGGACCGCCGGTAACCTGCCGTCGGGCGAGGCGTACATCGTGCCCTACGAAGGCGAGCGGCCGGGCGAGCCCAGTCGCACCGCCGGACAACTCCCCGTGCAGTTCGGCGACGAGGTCGTGGTGTACGACGTCGAGGCCAACCGCGCCGTGCGTGTGCGCCCGGGTGGTCCGGCCGCACAGGGCGAGGCTGATCGGCTGCAGCGGGAGCCGGCCTACGGCAACATCGCCGAACTTGGCCTGGGTGTGCTGGCGGCATTCGGCATCGAACCCATCGGGGAAGTGCTGCTCGACGAGAAGCTGGGGCTGCACATCGCGTTCGGCCGCAGCGACCACTTCGGTGGTCGGGTGGGGCCGTCCGCGTTTTCGTCGCCCGACGCCGTGGTGCACATCGATCGCGTGTATGTGCCGGCGTGTCAGCCGCGGATCGCGGTCGTCCGTGTCGACCTCCTCGCACCCGACGGTGGGCGTCACCCGCTGATGCGGGATGGGCAATACACGTAGGGCGATGCCCAGTTGTCACCGCCCGCGCCTCGTGTGGCCCAGCGTCCTGCTGCTGGCGTTCGTCCTGGTCGCTCCGCCCGCATCGGCGCAATATCGCATGACGACGTGGACGACTGCGGACGGACTGCCGCAGAGTTCCGTGGTGGAGATTGCCCAGACGCCGGACGGGTTTCTCTGGATGACGACGCTGGGTGGCCTCGCGCGTTTCGACGGTCGCAGCTTCCGCACGTTTGACACCACGACCAATTCCGAATTGCCGCACTCGCGTTTCGCCGGGATGGTGGTCGATGACGCCGGCCGGCTGTTTGTGGCGTTGCAGACAGGGGAACTGTTGCGGTTGGTCGGTGGCAGGTTCGTCACTGTGGGTGGCGCAGACGGCTTGCCGCCAGGAAAAACGCTCCGGTCGCATCGGTGGCAGGGCAAGGCGGTGGCGGAGACAGAAGGCGGCATTGCCGTCTGGAGCGAGGATCGATTCGTGGCGGATCCTGCCCTCCAGCCACCAACGGAGCCTGCCGGCCTGACCTATGCGGGGACCAATGCCGAGAACAGCGCTCGCTGGTACCGAGACGATGCCGGGCGCGCGTATCGCTTTGAGGCCGGCCGGCTGACTCGGACGGTGCACTTGCCCGGGCGATACGCGTACGAAGATCGATCCGGTCGCCTCTGGGCTCTGCAACCAACCGGCGGCGACCTCATCTCCCTGGATCGTGATGGGACGCGCAGGACGTATGGGCGGGACGCCGGCCAGGTGGGGCTGGAACTGTTCGGCCGCGTGGAGGACCCGGACGGGACGATCTGGTTTTTTTCGGCGAACGGGATCGCGCGTTTTCGCGAGGGCCGATTCCGGTCCTTCACCACCGCTGATGGCCTGCCCGACAACAACATCCGCACCGTGTTTCGAGACCGCGAAGGCACGCACTGGGTCGGGAGCAACACCGGCCTCACACGGCTGGTGGAACCATCGATTGTCTCGTTCACGTCCGCGGATGGGCTTGCGGCTGACAACACGTATCCGATCCTTCAGGATCGGCACGGTGCGATCTGGATCGGCGGGTGGCCGGGCTTGACGCGGTATGACCACGGCGTCTTTGCGCGGGTGTCGGAGAAGTACAACCTGCGCAATCGCAACGGCGCGCCGGGGAATGTGCTGTCGCTGATGGAAGCGCGCGACGGCGCGATCTGGGTCGGCCTCCTCGACGGACTCCGCCGCATCCGCGGCGACCGTACCGAGACGATCGACCCGGGATGGGCGTTCACCGCGCACGTGCTGTACGAAGGCGAGGGCGCGGATATCTGGATCGGTACGGAGAACGGACTGCTGCGGTATCGGGACGGCGTGTTCAGCCGGCTCAATATGACGGAGACGGACACCGGCGGGGAAACGAGCGCCATGTACGTGGACCGGTCCGGCACGCACTGGGTCGGCAATCGCGACGGCCTGGCCCGCGTGGTGAACGGCGTGCTGCGCCAGGTCGGCGTGGATACAGGCTTCACGGGCAAGCGCGTGCGCGCGATTCACCAGGATGCCTCCGGGACCCTCTGGTTCGGGACGTACGACACCGGGTTGTTCATGTATCGCGACGGCCGCTTCACCCGCTTCACCGTGCGCGAGGGGCTGCCGACCAATGGGGCGTTCCGGATCATCGAGGACGACCGGGCGCGCTTCTGGATCAGTTCCAACGTCGGGATCTACCGCGTGGATCGGGCATCCCTCGAGGCGGTGGCGGCAGGCCGGCAACGCACGGTCATGTCGGTGCTGTATGGGCGCGAGGATGGGATGGCCAATGCCGAGGCCAACGGCCTCGGTCAGCCATCCGGCATCCGTGCGCGGGATGGCCGGCTGTGGTTTCCGACGCAACGCGGCGTCGCGGTCATCAACCCTGCCGCGTTGACGCATAACACCACGCCGCCTCCAGTGACGTTCCTGGATCTGAGCATCGGCGGGTTCCCCCGCCCCGAGCGTGATCACATTGAAGTCCGTTCCGGCAGCACGGAGTTCCAGGCGCGGTACGCGGCGCTGACGTTCATCCGGCCCGAGTTGGCACGTTTCCGCTACCGCATGGAGGGGCTTGATCCCGACTGGGTGGAGGCCGGCACCGATCGCACCGCCCGGTACGCCGCGCTGCCGTATGGGACATTCACGTTCCGCGTCATTGCCGCCAATCGCGACGGCGTGTGGAATGAGACGGGCGCCAGCGTCGTGGTGGCCGTGATTCCGCCTTTTTATCGCACGACCTGGTTCATCGGCGTGGTGTTCGGCGTCGTGATGCTGACGACGGTTGGTGCGTACCGGTGGCGCGTGGGGACGCTGGAGCGTCGTCAGGCCCTGCAGCAGGCCTTCGCGCGGCAGCTCATCGATTCGCAGGAAACCGACCGTCGTCGTATTGCCGCGGAACTGCACGATGGGGTGTCGCAGACGCTGGTCGTCATGAAAAATTGGGCACGGTTCGTGGAGCAGGCGCTGACCGACGAGAGTCCGGCCAGGAAGAAGCTGGGCGACATTGCCGATGCCGCGTCCCAGGCGCTTGGCGAGGTCCGGGACGTGGTGCACGATCTCGTGCCGTACCACCTGGAACGACAGGGGCTGGGGGAGTCGATTCGCGAGGCGGCGACCCGCGTGGCTGGCGCCGCCGGCATCCCGATTGAGTGCCGCATTGAGGCCGTCGACGGAGGGCTGTCGCCGGCGTCGGCCCTCCGGCTGTTCCGTGTCTGTCAGGAAGGCCTCAACAACATCGTCAAACACGCACAGGCGTCAGCGGTGTGGGTGGATCTGACCCAGGATTCGTCGCACGTCCGGCTGACGATCCGCGACAATGGCCGGGGCTTCCAACCCGGGGCCGTGACGCCGACCGCCGTGGGCGACGGGTTCGGCCTGATGGGGATGACTGAACGGGCGCGCATGATGGGGGGCGACCTGACGATCGAGTCGGCACCAGGCCGGGGCACCACGCTGACGGTTGTTGTACCGTGTTCCACGACGGAGCGGCATGATGCCCATTCGAATCCTGATCGCGGATGACCACACCCTGATGCGCCAGGGCCTGCACGAAATCTGTGCGTCCATCGGTGGCTTCACCGTCGTGGCCGAAGCGAAGGACGGCGGTGAGGCCGTCGAGTTGCGCCGGAGACATGAGCCCGACGTCGTGTTGATGGACCTGGCGATGCCAGGGATGGATGGCGTCGAAGCCATCCGGCGCATTCTTGCCGAGGCACCCGCATCCCGCATCATCGCGCTCACGATGTATCGCGAGGAACCGTACATGCTCGCGGCCATTCGCGCAGGGGCCCGCGCCTATCTGCTCAAGACCGTCGATGCGTCTGAGCTGATTGCGGCCATCCAGGCCGTGCACCGCGGCGAATATCTTGTTGATCCGGTCATCGCGGCCAGAGTCCTTGGTGAACTCCATCTCATGCCCAAGGACCTGCCCAAGTTCCAGCGCCTGCTTGAGAAGGAAATCGAGGTCCTGCGTCTGGTCGCGCAGGGACGCGACAACCGGGAAATTGCCGACGCGCTGGACTGGTCCGTGCACACCGTGTCCAACCGGCTTCGGGTGATCTTCGAGAAGCTGCACGTCACCAATCGCACGCAAGCGGCGCTGTACGCCCTGCGTCAGGGGTGGGCGACGCTCGACGAACAGCCCAACTGACCGCCCCCAAAGTACAAATTCTTGTACCGCCCTGTCGTTCCAGGCAGGTGAATTCGCGTCTATCGACGCGGCCACGGTCCGGGGCCTAATCCAGCCTCACCAGTACCACCGAGTCGTCTGGATGGACACTATGCGCAATCGCTTTTGGCCCACTCACATCATTGTCTGGTCGCGTGCCCACGCGGTCCGTCTCGTCATCGTGTTTGCCCTGTGCATCGCGCCCTTCTGGGGCGACGGCGCGGTGGCCCGGCCCCAGGCCTATGCCACGCTGGCCGAGGCGATTGCGGCCACCGTGCCGGCGGGCGGCTTCACTCAACAGGCTTACCTCAAGGCATCAACCCCGGACATCGGCGATGTGCTGGGTTATTCACTCGCCGTCGACGGCGATACCGCGGTCGTGGGCACCATACGGGAAGACAGCAGCGCGACTGGGGTGAACGGCGACCAGGCTGACAACTCGGCCCTCGAATCGGGCGCGGCCTATGTGTTCGTCCGGAACGCGGGCCTCTGGTCGCAGCAGGCGTACCTCAAGGCCTCCAACACCGACGCCGGCGACGAGTTCGGCGCGTCGGTCGGCATCTCCGGCGACACGATCGTCGTCGGCGCCAACCGGGAAGACAGCAATGCACGCGGCGTAAATGGCGCTGTGAACGGGGGGCTGCAGAGCAACAACTCTGCGGTGCAGACAGGCGCTGCCTACGTCTTTGTGCGCAACGGGACGACATGGTCGCAGCAGGCGTACCTCAAGGCGTCGAATGCCGACCAGCAGGACCACTTCGGGGTGTCGGTCGCGATTTCGGGTGACACGATCGCGGTGGGATCGCAGGGCGAGGACAGCGTTGACGGCACGCCCACCAACAACGCGGCATCAAACGCCGGCGCCGCGTACATCTTCGTCCGCAACGCCGGGACCTGGAGCCAGCAGGCGTACATCAAACCCTCGACCATTGCCGGCGCCCTGCCGGGCTTCACCTATGGCGATGTCTTCGGTCGCACGCTGGCTCTTGACGGCGATACGCTCGTGGTGGGCTCCGCCATAGAGTTCAACGGCGGGGAGGACAGCGCCGCGACCGGTGTCAACGGCAACCAGAGCGACAACTCGGCCCTGGAGTCCGGTGCGGCGTGGGTGTTTGCCCGCACGGGCACGACGTGGAGCCAGCAGGCCTACCTCAAGGCCTCGAATACCGGTGCCGGTGACCACTTCGGATTTGCGGTGGCCGTCTCCGGCGAACGGATTGTTGTGGGTGCCTACCGGGAAGACAGCCTCATTGGCAACCCGGGCGACAACTCGGCGACCGATGCCGGCGCCGCGTACGTGTTCGTTCGCAGCGGCACCACCTGGGCGCAGGAGGCATTCCTCAAACCGTCGAACACGGCCGCCGGCGATCGGTTCGGCTGGGCCGTGGCGATTTCTGGAGATCGCATCGCCATCGGCAGTCCCCACAAGACCAACCAGTCCGGCGCGGCGTACGTGTTCAGCCGAGATGGTGGCAGCTGGACCGAAGAGGCCTACTTGAAGGCGTCCATCGCGGAGACCTCGGACTTGTTTGGCGACGCGGTGGCGATCTCCGGCGACGACGTACTCGTCACGGCAAGAGGCGAAGACAGCAGCGCCACGGGTGTCGACGGCAACCAGGCAGACAACGGCCGCGCCAACTCCGGTGCCGTGTATGTGTTCGGTCCGCGTACGAACCAGGCGCCGTCGGCTGTTGCCGGGACGGATCAGGTCGTGTCGGCCACCTCGCCCGCTGGTGCAAGTGTCACGCTGGCCGGGGCCGGGTCGTCAGATCCCGATGGCGACACGCTGACCTACACCTGGTCCGAAGGCGCCACCGTGATCGGCACAGGCGCGACGTTGATCACCAACGCCTCGATTGGCCTCCATACCTTCACGTTGACAGTTGACGATGGCAACGGTCTGCAGGCGAGTGACGAGGTCGTGGTCGAGGTGCGTGACGCACTGAGCGTGACGGCCGCGACGCCTCCGATCGCTCCGACCACCTACACCTTCGGCCAGACCGTCCTGGCGGACTATGCCTGCAACAGCTCCGGCGGACTGCTCGCGACATGCATCGGCACGGTCGCGCTTGGCGCCGCGATCAATACATCCACGATCGGGACGCATCCGTTCCAGGTCACCGCCACCAACTCACTCGGCGACTCGACGACCACCGAGTGGACGTACACGGTGGTGGCGGCGCCCTCAACGGTCACGGTGACGTGCCCCGCTTCAGTGACCTACACCGGCAGCGCCGCAACGCCATGCACGGCAACAGCCACGGGGCCGGGCGGCCTCAATGCCGCGGTGGTGGTGACCTACACGGCCAACACCGATGCGGGCACTGCGACAGCGAACGCAACCTTTGCCGGCGACGCGAACCACGACGGCTCAAGCGGGTCAGCGACGTTCACGATCGGCAAGGCGGCGTCGGAGACGACGGTGAGCTGCCC
>CAYYFE010000004.1:0-154151 GCA_964471115.1 uncultured Solibacteraceae bacterium
TGTCCGGGCCGCGGTTTTCGAAGAACTTGCGCGCGTTGCCGGTCAGGTCGGTGACCCACACGTCCGACCACGCCGAATCGTCCACCTTCGTCGTCGGGCGCGTGACAAATGCGACGGTCGTGCTGTCGGGCGACCACTGCGGATCGCTCACCACGAAATCACCCTTGGTCAGCCGCGCGGTCTTGCCGCTTTCCACGTCGTGCGTCCACAGGTGGGTCCACCGGAATTTCTCGTCCACCACCTCGGCGTCATCGCGGTCGCGCTGGCGGCGGCGGTCGTCGGCGGTCAGCGGATCCTGCGCGGTGAGCAGCAGCATCCGGCCGTCGGGCGAGATGGAGAAGCCGGACACGCCGCCTTCGTGTTTGGTGGCCTGCCAGGCTTCGCCGCCATCGGTGTACATCATGTAGACCTGATTGCCGCCGCCGTCGCCGCCTGCGGCCGCGCCGCCTCCGGCCGGGGCCGCGCCGGTGGCCGCGGGTCGCGACGAAAGAAACGCGATGCGCCGGCCGTCGGGGAACCACGCCGGCGAGGTGGTGTTCGACGCGCCAAACGTCAGCTGCCGGCGCTCGGTGCCGTCAATCTTCACGCGCCAGATGTGCGTCCGCGTCCGCAGCTGCGCATCCTCCCAGTCGCGCACCGCCTGGGTGTAGAGCACCCATTGGCCATCGGGTGAGATGGTGGGGCTGCCGACCGTCACCATGTTCTGGGTGTCACGCACCGTCATCAGGCGCGGCGAGCTCTGCGACTGGCGGGCGTCCAGGGTGAGGCCTGGGGCGGCAAGGGCGGCGACGAGCGCGGTGGCAATCAGGCGGGTGCGAGGCATATGGAGATCTCCCGCGCGCATGATACGCCTTCCTGTATGCTCCCCGCATGCGCATCCGATTTCTGACCGGCCTTGGTGTGGCCGTGGCTTCGGCCGCGATGCTGGCCGCACAGACCGCGGCGCCTGTTCAGGCGTTTGACCTGCTCATCAAGAACGGCCGGGTGTACGACGGCACCGGCAATCCCTGGTTTCCCGCTGACATCGGCGTCCGCGGCGATCGTATCGTTGCGGTTGGCCGGCTGGCCGACGCCACGGCGGCGCGTGTGATTGACGCCGCCGGCAAGTACGTGTCGCCCGGCTTCATCGACATTCACTCGCATGCCGACGATGGAGCGCGGCCGCAGGGGGGATTCCGCGACCAGAATCCGCAGGTGCGCGCGGCGCCGAACCTGGTGACGCAGGGCATCACGACCGTGGTGGTCAATCAGGACGGGCGATCGCCCTGGCCCATTGCGACGCAGCGGGCGCTCATCGAGAAGAACCGGATTGGCCCCAACACCATGCTGCTGGTGGGGCATGGCGCCGTGCGGTCGCAGGTGATGGGGCGCGACACGCGGCGGCCGGCGACCGACGAGGAAATTGTGAAGATGCGTGCGCTGGTGCGGCAGGCGCTGGAGGAAGGCGCGGTGGGCATGAGCGCCGGCCTCGAGTACGAGCCGGGCCGATGGAGCACAACGGCCGAGGTGGTGGAACTGGCGAAGGAGCTGCCGGCGTTTGAAGGTGTGTACATCTCGCACGAGCGCAGCGAAGGCAGTGACCCGCTGTGGTACGTGCCCAGTCAGGATGGGCCGGGGCCGCCGACCTTGCTGGATGCGGTGCGCGAGACGATTGAGATTGGGGAGAAGTCAGGCGCGCGCGTCGTCGCGTCGCACATCAAGGCGAAGGGCGCCAACTACTGGGGGTCGAGCGCGGCGGCGATCAGTCTGATCGAGCGGGCGCGTGCGCGCGGCGTGGATGTGTGGGCCGATCAGTACCCCTACCCGACCAGCGGCACCGACGGATCGACCGTGCTGATTCCCGACTGGGCGGTGCGGCCGGGCAACGCGACGCAGCCGGCCGGCGGGCGGGCCGAGGCGCTGCGCACGACCTTGCGCGACGCGAAGCTGGCGGCCACCGTGCGGTCGGACATCGCGCACGAGATCGCCCGTCGTGGCGGTGCGGATAACGTGGTGGTCTACGAGTACACGGACAAGTCGCTGTACGGCAAGACGCTGGCCGAGATTGCGACGCTCTGGCGGGTGGATCCGGTGGAGGCGGCCATTCAGATTCAGCTCGAGGGGCTGCCCAACCGCGCCGGTGGCGCGCGCATGCGCGGGTTCTCCATGCATGAGAACGACATGGAGGCGTTTGCGCGGCAGCCGTGGGTGGCGACCTCGACCGACGCGGGCATTGCGCTGCTGGACGGGCCGCCGTCCACGCACGCGCGCTTCTACGGCAGCTTCCCGCGCAAGATCCGGCACTACGCCATCGAGCGCGGTGTGCTGACGGTGGAGTCGGCCATCCGGTCGTCCACGTCGCTGCCCGCGGCCATCATGGGGCTCAAGGACCGGGGCCTCATTCGTGAAGGCATGGCGGCCGACCTCGTCATCTTCGACCTGGCGGCCATTCGCGACAAGGCGACGTTCTTCGAGCCGCATCAGTACTCGGAAGGGATCGAGTATGTCTTCGTCAACGGCGTCGCCGTCGTCGACGCCACCAGGGTGACCTGGGCGCTGCCCGGCAAGATCATCACGCGTTAGTGGAGTCCCGGGTCGTCAGACCTGGGGTCATGAGGTGATTCATGGATCTCGGATCGTTTTCCGTCAGCCTCGCCGTCAAGGACATTGCGGCGTCGAAGGCCTTCTACGAGAAGCTTGGCTTCACGACGATGGGTGGGAATCAGGAGCAGGGGTGGCTGATTCTCAAGAACGGCAGCCACATCATCGGGTTGTTCCAGGGCATGTTCGACAAGAACATCCTGACGTTCAACCCCGGGTGGGATCAGGACGCGAAAGCCGTGGATCCCTTCACCGATGTGCGCGAGTTGCAGCGCCGGCTCAAGGCGGCCGGCCTGACGCTGACGGCCGAGTGTGACGAGTCGACCACAGGGCCCGCGCACATCACGCTGTCGGATCCGGACGGCAATCCGATCCTGATCGACCAGCATCGCTGAGCGGGTTGTCGTGTCAGCGCCGCGCCGGGCCCTGGTGCACGTGTCGCTCGTCGTCCGTGACTACGACGAGGCGTTGCAGTTCTACACGCAGAAGCTCGACTTCGAGGTGATCGAGGACCTCGAGCAGCCCGACCAGGGCAAGCGGTGGGTCGTTGTGGCGCCGAAGGGATCCACGGAGGCGACGATCCTGCTGGCGCGCGCGTCGACGCCTGAGCAGCAGGCGGTCATCGGCCGCCAGACCGGCGGCCGCGTCGGGTTCTTCCTCAGCACGGACGACTTCTGGCGCGACTACCGGCTCTTCACCTCGCGCGGTGTGCGTTTCGTGCGCGAGCCGAAGGAGGCCGACTACGGCATCGTCGCCGTGTTCGAGGACCTGTACGGGAACCAGTGGGACCTGTTGCAGCTGCGATCCGACCATCCCATCGCCCGCCGGCTCGGCTGAGTGATGCTGAGTCGTGACCGCGGCGGCCGGTCGTCGGACCTCCGCGGAGTGAGGCTCGAAACCTGCGCCTCCGCCGGCGTGTCCTTGCGTCAGCTCGCGTGGGGACCCCCATCCCCACGCTGGTGGTCATCGGCTCCGGCTCAGCTTTCGTGCCTTCGAGTCGCCTCACTCCGAGTCGGTCCGTCGCCCATCCGCCGCGCTCACCCGGCGGGTTGACGCGACCCACAGTTTGGTCCGCCGTCGAGGTTTCACTTGCATGAATCGGTGATTCAGCGCGCGGTGACTGCGGCGGCGAGGGAGGCGGGGGTCACCGCGAGGGTCACGTGTCACACGTTCCGGCATTCGTTTGCCACGCATTTGCTCGAGTCGGGCAGCGACATCCGGACCGTGCAGGAGTTGCTGGGCCATGCGGACGTGTCGACGACCATGATCTACACGCATGTGTTGAACCGCGGTGGGCTGGGGGTGACGAGCCCGATGGATCGACTGTGAGCGGCCGCATGGGCCAACGTGGATGTGGTCCGGATGTGGATGGCTGCGGGGCGGCCGCAGCCATGCACGTTCGGGTCCGGACGGGTGTTCCGCGAAATGCCGCAGGCACAAGCAGTTGCGGCCATGCGGCGTTCCTGTGCGTCGTGCATGGCTGCGAAGCGGCCGCAGCCATGCATCGGCTCCGCAGCCATGCACGCGTTGATGAATGGTGGCCTCCCCGCTATCATTCGGCGAGTCAACAAGATATGGAGATGTTCGACGACGCCGGTCTGTGCATGGCTGCAGGGGTTCGTTTAGCGGTCTACTCCATGACTAGTTAGCCAGACAACGCGCTAGCATTCACACAGGACCGGAGGCGCGATGCAGACGACCGTGTACCTCGGGATAGCGATCCTCGCTGGACTCGGCGTGACCGCAGCCCTGCTGACGAACCGCCTGGCCAATCGACGCCATTCGCTGACGCGCGGAGTGGTCGTCGGCGGTGGCTTGGTCCTCGCGGGCATCCTCTTTGGGGTGGAGCGATGGCTCGGCTACGGCCTGATCGGGCTCGGCGTGCTCGTTGCGGTGATCAGCACGCGCCGCGAGGCGAGTCGATTGCGTCGCGGCTAGCGCGCTAACGGCCGCCTCGTGGTCGCATGTCGCCGACGTCGTATGGAGCGACGAATGCACGCGACATCTCCGCTCGTGGCGCTCGCGGCTGTATGCGCGCACCTGAGCGCCGCAACCGCGCAAGATCGAGCGCCCGTCGGCTGCCTGCGCTTCGTTCGTGAAGGGGGCTCGCTGGCGTGCGGCTGAAGCATCCCCACCGGCTAACCTCGCGTTGGTCCTGACGGCGGCTTCAAGGATGCCGCCTTGCTCGCTCCGCTTGCTGGCGGCAACCTATGGAAAGACGCCGCAGGACAACGCGGGCGTTAGGCCGTTCAAGAGAAAAGCTGAATGCTTCGACAAGCGGTGGCCGTCGTCTTCATCGCGATCGGGGTGCTCGCGTACGGTGGTTGCGCCTCCGTGGTCGCAAGACCGGCGACTCAGGGGACCATTGTGCCGGACGCTGCACAGCGTTTGCATGTGGCGGTTCTAGTCCTGACGAGCGGCTCGGTCGACGAACTGTATCAGACCGAATTGACACGCCTCGACGCGCTCTGCGGTGGAAAACCGGTTGGTTGTCGTTCTGCGTCTTTCAAGGGCCGTCGGCTTGCCATTGGCATCCTGCGAGATGAACCCAAGAATGACGCTCGGGTGGCCGGAACGATCTATGCCAGCCTTCGGGTGCGTCGGGGTACGTTCGAACCTGCGGGATGGGGTCAGTTCGAAACGCTTGCGGTCGCCTTGGAAGTCGAGTCGCGTACGCAACCAGGGCGCTTTCACGAGTGGATCTCTGACGTTGGAGATTGGTCATACGGTGTCCATGTGGAGGGCGTCGGTGTCCGGGGCCAGTGGGTCCATGTGGTCCATCCCATTGGAGCGCGGGGCTGGCTGTCACCGGAGGGGCCGGTTCTACAGGCGACAGCCGAATCTATCCAAGGCCAGATCGTGCGCTTGGCCGGGGTCACGGTGCAATGGCCGGACGGTTCTCGCAGGACCGCCGAGACCGGGAATTATCTGATTGAGGCAGTAAGAGGTCGGGACATCGAATTTCGCGCTGAGGTCGAGTCTGACTTCGCATGCGGCGACCCAGTGGAGCCGCCGAAGGTCCTGCCGCCCACTCTGCGGTCAACAGCTGCCGACTTCTTCAGTCCGGATGGCTCATCACGCTTCGCGGTTGTGTACACCAAGGGATGTTGACCGGCCTAACTCGGCATGCAGCCGACAGCGGCGCGTGTCAGAATGAGCGCCGCTGCGGCTGATGCCGGGCGTTAGGCATCCGCGTTCAACACCAAGCTCAGACGACGGTAGAATCGGCCGTGCTCCTTCCGAATGCGGACCGTGCGGAGATTGATCCCAGGAAGCTGCATGGGTACCTCCTTAATCCGACGCATCCGGTGGGTCGATTCAAGGCCAGATTCTTCGCCGCTTTGGGCTACTCCGCAGACGACTGGCAGACCTTGGAGGCAGACCTCCGGATTCAGCATCTGAGCCAGCCGGCCCAGCCAGCGCCGCCAGAGCCCCACGGCCAGCCATGGACAATTCGGGCTATCCTCATAGGACCGAACGGGCAGTCAGCCAGCGTGGTCAGCGTGTGGATCGTTCTCGTCAATACTGACCTGCCGCGGTTCGTGACCGCATATCCGGGAGACGCCCTATGACGCTGCATCCCCTCGACGTCGTCGTTCTGACGCACGACCTGCCGGCCCACGGCCTGCGGGCCGGCGACCTTGGGGCCGTCGTCGAGGTGTACTCGCCTGACGCGGTCGGGGTTGAGTTTGTCGCGGCATCAGGACGAACCCAAGCCCTCGTGACGCTCCATCCCGCCGACCTCCGCGAAGTTGCCGACAACGATCTGGTTTCCGTGCGGCCAGGGGGCTCGAGTGCATCCGGGCGCGATGCCTAACTTGCGCTGCACCCGACGGCCGCGCCGTCAGGAGCCGAGTGCGGCCGCGGGTGAGCGCTGTCGTTAGACCTCGGAATCAACAGGGTCTTGGTTCGCAATTCAAAAGGAGTAGGCGGTTTCATGACGCCAGTGGTTGAGAAGCTCGTCGCGGAAGTCGAAGCACTGCCCGCGGACCAGCGTGAGGAGGTCATCGCGGCGTTGTTGCGACGTGCGAGCACCGAGGACCACGATTTGCCCAGCGACGCCGACTTGGTGGCTGCGGCAGATGCGCTGTTTCAGGAATTCGACAAGCACGAGCAGGGCCAGTGAGCCAGCCGCGGCGTGGCGAGGGGTGGCTGGTCGACTTGGGCATAGTCGCCAAGGTGCGTCGGGCTCTGGTCATCAGTGTGCCCGCCACGGATATCGATCGCGCCCTCGTCACCTTGATTCCTCATACCACCAGCGTCCGAGCCTCCCAATTCGAGGCGGCGGTTCGGGTTCCGTTCCTGAGGGAGGGCGCGTTCGACTGCCAGAACCTGATCACCATTCCTCATGCGAAGCTGCTTCGCGTGCTGGGTCGCCTGTCTTCCGCGCAACTCAGCGAAGTCGAGTCGGCGGTACGGACTTGGCTCGGGCTCGAGAAGTCCGAGGTCTAACTCGGCCTGCAGCCGCCAGCGGCGCGGGTAAGAATGAGCGCTGCCGCGGCTGAAGCCGGGCGTTAGCCCGCTGAACACCCAGCCGGGTAATACGATTCATGTACCAAAAAACAACGGCCGCGTCGGCGTGACCTCGAATGCGAGGCGTATACTCAGGGCGGGGAGGTTCGATGACGACAAAAGAAACTGTCTTGGCCGTTCTTGAGCGCCTTCCGGACGACTGCACCCTTGAAGACGTGCAGTATCAGCTGTACGTGACCCAAGCCATCGCGGCTGGCCAGGCCGACGCCGAAGCTGGCCGGGTTGTTCCACACGAGCTCGTTGAAGCCGAACTGCGACGCAAGTGGTTGGTCGGGTCCGACAAGTAGCGTGGGCGGCGTCGGCATCGGCCTCGCTCGACGAAGTCGTCGCGTACATTAGCAAGACTTCTCCGCAGAACGCCCGGCTGGTACTCTCAGATACCCTCGCAGCCGCCGAGAGCTTGTCGCACCTCGCCGAACGCGGCCGACTGGTGCTCGATCAGTCCCATCCGACAACCCGAGAACTGTTTGTTCGAGGATTTCGGTTGATGTACCAGCTGACCGAGACCCACGTAACCGTCGTCGCATTCGTCCGAGGCCGGCGGAGCTTTCCGTCCGCAGAGGGTGCTGGGGACGCGGGCTAACTCGGCATGCAGCGGTCAGCGGCGCGTGTCAGAATGAGCGCCGCTGCGGCTGATGCCCAGCGTTGGGCTGACGAAGATGCGACGGGAAGAGAGATAGGCATGACTGCCACTGACGCTCCAAATGCTTGGTCATGGTTGCAGCTGCTGGGGGCGGCGATGATAGGGCTGGGTTGGCTGGTCGCGATCGTCACGGCGATGGCGACCGAGGGGCCACCCACCTCTGCCTGGCTGGTCCTGATCGCGAGCGGCATCAGTGTGTTCGCCAGTCGGCTGAAGATCGTCAGGCCAAGACTAAGCACCACTCTTCTCTTTGTGTCGGCTGCGGTGGCAATTGCGGCAGTCGTGGCCTCAAGAGGTCTGTGGCCGTGAGAGAGCGACGGGCGCTTGAACAGGCGGCCCA
Organism: uncultured Solibacteraceae bacterium; assembly: GCA_964471115.1. GTDB lineage: Bacteria > Acidobacteriota > Vicinamibacteria > Vicinamibacterales > SCN-69-37 > SYFT01. The sequence continues at coordinate 8,097 of CAYYFE010000004.1, forward strand.
ACGTGCGCTGCACCCGACGCCGCCGTGTCGCTCGCGCGCCGCTTCCCGGCGAGGGTGAGCGCTATCGTTAGGCATACTAGGAGGCTCAAGCGACTCGCAGATGCGCGCCTTATTGGTCTCTGGTCTTCTACTGCTCGGGGTGTCTGCGCCACCTCTCCTTCTGATGGCTCGCGAAGCCGCAGTCGGCAACAGGGTGTCTGACCGCTATTCGGTGGAACGAATCCCCAACGGCGCGCTCGAAGCGCGAATCGGCGGGCACCGAGTGCAGATGACTGATGACTATCCCATCAAGCCGCGTGAACCGTTCGAAGACAGTACGGTGACGAAACCGGGCACTGTCCGAATTGTTGTTGACGGCCAGGTGCGGTCTTCGCCCCTGCCCGCTACGGTCCGGGTGAACCAACGAGATGCGAACCGGTACTGGGGCTTCTCGTACCTGCAGAGGCTTCACGACCGGGAGGGGGCCGAACGGCTGGTCATCGCACAACGCCTTGGCGGGAACCGGTATCGCACGGTGTCAGTCTTCGGCGACGGTAAAGTCGTTGAGGATGAGTTCGGTTACGAGGAGCGATGCGAGCCCCCAGTGCGTGCGCTCCTGATTCGCCACGTCGTCCCTCACCCCAGCGGATATTGTTCGGACGTTCTCCAGGTATGGCCGTCGCTCCTCTATCCGGTGTTGTACCCGTGGGTGAGTGGACTCCTTGGCGGTGCGTTCGTTGGGGTGGCCTTGGTCGCCGGCCATTTTCGACGTCGGTTGGCGGGCACCCGAGAGAAGGATGCCTAACTTGCGTTGCACCAGACGGCGGCCGGTGCAATGATGAGGCCGCCGCTGGTGAACGCCAGCGTCAGCCGGACAAGTCGTGAAGGGGGACGATGACCAATCAGGAATCGGGCGGCACGCCCTCGTCCTGGCTTCGTACTGGGTGGTCTTGGGTGCAGCTCGCCGCCGAGGCCGCCATCGGGATTGTCTGGCTCGTCACGATCGCGTCCGTCTTGTCGGGTGACTGGCCGGCCCCGATACGTTGGGTCATGTTGCTGGGGGCGACCGGCATGTTGGTGAGCCGGCGCATCCGGACCACGCATCCCAAGCCCAGCGAGCTCCTGTTCTGGTCGGCGACCATCCTGATGATCGTGGCGGTGTTCGGGCTCCGTCGCTCGTAGATACTCGCCAGCAGGGGATGGGTGCTGTGAAGTGGCTCCGGTCGGCGATTGTGGCGGCGGGCGTGGCCGGTGTGTGCTTTGCCTCGATCGTCGTGTTCCGGCTTGGGTGGTTCTTTCCGATCGTGGCTGTTGCCGGTTCCATCGTCGGTGCCGTGTTGGCAGTTCGGTGGGGCGCGTCACAGGGCAGCCGGTTCGGCACCATTGCCTGCGCGCTCGGATCCTACGTTGTGGTGTTTGCGTTCCTTGTCTGGGCGTTGGTGGGGCACGAGTCGGTCCGTTCATTCCAAGCGACGTGGCAGGATCACGGCGTGGACATCGCACGTCAAGAGGCCGAAGTCTTCATTGAGTTGGTCGACTACCCTGGCCACGGCATTGGGGTGTACTCGACCACACTTCGAGACCGACTCGCCGCTGATGGCTCACGTTCGGTCCGGATTGACTTCGCGGTGACCACCGACCTGGGCTGTGTCCGAGGCTTCCGCCACATTCGGATTGGCGATATTGCCGACCCGGTGGTCATCAACGGGAAGGGTGGATACGCGCGTGGTGCGCCGCCCGCCCGGTCCCCGTGGGTGTCCAACTTCTGGTGGTGCCGTTGATCGCACGTCCCGACTCGGCAGGCAGCCGCCAGCGGCGCGTGTAAGAATCGGCGCGATGACGCGTGGCCAGACAACACTGCTTGAGCTGCTCACGGCGGCCGTCGCCGGCAGGGGAGTGGCGAGCGCCAGCTGCGTCCCACGCGCCGGAGCGGAGCCCGAGACGGTGTGGGTTCCCGTTTCGGATGACGAGCCCGCGTTTCTGGCGTACAGCATCACCAAGATCTTCCTGGCGGTCGTGGTGCTGCGCCTGTGCGAAGCCGGCCGGCTGAGTCTCGACGACCGGTTGGCGCGGTGGTTTCCCGCCATCACAAAAGGGGACCGAATCTCGCTCCGCCAGCTCCTCAACCACACCGCGGGCATTCCGGACTACGGAGGCCTGCCGGCGTATCACGACGACGTCAGGACCACTCCGTCAACGCCATGGTCGTTCCAGCGGTTTGCCGCCGAGACGTTCGAACAGGGCCTGTCCTTCGAACCAGGCCACGGCTGGCGATACTCCAATCCCGGCTTCATGCTGGTCAGGCGCATCGTTGAAGAGGTCGCCGAAGCGCCGTTTCGACGCCTGGTGGCCGAGCACATCGCAGGGCCGTTGGGCCTGCACAGGACATTCGTCGCGGACTCTCTCGACGACCTGGCCTCACTCGCTCCGGCCTTGTCGCGGCGCCTCTCCACAGACGACGCCCCGCGTGACGTGCGGCGGCACTACCATCCCGGCTGGGTCTCGCACGGCGTCGTGGCCTCCACATCCTCGGACCTTGCGCGGTTTCTCGACCGCCTGTTCCTGGGGCAGCTGCTGTCGGCCGAGTCTCTTGACCAGATGACGACGCTGGTGCCGGTGCCGATCGAGCCGCAACCCCAGGGTGGTCGACCCGGCTATGGGCTCGGCCTCATGGGCGATTCGGCTTCGCCGTTGGGAGTGCTCCTGGGGCACAATGGCGGCGGTCCGGGCTACGGCGCGAGCGCATTTCATGCCCGCGATCTTCAGGGCGCCTCGGCCTGCGTGATGGGCGCGCTCGAAGATGACTTTCGGCCGGAGGCGGTCGTTCTCGCGATCCTCGATCGTGTCTCCCCAGGTCGAGCTCGTGCGTGGCCGCCCCGAGGCGTTCAAGGGGCACGCTGAAGCCGTCAGCGCAGCAGCAGTCGCACCGACGCGAGCGATAGGGAGGCTTCGATGGGCACGACCACCGCGCTGCGACGCGAGATGCCGGACACCGCGACGCTGCGATCGCGCGGCGGCTGGCTGCCTACCCGGACCTGGAGCGATACTGGGGAAGCCGGGCCGCCGGCAAACACATCCGCCGCTGGCCCGCACACTGAGGCGCACTGGATGGCCCACCTCGTCACGTTTCGCACGGCGGCGTTCGACCCCAGGGTGGAGCCGGCCAATCCCTACAACCCCATCGCCGGACACGCCGTGCTCGGCTGGTTGGTCCACGCGCTGCGCGCCGCCGGTTACCAGGCGGGCGATCCTGACGCCGAGGACTGGGGCTGGTACACAAACGTCAGCGCGCCCGGCGCCGCGTATCTGGTCGGCGCCAGCGGAGAGGCGGAACCCGACGACGAGGGCGCCGTGGAGTGGACGATTCAGATTCACCGGCAACGCTCGCTCGGCGACAAACTCTTCGGCCGGAACACCATGGTCCCCGACGATGCCCTGACCGCGCTCATCGAGCGGGTCATCCGCGCCGAACCGGGGTTCAGCGGCGTCGTGGTCGACCGCGCCGGGCCCTGAGCGACGATTTGTCAGGAGCCGCAAGGCCCTCAGAGGTATGATTCCGCCGGTCCGCCCGCCGGAGACGCTCGCCCATGCCAGAAACCGTGCAGAACTACCGCAATCACGCCAAGTTCGTTCCCGCCTATCACTTCGTCGCCTTTCCCCTGATCGTCGTCAACCTGATCTGGGCGCTCTACCAGATGTTCCAGTTGCGCACCGGCGACAGCATCGTGCATGCGCTGACCGCCGTGGCGCTGGTCATCGTGTTCTTCATGGCGCGCATCTTCGCGCTGCGCGTGCAGGACCGCGTCATCCGTCTGGAAATGCGCCTCCGGCTGCGCGAAGTCCTGCCGCCGGGCCTGCATCCGCGCATCACCGACTTCACCGCCGACCAGCTCGTCGCCCTGCGCTTTGCCAGCGACGCCGAACTGCCGGACCTGGCCGCCGCCGTCCTCCGCGACCACATCCACGACAAGAAGGTCATCAAACAGATGATCAAGGACTGGCAGGCGGACAATCTGAGGGCATAGGGCATAGGGCATAGGGCATAGGGCATAGGGCATAGGGCATAGGGCACAGGGCACAGGGCACAGGGATCAGGGATCAGGGATCAGGGATCAGGGATAATGGGGCGGTGGAGGTCGTGATGATGCGTCGTGCGGTGATGTCGTTGGTGGTGGTGGCGGCTGTGGTGGCGGGTGTGGCGGCTCAGGAGTCGAAGAAGTTCGGCACGCCCCTGACGCTGACCGAAGTGACGAAGGTCTCGGACATCTACGCCAACCCCGAGAAGTACAGCGGCAAGCGCGTGCAGGTCGAAGGCCCGATCGTGGATGTGTGCCAGATGATGGGCTGCTGGCTGGCGATTGGCTCCGACAAGGAATTCCAGACCATCCGCTTCAAGGTGGAAGACGGCGTCATCGTGTTCCCGATGTCGGTCAAGGGCAAAAACGCCAAGGTCGAAGGCGTGATCAGCGTCGAAACCCTCTCGGTCGAACAGCAGATCGCCCAGGGCCAGGAACACGCGAAGGAACAGAAGACCACGTTCGACCCGAAGACGGTGAAGGGCCCGAAGGTGGACGTGACGATCAAGGGCGAAGGCGCCATCGTCTTCTAGTCCCGTCGCACGGTCCGGCATGCAGTGGCGGCGGTACAACAACGTCCTTCACCGGGACGTGGGGTACCTGATCGTCGGCCTGACGCTGGTGTTCGGCGTGTCAGGCTTGGCGCTCAATCACGTCGCCGACTGGAACCCGAACTACCGGCAGATTCGCGAGGCGTCGCAGATCGCCCCCTTGCAAGGGGCCGATCGCGACGCCCTCGTCGCTGATGCCCTCCGGAAACTGAACCTCACCGAGCCGCCGCGCAACGCGTTCCGGCCCGATCCCGATACCCTCCAGCTGTTCTACGAAGGCCGCACGTATCGCATCGACGTGCCCACCGGCCACGTCATCTTCGAAGTGATCCGGCCGCGTCCGGTGTTGTTCGAACTGAATCAGCTGCACATCAACGCGTCCAAGGGCGCGTGGACGGTGATCTCGGATCTCTACGCCCTCGCGCTGATCATGATGGCCATCACCGGCATGTTCGTGCTGCGCGGCAAGAACGGTCTTGGGCGCCGCGGCAAGTGGCTGGTCGGCGCCGGCGCGCTGGTGCCGGTGGTGTACTGGCTGCTGTCATGAACTTCGCCTGTCCACACAGTAGGCATGTAGACATGTAGCAAGGCTTCAAGAAAAGCCAAGAACCTACATGCCTACATGTCTGCTGTGCGGACGCTGCAGCAGGGCTTCAAGAGGCCAAGAACCTACATGCCTACATGCCTACTGTGTGGACGCTGCAGCAGGGCTTCAAGAAGCCAAGAAATCTACATGCCTACATGCCTACTGTGTGGACACATCAACAGCCGCCGATGATGGCGCACTTGAGGCGGCGGAAGTCGAGCCGCTCGATCCACGAACGGCCGCCGTGCAGGGGACAGTAGTCCTCGGGCTCCGTGCCGGCGCGGAAGAACTCCCAGCCCACGCCGGTTGACAGCTTCTCCTCCGCGCCGCCGAAATCCTCGACGGTCACCAGGTGACATCCGCCGGTGGGCCGCAGCCCGGACCGCAGGCAGACCTGGGTGGTGACGATGTCGTCGGGCGGGCGAAGCCAGCCGGAATCATGACTGCGCGTGGCGTCACGCATGAACCGCGCCCAGATGGGCACCACCAGCCCCGTCGCGTACCCGTTGGGCGCGATGGGGCGCGGCTGATCGAACCCCGCCCATACGCCGGTGACCAGTTGCGGCGTGAATCCGATGAACCACGCGTCCCTGTAGTCGTCGGTCGTGCCGGTTTTGCCGCCGGCCGGCAGGGTGAACCCCTCCGCCCGCGCCCGCGCGCCGGTGCCGCGATTGACGACGTCCGACAACATGTCGGCCATGAGGAACGCCGTGCTCTCGGACACCGCGCGATGGGATTCGGAGTCGTCCTGCCACAGGACCTGACCGTCGCGGTCTTCGACGCGCCGGATGAAGATCGGCGGATGGACGATCCCGCCGTTGGCGAACGCGCCATACGCGGTGGTCATGCTGATGAGGGACACTTCGCCCGCGCCGAGCACCAGCGACGGGACCTCCGGCGGCGGCGCCAGGCCCAGGCGTTGCGCGTAGGCGGACGCGCTGCGAATCCCCACGGTATCGAGCACCCGCACGGCCGCGCGATTGTTCGACACCCGCAGGGCCTCCCGCATGGTCATCGTCTCGACACCGGCCGTGGCGCCATCGTCGGGCCGCCAGTGGCCGCCCGGGATGCGGTAGGAGTCGTTGAGGCCGGTGAGCAACGTGGCCGGACTGGCGCCCTGTTCGAGCGCCGCGGCGAAGACGAAGGGTTTGTAGGCCGAGCCGGCTTGCCGCCGCGCGTCGACCGCGCGGTCGAAGGTGCTGTCGTCGAAGTCGCGTCCGCCCACCAGCGCCCGGACGTGGCCGTTGCGTGGGTCGATCGCCACGAGCGCGCCCTGCAGGTAGTCGGGCCGCCCGCCGTTGTCGCTGACGTCGGCCTTGACGGGCCCTGAGAATCCGCGGCGCTTCTCTATGGTGGCCAGACCGTTGACCAGCGCGCGCTCAGCCGCGCGCTGCATGGCCGCATCCACCGTGGTGTACACGCGCAGGCCGCCGTTCCAGACGAGGTCCTCGCCGAAGCGGTCGACCAGTTCGCGCGCGACCCGGTTGCGGAAGTACTCGCCGAAGCGCGGCTGTCCGAGGTCGCGCCGCAGGTTGACGCGCGCGCGGGCGGCGCGGTCACGTTCGGCCTTCGTGATGGCGCCCACGGCCTCCATGCGGCTCAGCACAATCTCGCGCCTGGCCAGCGCCTTCTTGAGGTGCGTGGGCGGCGCATAGGCCGACGGCGCCTGGATGAGGCCCACCAGCAACGCGGCTTCGTCGAGGGTCAGCGCCGACGCGGCCTTGCCGAAATACCCCTGCGCCGCCGCTTCGATGCCGTAGAACCCGCGGCCGAAGTAGATGCGGTTGAGGTACATCTCGAGGATCTCGTCCTTCGAGTACGTCCATTCCAGCCTCACGGCCAGCACCATCTCACGCGCCTTGCGCCAGAACGACTTGTGGTCGCTCAGGAACGTCTTGCGCGCCAGCTGCTGCGTGATCGTCGAGCCGCCCTGCGCCAGCTCCCCCTGTTTGAGGTTGGCCAGCGCGGCCCCGGCGATGCGGCGCAGATCGACACCGAAGTGATCGTAGAAGCGCTCGTCCTCGACGGCCAGCGCCGCGCGAATGACATGCGGCGACACCTCGGCCAGCGGCACGGTCGTCCGTTGTTCCTTGAAGATGCTGAACACCGGCCGGTCGCGCAGGTCGTGGATCAGGGTGGCCACCGGCATGGCTTCCGCCTGCCGGATGCCGCCCGGGCCTGGCACGACGAAGAAGAGGTTGATGGCGACGACCGACACCACCGCCGTGGCCAGCCACGCCGGCCAGGCCCAGCGTCCCAGTCGCTGGTGCCGGACCATGAGCCACTGTCCCAGAGCGTGCACGTGTTGCCGGATCGCCATCGGAGCTCCCTCAGATCAAGCTTCGTTCCAGATGGCTCACGCCGATTTCAGGCCGGTTTCCGCGCGCCGGCCCGCCGCGACATGTAAGCCTTACCGTGTGACGCGCAGCGTGACGCGATAGTTGGCCGGGTCGATGGGTTCCGGTGCGAACGGATACGGCGCCAGCGTCTCCACCCCGACCGTATACCCCCGGATCTCGGTCTCTCGATTCATGGGGTTCAGGACCTGGAGTTCAAAGGCCCGCCGGGTGGAGGCCACCGACGCTTCGAGCGCGATGTAGGCGTCACCCATCTGGATGCACATGACGTTGGCCGGGCACCGGGTGTCGATGGTGACCCCGATGAACTTCACCGTCAGCGCGCCCACCGACGTCGACTGGCCGGGCGCAAGCGTGACTTCGGTATTGTCGGGCGACGAGGGAGAGGAGGTACACGCCGTCGAGATGACGGCAACGAGAGCAGCGAACACGAAAGAGGACAGACGTTTCATACGCAGCCCTTATGTAGCGAAGTTCATGCCACCTTTGAGCGTGACGGTGCGGTTGAAGACCGGGCGGCCGGGAGCGCTGTCCGGATCCGCGCAGAAATAGCCGGTGCGTTCGAACTGGAATCGGTCGCCAGGCTTGGCGGATGCCAGTGACGGTTCGAGTTTGCAGCCGGTCACCACCTCGAGCGCGCCCGGATTGATCTGCGACAGGAAATCCGCGTCACCCGAACCGGGCGACTCGTGTGTGAACAACCGGTCGTACAAGCGGACCTCGGCATCCACGGCGTGTGCCGCCGATACCCAGTGCAACGTGGCCTTCACCTTCCGGCCGTCAGGCGCGTCGCCGCCGCGCGTGGCCGGGTCGTACGTGCACCGCAGTTCCACCACCTGTCCCGCCGCGTCCTTGACGACCTCGCGACACGTGATCAGGTACGCGCCGCGCAGCCGCACTTCGCGACCGGGTGCGAGCCGGAAGAACTTCTTCGGCGGATCCTCCATGAAGTCGTCGCGATCGATGAAGATCTCGTGTCCAAACGGCACCTGCCGCGTGCCCAGCTCGGGACGGTCGGGATGGTTGGCGACTTCAAAGGTGTCGGTCTGTCCCTCGGGATAGTTCTCGAGGACCAGTTTGATCGGCCGGATGACGGCCATCGCGCGAGGCGACCGCGCGTTCAGGTCTTCGCGGACGCAGAACTCGAGCAGCCCCACGTCGACGAGGTTCTCGCGTTTCGCGACACCGATTTCGTCGCAGAACCGCCGGATCGCCTCCGGCGTGAACCCGCGGCGGCGGACGGCCGACAGCGTCGGCATGCGCGGGTCGTCCCAGCCGCGCACGTGTTTCTCGTTCACCAGTTGCAGCAGCTTGCGCTTGCTCATCACGGTGTAGGACAGGTTCAGCCGCGCAAACTCGATCTGCTGAGGACGGGACGGCAGCCCCGTGACGTTGTTGATGAGCCAGTCGTACAGCGGCCGGTGTTCCTCGAATTCCAGCGTGCACAACGAGTGGGTGATGCTCTCGAAGGCGTCCGACAGCGGATGCGCGTAGTCGTACATCGGGTACAGGCACCACGCGTCACCCGTGCGGTGATGGTGCGCGCGGCGGATGCGGTACAACACGGGATCGCGCAGCGTCACGTTGGGTGACGCCATGTCGATCTTCGCGCGCAGCACGTGCGCGCCATCCTCGAACTCGCCGGCGCGCATCCGCGCGAACAGATCAAGGTTCTCCTCGACCGGCCGGTTGCGGTACGGGCTTTCGCGGCCCGGCTCCTTCAACGTGCCGCGATACTCGCGGATCTGGTCGGCCGTCAGGGAATCCACGTAGGCCTTGCCGTCGCGAATCAACTGCACGGCGCAGTCATACAGGCGCTCGAAATAATCCGACGCGTAATACAGCCGGTCGTCCCACGAAAACCCCAGCCACCGCACGTCCTCCTGAATCGAGTTCACGTACTCCACGTCCTCGGTCACCGGATTGGTGTCATCGAAGCGCAGGTTGCACGTGCCGCTGAAGTCGCGCGCCACGCCGAAGTTCAGGCAGATCGATTTGGCGTGGCCCAGATGCAGATACCCGTTGGGCTCGGGGGGAAAACGCGTCGCCACGCGGCCCTGGTGTGTACCCGCCGCCTGATCGGCCGTGACGATGTCACGGATGAAGTCGAGACGAGGCGCAGGTGTCGAGGCGGGCGGGACGGACATGCCGTCAATTGTACGAGAGGCCGGTCAGGCCAGGGCCGTGGCGACCACGTCGGCGGTGACGCGGAAGTGCGAGCCGTGCCAGACCACCGCGCCGTCGCGCAGCACCAGGACCTGGGGGGATTCGTGGCGGATCCCGAACCGGCGCTCGATCTCCCACGAGAGGTCGCGCGCCCGCTGCACCGTGACCACGCGGATATCGGCCGCTTCACCCAGCCGGTCGGCCAGGTCCTGCAGCTCTTCGGCCGCCATCGCACTGGTGCCACAGGTGAGGCTGTGTTTGAAGATCACGACCGGATGATCCGCCGAGGCGCGGATCGCCTCGTCAAGGTCGGTCGAGGTCTGCAGGGGAACAATCGCCATGACGTGCCGCATCCGCTCCGATCTTAGCGAGCCCGGGTTACCATGGGAAGGTGACTCCCCGCATGACCGTGACCGTCGCCACCCTGCTGGTGCTGGCCGGAGGCGCCCTTGTGGCCACCGAGCGGCCGGCCGCGGCCGGACCCCGCGCCGAGGTGCTCGACCTCGCCTTGTCGGCGGCCGCCTGCGCCGAGCGCGCCGGGGAGGTGGCCGATCCGGCCACCTTGACGGTCATCGATTACTCGCTGCCGTCGACCGAGCCCCGGTTGTGGGTCATCGACCTGCAGACGCGCGCGGTGTTGTTCACCGAGCACGCGGCGCACGGCCGCGGAAGCGGGGAGACCCGGGCCGCCCGCTTTTCAAACACGCCCGGGTCCAACCAGACCAGCCTCGGCCTGTTCGTCACGGCCGAGTCGTACACCGGGCAGAACGGGTACTCGCTGCGCCTCGACGGCCTGGAGCCCGGCATCAATGACCGCGCCCGCGAACGCGCCATCGTCATTCACGGTGCGCCGTATGTGAGCGAGTCGTTCATCAAGCAGACCGGCCGGCTGGGCCGAAGCCTGGGGTGTCCGGCCGTGCGTGCCTCGGTGGCGCGCGAGCTCATCGATACCGTCAAGGGCGGGCACCTGGTGTTTGCCTACGCCAACGATCCCGCGTGGCTGCGGACCTCGGCGTTTCTCGGGTCGTGCGCAGCGGCGGCCCGCGCCTCCAACCCGTCGAGGTAGGCCGTGCGCGCGGCGCTGGCGTGGCTGGGGCTCACGATGGTGCTGGCCGTCCAGCCGCCGGCCGAGGCGCCCCAGCTGGCGCGACTGCGCGAGGCCGCTGCCGAGTACGAACGCATCGTCAACGCGTTGACATGGACGCCGCTGACCCTGCCGGCCCGGGTCATCCGGCCCGGTGACGAGCTGCCGGAAGCCGGCATCCTGCATGTACGGCTCATCGCGTTGGGCGACCTGCCTCCCCAGACGAAGCCGCCGGAGGTGCTTCGACTCACCGAGACACTGTCGGAGGGGCTGCGCCGGTTCCAGTCGCGGCACGGTCTGGCGGTTGATGGTGTGCTGGGGCCGGCGACGACGGCCGCGCTGGCGGTGACTCCTCGACAGCGCCTGGCCCAGATTCGCGATTCGATCGCCCGCCTCTCGACGATGGATCTGGCCGACGGACGGTCCACCGTGCTGGTCAACGTCCCGATGTTCCATCTGTGGGCGTGGAACGGCGCGCCATGGACGCAGCCGGCCGCGGTCGAGATGCGCGTCATCACGGGCGCGCCCGTGACGCCGACGCCCACGTTCGAGGCCACCTTCGACTCGATCACCTTCCGGCCGTTCTGGAACGTGCCGACCTCGATCGCGGTGAAGGAGCTGCGTCCCCGCATCCGTCGCGATCCGGCGTACCTGGCCCGGCATCACTACGAGCTGGTGTCGGCGCAGGGCCAGGTGGTGCCGCCCAGCGGGGACGCGCTGGCGCGGGTGGGGACGGGCGACGTGCGCATCCGGCAGCGCCCCGGCGACGACAACTCACTGGGATTGATTCGATTCGACGCGCGGAATCCCCACGGCGTGTTCCTGCACGACACGCCGTCGCGCGCGTTGTTCGCGCGTCCCCGGCGCGCGTTCAGTCATGGGTGCATCCGCCTCGAGCGTCCGGCGGCGCTTGCCGAATGGGCGCTCGCCGATCCGGCGTGGGATGCGGCCGCCATCGAGACCGCCACCAAGGGGGAGGATAATCGTCAGGTGCCGATCGGCCGGGCGATCCGGCTGCTTGTCGTGTCTGTGCCGGCGCTCGTCACCGATGATGGGTCGCTCTGGTTTGCCGACGCAACAGCGCGTCCCTCACCGGCTCAGGATATCGGGTGTTGACCATCGCCTATGACGACACGACGTCTTGCGGTCTTTGAGCGCTATCTCAGTCTGTGGGTCGCGCTGTGCATGGTGGCCGGCGTGGGGCTGGGCGTCGCGGCGCCCGGACTGATGTCGCACCTGCGCGGCCTCGAGTTCGCCGAGGGCAGCCAGATCAACGCGCCGATTGCCGTCCTCATCTGGCTGATGATCACGCCGATGATGATGAAGGTCGACTTCGGCGCCATCCGCCAGGTCGGCCGTAAACCGCGCGGGTTGTTCATCACGCTGTTTGTGAACTGGCTGGTCAAGCCGTTTTCGATGGCGCTCATCGCCTGGGTGTTCTTCCGGGTCGTGTTCAGCCCCTGGATTCCGCCGGCGGACGCCGATCAATACATCGCGGGCCTCATCATTCTGGCGGCGGCGCCCTGCACGGCGATGGTGTTCGTCTGGAGCCACCTGTCGGACGGCGATCCGGCGTACACGCTGGTGCAGGTCTCGGTCAACGACCTGATCATGCTGATTCTGTTCGCGCCGATCGTCCGCCTGCTCGTGGCCGGCGCGTCGTCGCTGCACGTGCCGTTCGAGGTGCTGCTGTACTCGGTGCTGGTGTTCATCGTGATCCCGCTGGCCGCCAGCGTGTTGTTGCGCGGGTGGCTCGTGCGGTCGCGCGGCCGCGAGTGGTTCGAACAGACGATGCTGCCGCGGTTCGCGCCGGTGAGCATGCTGGCGCTGCTGGCCACGCTGGTGCTGATCTTCGGATTCCAGGCCGGCAACATCCTGGGCAAAACGCTGCACGTGGCGCTCATCGCCGTGCCGATCCTGATTCAGGTGTACTTCAATTCCTCGCTGACGTACGGCCTCATGAAGTGGTTCGGCGTGGAATACGCGGTGGCCGCTCCCGGCGCGTTGATCGGCGCCAGCAACTTCTTCGAGCTGGCGGTGGCGACGGCCATCGCGCTGTTTGGTCCCGAGTCCGGCGCCGCGCTGGCCACCGTCGTCGGCGTCCTCATCGAAGTGCCGGTGATGTTGTCGGTGTGCGCCGTGTGTGTGCGGACGCGGCACTGGTTTCCGGCCGCGACCCCCTGACCGATCGCCCGCGGGCCGGGCCGGATCGTGGTAGCGTCTCAGGCCTCACAGGGGGCAGCGATGATGACCAGCGGGCCGGACCGGCGGCAGTTCGTCGCCGCGTTGGCGACACTTGGGATCGGGTCCGAGGCCTTTGCACAAGCGCTCCTCGCGCAGGCGTCTCAGGCGCCCTCGTCCCGCGTGACCCCGGCAATGGTGCGCGAGGCCGTCCGCCTGGCGGGTCTCACGTACAGCGACGCCGAACAACAGGGGATGGTGGCATCGCTCAATCGGATCCTGTCGCGCGCCGAAAGTCTCCATCAGGCGCCGCCTGACAACGACGTGCCGTCGCCGCTGCTCTTCAACCCGAGGGTGCCTGGGTTTCCGGTGGACCTGCCGGCCCGGGTGCATCGTCCGGCCGTGCCGAGCCGCCAGCGCCGGCCGGCGAATCTGGAGGACCTCGCGTTCCACTCCGTGACGCAGCTGGCCGACCTGATCCGCCGGCGCCTGGTGTCGTCGGTGGAACTGACCGAGCTGTATCTGGGCCGGCTGGAACGATTCAATCCTCTGCTGAACTGCGTCGTGAACGTGACGGCCGACCGCGCCAGGGCACAGGCGCGGGAGCTGGACCGTGAGCTCGCGCGCGGACACTATCGCGGACTGCTGCATGGCATCCCCTGGGGCGTGAAGGACATCGTGGCCGCCCGCGGCGCACCCACCACGTGGGGCGCGGCGCCGTTCGAGCGGCGAGTCATCGATGAGGACGCGGAGGTCGTGCAGCGCCTGACCCGCGCCGGCGCCGTACTCGTGGCGAAGCTCACCACCGGCGAGCTGGCGTTTGGCGATCAGTGGTTCGGCGGTCGCACCAATAATCCCTGGGATCCCACGCAGGGGTCGAGCGGATCGTCGGCGGGATCCGGCGCGGCGGTGGCTGCCGGCCTGGTCGGCTTCGCGATCGGCACCGATACCGGCGGGTCAATCCTGTCACCCGCGGTGCGGTGCGGCGTGGCCGGGCTGCGCCCGACCTTCGGCCGTGTCAGTCGACGCGGCGTCATGGCCGCCGGCTGGACCCTCGACAAGGTCGGTCCCATGTGCCGGACGGTGGAAGACTGCGCCATCGTCCTGCACGCCATTGCCGGTCCTGACGGGTACGACCTGTCGGTGCCCGAGGGGTTGCCCTTCGCGTGGGACAGCCGCGAATCGGCCCGGGGCAAGGTGGTGGGCGTGGTGGAGGGCATGCTCGAGCGGGAGAAGGACCCGGCCGTACGCGCCAACAACACCCGCGCCCTTGACGCGTTGCGCGCGGCGGGCGCGGACATCCGCACGGTCGAGGTGCCGACGAGCGACCTCACCTACTTCCTCGAGTACACCGAACGCGCCGCCGGATTCGAAACGCTGGTCTCGACGGGCGCCGATGCCGGCCTGCGGGCGCAGCGGGTCCGCAACGACCTGCGCGCGTACCACCTGGTCACCGCTGTCGATTACCTCCAGGCAAGCCGTGTGCGGCTGACACTCATGGAGGCGTACGCGCGTGCCACACGCGGTGTTGACGTGATGGTGGCGGGGCCGGTGACGCTGGATTCCACCAGTCTGAATCCCATCACCAGTCTGACGGGTCACCCGGCGGTGGCGGTGCCGACGGGGTTCCGGGACAACGGCACGCCCACCGGCTTCACCCTGGCCGGGCGGCTGTACGACGAGGCGGGACTCCTGGTGATGGCACGCGCGATCGAAGCGGCCACGGGCCTGGGCGGGCGGCGCCCGGCGCTTGCCGGCTGACGCGTGTCACCCGGCCGTGCTCAGGCGGCCGGCGTGGGCTCTGCCGGGAAGGTGATGACGAACGCCGTCCCCCGCCCGACTGCGGTGTCCACCACGATCGTGCCGTGCACCTGTTTGACGATGCCGAAGACCGTCGCCAGGCCGAGTCCGGTGCCTCGGCCGACCTCTTTCGTCGTAAAGAAGGGCTCGAAGATGCGCGCGCGTACTTCGTCGGTCATGCCCGTGCCGGTGTCGCGCACGGTGAGTTCGACCCCCGCCGGCACCCGGCGGACGCTGATGTGCAGCGTGCCGCCGCCCGGCATCGCGTCGCGGGCGTTCACGGCGAGGTTCAGGATGACCTGCTCCAGTTGCCCCGGGTCGATGACCACCGCCGGCAACTGGGCATCGACCTCGATCGTCAACGCCACGTCCGCGCCCAGCAGCCGGCGCAACATGTCCGCGGTGGCCTGCACCTGCCGGCCGACATCGAGCGCCACCGGCGACACCACCTGCCGCCGGCTGAACGCCAGCAGTTGTTTCGTCAGCTGAGCCGCGCGCGCGCCGGCCTCCAGGATGCTGTCGAGGTCCGCGCGCAGCGGGCTGCCCTCGGGCAGCTCCGTCCGCGCCAGATCCGCCGTGCCGTTGATGACCGTCAGCAGATTGTTGAAGTCGTGCGCGATGCCGCCGGCCAGCCGCCCGACCACTTCCATCTTCTGTGACTGGAGGTACTGGGCCTGGAGCTGCTTCTGCTCGGTGACGTCGAGAATGGTCGACATCAGCAGGGCGCGGCCGCGCACCGTGACGCTGCTCGACAGCACCTCGACATCAATCAACCGGCCTGACGCGGTTCGATGCCGGAACTCGAATCGGGTCTGCCCTTCCTGGGTCGCCTTGGCCATGGCTTCCCGGATGGTCGCCTCCGTGGCCGTGTTGATCTCGGCCACCGGCTTTCCGACCAGCTCCTCCGCGGGCCAGCCGTACAGCGCCACGGCCGCCGCGTTGGCCTCGACGATCCGCTGCGTGGCCGGATCGACCAGCAGCCGCGCGAGACGCCCCTCCGAGAAGAGCTTGCGGTACAGCTCCTCGTTCTCCTGCACCCGGATCTCGGCATCCCTGCGCCGGGCGTCCCGCTCGAACGCCTCGAGGGCGAAGCTGATGTTGGCGCCCATTTCCACCAGCAGCCGCCGGCTGTCGTCGTCAAACGTGTCCTGCGACGTGCCGTACACGGTCAACGCGCCGATCGGCCGGCCGTCCCGGGTGAGCGGAATCGCTCCGGAGGCGGCCCATCCGTACGGCTTGCCACGTTCGCTCCATGGGGCGGTGGCCTGGTCGCGCGCAAAGTCCGCGCTCCATCGCGGTTGACCTTCTCGAATGGCCCGGCCCGTCGGTCCGCGACCCAGCGGGCTGCTCTCGTCCACCGAGATCTCGATGCCGTCGAGGTACTCCGTCCCCCGTCCGAACGCCGCCACCGGACGCACCCGCCTGGTGTCTTCATCCACCAGCCCGACCCAGGCCATGGCCAGGCCGCCGTTGGTCACGGCGACTTCACAGACATGCGCGAACAACTCGGCCGGCGTCGTGCAGCGGATGATCGCTTCGTTACACAGGCTCTGCGCGGAGTACAGCTGAGCCAGCCGCTGCGCTCGCCGCTCTTCCACCTGGCGCGCGATCTCCAGCGACGTACGCTGCCGCTGCCAGACATAGGCCAGGCTCATGCCGAGACCAAACAGCAGCAGACCCGCGCCGGTGACGACCTGCCGGAGGCGGACCCATAACGTGCCATCGAGTTCATGCCGGTCCACCAGCGTCACCAGCGACCACGGCGACTCCGGCACACGCCGCAGGACACCGATGGCCGGGGCGCCGTGATAGTCGAGGCCCTCGGCGGGGCCTTCATGTCCGAGCGCGGCCTGACTCGCGATCCACCGGGTGTCGGCCACCGGGGTGCGATGCCGCATCGCGCCACCCGCGGCGAACCGTGGCGTGGTCAACAGCACGACATCGTCGCCGTCGCGACGCACGAGCATCGTTTCTCCCGTGGCGCTCGAGTTGGGCCAGCCCTCGACGAACGGCGCCAGCACGTGCGCTGGATTCACACCCAACACCACGGCGCCGGCCCAGGCGCCCGGGGCATCGGTGCTGGGGATCGGGATCACCACCGCCAGCCGCGACAGAGCGTTCTGGTCATCCAGGTGAAAGTCGACCAGCTGGACGACGCCGAGCTCCAGCGCTCGACGGACGCCCTCCCCGACCGCGCCCGAGGTCTGCGACGGTGCGGTCAGCGCCGTCAGGCGGACACCGCCGGCGGGATCCACGATGTACGCGGCGTCATAGTCCGGATAGGACGCGTAACCCTCGAGCCAGCGCCGCAGGACGCCGCCGCTCGCGTCGTCGCCGCGGCTCAGGTGGGTGGTCACCAGTGACGCGAATGCGGGATTGCGCCAGAGTGTGGCGCCGTCGGCCAGGCGCTCGCGCCTCCACACCGACACCTGCGCCACCTTGAGGCGCGAGATCGCATCGAGTTCCTGTTCGGCGTGGTGCCGGAGTTCACGCTCCTCGTTCAGGTAATACGCATAACTGCCCGACACGGTGGCCGCGGCGACCGCGAGGGCAATGGCGACGAAGACCGCGCGTGCGCGCCCCTGAGAGACGACCGCGCGCATCACCCGGCGCTCACGCTGCGTCTGCTGCGTCAACGCCAATCCCAGGGCGCAGATGAGCAGACTGGTGTTGAACGCGGGAGGAATGAAGACCCCGCGCGACAGCAGCGGCACGCCGAAGATGTTGAGCAGGACGAACACGAAGCCGCCGACCGCCAGGAACGCCGCCAGCCCGGCGCTGAGGACGGTGGTCCAGAGCCACCGGCCGTGGCAGGCGATGAGCGCCAGCGCCACGCTTGCCGCGACGAACGCCGCGGCCGTCACGGGCGAGATGAATCCGACCGGCGCGTTCGCGACCTGGCCGCTGATGGAGAGGCCGAGATGTTCGACGCCGGAGTACACGCCGCGCAGGCGATCGACGAGCAGCCACGCCGAGGCCAGCCCGGCCACCGCCGCCAGACCGCAGGTGAGCGCTTGCCGACGGCGAGTGTGATCGGCTCCGGCGTTCAGCAGCAGGCCGGAACCCAACAGCAACGCCAGGGCCGCGGTACTCGGCGCCATCGGCACCGTCCCGGCACGCCAGGACGTGAGCAGGGGCTGATTGATGAACCACCCGGCGAGGGTCGCCCCCGCAATGGCCACCACAAGGGTGGCGGGGAGCGCCGAGCGGTGCCGCATGTGTGGCCTATCTTGCCATCTTCCAGAACGTTATGCCGCTGGCTTGTTGACCAATGTCGACCGTGCCGACAATCGCGCGCGCGCGCAAATCGATGGCGTCCACCTTGCCCGGCTGCGCGCCCACCCCCTCGCTGGTCACGAACGCGTAACGCGAGTCGGGGCTCACGGTCACGCCGTGCGCGATGGTGTTCGACGTCTTCAGGCGCGCCAGGCTCTTGCCGCTGGCCAGGTCGAAAATCTCGACCATGTGGCCCTGTTTGAGCGTGGCCACCAGCAGGCGCCCGTCGGGTGTGACGGCGAGGTTGTAGACGCCACGTCCCGTCGGCAACGTCCGCGTCATGGCCCATGTGTCACGGTCCACTTCCACGATGGTGTCGGCCTTGTTGCAGGCGACGAAGATCTTCCGGCCGTCATGCGACGGCTGCGCCCAGGTGGGGGAACACGTCGCCGGCGTCATCTCGTGCCGCGTGCCCGGCGCATAGCCGACCTCCGCCGGGTCGACGGGCGGCGCGGCGGGTTTCGGTGCGGCCCCAGGCATCACATGGCCCGCGTGCGCGTCGTGTGATGCGCCGGCATCATTCGGCAGCGGCCCTTCCTTGCCCTTGGCCAGCGAGAACCGGCGCGCCACACCGAAGGCCGCCACGTCCACCTCGACCAGCTGATCGTCCATCATGCACGTCGAGTACTGCCGCAGCCCGCTGGCGTCCACGCGGCTGCCGTGCGGCATCGTGCAGGTGACGATGCGCGACGTCTCGGTCATGGTGGGTGTATAAACCACCGACACGGTCGACGGCACCATGTCGCCGTGCAGGTTGAAGTTGACCGAGAGTGAGTAGAGCCCGTCGGGCGTCACGTCCACCGAGGCGGGGAAGTTGCCCAGAAACACGCCCTCACCGATCAGCCGGTCGCTGCCGCCGGGGCCCGCGCCCAGTTCGTACTTCCAGAGTTTGCCGTCCGGCTTGCCGTGCCCGGTGGTCATGTACAGGTACTTGCCGTCGGCCGAGATCTGCAGACCGTGGGGCCCTTCCATCTCGGCGCCCAGTTCGCCGATCGGCGTCGTGCGCTCGACGGTGAGCCCGGCGCGATCGAGACGGATGCGGTGAATCGTGTCTGCCGACTCCGCGCCGGCGTACACCCAGTAGGTGGCGTCGGCAGGCGGGGCGGTGCGCTGTTGCGCCGCGCCGATGGGGCCGGCAGCCAGCGCCAGGCCGGCCGCGATGACGACGAAGGTGCCGGGTCGTTTTTTCTGCATGGCCGATCGCGGACAACGTATCATGCCCCCGTCCCCAAGGAGTTGACCTGATGACCCCTCGCGCCCCACGCGTTGCCGCCCTCGTTGTGACACTCGGTGTGGTTCTGTCCGCGGCGATGGCCGCGCAGCAGGCCCCGCCCCAGCCGCCCACTGTCGCCGTGGCCCGCGTCGTCGCCGAACCCGCCACGCTCACGGTCCGGGCCGGTCAGACGGTGCCGCTGACCGTGACTGCGTACGACGCCTCGGGCGCGCCGGTGCCCAACGCGGTGATTCGCGTCAACCTGCCGCGCCGCGCGGCGGCCTGGGCCAACGGGCAGCTGCAGGCGTTCCAGGTGGGCACACACACCGCCGCCATTGTCGCGACGGGCGCGCCCGGCACGCCGCCGGTGACGATCGAGATTCCCGTGACCATCGAGTGGCCGCCCCTGAAGGCGCTCGAGATTCATGCCGAACCCGGCCAGCTCTACACCGGCGTAACCCTCGGCCACCACGCCAAGGGCATCAACGACGATGGCACGGAGCGCGCCAGCGCGCTGGTCACGTGGGAGACGACGGATCCGAAGGTCGCGACCGTGGACCGCTTCGGGTTCGTGACGGCCATCGCGGCGGGGACCACCACACTGACCGCGACGCTCGACGGCACACGCGCGACGAAGACACTCACGGTCGTCGCCAATCCCGTTGCCGCCATCGAGCTGGGCATCAAGGAGACGACCATCAGAACCGGCGACGTGATCGACCTGGTGGCCACGCTCAAACGCGCCAACGGGTCGACCGTGACCGATGCGCCCATCACGTGGAGCTACACCTATCGCGCGCCGGAGGGCAACACGCCGCAGGCGCCCGGCGGCCCGGGCATCATCGACAACGGCCTGTTCGCCGCGAACTATCCGGGCTTGTTCACGATCCTCGCCCAGTCGGGCAACGCGCATGCCCGCATGACGCTGGAGGTGACGCCCCGCAACGTGCGGCAGCGGTTCGTGGTCACCGGCCGCGGCATCATCCGTGACACCCACACGTCGGACCTCTGGCCGTACACCGGCAGCGACGGCCGCGACTACTGCATCGTTGGCACATGGGGCGGTGACGGGTACGCGCACATCTTCGACATCACCGATCCGACGAACATCGTGCGGACGCATTCGGTGAAGATTGACGCCCGCACGATCAACGACGTGACCGTCTCGCCCGATGCGCGCTATGCCGTGCTGTCGCGCGAAGGCGCGTCGAACCGCGTCAACGGCGTGGTGTTCCTTGATCTGAAGAATCCCGCGAAGCCCGAGGTCGCGTCGTCATTCGACGTGGAGCTCACGGGCGGTGTGCACAACATGTTTGCGACCGAGGACCATCTGTTCGCGGTGTCCGGCGGCGCGAAGTACGTGATCGTCAACGCGGAGGACATCTACAAGCCGACGTACGTCTCCGAGTACCGGCATCCGAACGCGCGGCTGCACGACCTGTGGGTGCACGAGGGTGTGGCGTATTCGGCGCAGGGCGGCGTGGGCACGGTGATCGTCGATGTGGGCAACGGCAAGTGGGGCGGATCGCTGCGGGAGCCGAAACTCATCAACACGGTGCCCATCGACAGCGGCCATGAGATCTACCCGTATTTCCAGAAGTCGACCGGCAAGACGTACCTGTTCATCGGCGATGAGCAGATGAGCCGTCGGGGACGCGTGTGGGAGGGCAGCGGTTACGCGTTGTCGGGGCCCGACGGCAAACCGCCCAAGGGCGGCGTGCCCCAGACCTCGGGCGGCTACACCCACATCGTCGATTTCACCGACCCGATGAATCCCCGCAAGGTGGGACGGTATCAGCTCGAGGACTACGGCTCACACGACATCATCGTGGAGAACGACATCCTGTATCAGGCCTACTACGACGGCGGCGTGCGCATCGTCGATGTGTCCGGGCGGCTGCTGGGCAACTTGTACGACCAGGGACGCGAGATTGCGGTGTTCAAGCCGTACGACCCTGAGGGCTACACCCCCAACGCGCCGTTTGTCATGAACGCGATGCCCTGGAAGGGACACATCCTGTTTACAGACTTCAACAGCGGGTTGTGGATGGCGAAACTCGAAAAGCCCTGAGGCGCCCACGATAAGTTGTTCGCCTTCGGGCAGGCCGGACAGGGCAGAATCTCCTCCCACGGTTTTCAGGAGGACACGATGAACGTTGTGAACTGGTTCGAACTGCCGGCCACGGATCTGGCGCGCGCGAAGAAATTCTACGAGGCGGTCTTCGGGCTGTCGCTCATCCACATGGACATGGGACCGTCGGCGATGGAGATGTTCCCGGGCGAGCCGGGCGGCCCCAACGCGAGCGGCGCGTTGATCGTGTCGGAAGGGTACGAGCCGTCGGCGACCGGCACCACGGTGTACTTCCAGACGGACGACATCGAGGGCACGCTGGCCAAGGTGACGGCGGCCGGCGGGCAGGTGATCGTGCCGAAGATGAGCATCGGCGAACACGGGTTCATCGGCCAGTTCCTCGACTCGGAAGGCAACCGCGTCGCGCTGCACTCGATGCAGTAATGCTGTGGAACCCCGGGGCCTCGAGCCCCGGGGGCATTCCACGGACGGCAGGTCGTATGATTCCCGGATGATTCCGGGTGCCTTCACGCGTGTCCTCGCTGCTGGTTTGCTGCTGGTCTCCTTGGTCGCGGCGGGTGACCGTGTCCTGCGCGCGCAGTCTGCGGCCTCCACGTATCCCCAACTGCTCGCGCTTTTCTCCGAGTGGCGGGCCTTTGAAGAGCCGCCCCGCCTGGCGGGGGACATCTCGGACTACACGCCGGCGACGAATGCGCGGCGCCTGACCGAGTTGCGCGCGCTGCAGGCGCGCCTGCAGGCCATCGACCAGTCCGGCTGGTCCATCCCCCAGCGAGTGGACTACCACCTCGTGCGGGCCGAGATGAACGGCCTCGAGTATCACCTCCGGGTCCTGCAGCCGTTTGCGCGCGACCCCGCGTACTACGCCTCGCTGGTCACCGCCGAAAGCGACACGCCCGCCAAAGAGGGGCCGCTGATCCACGGCGCAATCAAGTTGTACGACTACCCGATCTGGCCCCGCACGCGGCTCGACGAAGTCCGGCCGCTCTCGCCGGCGCAGTCGGCCGAGCTGGCGGCGAAGCTGCGCACGATTCCGCCGTTGCTGGACGCCGCCCGGCGCAACCTCGCGTCGGCCAACGCGCGCGACCTCTGGGTCGGCGGCGTGCGCGCGTTCGAGGAACAGAGCGGCGCGCTGCAACTCCTGGCGAGCCGCGCGGGTGCGGACACCGCGCTGGCCACGGCGGCGACCGAAGCCCGAGCCGCCACCGACCGGTTCGCTGAGTGGCTGCGCGCCGAGACGCCGAACAAGACCGGGCCGTCCGGGATTGGCAAGGACGAATACACCTGGTACCTGCGCAACGTGCTGCTGGCGCCGCTGTCCTGGGAAGAGGAAGTCACCATCCTGCGGCGGGAACTGATGCGCGCGCACGCCTCGCTCCGGCTCGAGGAGAACCGCAACCGTCGCCTGCCTCCGTTGGCCGTGGCCGACACTCCGGAGGCGTACGCCGCCCTGCAGGCGGAGGCGATCCCGCGATACCTGCGCTGGATGACCGACAACCGCATCCTGACGATGGAGCCGTGGATGGAGCGGGCGCTGCGCGAACGCACCGCGCCGTTTGCGCCCGAGGCGAGCCGCAACTTCTTCATGCAGGCCACGCAGCGGGATCCCATCCCGTTGTGGACGCACCTGTATCACTGGTGGGACAACATGCGCATCCGGGTGGCGCCACACGCCAATCCGATTCGCCGCAACGCCCTGCTCTACAACGTGTGGATGAGCCGCGCCGAAGGCATGGCGACCGCGATGGAAGAGTGGATGATGCACGCGGGGTTGTACGACCAGTCACCGCGTTCGCGCGAGATCGTCTGGATCATGCTGATCACGCGCGCGGCGCGCGGGTTGGGCAACCTGTACGCCCACGCCAACGACCTGACAATGGCGCAGGCCGCCGACATCCACGTGAACTGGACCCCGCGTGGCTGGATGCGGCGCGACCCGCTGCTGGGATTCGAGCAGCACCTCTACCTGCGGCAGCCCGGCTATGGCGCCAGCTACATCACCGGCGGCCGGCTCATGGAGGAGATCATCGCCGAGCGCGCCCGGCAACTGGGCGCCGACTTCACGCTGCAGCGGGTGATGGACGAGATCAATCAGGCCGGCATGATCCCGCCGTCGCTGATCTACTGGGAGCTGACCGGCGACGACCGCATGGTGCGTGAACTGGAAGTGGGGCGGCCGCTGCCGCCGCGTTAGGACCGACGGCGCACGACGATCGTCACCTCGGTCTCGACGCCGGCCACGACCTCCTGCTTCATCACGGTGGTCTCGTACCCGAGCGCCGTGGCCGTGACGCGATAGACGCCGGGGGCCACGCCGCCGAAATCAAATCTCCCGCGAACGTCTGTGGTCGCCCCGAACGTCGACAGGCGGGAAGTGGTCTCCCACGGCTGGAATGACACGGATGCCTCTGGAATCGAGGCGCCGAACTCGTCAAACACACGTCCGCGGACCTGTCCGGCGACGGCGGTGCGTGCCGGCGCGCCGCCGGTCACCACGTCGAGGTCCTTCGCGAACACGACGGGACCGGCGTACGTGCTCTTCACTTCCGCCATCACGACGTCGTCGGCCACGCCATGGGAGAGCACGTGCGTCAGGACCAGCAGTTTCGCGCGGCCCTTCGTGGCGACGCGACCCACCTGTGACGCCAACGTGTGCGCCGCGCCGTGATACGCCTGGCGCTCGGGCGGGTACGCGCGGAAGGCCGCATCCGAGATCGCCTCGTGGATGAGGATGTCGCAGCCGTCGCAGGCGGCGGCGACGGCGTCCGATTCCACCGTGTCGCCTGAGATCACGATCGACCGGTCGGGGGTGTCGATGCGATACCCGAAGGCCTGCGGCCACTTCGAGTGCGGCACGGCAAACGCCCGCACGGTGACGCGCGCGTCGCGAAAGATCTCGCCGGGTTTCACCTCATGCGCCCGCGCGCGCCACCCATCTTTCGAAGGACCCGCCGGCGCCGCGATCCGTTCCTGGATGTCGTCGGCATTGCCGTCGAGGATGGACTGCACCAGTCGCGCCAGACCCGGCGGACCGTACACGTCGATGGGCGCCTCACGACCCTGAATCCACGGCGTGAAGATGGCGTCGGCCAGTCCCAGCGTGTGATCCGAGTGCAGATGGGTGATGAAGATGCGTTCAAAACGCGGACTGGGTTGGCCGCCGGGCTGCGCCGGTGCAAAGGCCTTGACCCCGGCGCGCCCCGCCGCGGCCGCGCGCCTGACGACCCCCGATCCCGCGTCGAACAGGTAGGCCGCGTCGTCCACGATGACGGCCACGGCCGGGCCGCTGCGATCCGGATTCGGGATCGGAGTGCCGGTGCCGAGCATGACGACCTGCGTCCGCAGCGCGGGCTGCGGGGTGGTGTGCATCAGCGGGAGCGTGATCGCCAGAAGCGCGAGCCAGGACTTCATCTGCGCATGCTACCCGGTCAGGCCGCCGGCCGCGCGGGTAACCTCTGGCTCGCGCCGCCGTAGTAGGGTGTGGCACTGATGAACGCCGCTGAAGAGGCGCGGGCGGGCGACCTCATGCGACGCGGCCAGGCCGGCGACCAGGAGGCGTATGCCGAGTTGCTGGCGCTGCTGACCAGCGCGACGAAGCGATTCGTGCGCGTCCGGTCGGGATCCGTCCCGTGGGTCGACGATGTGGTGCAGGAGACGTTGATGTCCGTGCACCGCGCGCGTCACACGTGGAATCCGGCGCGGCCGTTTGCGCCCTGGTTCTACGCGATTGCCGCCCACCGCGCGGTCGACGTGTACCGCCGGGAGCGGCGCATCCGGCGCCACGAGTCAGGTGACGACACGCTGGAGGCCGCGGCGATGCCAAGCGGCCCCGGCGATGCGTCGATCGATGACGTCGACATGCGGGCGGTGCACGCCGCGCTGGCGGCCCTGCCACCGCGCCAGCGCGACATCGTCGAGGGCCTGAAGTTGCGGGATGAGTCGGTGAAGGGACTGGCGGCGCGTCACGGCATGAGCGAGACCGCGGTCAAGGTCATGGCGCATCGGGGGTACAAGCGCTTGCGCGCGCTGCTGGGAGCACTGGAGAAGGACGCATGAGTCACGAATCTCTCATCGCCCGGCTGGCGGCAGAGGCCGCGCCTGTCGAGCCTCTGCCCGCGCCGCAGGCACGCGCGACCCGCTGGATTCTGCTGGCTCTTGCAGCCGTGGTGGTGGGTGTGGCCGTGCGAGGGATTCGCCGCAACTGGCAGGTGGCCGCGGCGGATCCGTGGTTCCTGGTCACGTTTGCGCTCATTCTCGCCACCGGCCTGTCAGCGGCGGTGCTGGCGATGGCGTTGGCCGTGCCCGGCGCCGTGCAGCGCCGCTGGGTGCGGTGGGTGCCGTTCGTGTTGCTGGCGGCCTGGGGAACGGTGCTGGGCGTCGACGCGCTGCTGTCAGCGGGCCCGTCGCGCGCGGGGGCGGGCGCCGGCTGCCTGTGGAAGTCGTGGGGCATCGCCGTGGGCCCGGCTGCCGTGCTGCTGGGGATGGCCGGTCGCGCCGCGCCGCTCAACTGGCCCTGGACTGCCGGGATGGCCGCGCTGGCCGCCATGGCGTTTGGCGCGCTGGGCACCGAGATCATCTGCCCGATCACCGGCCACGCGCACATCCTCGCGTGGCATTTCCTTCCGGTTGTGGTGACCTCGCTGGCGACGTTCGGCCTGGTGGCGTTGTGGGGGAGGCGATGAGCGCAGTGCGGAGTGCGGAGTGCGGAGTGCGGAGTGCGGAGTAAGAACATGATGCGAGCGTTGGCGGCGGGTGGCCTCATCGTGGGGCTGGTGGCGGGTGCGGCGGCCCGGCAGGCACAGAGCGTGGACGTCACCACGCTGGGGCCGCAGGTGGGGCAGCGGGCGATCGAGTTCCGGCTGCCGGACCAGCACGGGCGTGAACGGACGTTGGCGTCGGTGGCCGGGTCGAAGGGCACCATGCTGGTGTTCTTTCGATCGGCGGACTGGTGACCGTACTGCCGCACGCAGCTGGTCGAGCTGCAACGACATCTCAAGGACGTGACAGACGCCGGCTACGGGTTGGCGGCGATCAGCTACGACCCGGTCGAAACGCTCAAGGCGTTCTCCGACAAACACGGCATCACGTTTCCGCTGCTGTCAGACGCCGGGTCGAAGACGATCACGGCGTGGGGGCTGCTCAACAGGGAAGCCACCGGCCGGACGGCGGGCATCCCGCATCCGGGCACGTTCATGATCGAGCGCGGCGGCCGCATCCAGTCGCGCGCGTTCGAGCAGCCCTACCAGGAGCGGCGCAGCGCCACTTCACTGTTGGCGCAGCTGTCCGCGGCGAAACCCGGCCAATCGACGACGCTTCGAGGCGGGCAGGCCACCTTCGTCCTGTCGGCAAGTGATGCCGTGGCGGCGGTCGGCCACCGTGTGACGTTGTCGGTGCGCGTCACGCCGGGCCCCAAGATGCACGTCTATGCGCCCGGGCAGAAGGGCTACATTCCGATCGCGTTGACCCTCAAGCCCGATGCCGCCTTCAAGGCGCATCCGATCCGGTTCCCGGCGTCGACGACGTATCACTACAAGCCGTTGAACGAGACGGTGCAGGTGTATTCGGCGCCGTTCACGCTGGCGCAGGACATCACCATCGCGCTGACCCGTGACGTGCAGGCGCGCGCCGCCCGGGGTGAGACCCTGACGATCGCCGGTGAGATCGAGTACCAGGCGTGTGACGACACCGTGTGTTACCGGCCCGAGACGATCCCGGTCGAATGGAAGGTGACGCTCAGTCCGATCGTGCGGTGACGCGTCGCGCCGCGTCGATCAGCGTCTGGCCGACATGGCCAGGCGCTGGCGGCCGTCCGATCCCGGGATCGCCAGCGAATCCGACGGCCGGAACCGGCATCCGCTGCCGGCGCCGCACGGCCGATTACCGAGCGAGCCTCGGACGCCGCGGTCGGCTTCGAAGTCGAGACCGGCCTCGGCGATCGCCCGTTCGTTGCGGTCCATCGCGTCGCGGACCGTCTGCTCGGCTGATTCCCTCATCGAGGGGCGGCCCGCCTGGAACGCGAGGAAGTCCACCAGATCCCGCACCGCCTCGCGCGCGGCGTCCAAGGCGCTGCCGCGGTTCTGGTCCGCCATCCGGTTATCGCGATCCGCCTGCTCGCGCACCTGATCCTGCCAGCGGCGATAGGCCTCCGGGTCCTGGCTGTTCATCGCGTCGATCCGCGCCTGGTAGTTGGCGAAGGTCGCCCGCGCGGTGGCGAGATCCTGCTGAGTGGACTGTCTTCCGATCCGCATCACCCGAGGCGCGCCGGCCGCGCGCCGCGCCGGCAGGCCCGCCGGACGGGTGGCCAGCGTCCAGCCGGGATTGTCGATGACCAGAGGACGGGGTTCGCCCGGAATCTGGTACTGCACACGCTTGAGTGCGAAGCCCACCAGCGCGGGATGATCGGGCACGTCGAAGTGCGGGATGGCATCGTCGTATTCGATGGTCGTCCGGACGCCGCGTCCGTTGTCCTGTGCCACCATCCGGCCGAGGGCGTCCCGTTCGACGCGCCAGACCGCGGGCACGATCATCTGCGCGTGAATGCGGCGGTAGTAGGTGGCGCGATAGCGGATGAGGAAGCCGCCTGGATGGACGGTCCATCGTTCGAGCGGGATCTGGGCGGCGCCCGGCGGGTCGGGCGTGTGGTTGGTCACCGCCAGGCGCTCGAGTTCCCCGAAGGCGTGGTTGCCACGCGCAAAGACGTCGCGCATGCTCGCTTCAGCCTCGAAGACCGCGCGGACGCCCTCGGGCAGGGAGTTGAAGAGGCGCTGCCGCGTCTGCAGCGGCACGACGTCCAGCGCGCCGCGGTCAAGGAGCGCGATTTCCGCCGGCGTCAGCAGGCGCGCCGCCGTGGCCTGCACCTCACGGCTCAGGTACCGGAACCTCGCGCGGGTGAGCAGGCCCCAGACCAGTTCCTGGACCGGCTCCTGGCGCAGATCGGGCTGCGACGCGTAGCCGTCGAGGATCTTCGCCAGATACCGCGCCTGCGGTCCCTGGAGCGGCGCGGCCAGGTAGCCGTGGGCGCTGCCAACGCTGGGGCCCCGGGTGCCGGGCCGGAAGCAGAACGCATCGAATTCCGCCTCCCACGCGCCGACCGGCAGCGTCAACTCGCTGCCGCCGATGGCCGAGTCGGGCAGCGGCGCAAAGGCCAGGTCCGCGCGGTCGAACCAGGGCAGCTCGACGTACGCGTCATCGAGGTCGGTCGAAATGGGCGGCTCGCCGCTGAGCAGCCGATCGGCGACCGCGCTCGGCAAGGGGGTCCCGCCCGGCAGCCGGGGCAGGCGTACCTGGGCGTGAATGGCCAGCGGAATCAGACCCGCCACCAGGAGCGGGACGACCAGAGTTGGGAGGGATCGGCGCACGGCAGGGCCTCCTGAACGCGGGCCGTATCTTAGCCGAGATAGGCGCCGGCCGGACGCTTGCCAGTGACCCCGTGCCGCACGGACACTGCTGTATGCCCAAGGTGCTGGTGCTGTTCGCCCATCCACGGCTCGAGAAGTCGCGAACCAACGCCGCCCTGCTGCGGCGCATCCCGCAACGGCCCGACATCACGGTGCGGGATCTGTACGAGCGGTATCCGGACTTCGATATCGACGTGGCCGCCGAGCAGGCGCTGTTGCTCGAGCACGATGTCTACGTGTGGCACCACCCGCTCTACTGGTACAGCGCCCCGCCCCTGGTCAAACAGTGGATCGATCTGGTGCTGGCCTTTGGCTGGGCGTACGGGCCGGGAGGCACGCAACTGCGTGGCCGGGCCATGGGCCATGTGGTCACGACCGGCGGCGCCGAGGCGGCGTATCAGCTCGAGGGGTATCACGGCTTCACGCTGGACGAGTTCCTGCGCCCGTTGCAGCGGACCGTGACCCTGTGTGGCATGCGATGGTTGGCCCCACTGGCCGTCCATGGCACGCATCGCCTGAGTGACGCCGATCTCGAGAGTCACGCCGACCGGTACGCGCAGTACCTGACACGGCTCGCCGATGGCGCCGATGCGCTTGAGGGAGGGGCGCGATGAACGACTTCCTCCTCCAGGCGGTCGTCTACCTGGCCGCCGCCGTCGTGTGCGTGCCGATCGCCAAGCGGCTGGGCATGGGATCGGTGCTCGGTTATCTCGCCGCGGGCATCGTCATCGGCCCCTACGTGCTGGGCTTCATCGGCGAGGAGGGACAGGACATCATGCACGCCGCCGAGTTCGGCGTCGTCATGATGCTGTTTCTGGTCGGACTCGAATTGGAGCCCGACAAGTTGTGGCGGATGCGGCGGGCGATCGGTGGCGTCGGTGTCGCACAGGTGGGGGTGACCGCCGGAGTGATGGCCGCGGCCGGGCCGGCCGTTGGCCTGACGTGGCAGGCGTCGGTGGCCGCCGGCGCCGCGCTGGCGATGTCGTCCACCGCCATCGCGTTGCAGTCGCTCAAGGAAAAGGGACAGCTGTCGACGGCGGCCGGCCAGCAGTCGTTTGCCGTGCTGTTGTTTCAGGACATCGCGGTCATCCCGATTCTGGCCCTCCTGCCGCTCCTTGCCGTGGCGCCGGTCGCTGCGGTGGACGCCCACGGTCCGGGCATCGGCCATCTGCCGGGGTGGGCGCAGACCCTGGCCGTGCTGGGCGCGGTGGGCGCCGTGGTGCTGGCCGGTCGATTTGCGGTCGTCCCGATGCTGCGCGTCGTGGCGAAGACGCGGCTGCGCGAGTTGTTCACCGCTTCCGCGTTGCTCATCGTCGTGGGCATTGCCGCGTTGATGCAGCTGGTGGGGCTGAGCGCCGCGCTGGGCACGTTCCTGGCCGGCGTCGTGCTGGCCACCAGCGAGTTCAAACACGAGCTGGAAAGCGACCTGGACCCCTTCAAAGGATTGCTGCTCGGCCTGTTCTTCATGGCGGTTGGCGCCACCATCGACTTCCAGCTGATTGCGGACGCACCGGGCCGCATCGCCCTGTTGACCACCGGCGTCATGGTCATCAAGGGCCTGGTCCTGGCCGGCATCGGCCGTGCCGCGCGCCTGTCGACGGACCAGAACGTCATCTTTGCCGCAGGCCTGAGTCAGGTCGGCGAGTTCGCCTTCGTGTTGTTCGCGTTCATCGCGCAGCTGGGCATCCTGACGACACCGTGGGTTGGCACGTTGATGGCCGTGACGGCGATCAGCATGGCGCTGACGCCGCTGTTGATGCTGGCCGTCGAGCGGCTCGTGCTGCCGCGTGTGGGCACGCCGGAGGCCGCCGCGCGCCCGGCGGACACCGTCGAGGAGAAACACGCCGTCATCATTGCGGGGTTCAGTCACTTCGGCAGCACGGTGGGGCGTTTCCTGCGCGCGAACGGCGTGGAGGCGACGATTCTCGACAACGACTCCGACCGCGTCGACCTGCTCAGGCGCATGGGATTCCGTGTCTACTACGGCGACGCCACGCGGCATGACCTGCTCGAGTCGGCCGGCGCGGCGGATGCGCGGATTCTGATCTCCGCCGTCGATGGATTCGAGACGGCCCATCGGTTGGTGGACACCGTGCAGAAGCACTTTCCGCACCTGCGCCTGCTCGTGCGCACCCGGCATCGGTTTGATGCCTACGAGTTCATAGATCTGGGGGTGGCCGGCGTCTACCGTGAACACCTGGATACCAGCATTCGCATGGGCGTGGACGTGTTGCGGGCTCTGGGCCATCGCGCCTATAGCGCGCATCGGGCCGGCCAGCAGTTCCGCCGCTACGATGAAGCCGCCATGGCCGAGCTGGCCCGCAAGCGCCACGACATGCCGGGGTACATCCTGTCGGTGCGCGAACGGATTGCCGAGCAGGAGGCGCTGCTGGCCGCCGACCGGCAGCACGATCCCACGGCGGGCGACCACGCGTGGGATTCCGAGCAGATGCGGACCGCGGCCGAGCGGCCGCGCTGAGTCAGGGGCGGCGCTGCTGGATGGCCGCCGGGGGGATGTGGCACACTGGGAAGTTCGAGGGGGCGGACGAAGGCCAATGAGCGGAAGTCTGTGGCGGCGGGGCGCGGCGGTGACGGTGATGGCGGCGGCGGTGTCGGGCTGCTCGTTCATCGGGAACCAGGCCACCAAGATGGTGGCCAACACGCTGGCCGAACCCGGCACGTCGATCACGTCGGACAACGACCCCGAACTGGTCCGCGACGCGGTGCCCTTCGGCCTGAAGACGTACGAGTCGCTGCTGGAGACCCTGCCGCGCCATGTGCCCCTGCTGCGTGCGACCTGCAGCGGCTTCACGTCGTATGCCTACGGCTTTCTGGCGACCGACGCCGATGCGGTGCGGTACACCAACCGCGACGCGGCCAAGGCCATCGACGAGCGCACGCTGAAGATGTATCTGCGCGCGCATGAGTACTGCCAGCGCGCGCTCGAGGTGCGCTTCAAGGGCGTGCGCGAGGCGTTGCTGCGTGATCCCGTGCCTGCGCTGCGCAAGGCGAAGAAGGACGATGTCGAGTTGTTGTACTGGTCGGCGGCGTCCTGGGGACTGGCGATGGCCATGAACCCCGACACCCTGGCCATCGATTTCCCCGCGGTGCGCGCGCTGGCCGAACGCGGCCTCGAGCTCGACCCGGGCTGGTGGAACGGCGCGCTGCACGAGCTGATGATCACGCTCAACAGCCAGGAGCTGCTGGGCGGGTCACAGGACGAGGCCCGGCGGCACTTCGATCGCGCCGTGGCGCTGCAGAAGGGCCTGTCGCCGGGGCCGTACATCTCACTGGCCATGGGGGTGTCGGTGGCGCGCCAGGACCGCGCGGAGTTCGAGAAGTTGATGGAGACCGCCCTGGCGGTCGATCCCGAGGCGAATCCGACCGAGCGGCTGACGACACTGCTGCTGCAGCGCCGCGCGCGGCTGCTGCTGGATGCCGCCGACCAGTTGTTTCTGAAATAGCAAGGAGAGCCACATGTTGAAGACCCTTCGTCGTTTCGTCATGCCGCTCACGGCGCTGGCTGCCGTGGCCGTATTGACCTCCACCGTCGCGGCGCGCGCCGCCATCACCATCAAGCTGGCCACGTTCGCTCCGGCCAACTCGGCGTGGCACAAGGCGCTGCTCGACATGGGCGCGGCCTGGAGCACGGTGACCGACGGCCGCGTGACGCTGCGCGTCTATCCGGGCGGCACCCTCGGCACGGAACCGTCGACCGTCAAGATGATGAGTCCGTCGGTCGGCGAACTGCAGGCCGCGCTGCTGCTGCCGCCCGGGCTCGCGCGCATCGACGATGCCGTCGACGTGTTCGGCATGCCGTTTTTCATCGAAAACGACGACGAGTTCCGCGCCGTGTTTAACGCGCTGCGCCCGTCGATGACCCAGCGCATCGAGAAAAACGGCTACAAGGTCCTGCATTGGGGCCACGGCGGCTGGGTGCAGCTGTTCTCGAAGCGTGAAGTGAAGACGGTGGCCGACGTGAAGGCCGTGAAGCTCTACGCGACGGAAGGCGACGACAAGTCGATCCAGTGGTACAAGGCGAACGGCTTCCAGCCCATTCCGCTGTCGTTCAACGACATGGTCGGCGGCCTCAAGCGCGGCATGATCGAGGCCGCGCCGAGCCCGGCGTACGGCGCCTCGCTGCTGCAGATCTTCCGCGACGCGCCGTTCATGCTCGACGTGAAGCTGGCCCCACTGGTGGGCGCCACGGTCATGACCAACGACGCGTTCAACCGCATCGATGCGGCGGACCGGCCGAAGATCCTGGCGGAGGCCGCCAAGCTTGAAGCGCGGTTCATGTCCGAAGCGCCGAAACTTGATACCACCGCGGTCGGCACGATGCAGCAGCGCGGCCTGAAGGTGACGACGCTGACGCCGGCGATGCTGGCCGAGTTCCGCAAGACGGCGGACGCGATGGTGTCGACCATGCGCGGCACGCTGGTGCCCGCCGACGTGTTCGACGCCGCGCTGCAGGCGCGCAACGCGTACCGCAAGACCAAGGGCGGCAAGTGACCGCGGCGGGCGCCGCCGCGGCTCCCCCCTCGTCCGGCATCGGCGCCAGGATCGAGAACTCGATCGCGCTGGCCGCGATGGCCGGCATCATCCTGCTGCCGCTGGGTGAAATCGTCCTGCGCAAGTGGTTCGCCACGGGGATTCCCGGCGCGGCGCCGTTTGCGCAGCATCTGACGATGTGGGTGGGCATGCTCGGCGCGGCCATCGCCGCGCGCGACGGCAAGCTGCTGTCGCTGGCCACCGGCGAGTTCCTGGCGCACAGCCGCACCGCCCACGTGGCCCGCTTCGTGGCGGCCGTGATCGGCGGCGGCGTCGCGACGATCTTCGCGGTCGGCGGCATCAACCTGGTGAAACTCGACATCGCCGAAGAGACCGAGATTGCCGCGGGCATCCCGGTCTGGTGGGCCGACCTCGTGCTGCCGCTGGCGTTTGGTCTCATCGCCCTGCGCCTGGCCTGGCGGGCCTCGTCCTCCTGGGTGGTGCGCGCCCTCGCGCTGGTGGGGCCGGCCGCCGGCTGGTATCTCGCCTCACACCCCGAACTGATCGACGGACAGGCCGCCTGGCCCTGGCTGGCCGGCCTGGGCGTGGCGGCGTTGCTGGGCGCGCCCATCTTCGTGTTGCTGGGCGGCGCGGCGGCGTTCCTGTTCATGGTGCAGGGCTCCAAGCCCACCGTGTTGCTGATCACGGCCTATCAGGAACTGACCGGGTCGGCGGGGCTGGCCACCATTCCGCTGTTCACGCTGGCCGGCTACCTGCTGGCGGAAGGGCGGTCGTCCGAACGTCTGCTGCGCCTGTTCCGGGCGCTCTTCGGCTGGATCCCGGGCGGCACCGCGGTGGCCACGGCCGCGTTGTGCGCGTTTTTCACGCTGCTGACCGGCGGATCCGGTGTGACGATCCTGGCGCTGGGCGGCCTGCTGCTGCCGGCGCTGCTCAAGGAAGGGTACTCGCAGCGCTTTTCGGTCGGCATGTTGACCTCGGCGGGCTCCCTCGGTCTGCTGTTCCCGATGTCGCTGCCGTTGATCCTGTACGCCATCATCGCCAACCAGTCGATGGAGGATCTGTTCATCGGCGGTCTGCTGCCGGGCACGTTGATGCTGGTGATGCTGGCGGCGTACGGCGTGCGTGAGGCCGTGCGCAGCGGCGCGGCGCGCCATCAGTTCTCGGCCGCGGAAGCCGGGGCGGCGCTCTGGAATGCGAAGTGGGAAATCGGCCTGCCCGTCGTCGTCCTCACCGCGCTGCTGGGCGGCTACGCGACGCCCGTCGAATCGGCGGCCGTGGCGGCCCTGTATGCCTTCCTGATGCAGCGGTTCGTGCATCGCGACATCCCGACGATGAAGGAGGTCGTGCGCGTCACCGGCGACTCGGTGGGCCTGGTGGGCAGCGTGCTGGTCATCCTCGCGGTGGCGGTCGGACTCACCAACTACATGATCAACGCGCAGATTCCCGACGCGTTGATCGCGTGGACGACCGAACACGTCGATTCGCCGCTGATGTTCCTGCTGGCGCTCAACGTGTTCCTGCTGATCGTCGGCTGCCTGATGGACGTGTTTTCCGCCATCGTGGTGGTGGTGCCGCTGATTTCTGGCGTGGCGGAGTTCTATCAGATCGATCCCATCCACCTCGGGATCATCTTCGTGGCCAACCTCGAGCTCGGCTATCTGACGCCGCCGCTTGGGTTGAACCTGCTGGTGGCGTCGGTCCGGTTCGAGCGGCCCGCGCTGCAGGTCATGCGGGATGCGTTGCCGATGCTGATCATCCTGGCGATCAGCGTTCTGTTGATCACGTATTTCCCGTCGCTCACGCTGGAACCGCTGCGCTGGTTCGGCCGGCTGCCGTAATCAGTCGGCCTTCAGCACGATCGCCGGGTCGACCCGTGAGGCCCGGCGCGCGGGAATGGCCGCAGCCAGCAGACCGGCCATCAGCATGGCCGCCGCCACCAGAGCGTACAGCGGCAGCTCGAGCGGGTCGGTCCGGAACAGGACCGCGGCATACCGGCGTGCCAGGAGGGCCGCGAGCGGCACCCCCAGCGCCGCGCCGGCGAGAATCGTGCGGCCGGTGGTGTTCAGCACCAGCGATGCAATGCCCGTCGAGGTTGAGCCCAGGGCCATCCGGACGCCGAACTCCCGGGTCCGCTGCGACACCTGTGCGGAGACGACCCCGTACACGCCGGCAATTCCGATGATCAACGCGAGCAGGCCGAAGGTGATCATGGTGATGGCGGCAGTCCGCCGGTTCGCCGTGATCCGTTGGAACGCGTCGCTGAGCACCTCCACCTGACGAATCCGCAGGCTTTCGGGAAAGTCCCGTTCCAGAGACGCCTTGAGTGTTCCCGCCAGCGCGCGCGGCGACTGGGCCGCGCGGATGACGAGGGTGCCCGTCGCGCTGCCCAGCGGGACGTAGGCCTGAGGTCCGGTGGACTGTTCGGGACCCAGCGCGCGCACGTTGGCCGCCACACCGATGATCTCGACCGGCGCCTTCGTCCCCGGCATCATGACGCGCTTGCCGATCACGTCAAGGGAGCCGAAGAGCGCCCGGGCCGCGAGTTCGTCGATGACGATCTGCTGCCCGAACGTCGACGTCGAATCCAGCGCCTGTCCCCGCACCAGTGGAATCTGCAGGGTCGTGAAGTAGCCGGGAGAGACCCGACGATAGTCCGCCTGGACCGGCGGTGTGTCAGGCGGCGCGCCCTCCGCGACAAGCGCCGTTCCCGCCGAGCCCCAGGACACCAGCGGCGGTGAGCCCCCGCCCACCAACGCCGCGGCGGCGGCGCCCGGCAGCGCAGCGAAGTGCGCCTCGGCGTCGGTCGCGGTTCCGGGAAAGCCCGCGAGTGGCGCCGTGACGAGTTGGCTGCGGCCGAAGCCAAGGTCGGCGCGCACCACACGCACGAAGCTGACGGTCACCAGGGCAGCGGAGATCAGCAGTACCATCAGGCAGGCGACCTGCGCGGACAAAAACACCGTCTGCCACCGCCGGGGTCCCGGCGCGACGGTCGGCGCGCCTTCCCGCAACAGGCTGTTCAGGTCCAGGCGCCTCGCCTGCAGGGCCGGGATGAGCGCGAATCCGATGCCCGTCAGCACCGCAGACACCGCCGCGAACAGGAAGATCCGTCCGTCAACCGCGATGCGGCTGGTCAAGGCCAGATCCGGCGGCAGGGCTCCCCGCACGGCATCAAGCACCAGTCCGCTCAGCAGCAGGGCGGTGGCGGCGGACATGGCGGCCAGCAGGACTCCCTCCGTCAGCAAGCCGGCCACCAGCGGCCCCCGCCCGGCGCCGAGCGACGCCCGCAGCGCCAGCTCGCGGCGTCGCGCCATCGTGCGTGTGAGCGCGAGATTCGCGACGTTGACGCAGGCGATCGCCGTGACGAAGATGACCGCCCACAACGCCAGCAGCATGAGCGGCTGGATCTCGCCGACCATGGCGTCCCGCACCGAGCGCACCGCCACCCTGGTGTTGCGGTAGGCGGCGGGCCTCAGGCCGGCCAGCTCCGCGGTGACGGCCTGGACCGCGGCGTCCGCTTCCGCGAGCGGGGTGCCGGGGATGAGCCGGGCGATCACGTGATACGCCCGCATCACACCTGGCACGGTCAGGAGGCGTTCGTCCTCCGGGATCGTCAGAGGTCTCCAGATGTCCACCGCGTCGCCGGCACCGGCTGGGTAGATCACGTCCCGCGGCAGAATCCCCACGATCCGTGGGCCGTTCGGCGCTGCGCCGATCGGCTGGCCCAAGGCGTCCTCGGCACCGCCGTACGCGCGCATCCAGAAACCGAAACTAATCACCGCGGCAGGCGCCGCGCCGGGCCGCTCATCGTCGGGCGACAGCAGGCGGCCCCGATGTGGCCGGACGCCGAGCACGTCAAACACCTCGTGTGTCGCGCTGAGCACGGCGGCCGTGGAGGCGCCGGCGGCGGCGAGCGGCACCCGTCCCGGCCCTCGGGTCAGCGCCACACGCTGGAACTGCGGCACACGGGCGCGCCAGGCCTCGGCCTCGAATGCGGCCGCGCGAATGCGCTGCGTTGGCGTCCCCGAGAGCAGCTCGATCGTGACCAGTTCGTGGTCGCGCTCAAAGGGCAGCGGCCGCAGCACCACGGCGTCCACGACCGAAAACGTCACCGTCGCGGTCGTGATGGCCAACGTCAGGATGCCCAGGGTGAATGCGGAGGCCCGCGGAGAGGATCGCAACGCCCGCCAACTGTCGCGCAGGACGACGCGACTGGTTGATGCCCCGCGTCCGGCGGCGAGGAGCGCCAGCCGGCCGATGTACGACCACGCCATCGCCTCCACGCGCCAGCGTGACGCACCGGCAAGGTCGCTCACGTCCGCTTCCATGACACGAGCCGCCTGTGCCGAGACGAGCCGTCGGAGGCACCAGCGTGCCATCGGGGAAGGCCGCATCATGACCGTGGCTTCAGTACCGATTCCAGACCTGTCGTCATCGCCTCGATGCGGTCCAGGGCCTCCCGGGTGGCCGCGATGGCGAGGGGTTTGGGGACGAACAGCCGCCTGGAGCGCCCGCCGCGAACCGGTGTGGGGTCCGAGTAGTGGGACGTCACCAATCCTTTGTCCTCGAGGCGCTCGAGGGTGACTTGGACGGCCGATCGGGAGGCCTTGCGGCCCGTGCGTTGTTCGATGGCATCGCCGACGGCCAGCGCGTACGCCTGGTCGCCAAGTGTCAGCACCGCCAGCAGCACCATGAGCTCGAACTCACGCAGGACGGGGAGGGAAACGCGGGCCGGCGGCATTTGAGCGACAACATTACTGATATCAGTCCGGGCCGTCAACCGGGGTACCCTGTGACCACCTCGCATGGTGACGTCATTTCCGGCCGCGCCCGGCGGCGCCGGCCGTTCCCGCGATCGCCCGATCCCGTCGCTCGAGACGTTGATCGACGGCCAGCGGCAGGTCTTCGAGCGACTTTCGACGGGCGCGCCCCTGCGTGAGTCGCTGGCCGCGTTGCTGGCCTACATCGAGACGGCCGCCCCGGATGTGATCGGGTCGATCCTGCTGCTGGACGAAGACGGCCTGCATCTGCGGCACGGCGCCGCGCCGGGACTGCCGGCGGAGTACATGCGCGCCATCGACGGCGCGCCGATCGGCCCGGCCGCCGGCTCCTGCGGCACCGCCGCCTTTCGCCGCAGCGCCGTGTTCGTCAGTGACATCGACACGGACCCGCTCTGGGCCGACTATCGCCACCTGGCCCGGCCGTACGGCCTGCGCGCCTGCTGGTCGACGCCCATCATCGACGCCGACGGCCGCGTGCTGGGCACGCTGGCGCTGTATCGCCGGGAGCCCGGCGCCCCGGAGCCCTGGCACGAGCAACTCATCGCCCTGGCGACGCCGATGGCCGCCGTGGCGGTGGGCCGCGCGCGCGTCGAGTCGGCGCTGCGCGAGAGTGAGCAACGCTTCCGCGCGTTCATGACGGCGAGTCCGGCGATTGCCTGGGTCACCGACGCGCAGGGCCGGCACGTGGACGTCAACCCGGCCTGGGAGCGCGAGTTCAACATGTCGCGCGCCGAGGTCCTGGGGCGGACGGCCTTCGACCTGGTCTCACCCGAAAAGGCCGCGGCCATCCGCGCCAGCGATGAACAGGTCCTGCGCACGGGCCAGCCGATCGAGATCTTCGCCGACGAGACGGTCGTCGCCGGCCGCACGGTGTACTGGCATCTGGTGAAGTTTCCGTTCCAGTCACACACCGGCGAGTGGTTCGTCGGCGGCATGGCCATCAACCGCACCCGGCGCCACCAGGCGGAACTGGCGCTGAAGGCCAGCGAGGAACGGTATCGCGCCACACTCGACAACACACTCGAGGGGTGCCAGTTGCTGGATTTCCACTGGCGGTATCTCTACCTGAACGAGGCGGCCTCGAGACACAACCGGCGTCCCAACAGCGACCTGCTGGGCCGGACGATGATGGAGGCATGGCCGGGGATCGAAGCCTCACACGTCTTCCAGCTGCTCCGGCGGTGCATGACCGAGCGCATCGCGTTGCACGAAGAAACGGAATTCCAGTTCGCCGACGGCACGTCGGCGTGGTTCGACGTGCGGTGTCAGCCGGTGCCGGAAGGCATCTTCGTGTTGTCGATCGACATCACCGACCGGCATCACGCCGAAGTCGCCCTGCGGGACCTGAACGCGACGCTGGAACAGAAGGTCGCCGAACGCACGGTTGAACTCGAGCACGCCCGTCAACGCGCCGAATCCGCCGACCGCCTGAAGTCGGCGTTCCTCGCGACGATGTCGCACGAGCTGCGAACGCCGCTCAACTCGATCATCGGCTTCACCGGCATCGTCCTGGCGGAGCTGGCCGGGCCGCTCAACGCCGAGCAGTCCAAGCAGCTGGGTCTGGTCCGGTCCAGCGCGCGGCACCTGCTCGACCTGATCAATGACGTGCTCGACCTGTCGAAGATCGAGGCGGACCAGCTCGTCGTCCAGCAGGAACCC
Source organism: uncultured Solibacteraceae bacterium (assembly GCA_964471115.1). Classification (GTDB taxonomy): domain Bacteria; phylum Acidobacteriota; class Vicinamibacteria; order Vicinamibacterales; family SCN-69-37; genus SYFT01. Next base: position 47,801 of record CAYYFE010000004.1, read on the forward strand.
GTGGATCTGGCCGACGCGATCGTTCGGGTGTCGGCCGGGGCCACGCCGCACGCGGAGGCGAAGGGGCTGGCGCTGCGGACGCAGGTGCCCGATGAGCCGCTGCGCGTGATCGGCGACCAGCGCCGGATCGATCAGATTCTGATCAACCTCGTGAACAACGCGCTGAAGTTCACCGATCGCGGCGTCGTCGAGGTGGTCGCGTCCATCCGGCCGACCACGATTCGCGTCGACGTGCGCGACACCGGCATCGGGATCCGGCCGGAAGACCTGACGCAGTTGTTCCAGCCGTTCAGGCAGATCGACACCGGGCTGGCGCGTCAACACGACGGGACCGGCCTCGGCCTGGCGATCTGCCGCCGGCTGGCGGCCCTGATGGGCGGCACGGTAACGGCCGCCAGCGAATGGAGCCGCGGCAGTACATTCACGCTGGAGTTGCCGAGGGAGCCGCTGTGATGACGCCCACCGTACTCTTGATCGAGGATCACGAACCCAACCGGTATCTCGTCACGTTCCTGCTCGAGAACGCCGGCATGACGGTGATCGCCGCCAGCGACGGCCGCCGCGGGCTGGAGGCGGCGGCCGACTGGACGCCCTCCATCATCCTGCTCGACATCCAGCTGCCGACCATGGACGGGTATGCCGTCGCGCGCGGCCTGCGGGCGCTGCCGCACCTGTCCAGCACGCCAATCGTGGCGGTGACCTCGTACGCGATGCCCGGCGACCGCGAGAAGGCGCTCGACGCCGGCTGTACCGGGTACATCGAAAAACCCATCAACCCCGATACGTTCGTGTCCGAAGTCCGCGCGTTCCTGAAAGGCAACGATGCGCATCCTGGTCGTTGACGACAAGGACCCGAACCGGTACTACCTCGAGGCCCTGTTGCGGGGCCATGGCCATGAGGTCGAGACGGCGGCGCATGGCGCAGAGGCGCTGGCGCGCGCGCGCCAGCGGCCGCCCGACCTGGTGGTCTCGGATCTGCTGATGCCCGTGATGGACGGGTACGCGTTGTTGCGGCACTGGAAGGCCGATGCCGCCCTCAGGCGTGCGCCGTTCATCGTGTACACCGCGACGTACACCGAACCGAAGGACGAACAGCTGGCGATGGACCTCGGCGCCGATGGGTTCATCCTCAAGCCGGCCGAGCCCGAGGATTTCCTGCGGCGCGTGGACGCGGTGATGGCGCGCGTGCCCACCGACGGCCCGGCCCGGCCGGTTCGGGCCGCCGGCAATGACGACGATCTGATGGAGGCGTACAGCCGCACGCTCATTCGCAAGCTGGAGGAAAAGACCTTCGAGCTCGACGCGGCCAATCGCGCCCTCCAGCGCGACATTGAAGATCGGGTGCGCGCGGAGGAGGCCGCGGAAGCGGCCCACGCCGAATTGCGCCGCACGGCGATCGAGCTGAAATGGCAGGCCGAGCTGCTCGACAAGGCCAAGGACGCGATCCTCGAGCGCGATCTCGATTTGAAGGTCCGCTACTGGAACAAGAGCGCGGAACGGCTGTACGGATGGACGGCGGACGAAGCCCGCGGCCGCTCCATCGTCGACCTGATCTACGCGGGATCGACGGCGTTTGAGGCGGCCAACGCGGAGGTGATGTCGAAAGGGGAATGGTCCGGCGAGATCGAGCAGCGGCGCAAGGACGGCCAGGCGGTCATCGTCGAAGGCCACTGGACGTTGGTGCGCGATGCCCAGGGGCAACCGCGATCCGTGCTGGCCATCAACACCGACATCACCCGCCGTCGGGCGCTCGAACAGCAGTTCCTCAGGGCGCAGCGGCTCGAGAGCATCGGGACGCTGGCGGGCGGCATCGCGCACGACCTGAACAACGTGCTGGCGCCGATCATCATGTCCATCGGCCTGCTGAAGCAGACGCTGCAGAAGCCGGAGAATCTGGAGATCCTCGATCTCATCGAAGCCAGCGCGACCCGGGGCGCCGACATGGTGGCGCAGGTCCTGTCGTTCGCCCGTGGCGCCGAGAGCCGGCGCATCCCGACGTCGATGAGCCATGTCGTCCGGGACGTGCTGCGCATCGCCAGCGAGACGTTTCCAAAGAACATCACGCTCGACGCCCACGTCGCCTCGGATCTGCCGGCCCTGCAGGCCGACCCGACCCAGCTGCACCAGGTGCTGCTCAACCTCTGCGTGAACGCCCGCGACGCGATGCCCAACGGCGGCCGGATCGACATTCTGGCGGCCGGAGAGACGCTGGATGCCGAGGCGGCCACGCGCGACATCGACGCCAGACCCGGTCCGTACGTGCGCATTCAGGTGCGCGACACCGGGTCGGGCATCCCTCCGGAAATGCTCGACAAGATCTTTGATCCCTTCTTCACCACCAAGGAGGTGGGGAAGGGGACCGGTCTCGGTCTGTCGACGACGCTGGCCATCGTCAAGAACCACGGCGGCTTCATTCAGGTGGAGAGCCAGGCCGGCAAGGGGACGTGTTTCACGCTCTACCTGCCGGCGCAGGGTGTGAACCTTGAAGCGACCGTCCCGGTGCCGGCGACGCCGCTGCCGCGCGGCCGCGGCGAGACGGTGCTGGTGGTCGACGATGAACTGTCGATCCGGCAGATCGCGCGCCAGACGCTCGAAGCCTTCGGGTACCGGGTGCTCGTGGCCGCCAATGGATCGGAGGCCGTGTCGGTGTATGCCGAGCGCCAGGACGACATCGGCGTCGTGGTGGTCGACATGATGATGCCCGTGATGGACGGCCCGGCGATGATTCGCATCCTGCGCCGCATCAATCCGGCCGTGCGGCTCATCGCGGCCAGCGGCCAGAACACGGCCGACTACGTGGCCAGGGCCACCGGGGAAGGCGTGCGCCGGTTCCTGCCGAAACCGTACAACGCCGAAACCCTGCTCGGCGCCGTCCGCGAGGCACTCGACGCCATCTGACCGCGCCGGTGGCTACTGCTTCTTCCAGGTAAACGCGCTCATCATCTGCGGGCCGACGGTGAAGAAGTCGCGCTGCAGTCGGCGGTCGTAATGCAGGCGCGCGCCGCCGGTGACCGAGACATGCGCGGCGAGCACCGAACCGTAGAAGTGGGCGCCGCCCGCGACGCTGGCCTGGGCGGCCGGCGCGTAGACGATGGCCGACGTCGTGGTCCCGCCCGTCAGCTTGAGCGCGCCCGTGCCGGCGTAGTGAATCCTGAAGAGCGACGGGTCGAACGTCTCATTGGCCGTCGCGCCGCCTTCGAAGTCAATCGGCGTGGCCGCCGACTGGCCGGCGACATTGAGAATGACGGGACCCGAGGCAATCGCCAGCGTCGCGTTGCCGGTGAGCTTGAGACTGTTGATGTTGTACGTGCCCGCGTGCAGCGTCAGCGTGGCTCCGCCGGTGACATGGACGTCGCCCATCGACATGGTGGTGCCCTGGGGATCGATCGTCAGGTCGCCGGCCGTCCCTGAACACGATCCCGAGGTCAGCGCCAGCGCTGGACAGAGACTGCCGGACCCGATGTTGGTGTCGGTCGTGGGCGGCATCGGCGAGGGCGGATCCGGCAACTGGTACTGGACCGCCTGCGGCAGCGCCGAGATCCCGTCGGTGACCTGCGCGTTGCCCTGCAGCGTGAGGGCCGTCACGGCGCCGTTGTTGCAGTTGCCGACGCCCGTGCGCGGGGTCGACAGGGATCCGTTGATGACCGAACCGCCGCCTTCCGTGAGGTTGCCGTTGGTGCCCACATGGCCGGAACTCGGGTCGGTCAGGGGCACGCCGTTGACCAGCGTCATGTTCGACGAATCGTAGCTGTCGGTCAGGACGCCGCCGGAAAACGCCAGGGCGCCGCAGCCGCTGTTGGTGGCAAAGGCGGCGTACGTGTGCGCGGCCACGACCTGTCGCTCCAGCGTCGCCGAGACTTCCACCAGCGCGTTGCGGGCACCCGCGATGCGGCCCTGCGCCGCCAGCTGCCACGTCTGAACGACGGTCGGCGCGTTGGCGCCGTACGGCACGACGCTGCGCATCGACATCAACGTGGCGGTGGCCGTGTAATCGACCGTCGCCTGGCCCGCGGGCAGGGACCCCTGCACCGCCGCGGCAAACGCCTGCTGGACGGACGCCACGGGATAGTTGCCGGCCACACCCGTCATCGACGACAACACCACCGGCTGGCCCAGGTACGTGACCGGGGACACGGTCGTGTCGTAGTTGGCCAGGGGGTCAGAAACCGAGCCGGGCAGGGCGTAAGCGTAGAGCAGGTGATGGGCCGCGCGGTGGACGCCCGACTCGGCGCCGTAACGCGCCTGCGACATCATCCGGTAGTTGATGGACGAAAACGTTTCGGTCCGCGCCAGCACCATCACGCCGGCGCCGAGCGCCGAAAACGCCAGCATGAAGAGCAACGCCAGCACCAGTGCCACGCCCTCGTCGCGTCGAGTCATGGCAGCAGCGCGAGGATGGCGGCCGGCGTCGGCTGGATGCGGTTGGTTTCCTGCATCGACGCCATCTGCCAGGCATGAAAGACGTTGCGCGGCGAGACGTTGAGCAGCGTCTTGGTCTCGACCTGGAACTGACCGGTCACCGGATCGATCTCCTGGGTCCGGACACTGAGGGTGATCGCGACGGCCGTGACATAGGTCGTGCCCAGCACGGATTCGGTCTGGTAGCTGAAACACGGCGCGCCTCCCGGATTGGCGACCACGTTGGACAACAGGATATGAGCGGGTGTCAGCGCCGGCTTGGCCGCCGCATCCCACGCCATCATGTTGCGGGACAGACGCAGGTTGTTGGTGTCACACGTGTATTCCACGTACACCATCTGGCCGTCGCCATTGACGTCGCCGAACAGTTTGAGCACGGTGCCCGACGACCCGTTCGCGACGTCAGGCGGCACGATGCCGTGCGCGAAGCCGCCGGCCGCCGCCACCGGCGCACCAGCCGTGTGGGCCTGCGTGAACGACGCCGTGATCGTGTTGGCGGCGCCGTCCACGGCGGTCAGCGTGACGGTCTCCTGCGTGCCGCCCGTGCCGACGAGGATCTGCTCGCCGATGAACAGACCGGCCACCGACGTCAGCGCGACGGTCTGCGCGCCAATCGCCACGTCCGCCGCGAGCGAGGCGGGCGCGGGCAGCGACACCAGGCCGGCCTGACCCACCTCCTGCTGCAGCAGTTCGATGGCGCCCCGCACGCTGCTGTGCATCTGCGTGCGGTTCCACATCGTCCGCTGGCCGTTGACCGACGTCAGCAGCAGCTGCGTCGCCAGACCCATGATGACGCTGATGACGGCCACCGACACGAGCAGCTCCGGCAGCGTGAAGCCGTGGTCGGCGGCGTGGGTCGCCGGGACGCGGACCTGGGAGGAACGCATGGGCATCAGAACGGGAAGGTCTTGAGCGCGGTCACGGTGGATCTGGGAGGCGCGGTCCGGCCGAGGCTGGACTCCGTCGTGACGGTCACTTCGACCTGTTTGAGGTTGGCCGCCGGACTCGAGATGGCCCAGACGCGTTTGTAGAACCAGCCGGCCGGGACGCTGCCGTCGGCCGAGGCGATCAACGTGCCGCTTTTGTCCAGATAGTCGGCGTATCCGGCGACCGGAGCATCCGGATTCGCGCTGCCGCCAATCGTCAGTCCCGTGCCGCCGGCGGCCGCCGCCGGAAAGACACGGGTGTCACTGGTGGCGTCACCCCAGGCGAGCACGAGCAGCTGCTCCATCTTGTCCTGCGCGTATTCCGTGGTGCGGGCGGCCAGGTGTCCCTGGTTCTCCGTGGACATCAGGCTGGTGACACTCATCGATCCCAGCCCCGCGAGGACCACCAGCAGCAGCGCCGAGGCGACGACGGTTTCGATGAGGGCGGAGCCCTGATCGGAGGTCGCCATCATTGCTGACGCCAGATCCCCGTCGAGGTCATCGTCGAGCGCCAGAGCTGCTGCTGGCCCGTGGCGCCCAGCACGACGGCAAAGATCCCGGATGGGCCGCGCAGGTACAGCACCTGGGTCGTCACCGGCGCGCCGGCGGACGACACGGGCAGGCCTCGTGAGTTGAACAGGACGCAGGCCGTCCCATCAATCGTCGTCCCGTCGTCGGCCACACAGGCGGCCGGCTGCGCGAGGGCGGCCTGGGAGTTGGGCGGCGGGTTGGCGACCATGCCGCTGCCGAAGCGGCCGTCTCGCGACAGGTATCGTGTACCGCCCTCCGAGGTCCAGCCCGGCGTGGCGCCGGTCTGCCAGAACTGCACCTGGTAGGTATGGGCGTTCAGGTCCACGTAGAGGCGGGCCCGGGTGAACTTGGACGCCGCGGTGAGCTTGGTGAGCGCGACCGCGCTCGACACGCCCTGGGCGTCACCGCGCAGGCGGATGTCGTCAATCATGGCCGACGAGAGCGGTGCGCTCATCGCGGCGATGGAGCCGATGATGGCGACGGCCACCAGGAGCTCGAGGGCAGAGAAGCCGGAATCGTGACGCATGGCACCCCCGCCCAACGCAATCCAGGTACCCATCAACGATGACCGTAACCTGCTGATCGGTAGAGACTTACATTACTGGGGACCCGCCGGCGGCTGACAATTCAGCGGTTCCGATTACAGGCTTGCCATCACAGCAATTCCAGCCGCGTGCCAGTGCCCGTCCGTACGGCGCGTTCGTAGGCCAGCGCCGCCACGGTCACGTCCTGAAGCGCGGTGCCCGTGCTGTCGAACACGATGGTCTCGTCGGGCCGGGTGCGGCCCTGGGCGGCACCGCACAACACGGCACCCAGTTCGGCCCGCACGTGATCCGGCGAGATGAGGCCGGCGGCGAGCGCGTGCCGCAGATCGCCAAACGAGGCGCACTGCGCGGTGATGTCGGTCACGACGACCGACGCCGCCATCAACGCGGGCGCGATTTCGAGTTTGTGCGGATGGTCGGCGCCGACCGCGGCGATGAACGTGCCCGGCGCGACGTCGTCGCGGTCGAGCAGCGGCTGGTGGGAGGGCGTACACGTCACGATGACGCCACATCGGCGGGCGGCGCTGCGCACATCAGCCACGACGTCGACGGGACACGCCAGCGTGGGCGCCGCGTCGGCCGCGAGCGCGCGGGCCCGTGCGGGATCCGCGTCGAACAGATGGACGCGCTCGAGCGGCCGCACGCGGGCGAGCGTCTGCACGGAGATTCGGCCCTGCTCGCCACATCCCACGATGAGCGCCGCGGTCGGGCCGGGGTTGGCCAGCGCGCGCGCGGCGACCGCCGTGGCGGCGCCGGTCCGCAGCACCGTCAGGCCGATCGAGTCCATCAACGCCAGCAGCTCACCGGTGGTGCCGTCGGCCAGCGCGAGGACGCCCTGGATGGTGGGCAAGCCGCGCAGCCGGGGATTGTCGGGAAAGTTGGCGTTCAGCTTCGCGGCGAAATAGTGCCGGTCACCGCGCAGGCCCGCGGCCTTGATGTGAAACCCGCCGCCATCGACGTGGTGCGACAACGGCGGCGGCAGGTCCGCGCTGCCCGTCGCGTGCGCGATGAACGCGCGCTCCACGGCCTCAATCGCATCGTCCACCGGGATCAGGCGTTCCACGTCGGTCTTCGAGAGCATCAGTGTGGCCATACCATCCATCCTGCGGCGGCGCCCAGCGCGACCACCAGCACATCCGGCACCCTGCGCGCGGTGACCAGCACGAGCGAGGCGAGCGCGATCGCCACCGACCAGTGATCCACGAGCGCCCGGCCGGCCAGCACCCATGCGGCGCCCGCGATCGCGCCGGTGGCTGCCGCCGTCACGCCGGTGACGAAGGCGCGCACACGCGGGTGCGCGCCGGCGCGCCTGAAGTACGGCGCCGGAAGAATCACGAACAGGAACACCGGGAGAAAGACCCCGGCGGCGGCCGCCAGCAGTCCCGCGTCACCGCGCACGAGATATCCGATGAATCCCACGGTGATGACGACCGGCCCGGGTGTGACCATCGCGACGGCCACCGCATCCAGAAACTGGCGGTCGTTCAACCAGCCGTATTCCTGCACGGTGCCGCCATAGAGGAACGGCACGATGGCCAGACCGCTGCCGAACACGACGGCCCCGGCTTTGGCGAAGAACCAGAACAGTTCGCCGAGGGAGGTGGACACGGGCTCGCTCATCGGCGGCGTGAACGGCATCAGCAGCAGCGCCGGGGAGGCCGCCGGCGCGGTGGCGTGGCCCGCCCGCACCATCGTGAGGCACCCGGCCAGGAGGAACAACGAGACCAGTTCGCGTTCCAGCCACGCGGTGATCAGCGCCACGGCCGCTGCGACGATCCACAGGAAGCGATCGCGCTGCATCGTGAGGACCGAGAGGCGCCAGGCCGACCGCACCAGCAGGCCCACAACGCCGGCGCTGACGCCGAGCAACAGCGGCTGCAGCGCGGCGAGTCCGCCGAACGTGACGTACGCGATTGACAGTCCCCAGACCATGAGCAGGGATGGGCCGATGAAGGCCACCGCAATGACGAGCGCGCCGGGTGTGCCGCCCACCAGGTATCCGAGGTACATCGCCAGCTGGGCCGCCAGCGGGCCCGGGGCGAGCTGGGCCAGTGCCAGGCCTTCCTGGAAATCCGCCGGCGAGATCCAGCGGCGGCGCTCCACCAGATCGCGCTGCATCGCGCCCGTCAGCGCAATCGGGCCGCCAAAGCCGTACGTCCCCAGACCCAGAAAGTACCGGGTCAGCTGCCAGAGTGTGGGCGTCGCGACGTCAGCGCCCGGCAGCCCTGCCACGGCGGCTCCTGGCCATCCTCGGCGTGGGTCGAGCCGAGCGAGACAGCGCCTCGATCAACTCGATGCCTCGGTCGAGCAGGGTGTGATCGTCACCATGAATGGCGCGCAGTCCTTCCACCATGCGCTCCACGGCCTCGGCTTCGGGATGGTCGTCGAGCTTCAGATCGATCGTCCGCACCAGGGTGGCCAGCTCGGGCAGGCCCGGCGCGTCCAGACCGAACCGCCGGATCAGCGTGTCCATCGTGCACCCGCCGTCGGCGTGGCCGAATTCGGCGCCGAACATGTCGAAGGGCACCGCCCTGGCGCGGGGGCCCGGCAGCGTGTCGGCAAACGTGAAACGCGCGTCCGGGTCGATGAACCGCCGGATCAGCCACGCGGACGCGAAGCGATCGATGCCCGGCCTCGGCCGGGTGACCCACACGCGGCCGCGGAACGCTGAGGTCTTCAACACGGGCAGGGTGCTGGTCGGCATGGCGGTCTCCTGGGCGGCAGCCAACGCGGCCATCACGGCCGCGCGCGCGGGCAGACGCGTCCCCACGCTGAAGAAGTCGATCCGATCGAGGTGGGTCAGGCGCTCGGTGACAGCCCGGCGCAGCCGGAGGCGGGCCTGGCCTGTGACGCGGCGGCGATGCAGCGCGGCGGCATCCCTGGCCAGCGCCTCGAATCCGGCCGTGGCCGACGCGATGAACCCCCGCCGCAGCTCCTCATCGTCGGCCGCACCGACGCAGCGGGCCTCGAAGACCACGCCATCGCCGCCCGACGCCCGGATGTCCGCGCGCAGCCATTCGAAATCCTCGCGGGCCTCGCCGGAGTTGGGGAGCACGTATCCGCTGTTTTTGATGGGAAGGGCGCCCAGATGCTGCAGCCGGCGCCAGGTGCGCACCCGCGCGGCCGTCGGGCGTGTCGGGAGCTGGAAGACCAGCACCAACCACGCGAGGGAAGTATCAGACGGCACAGTGAATGTAATAACTGATACATCCTTTAATGTCAAACCGGGGGCCACGCGGGCCGTCACCGCGCCCGGCGGTCAGGCCCGGCGCTTCCAGTTCAGCAGGACCAGGGGAAGGGCCAGCGCGACGCCGCTGGCATCGAGGACGTGGAGCGTGAAACCCCAGAGGTTGACCGTGGGGCCCGGCGCCAGCATCAGGGCGGACGCCCCGAACAGCAGGAGGCGTTCGAGCACCGGTGTCTTCGAGAACAGGAAGCCGGCAATGCCCGCGGCGAACGTCAACACGCCGAGCACCGCGATAACGACGGCCGCGAGGATGTCGCCAAGCGGCGGCAGATGGCCGCCCGTGGAGAGCAGCAAAAGCTCCGGCCGGTACACGAAGATGTACGGCAGGGTGAAACCGACGAGCGCAAAGCGGAACGCCGCCCACCCGGTCTTCATGATGTCGGCGCCGGCGATCGACGCGGCGGCATACGCGGCCAGCGCGACCGGCGGCGTGACCATCGCCATCATGCCGAAGTAGAAGATGAACAGGTGCGCCGCCAGGGGCACCACCCCGAGCTGATCGAGCACCGGGCCCATGAGGGTGGCGAGCAGCAGATACACGACCGCCGACGGCAGGCCCATGCCCAGCACGAGCGACGAGACCATGATCACCGTCAGTGCCAGGAACAGGTTTTCCTGCGCCAGCGGCAGAATCGCGGCCGGCAACCGCGTGCCGACGCCGGTCATCGTGACGACGGCGATGACCACGCCGACACAGGCGGCCGCGGCCACCAGTGGCACGGAATCGCGCGCGGATTCCACGATGGCGGCCCGAATCTTCGTCCAGTTCAGCCGCGTGCGCGCATGGAAACACGACACCAGCGCCGTGACCAGCAGCGACACGCTGACGGCGCGGAACGCGGTGTAGCCGAGCGCAAGGAACGCGATCAGGCTCAGCAGAGCGACGCCGAAGACCACGCCTTCAAACGCGTGTCCGCGTTCGATCGCCGGAACGTCGGCGCTGCCGGCGCCGCGGCCGGCCACCGCCAGGCGTTTCGCCGAGAAATGCACGATGAAGTACAGCGAGAGGTAATAAAGAATCGCCGGAATCGTCGCGGCGCGGACGATGTCGAGATAACTGACGGGCGGCTGGACGAGCTCCAGCATCATGTAGGCGCCGGCGCCCATGACCGGCGGCGCCAGCGCGCCGCCTGAACTGGCCGCGGCCTCGATGCCGCCGGCGACGTGTCCGGGAAACCCGGCGCTGCGCATCATCGGGATCGTGAACGTGCCGGTGGCGACGGTGTTAGCGACCGCGCTGCCCGAGAGCGATCCCATCATGCCGCTGCTGATCACGGCGACCTTTGCCGGGCCGCCGGGTGTGCCGCCGAACCGGCGCGCCGCAAAGTCGATGACAAATCGCGTGGCGCCCGTGGCGTTGAGCAGCGCGCCGAACACCACGAACAGGAACACGTAGGTGAACATCACCGACAGCGCCACGCCGAACACGCCCTGGCTGTGCAGGAACGACTGCGCCACGATGCGGTCGGCGGGGTACCCGCGATGCGGGAAGAACCAGTCGGGTGACCAGGCCCCGAAATACGCGTACAGCAGGAAGAAGGCCGACAACAGCGGCAGCGCCGCGCCCACCGTGCGTCGCGCCGCCTCCATGACCAGCAGCAGACCCACCGCGCCCACCACGATGTCCGACGTCGTTTCGTACCCGGCGCGATTGCCCAGCGACCGGCCATCAAACCATTGCGACGTAAACGCCGGTTCGGTCTGCCAGACGATGTAGGCGCAGGTGGCGAGCGTCAGTAGCGCCAGCCCGATGTCGACGGCACGCACCCAGGAGGGCAGCGCGCGTCCCTTGACCGCGGGGACATTCAGAAAACAAAGCACCAGCCCGAAGGCGGTGAAGACCGCCAGCTGCGCCTGCGGGCCCAGGCGCGCGTAGTTCACCTCCGTCAAGGTGAACCCGCAGAGCAGGGCGCTCAGGACGAGCGTCAGCGTGTTACTGCGGCCAGATTCCGATTTCACGGTAGAAGCGGATGGCGCCCGGGTGGAACGTGGTGCCCGTGTCGCGAACGGCGTTGGCGGGATTGATCGCGCGGCCGGCCGGATGTTTCTGGACCACCTGCTCGCGCTGTTCCCACAACATCTTCGTCACTTCATAGACCAGGGCTTCGTCCTGATTGGCAGCCGTGATCAGGTGCATCGAGCCGACGTCCAGGCCGGCGAATTCGGCCGTCTGGCCGCGGTAGGTGCCGGCGGGAATGGTGGCGGGCGAAAAGAAGAGGTAGTCGGCCGACAGCTTCTGACGCGCCTGTTCGTCGAACGGAATGAAGTACAGATCCATCGTGGCGGCCGCCTGGGTGATGGAGGCCGTCGGAATCGCGCCGCCGATGAAGATGGCCGCGGCCGATCCGTCTGTGAGCATGTCGACCGCGGCGGACTGCGACGCGTTGAGCGCCGTCAGTTCGTCGTACCGCACGCCGTGGGCTTCCAGGATGGGCGTGACGAAGTATTCGAATCCGGCGCCCGCCGGGCCGATGACCACACGCTGGCCCTTGAGGTCCGCGATGGTCTTGATGTTGCTGCTGGCCTTCGTGATGAACAGCGCCACGTTGGGCGCCAGCGTCATGACCGACTGGACCGGGTACTGGCGATCCCATCCCTGGGTGCCCCGCACGGCAAAGTACGTGATGGCGGCGTTCGACAACGCGAAGTCGAGTTCACCCTGTGTCAGCCGCCGGATGTTCTCCTGCGATCCACTGGTGCCCTCGGCGGTGACCTGCCAGTTGCGATCCGCGCCCGCCGCGCCGAGCACTTCAGTCAGCGCCGTGCCGACCACAAAAAACGCGCCGCCGGGAGGCGCCGTGCCCATGCTGATGAACACGCGGTCCGGGGCGTTGTTGCAGCCCGCTGCCAGTGCCAGGGCAAGGGTGGCCGCGCTTGCTCTCCATCCAGTCAGTCGCATCGTGATTGCCTCGCAGTCACACTATCATCCTTCCGATGCCGTGGCGCCGCCTTCTCACCGTGCTGGTCCTGCTGCTCGGCGCCGGCTGGATCCTCTGGCTGCGCGGGTGCGCGGCGCCGCTGCCGGATATCGAAGTCACTGACGGCGCCATCGTCGTGCGCAATCAGTCGGACGAGCCCTGGCGTGATGTGCGCGTCTGGGTCAACGAGTATTACGCCGTCACCGCGCCCGGCATTCCACCGGCGGGCTTCATCCGAGAACGCGTGTCACGGTTCGTCGCCGCGCAGGGGCAAACCATCAACACCGCGACGACATCCGTCACGTCCGTCGTGGTGCTGGCCACCGCGCCCGACGGCCGCCGTGTGCGGCTGGTCTGGGGACGACCACAACTGCATTGAGGATTGAGGATTGGGGATTGAGGATTTCCTCAATCCTTAATCAAGGGAGCGCTCCGACCGCCTTCAGGACCTCATCCGCGTGGCCGTCGACCGACACCTTGTCCCAGCGCTTCGCGACCTTGCCGGCCGCGTCAATGAGATACGTCGTGCGCACGATGCCCCAGTACTTGCGGCCGTACCGCATCTTCTCCTGCCACACGCCGTACTTCTCGGCGACCTCGTGGTCGGCATCGGCCAGCAGCGGGAAGGTCAGGCCGTGTTTTCCGGCAAACTTCGCCTTGCTCTTTTCGTCGAGAATACTGACGCCCAGGATCACGGCGGCGCCGGCCTTCGCGAACTTCGGCAGCCGCGCCTGGAAGTCGCACGACTCGGTCGTGCATCCGGGCGTGTCGTCCTTGGGATAGAAGTAGAGGACGACGGGCCGTCCGGCATACTGCGACAGCGTGTGCGTGGCGCCGTGCTGGTCCTTCAGCGAGAACGCGGGCGCCTTCTTGCCTGGATCGATGAGGGGCATTGGGGCATTGTACCTTCGTGGTTCACCTCTCCGCGATGCAGTAGAGGTAGCGGTACCCGCGCAGGAAGATCTCGCCATCCACCAGCGCCGCCGATGCATCGAAGCCATCGTCGAGGACGTTGGTGGCCAGGATGTCGTATTTGCCGCCGTGCCGCAGCACGACCGTCGTGCCTTCACGGCCGGTGATGTACACGCGGCCGGCGGCGCCAACCGGAGACGCAAAGACGTTGGGCGTGGCGTCAATGCGCTGCAGCGCGTAGTGCGGCGCGCCGGTCTTGGCGTCCAGCACGGTGAGAATGCCGTTGTTCGACTTGAGCATGTAGACCATGCCGTCGTACAGCAGCGGGGAAGGGACGTACGGGGTGTCGCGATCGTAGGACCAGAGCAGCGCGGGCGTGCCGGTGATGTCGCCCTTGGCGTCGGCCAGCCGGACGCCGCGCGCCATGTTGCCGCGGAACCCGCTCATGAGCACCGCGATCCCGTCCTCGACCATCGGCGACGGAATCGGATTCATCGTCAGGCCCGGACCCGTCCACACGACGGCGCCGGTCTCGAGATCGTAGGCGTGCATCTGGTTCATCGCGCCGGTGACGACCTGCGCCTTGCCGTTGACCGTGGTGATGAGCGGCGTGGCCCACGTGTCGATTTCCTTGCGCGGCTGGCGCCACAGTTCGTCGCCCGTGTTCTTGTCGAGCGCGACGATGAATGATTCGCCCTGGTGATCCCACACATGCACCAGGAATCGGCCGTGCAGCGCGGGCGTGGAGCCCTCGCCGAACTGGCTGCGCATGCGTTTGTCGCCGAGGTCTTTCTCCCACAGCTTCTTGCCGTTGAGATCGAACGCGTAAATCCCGCGCGACTCGAACGACGCAATCACGACCTGGCCATCGGTCACGGCCGACGTCGACGCCCACGTGCCGTTTTCCTGGTGGCGTTCGTGCGGCGTCTCTTCACGCACGACCTGCTCCCACAACGTCTTGCCGGTCTTTCGATCGATGGCGAGCACGACGAACTTATGCGGCGCCTGCGGCGGTACCGAGCCGCGCGGCGGCAGACCGGCGACCGTGGCGGGATCGACCGGGACCGCGGTCAGCAGGAAGATGCGGTCGTTCCACACGATGGGCGACGAAGAGCTGCGGCCGGGAATCGGCACCTTCCAGCGGACGTTCTTCGTTTCGCTCCATTCGGTGGGGGGCGTAGCGGTTTTCGACACGCCGGTCGCCAGCGGGCCGCGCCACTGCGCCCAATAACGGTCATGGGTGGGCTGTGCGTCTACGACTGGCGATAGCAGCGCGAGCGCTCCAAGAGCCGTGGCGGTACAGAGCGAGAGCCGGAACTTCGTGGTGTTCATGATTCGGATACCATCCCGACGTGACTACGCCGGGTGCGCTCGAAGCGTTGCGGACGTGCCGGGTGGCGGCGATCGTGACGGCCGCGGGCCGGGGCGCCCGGTTCGCCGCGGCGGCGCCGGGCGCGCCGCCAAAGCTGCTGGCGCCGCTGGGCGAACTGACCCTGCTGGCCACGACGATGCGCGCGCTCGCAGCCGGCGGCGTCGACGGCCTCGTCACGGTGCTGGCGCCCGACGCCGACGCGCGGCTTCGTGACGAAGCGGCGCGGCTGAGCCGGCTGGTGATCGTCAATCCCGACCCGGCGCAGGGCATGCTCTCGTCCGTGCAGGCGGGCCTTCGCGTGCTGCCCGCGGCCCCGGCCGTCTGCCTGCTGCACCCGGGCGACATGCCGTTCGTTCGTCCCGCCACGGTCAGCGCCATCATCGCGGCGGCGCGCAGCGGCCGCTCGGTGTCGCCCCGGCTGGGTGACCGCGGCGGACATCCGGTGGCGCTGTCGCCGCGCCTGCGCGACCAGATCCTGCGCGCCGGCCCCGACGTCACGCTTCGTTCGTTGCTCTACGACGACGACCCGGTATTCCTGACGGTGGATGATGCCGGAATCATCCGGGATGTCGACCTCCCCGCGGACCTTGCGGACCCTAGAATTGCTTGATGCGTCCCACCGTCTATCACCGCATGGCTGCGTTGCGCGCGGCGGGCCAGCGCTTCGCCGTCGCCACCGTCGTCCGGACGCAGGGCAGCACTCCGCAGGTGGTCGGCGCGACGCTCGTGCTGGGTGAACACGAAGAGATTCGGCAGGCCGTCGGCACGCTGGGTGGCGGCTGTGTCGAGGCCGACGCGATTGACACCGCGCGCCTGGTCATGACGACCGGCGAGTCCTCGCTAAGCGCGTACGAGCTGAACGAAGACCTGGCGTGGAACACCGGCCTGGTGTGCGGCGGCACGATGTGGATTCTCGTGCAGCGAGACGATGCCGCGCTGGCGTTTGGGGGTGTCGACGTGTTGCCGCACCTGGTCGCGGCGGCCGAGGGGGCGGCGCCCGCCGTGGTGGTGACGCGGCTGCGTCGCGCGCGCGATCAGTTCGCCTGCGTCGGCCGCATGGCCCTGGTCGGCGATTCGGCTCACGGCACCCTGGGACCGTCCGAGCTCGATCGCGCGGCGGTTGACGCCGCGATGGCCCAACGGCCCCACGGCACGGCCCGGCTCGTCCGGCAGGACGATGACCACGATCTGCTGCTGGAGGCCGTCGCGTCACGGCCGCGGGTGGTCGTCGCCGGCGGCGGCCACGTCGCGCTGGCTATTGCCCGTCAGGCCGCGGCGCTCGACTTCGACGTGACGATTCTGGAAGACCGTCCGGAGTTTGCGGCGGCCGATCGGTTCCCGGGGGCCACGGTCCTCGAAGGTGATGTGCCGACGCTCATCAGCCAGCTCCAATACACCTGGAACACCTTCATCGTCATCGCCACACGCGGGCACAAACTTGACGCGGATTGTGTGTTGCAGGCCGCGCGGACCAACGCGCGTTATGTCGGCCTGCTCGGGAGCCGCCGGAAGACGGTGCTCATCGAGGAGATGTTGAAGCAGGAGGGTGTTCCCGACGAGCGGATTGCGGTCATCCGGGCGCCGGTGGGACTCGATCTGGGCGGCCGCACCCCTGCGGAGATCGCCCTGTCGGTCATGGCCGAGATTACGCAGATTCGCTACGGCGGTTCCGGCGCGCCGCTGGGCGCGCGCGGTCGGACACCGCGCGCGGACACGTAGCGCGCGGCCCAATCGCGGCCCACAGAGCGGGCCGCGCTACGAATGCGGACCGGGACCCTGGACCCTGGACCCTTGGACCCTGGACCCTGGAACCCCCCGTCCCCGCTCTTCGTCCGGTAGTCCATGCTGTCCGATATCCGTCACGCCCTTCGCCTGCTGATCAAGGACCGGAGCTTTACCGTCACCGTGCTGCTGACCCTGGCGGTGTGCATCGGCGCCAATACGGCGATCTTCAGCGTGGTGCAATCGGTCGTGTTGCGGCCGCTGCCGGTGCCCGACGCGGATCGTCTGGTGCTGGTGCTCAACAGCTATCCGAACGCCGGGGCGCCCCGGGCGGCGACCGCCGTGCCCGACTACTTCGACCGCCTCGACGGCGTCGACACCCTGGAAGACATGGCGTTGTTCCGCCGGACCGGCGCCACGCTGGGCGCCGACACCGGCGCGCAGCGGCTCGTCTCGGTCGTCGGCACGCCCTCCTTCTTCACCCTGATGGGCGCGACGCCGCTGGCCGGCAGCCTCTTCAGTGAGGCCGATGCGCAGGCGGGCGCGCCCCGTCGCGTCCTGCTGGGTGAAGGATTCTGGCGGCGGCAGTTCGGTGCGGATCCCGCGCTGGTCGGACGTGAGATCCGGCTCAACGGCGCCGTGCACGTCGTCGCCGGCGTGTTGCCGGACTCGTTCACGGTGCTGTGGAACGACATCGACGTGTGGTTGCCCACGCAGTTCACCGCCGATGACAAGGGACTGAACTCCCGGCACTCCAACAACTGGACCATGGTGGGGCGGCTCAAGGCGGGCGCCACGTTGCCGCAGGTGCAGGCGCAGCTCGACGCGATCAACGCGGCCAACGACGAACGGTTCCCCCAGTTCCGGCAGATTCTCAAGGACGCCGGGTATCGCACGGACGCGTTCATGCTGCAGGCCGACCTGGTGCGCGATCTGCGTCCCGTGTTGTACCTGCTGTGGGGCGGCGTCGGATTCGTCCTGCTGATCGGCTGCGTGAACATCGCCAACCTCGTGATGGTGCGCGCCAGCGGCCGCGCCCGCGAGATGGCCACACGCCATGCCATCGGCGCGACGTTCGGCCGGCTCAGCCGGCAGATGCTCTCCGAGACCCTGCTGCTGTCGCTCGTTGGCGGGGGGCTGGGCATCGTGCTGGGCTGGTGGGCGCTTTCCGCGGTGCCGACGCTGGGCCTGGATGAACTGCCGCGAGGTCATGAGATCTCGATGGACCTGGTGAGCGTGGCGGTCGCGTTGGGGTTGACCCTGATCGTGGGCCTGCTCATCGGCGCGGTGCCGGTGCTGCGACTGCAGCGGATGAACATCAACAATTCGCTGCGCGATGAAGGCCGTGGCGGCACGGTGAGCCGCCGCACGTCGCTGGTGCGCCAGGCGTTGGCCACGGCACAGGTGGCGCTGGCGTTTGTGCTGCTGATCGGCGCCGGCCTGATGGCTGCGAGCTTTCGCGAAGTCCTGAAGATCACGCCCGGCTTCACGCCGGAGGGGGTGGTGACGGCGCAGATTTCGCTGCCGGCCTCCGCGTATCCGGATACCGCGTCTCTGAGCGCCGCGTCGGCGCGGCTGCTCGAGGCCGCGCGGTCGATCGCCGGCGTCGAACACGCCGGCCTGACCTCGTCGCTGCCGATGAGCGGCGACTACAGCGACAGCGTGATCTTCGCGGAAGGGTACGTGGCCAAACCAGGCGAGTCGCTGATTTCGCCCAGTCAGCAAAGCGTGAGCGACGGGTATTTCGAGGCCATGCAGACGCGGGTGGTGAAGGGCCGCGCGTTCACGGCGTCCGATACGCTCGACGCCCCGCTGGCCATCATCGTGGATACACGCCTGGCGGAGAAGTTCTGGCCCGGCCAGGATCCGATTGGCCGCCGGATGTACCGGCCGACGTCGATGGAAAATCCCCTCGCGATCACGCCCGAGACGCAGTTCTTCAACGTCGTCGGGGTGGTCGAGGAGGTCCAGAACCGCGGACTCGCGACAGGATTCCAGCCCGTGGGTGCCTACTACTGGGCGCAGTCGCAGCTGCCGGACCGCGGCGTGGCCCTGGCGTTGCGGACGAAGACCTCACCCGAGTCGGTCGTCAACTCCCTGCGCGCCAAGGTCGCCGAGATCAATCCGGAGATTCCCGTGCACAGCGTGTTCACGATGATGGAGTTGATGGATCAGACCCTGGTGGGCCGCCGCGTGCCGATGTTGCTGGCCGGCGCGTTTGCGCTGGTGGCGCTGTTCCTGTCGGCCGTCGGCGTGTATGGCGTGCTGGCCTATCAGGTCGCGCAGCGCAGCCGCGAGATCGGGATTCGCATGGCCCTGGGCAGCACGGCGCGCGACGTCTTCCGTCTCGTGCTGGGCGACGGCCTGCGGATCGCGGCCGCCGGTCTGGCCATCGGCCTGGCCGGCACCTACTTCGTCGGCCGGGCCATGCAGAGCCTGCTGTACGAAGTGGCGCCGCATGACCCGACCGTCATCGGTGTAGTGTCGCTGCTGCTGACGCTGGTGGCCGTGGCCGCGACGCTCATTCCCGCGCGTCGCGCCGCCAGGGTCAATCCCCTGACGGCGCTCACGCAGTAACTTCGTTTGTCCACACAGTAGGCATATAGACATGTAGAAGAAGCCAGATGGCTTTTCTACATGCCTACATGTCTACTGTGTTGACTCCGTGCGCTGGGCGTAGGTGATCATCCAGCCGTCGGGATCGAGGAACGCGAACTCGGTCATGCCGTACCACTTCTTCTCGAGCGGCATGACGACCCGGACCTTCGGCGTCAGCTCCCCGTAGAGCTGTTCGATCGCGCTGACCTCGAAGAAGAGCGTGAGGGTGCCGCCGATCGGCTGGTTGCGGAACGCGGGATATTCCTCGGTGGCCGCCTCCACCGAGTTGAAAAACACCTGCACGTCGCCGGCCATCGCAATCGCAAAGGCATACGGCGGCGCGTCGGGCACGGTGGTCACAATCGTGAAGCCAAGCACGTCGCGGTAAAACGCCATGCTCTGCTCGACGTTGGACACAATGAGGTTCGGGGTCAGTTTCGTGATGGAATGCGGCATCGTCTTTCTCCAGGGCACACGGATAGCGCCCACTCGCTGATGCCTACATCCACACCCCGGCGAGAATCGCGGCGCAGGTAGGGGGCCGCTTCGTACGTTCGCCCCCGCTAGGAACGGGGGGAAGGATATCATCGGTGTCCAGTGTTTCCCTATCACGATGAAAACGAGACGCAGCGGACGCCCCTGGTCACGCTGGCGCTGATCGCGGCGTGTGTCCTCGCCTGGGTGGTCGTGCAGGGCGCAGGCACCGAGCTGGCGCTGATGACGTCGGTGTGCAACTACGGCCTCATCGCCGGCGAGCTGCTGGGAACCGTGCCGGTCGGCGCCGGCTTCCGCATGAGTGAAGAGCTGGCGTGCCTGACCGATCCCGGGCCGCAGGTGCTGCACGTGTTCACCTCGATGTTCCTGCACGGCGGGTGGATGCACCTCATCGGCAACATGTGGTTTCTCTGGCTGTTCGGCAACAACATCGAAGACTCGATGTCACGCCCGCGGTTCCTGGTGTTCTACCTGGCGTGTGGTGTCGCAGCGGCGCTGGCGCAGGTGTATGCCGAGCCGGATTCCATCATTCCGATGGTGGGCGCCTCCGGCGCCATCAGCGGGGTGATGGGCGCGTATCTGATCCTGTATCCGCGTGTGCGGATCTTCACGTTCATCACACTCGGATTCTTCTTCACGACGGTCGCCCTGCCGGCCTGGGTGATGCTGGTCTACTGGATGGCGCTGCAGTTTCTCGGCAGCTTTGCGAGCACCGTCGCGCCCGAGGGCGGAGGCGTGGCCTACTGGGCGCACATCGGCGGCTTCGTCGCGGGCGTCGTCCTGATCAAACTGTTCGTTCGTCCGGAAGCGGTGGCGCAACATCGACAACATCACTGGCGGCCCCCGCAGGTGGGGTGGGGCCCCGCCGGGCGGCGGTGACGCTGAACGTGAATGCGTCGGGCCGGGCATAGTGGCCGGCGACGTCCAGCGTCATACGCTCCTGATCGAGTGTGTGCCGGTCGAGTGACGCCGTGAGGATGGCGGGTTCGTCAAACACCGGACCCGCCAGGTACCGGCCGTCGGGCCCGATGATCGCACTGCCTCCGCGGAGCACCCAGGTGTCGTCGCTGCCTGCGCGTGTGGGGTCGCGCTCGAGTTCGGGCGGCAGGGCGCGAGCCCGCATCAGCGAACCGGCGGCCAGTACGAAGCAGCGCCCCTCAAAAGCGTAGTGCCGGCTGGCGATCTGATGCCGCTCGTGCACGGTCGGCCACACCGCCACGTGGATGTCCTCGCCGGATTCGTGCAGAGCCTGGCGTGACAGCGGCATCCAGTGTTCCCAGCACACGAGGCCGCCGACGCGGCCGGCCGGCGTCTCGACGGCGCGAAGTCCGGCGGTGTCGCCCTGGCCCCAGACCATGCGCTCGGTGTAGGTCGGGACGAGTTTGCGATGGTGATTGAGCAGCACGCCGTCGGGCCCATAGGTCAGCAGGCTGTTGAACAGCGTGCCATACCCGGGTCCCGCCGGGACGCGCTCACTGACACCCACGACCAGCGTGACCGCGGCGTCGCGCGCCAGCGCGGCCAGCTCGTGGCCCGCATCGCCGGTGACGTCCACACTCTCATGGCGATACCGCGCGTAGACCACCTTGGTGGGCTCGTGATCCCACAAGGCCACATCGCGGCAGACGTCGAGCCAGACCGGATACCCGGGCAACCAGGTCTCTGGAAACACCACCAGCGTGGCGCCCTCTGCTGCCGCGCGCATGGTCAGGGTTCGAGTCAGGTCCAACCCTGCGCGAAGCGTCGGGGCGGCTTCCGCCTGGATGATCGCGATGTTCACCATGAGGGGTACTCTACGCCTACATGTCGCTCAGGGTGGAGGGGCGGACGGACGCGCGCAGCGCATTGAGCACGGCCACCACATCGATCAGTTCCTGGACGATGGCGCCCTGGACCGGCGGCAGGTAGCCCAGCGCCGCCGCGCCCATGCCGATGACCGACAGCGCCATGCCGCCGACGGCGCTCTGCAGGGCCACGCGGCGCATGCGCCGGCCGATGTGCAGCAGTTCATCCGTGCGGCTGAGCGAGCTGTCCATGATGACCACGCCGGCGGCCGCCGCCGTCACATCACTGGCCTGGCCGAAGGCAATGCCCACCGTGGCCGCGGTCAGCGCGGGCGCGTCGTTGATGCCGTCGCCCATGAACAGCGTGGGCGCCTTGGCGGTCTCCTCGCGCACGAGCGCGACTTTCTGCTCGGGACTCTGCGAGGCGTGGATCTCGGCGATGCCGACACGTGACGCCAGGTAACGGACTTCACTTTCGCGGTCGCCGGACACCAGCATGACTCGGGTGATGTGATGCCGCGGGCCGAGGTGTGCGATGAAGGTGCGACCGTCTTCGCGAGGTTCGTCGCGGAATCGGATCAGGGCGGCCACGCGTTCATCGAGCATCACGACACACTCGAGGCCGCTCTCGACCGCGGGCAACCGGCCGGCGCCGTCGGGGTCCAGTGTCGCCGCCGCCTGACGGGACGTCACGCGGACAAATCGCCCGCTGAGATGTCCGGTCAGCCCCTGTCCCGGCCGCTCGCTGATCTCGGTCGCCTCCGGAAGCGTGAGTCCTTCGGCCGTCGCGCGCGCCCGAATCGCCTCCGACAGCGGGTGCCTCGAGTACCGTTCCAGTCCGGCCGTCATCGCAAGCACGTCACGCTCGGCCCACGCGCCCACGGTGATGATGTCGGTGACCTCGGGCTGGCCGTAGGTCAGCGTGCCGGTCTTGTCGAAGATCGCGGTCCGGCAGGTGTCAATCGTTTCGAGGATGGCCGGGTCCTTGATGATGATGCTGCGGCGCGCCGCCAGCGAGACCGATCCGATGATGGCCACCGGAATGGCGATGAGCAGCGGACAGGGCGTGGCGACGACCAGCACGGCGAGAAAGCGCCGCGGATCGCCGCTGGCGGCCCACGCGGCCACGGCCAGGACCAGCGCCAGCGGTGTGTACCACGCGCCGAGTTGATCGCCGAGCCGGCGCAGGGTCGGCCTGCGCTGCTCGGACTCGCGCATCACGGCCATGATGCGCGCGTAGCGGGAATCGACGGCGCGTTTCTCCGCGCGCACGGTCAGGACGCCTTCGCCGTTGACCGCGCCCGACAGCACCGCGGCGCCCACCGTCTTCGACAGGTGGTACGGCTCGCCGGTCAGGTACGACTCATCCATCGAACTGCGGCCGGCGGTCACGACCCCGTCGACGGGACACGCCTCGTGCGGATGGACGACGACCTCGTCGCCGGGCTCGATGGCGTCAAGCGGAACGTCCTCGACCTGATCGCCCCGTCGCCGATGGGCCACGCTCGGCAGGCGGCTGGCCAACGCCGACAACGCCGACGACGCGCGGCTGACGGCGTACGACTCGAGCGCCTGTCCGCCTGACAACATCAGCACGACGAGCGTGCCCGCCAGGTATTCGCCTAGCGCAACCGAGGTGACGATGGAGATGCCGGCGAGCAGGTCGGAGCTGAAGTTGCGCCGGAGCAGTTGGCGGCTCAGGTCGAAGACCAGCGGCCCGCCGCCAAGCGCCAACGCCGCGTACAGCGGCCAGTCGGGCAGGACCAGCAGGTGGACGGCCATCGCCACAACAGCCAGCGCGGCGATGGCGGTGTCCCGCCGGGACTCGATCACAGATCGATTGTAGGCGGTCCCCGGCGATGAAGCCCCAGGGTGTCTAGGGGCGCGTGATGGCGTCGCGGTACGCCGGCGTCAGGTGCTCCCGGATGCCTGCCAGTTGCGCCTCGCTGAGTCCGTAGGTCGACAACCAGAAGCCCGCGCGCACCGTGGGGACGCCCGGTTCGATCTCGATGAACAGGATGGCGTCGTTGAGCGACGGGATCGTGTAGCCCGCCTGGTTGGTGGCGGGGCGGTGGACGAAGCACTGCGCGTCGGCCCACGTGAGCAGGCGCTGGAGCCGCGCGAAGGCCTCGGCGGCCGGCAGCGACGAGGCCTCGCGCAGGCCGGTGACCTGGCGCGGCGTGCCGCGGTGATGTTCGAGGTACCACTTCAGGTGGGTCATGAAGTAGGTCCAGCCGCCGTCCACCATGTGGTACTCGCCGTCCCACTCCGGCCCGTCGCCGAAGCCCGACTGCACCAGCCGCACCACCGTGCCGCCGTCCCGGCCGTCGAGGTGGAAGTCGATCGCAATCCGGTGCGCACCGCGCGACTCGGTCCACTGGAGGCGCCGGTTTGGTTCCCATGCGGTGATGGGCGCCTCACCGGCGGCCCCCTCGCCCCACGAGATCCAGATCGACCCACCGACACCCGGGGTGACTCTGGCCTCGAGCGGGAACCAGCGCACCAGTTCCTCGGCGTCGGTCAGCGCCCGCCACACGACGTCCGGCGGCGCGTCGACGAAGACTTCCTTGACGACCTCGCGGCTCACTTCATCCTCCGGTGGGTGATCGACACGACCGTCTGGCTGGGACGGCCGGCGAAGTGGAAGATGATTTCGGTCGTGTACGTGTCCGGATCGATCACCTTCAGTGTCATGTCGTACTTGCGGCGTGACGGTGACGAGGTGTCGTATTCCAGGGTCTCTCCCGACATGAGGATCAACCCGTCCGGTGTCTTTTTTCCTGCGGCCGTCACGTAATACGTGCCCATCGTGTCGAACCCGACAATCGTGTACTCGGATGTTCGCCGGTCGAACCCGTAGACCGACAGGAACTCGACCGTCGGATCGCCGACGCCGGAGGGGTTGTTCGACGTGCCCTCGGACACGAGGAACCGGCCGCCAAGGACCACGCGATTGGTGACCGTGCCCGTGGCCTTCATGGGAGGGCCGCCCATGGCGTACGTGACGTCCTGTGTCCACCGGCCCGCGAGCTGGGTCAGATCGCGATGTGCGGCGGACGGCCGCAGCGGTTCCAGCATCTTCTCGATCTGTTCCGGCGTGGGCTGTTGTTGCTGCGCGGCCGCGGTGGCGGGCCAGAGCAGCAGGCAGGTGACGGCCGTGAGAACGGCCGCAGGGCGTGTCGTGCGGATCATGGCGTGGGGTCCTTTCGGGTGTCGGGCCGGTACACCGGGTGTGCGCCGGCAAACAGGCGGTACGCCCGCCGGTTGCGGCCGGGGCGTCGCTGGTACTTGGCCACCAACCGGTTGATGGTCGAGACGAGTTCGTTGGCGAAGGCTTCGCGATCGGCGGGTGAGGCCAGTGAGACTTCGGTATCAAGGGTCAGCGTAGTGAGCCGCTGATTGGCGTCGCGCGCCAGCTCGGCGAGCGCCGCCACCTCGCGGATCGTGCGCGCCGCCACGGCCACCTGGAAGGTCGACGAAAAGCGGTCCTGGGTGCGCAGCGGTTCACCCACCGACTGGGGCGAGACGACGAAGTGGGACGCCGTGGCGCGGACCAGCCGTTCGGTCAGGCCTCGTCGTTGACGGCTGCCGACCTGTTCGACCAGTCCGGCCTTTTCGAGCACCCGCAGGTGGTAGTTCACCTGCTGGCGCGGCAGGTCCAGCGTGCCGGCCACCGTGGTGGCCGACCCGGGTTCAGCCAGCGCCTCCAGGATGCGCCGGCGCAGGGGATTGACCAGGGTCCCGGCGGCCTCTTCCTGGACGACCGCCGTCCCGTCCGTCTCGAGCGCCTGCACCATCGCCACGCCGCAACCTTACCAATTGACAATTAGTTTTGTCAAATAAGCTCTTCCTGCGCCCTGCGCCCTGCGCCCTGCGCCCTGCGCCCTGCGCCCTGCGCCCTGCGCCCTGTGCCCTGCGCCCCTGCGCCCTGCGCCCTGCCCTCACTCGATCCCGTGGTCTTCCTTCCGGTGGGCTTCCTGCTCGCGCATTTCGGCGGCGGTGTCCTTGCGGCCGATCTCGGCGGCCTTGCGGCTCTTGGCGAGACCCGCGGCGCGGATCTTCTCAGGGGATGTCACGGCGAAGCTGGGGAGCAGGCGTTCAAGGTTCGTGCTCTTGCAGGACGGGCAGGCGGTGGGCGGGTCGCCGTAGGAGGCGGGTCTGACGAGTGATTCGAACCGGTGGCCGCAGTCGCGGCAATCGAAGTCGAACAGCGGCATCGACAGATTCTAGTGCGGAGTGCGGAGTGCGGAGTGCGGAAGTGCGGAAGTGCGGAAGTGCGGAGTGCGGGGTGCGGAAGTGCGGCGACCGGGGGCGCGGCGTGTGGCCGGCCCCCGGTCGCCCGGGTGTGAGGTGGACCTAGAAACTCCAGCGACCTCCGAAGGTCAGCTGGCGCGGCGCGGTGATCGAGGTGACGCCGCCGAGCGGGACGGACGTGCCCGCGATGGTCGACGAGGGATTCCTCGTCTGCACGCCGGTGATGAACCCGGCGTTGAACAGGTTCTCGGCATCCAGGTACAGGCCCAGCCGGTTGGCGCCGACGTTGAACACCTTCTCGAACCGGATGTCCATCAGCTGCTGGCCTTCGGTGCGCCGGCTGCCGCGCGGTTCAAGCAGGATGTCGATGCTGCCCGTCCAGTTGAACGTGCCGGAGCCGACGCGCTGGAACGGCGTCCAGGGCGTGCCGCTCAGGTAGCGGTAGTACATGTTGGCCGCGACCTCGATCTTCGGGATCTGATAGCCGGCAAACACCTTGATCTCGTGCGTGCGGTCGAAGCCGACGAGGCCGTCGGCGTTGACCAGCGCGAGGTTCGGCGTCTGGAACTGGCTGCTCGTGATGCCCGAGAACGAGCCGTTGGTGACCGTGCCCTTCGTCTTCGAGTAGACGTAGGAGATCTGCGCCTGCCAGCGGTTCTGGAGCGCGCGCGTCAGGACGAACATGCCGCCGTTGTAGGTGCGGTAGGCGTTGGCCGCCGGCGCCCCGTTGTAGGCGTAGTCATCCACGTTGGTGATGAAGAACTTCTGGTCGGATGAACGGTTCGCCCAGCGGTACAACGTCATCGACTGCGAGTTCAGCGGATTGGTGAAGGCCACCGACGTCCACTGCGACCCGGGCGTGACCGAGTTGATGAAGTTCTTCGACTCGCGCCGGATGTACGTGCCTGAGAACTTCAGGCCCCGGCCGAGCTCACGTTCGTACGAAAACGACATCTCGTCGATGCGCGGATGTTTGATGTCCGGATCGACCGTGAAGCGTGACTCGCCGCTGAGGCGGAAGATCTCGCTCAGGTTTCCGTTCCCGGCGACCTCATAGATGATGTAGTCGCCGATGCCCGGTGTGGCCTGCGACCACGAGGCGAACACCGCCTGGTCATAGATCTGACCGTAGTAGGCCCGGACCACCGATCGGCCGTCGCCCATCAGGTCATACGCGGCGCCGAGGCGCGGGCCCCAGGACATGGTGTTGTAGTACTCCTGGTCGTCGACCATGCTCGTGCCGGTGATACGGTCCATGCGCACGCCGGCGTTGATGGTGAGCCGGCCGCGCTTCCACTGATCCTGCGCGAACGCGCTGATGCGGCCCGACTTGCCGTGCACGTCGTACGAGTACGCGTAGGCCAGGTACGGCGCGCCGCCGTAGTCGTAGAAGAACAGCCCGTCGGTGTACCCGTAGCGGTTCCGCACCGTGCTGCGCTCGATCTCCACGCCGAACTTGAACGCGTGGGTGCCGGCGGCTTCGGCGTACTTCGACAGCGAGGCGTTCAGCTGGTTGCGCGTGCGGTCGTACTGCGCGCTGTACCCGGCGCCGCCGGTGTACGCGCCGGTCTCGCCATCGAGACGGGCCGGAACGGGGTTCAGCGGATCCAGGTCGAAATACCCCCAGTAGCCCGTGAACTTCGCTTCGAACACCGACGAGTTGCCGATGACCTTGCGGTACTGCGCGTTGTAGATGATCTCCGGCGAGTCCTGGACCACCGTGCGCGCATCGGTCGTGCCGTTGACGCCGCCCAGACCCGTTCGTCCGGTCTGGTTGTACATGTCGTACTGCCCGGACAGGATGATGTTGTCCGACGCCGTCGGCTGGAACGTGAACTTCAGGTTGAAGCGCGGGCTCACTTCCGTGCGCAACGTGCGGGGGCCGTCCGGATCCTGCTTGATCGAGTAGCGCTGGACGCTGGCGAAGTAGAACACCTTGTTGAGCCGCACCGGGCCGCCGAGCTGCACGGTGTAATCGTTCATCTCATCGACGCCGGTCGCCAGGATCGACGGGTTGACGCGTTTGACGTCGGCCGACACGTTGTCGCCCCGCAGGCCCTTTTCGGTGTACCGGTACTCGAACAGGCCCGAGCGCCGGTTGCTGCCCGACTTGGTGATTGTGTTGATCACCGCGCCGCTGAAGCCGCCCAGTTCGGCCGGCTGGCCGATCGACCCGATCTGCACCTGGTCGATGATGTTGTAGTTGAAGAACGCCCACGCCGTGCCGCCTTCGGGGTCGCGCACGTCGACGCCGTCGAGCATCAGGGCGTTGCCCGAGGCCGAGGCGCCGCCGAAGGCGGAGCCGCTGTTGATGCCGGGCGCGTTGTTGAGGATGTTGACCGCCGCGTTGGTGCGCGAAATCGGCATGCTGAACAGCAGGTCCTGCGACAGCTGCGTATCGGTCGCCGTCGTCGTCGTGTCGACCTTGACCGAGGAGGCCACGACGGTGACCGCTTCGGTGAGGCCGCCGACTTCCAGCGACAGGTTGACCGTGACCGTGCGCCCGATCGCGATTTCAATGCCGGCCTGCGCCTTGGGCTTGAAGCCCTGCAGCGAGGCGCGCACTTCATACATGCCGGGGTTGAGGCCCAGGAACCGGTAGTCGCCCTGGGCGTCGGTCGTCTGGGTGATTTCACCCGTCCGGCTGACCAGGGTCACGAGCACGCCGGGCAGCGCGCCGCCCGAAGCGTCGACGATGCGGCCCGAGATCGTGCCGCTGATGGACTGCGCCGCCGCCGGCGCCGCACTGACGAGCACCAGTGCGAGGACACCGGCAAGGATGCGTTTGATGAGAGTATGGGTCTGCATGATCACCTACCGGTTGATGCCCTTGATGCGGTCTTCCCTGGCCGAGTAGATGGCGTATCCCGTCCCGACCGCGAATACGCCGAGCACCAGCAGGCCAGCCCGGCTCTTGAAGAACGACTGCGACCCTGCTTGCTTCGGCGCCGGTGTCGCCGGGGTGGCCGGTGTCGACGGGGCCACCGCCGGCACTGTGGTGGCCACCACCTTCGCGACCGCTTTGGCCGAGAAGGGTGATGGCGCCTTGTTGTTCTCCGGCGTTGACGCCAACGCCGGCGCGGCGAGCGCGGTCATCATGGCAGCGATGGCCGCCACTCCCGCAATCCGCCGCAGATGCACGAGTCCTCTACGGTGTGTCATAGGCACGACAGTCCTTTCCCAGAAACGTGACAGAGTGCCCGGAACTATACGCCCTGTCCGAGGTGGAACGCCACAGGGAAAACGGGCGTTGGCGTCCGGCCATTGACGATCGATCCCCGGTCAGTCACCATTCGACCCATGCAGGGAAGACGCCGTCTTCTGGCGGCTGCGGCGGTTGTCGCGATTTCGGTCAGTCTCGGGACGGTCTGGTGGACCCGGGCCCCCAGGACCGCGCCGCTTAATGTGGTCCTCATCACCCTGGACACCCTGAGGGCCGACCACCTGGGCGCCTATGGCGCGACCACCGTCCGGACGCCGAACCTGGATCGGCTGGCGTCGCAGGGGGTGGTGTTCGACCAGGTCATGACGACGGCCCCCCTGACCCTGCCGGCCCACAGCAGCATCATGACCGGCCATTTCCCGCCGCGGCACGGCGTCCGCGACAACGGCGGGTTCTTCCTGGGCCCGGAACAGGTGACCCTCGCCGAAATCCTGACCGGGCAGGGCTACCAGACCGGCGCCACGGTTGGCGCGTTCGTCCTCGACAGCAAGTGGGGCCTGGACCAGGGATTTCAGGCCTACCAGGATGACTTCGACCTGACCAACGTCAAGGCCATGTCACTGGCCAGTGTGAAGCGGCCCGGCAACGAGGTGGTCGACCTGGCGCTCAAGTGGATGGAGGGCGTGGCCGACCAGCGGTTCTTCGCGTGGCTCCACCTCTACGACCCCCACGCCCCGTACGAATCCCCCGAACCGTTCCGCTCGCAGTACCGGGGCCACCCGTATCGGGGCGCCATCGCCTTCACCGACGCGCAGGTGGGCCGTGTCTTCGATTTTCTCGACCAGCGCGGCCTCTCCGACAACACCATCGTCATCGTGACCGCCGACCACGGCGAAGGGCTGGGTGAACACGGCGAGGAAACCCACGGCTTCTTCATCTACGAAAGCTCCATGCGTGTCCCGCTGATCGTCCGGGCGCCGGGGCGTGACATCACGCCCCGCCGGGTGACTCAGCCCGTCCGCACCGTGGACATCATGCCGACCGTGCTCGACCTGCTGGGCGTGCCGCTGCCCGAGCCGGTCGAGGGCGCCAGCCTCGTGCCGCTGCTGACCGGCGCGGCGCGGGAACTCGACCGCGATCTGGTGGGCTACGGCGAAGCGATGTATCCGCTGCACCACTACGGGTGGAGCGAGCTGACGGCGATCCGCTCCGACCGTTACAAACTCATTGACGCGCCGCGGCCGGAACTCTACGACCTCGAGCAGGATCCCGGCGAGCTGAAGAACCTGTTCGACGAACGGCGTTCCGTGGCCGACGCGCTGTTGCGGCAGCTGCGCGATCGCAAGCAGCAGATGGCGGCGGACGCGCCGGCCGCGCCAGAAACCGAGGACGTCGACCCGGAGACCCGCGCGCGGCTCGCCGCGCTGGGTTACGTCGGGTCGTTCGTGGCGACCGACACCGGGCCCGACTCGTCGCGCGCCGACCCCAAGGACAAGATCGATCTGTTCAACAAGATGACCACGGCGCGCGACATCGCCAAGAGCGGCGAGGATCCCGGCGCGGCGGCCATCGCCATGTTGCGCGAGGTGGTCGCGGAAGATCCCAATGTGATCGACGCCTGGTTCATGCTGGGCAACGAATACTTCAAGAAGAGCCAGTGGACCGACGCCATCGCCCAGTTCAGCCGCGCGCTCGAGCTCAAGCCCGACTACGACCTGGCGATCATCAACATGGCCAATGCCTACCGGCGGCTGGGGCGGGATGATGCCGCGCTGGCGGGGTATGAGCGCTACGTGCAGATCGATCCGAAAAACGCCTACGTGCGCTACCAGATCGGCGAGATCTACCTGGACCGCGGCGATCTGGCGCGCGCCGAGCCCGAGTTTGACGCCGCGCTGTCCATCGATCCGAAGCTGGCGTCGGCCAAGGTGGCCACCGGGGTCATCGCGTATGAACGGAAGCAGTTCGCCCAGGCCGAGGCGCTGCTGCGCGAAGCCCTCACGCTCAAGTCCGACGTCCGGCTGGCGCACTTCAACCTGGCGCTGCTGGCCGAAGCGCGCGGTGATGACGCGGCGGCCGAGGCCGCGTATCGGGCCGAACTGACCGCGCACCCGACGGCCTACAAGGCGGCGTTCAACCTGGGCCGCCTGCGCGCACGCCAGGGCAATGCGCGTGACGCCGCCCAGTGGTATCAGCAGTCGGTGGACATCAACGCCGAGTTCGCCGAAGGGTTCTTCTACCTGGCCAAGGCGAAGCTCGACGAGGGCCGCGAACTCGACCAGGCCATTACCCTGGCGCGCAAGGGCCTGGCGCTCGAGCCGGAGGGCCAGACCTCGCCGCTCGGCCATTTCGTGGTGGCCGGCGCGTTGCTCAAGCAGGGGCGGACGGCGGAGGCCGAACGGGAGCTGGCCCGCGGCCAGGCCCTGGAGCGGCGCCTGTCGGATTCTTCCAAGACGAAGTCGTCCGGCCCGCGATAGAGTGCGGGGCCTATGCGCACCCTGTTGATCGTTCCGGTTCTGTTGGCCGCCATTCTGCCGCTGCACCCTCCCGCCGCCCAGCCGTCCATGAACGGCACGTGGCTGGCCACCAAGGAGGCGCCGTCAGGGATCGGCACCGCGCCCAGCGCGGTGTTCGGTGAACGATTCGGTCTGGAACTGAGCGCGGACGTCGCCACGCTCACGCGTCCCGTGCGCGGCAACGCCGCGTCGCTGGTGACGCGGCATCCGTTGTCCGGCGCGGAAACGCCCGTCGTGCAGACCGGGCGGCCCTGTTTCGGCGACGCGATCCAGACGGTCACCGCCACGCGCACCGCCGCCGGCTTCGACTACGCGATCGTGGCCAACACCGCGCCCGGCGCGGCCACCACGAAGCTGGCCATCACCTACAAATTCCGCATGGACGGCGACGCGCTGGTCGTCGAGTCGACGATGCGGGATGCCAGTGGTCCGAAACAGGTGGGCACGGTCTACCGCCGGACGACGGAGGCGTTGCCGCCGCCCCTGAAGGGCCCCAACGTGACCGTCGCCCGGGCGACGATCGCGGACCTGGCGTGGCTGTCGGGGGAGTGGGCGGGCACCGTCGCCGGCAATCAGGTGGAGGAACGCTGGTTGTCCGCAGCCGGCGGCGCCATGCTGGGCAACAGCCGCACGACCCGGGGCCCGTCCATGGTCGAGTTCGAGTTCCTGTGCGTGGCCCAGCGGCACGGCGGGCTGGTCTACACCGCGATGCCCAACGGCGGCGGCATGACGGACTTCCTGTTGACGCAGATCTCCACGGACGGGGCGACCTTCGAGAATCCGGATCACGACTTCCCGAAGAAGATCGTCTACGCGAAGACGGCCGACGGCTACGCGGTGACCATCAGCGGCGCGCCCGGCCAGCGCGCGCTGACCTACGCGTTCACTCGGAAATAGCCGTCAGGTACTTCAGCCTGACCGGGCACTGCGCGCCTTCTTCCGGATCGCAGCCGCAGTCCCCATCGTCTTTCACCGCCCCGCACTCCTCGCAGACGAGGCGCGCGTGGCACAACACGTGGTCCGTGCCGTAGCGGCGGCCCCACATGTCGGTTTCGTTGAAGGTCAGGGTCTCCGAACAGGTCACCTCGCGTCTCCAGTGGTGGTGCGGCCACTCGAGGTTGAGGAAGTGCGCTGTGCAGCTCATGACTGCCTCCTACAGGCGAGCATGCGCCTGGTGGGGACCCGCGTCAATGGCGACAGAATCGGTCGGTCAGGTCAGGACGCGCGCACTTCAATCCGGCGCCACTTGCCCTGGCCGAACCGCCAGACGCTCAGTGACATGCGGGTCAGGTGGCCCAGCACGATGGCCGTCCAGATGTGCCAGGCCTGCAGGCCGACAGTCGCCGACAACACCGAACAGAGCCCCACCGGCACGATGACCTGTGACGCGATCGAGATGTACAGCGGGCTGCGGGTGTCGCCCGTGCCCTGCAGGCCGCCCGAGTAGGTGAGCGCCACCGTGACGAAGAACCCCGACACGGCGAGGAAGGCCAGCAGTTGCCGTCCCAGCGCCGCGCCGACCGGGTCGGTCAGGGCGAACACGTTGAGCAGCGCCTGGGGGAAGAGCACGAACGCGGCGCCCACGATGGCGGCCACGGTGAGGCCGATGCGCGACGCGACCTTGGGGGCCAGCGCCGTGCGATCGGGTTTGCCGGCGCCGAGGTTCTGGCCGGCCACGGCGGCGGTGGCGCCCATCAGGCCGACCGACGTCCACGTGATGAGCGAGAACAGCTCCGTGTAGCCGACCGCGTAGGCGGCCTGCGCGGCGGCGCTGTGTTCCAGCGATCCGATGAACCCCAGCATCATCACGCCGGCCACGTTCATCGCGATGCCCTGGACGCCGGTGGGCAGGCCGAAGCGGAAGAGTTCGCGGATGATGGTCCAGTCGGGCCGCAGGGACATGCCGCGCGTGAAGTGGATGACCAGCTTGTCGGCAAACAACATCCACAACAACACGGCGCCCGTGATGCCGCTGGCCAGCGCCGTGCCGATCGCCGCGCCCTTCGTGCCCATCGCCGGGATGGGCCCGATGCCGCCAATCAGCGCGATGTTGAACAGGACGTTCAGCACGGTCATCACGACACCCATGCGCAGCGTGGTCTGGGCGTCGCCGGCGGCGCGCAACGCGCCGCTGAGCATGAAGAACAACATCATGCCGATGTTGGTGGCGAACATGATGCGCAGGTACGGCAGGGCTTCGCGCTGGACTTCCGGCGCGGCGTTGACCAGCGTCAGCAGCCAGGGCGCGAGCGCGTAGCCGAGCGGCGCGAGGACGCCCATCGACAGGAACAACGCGACCAGGAACGCCTGCCACACCGTGCGGTTCACCGCGTCGCGGTCGTTGGCGCCGGCAAATCGCGCGACGAGCACCCCCATGCCCGAGAAGACCGAGGCGAGGAAGACGATGACGAGGATGAAGATCTGGACCGAGACGCCGATGGCGGCGTTGGCCGCCAGGCCGACGTAATGCCCGACCATCGCGTGATCGATGACGCCCTGCAGGCCGCCAATCGCGTTCTGCAGCATGGTGGGCCATGCCAGCTTCCAGACAGCCGCCGACAACGGGCCGTCGACGATGGAGCGGTCAAACTGTTTCTGGGGCTTTCGGGCGGGGGCGTCGGCCATCGTGCGAAGTCTCTATGGTACCCGCGAAGTTGTGGCCGAGGGCGCGCATTACCGCCTCGCAGACGTCATCCAGGCCAATCGCCGCCATGCAGGTGTGGGCAGGTCCCCACGGCCAGGTCTCCCCTTTGCGATTGATGGCCGAGGCACAGGCGCGGCATGCCTCAGACCGGCGCACCACTTCGACCCGGCCGTCGCCTCGCGGCTGATACCGCGCCGGGTTGGTGGGACCAAACAGCGACACGACCGGCGTGTCCATTGCCGCCGCCCAGTGCACCGGCCCGCTGTCGCTCCCGGCGACCAGTGCCGCGTTGGCGAGCAGGACTTTCAACTGCTCGAGCGGCACCGTGCACGCCGCCACCGGCGCGGCCTGCGAGGACTGTCCGTCGCGCGAGGCCGCCACGATCGACTCGCACGTGGCCCGATCGGCCTGGCCGCCGGCCACCAGGACCCCCAGACCGGCTTCACTCGACAGCCACCGCGCGAGGGCCGCCCACCGTCGCCAGGGCCAGTCCTTTCTGGCCCACGCCGTGCGCGGAAACAGGACGGCCCACCGCCGGTCCGGCCCGGCAATCCGGCCGGCGTCGCCGCCCAGAGAGCCGAGCACCGACCGGACCTCGTCTTCAGTGGGCCGCAGCCGGAACTCCACCTTCTCGGTTCGCGCGCCGAGCTGCCCGGCCACGGCCAGCCACTGATCGACCACGTGTGCGGCGCCACCCCGCGACAACGTGCGTGAGTACAACAGCGGCGCCCCCTCGCGCCAATCGTCGGGGCCCAGCCGCAGCGGCGCGCCCGCGAGTCGGGACCAGAGGGCCGTCCGCAGCAGGCCCTGCAGGTCGAGGGCCACGTCGAACCGGCGCTCCCGCAGCCGGGCCACGGCGATCGTCGCGGCCACGCCCTGAACCCAGAGGGACCGGCCCGGCCGCTCAGGAAGCTCGATCAACGCATCGAGGCAGCCGTTGCCCCGCAACACCGGGGCAAATCGCGCCTCGATGAGCCATTCGATTCGCGCGTCGGGAAAGTGATGCCGCAACGCCCAGACCGCCGGCAGCGTGTGCACGATGTCGCCGAGGCTGCCCGTGCGGAGAATGAGCAGATGGCG
This sequence comes from uncultured Solibacteraceae bacterium, assembly GCA_964471115.1. Lineage (GTDB taxonomy): Bacteria > Acidobacteriota > Vicinamibacteria > Vicinamibacterales > SCN-69-37 > SYFT01. Next base: position 82,927 of record CAYYFE010000004.1, read on the forward strand.
GGGCGCGGTCACCGGCGGAGCCGCCGTTCGCCGAGGTGGTCATGCACGAGGGCCAGCAAGGCGATACAGGCCGTGGTGGTCGCCAGCGTCCGAGGACCCAGCGACGCGCGCCGGAAGCCGTGGGCGTCGAGTACCTCCAGCTCGAACGCGTTCCAGCCGCCCTCAGGGCCCACCGCGATCAACACGCGCTCCGATGAGGACGCCAGGCTTCGCGACACCGAGGGCTCCTCGCCAGGGTGCGCGACGAGTCTCACACCGGCATCCGTCAGGCCGTCCAGGTCAGACTCGACCAGTTTCCGAAACTGCTTGTGTACGGTCACGACCGGCAGGCGGGTGTCACGCGCCTGCTCGAGGCCTTCCACAAGCAGCGGCCGGAAGCCCTCCGGCCTGACGTAGTGGCTGTCGAAGTAGTCGCGCTCGACCTTCGCGGCGTTGGTCAACATGACGCGGCCGACGCCGATCGCCGACAGGTGCGGCCACAGGCGCCGCAACACTTTCGGCCGCGGCAGCGCCAGCAGCAGGTCGACCGCCGGCTGTTCGGGGACGGCTTCTTCCTCGGCCCACCGGATCGTCACGCGACCATCGTTCACGGCGGCGACGACCCCGACGCCGATGGGGCCGTCGACCACCCCCATGCGCAGCGTGGATCCCGCCTCCACCCCCAGCACCGTCACCAGATGCCTGGCGCGGCGGTCACTCAGGACCGCGGATCCATCCTCTCGAAACTCGTGGGCCTCGAGAAGCAGCAGATTCATCGGACCCTATTTCGCGCGTGCCTTCTTCTGCGCTTCGACCATGCCGGCGACATCGGCCAGCAGCGTCTTCGCGTCGTAGACGATGCCGTCCTTGATGGTCCACTTGACGCCGCCCACCCAGTCGACGCGGTTGGTCTGGTCGTTGAGCCGCATCGCGCCGGTGCCGTACAGCACCTTCATGTTCTGCAGCGGGTTCTGGTCGACCAGGAACATGTCGGCCAGCATGCCCTGCCGGATGACGCCGAACTCGATGGGTTTGCCCATCGGTTCGTGCAGCGCCTCGGCGGCGTGCATGGTGGCGCCGCGGATGACCTCGAGCGGATGGAAGCCGGCCTCCTGCATCAGTTCCAGTTCGTGGATGTAGCCGAAGCCCCACGTGTTGTAGATGAACGCCGCATCGTCACTGGCGGTGACGCGGCCACCCATCTTCTTGTAGTCGTTGAGCAGGCGGAACCAGAGCTGGTAGAACCGGCGCCAGTGGATTTCATCGTCGCTCGTCCAGTCGAAGAAGTACGAGCCGTGGTTGTTGCGGTCGGGCCGGTAGAAGTCGTGCAGCGACGGCAGGGTGTACTTGTCGTGCCAGTCGGCGTTGCGCATGCGCATCACGTCGCGGCTGGCCGCGTAGGCCGTCATGGTCGGGTCGAAGACCGTGCGCAGCTTGGCGTGTTCGGCGAGGTACTCGTTCCACTGCGGGGAGCCCGGTTCGTACGTCTTGTCGTAGAGCCGCGCCACCTGCGAGAAGCGGAAGTACTCGTCGTTGTAGTTCATCTGGTGCGGCCACGGCTGGATCTCGAAGTCCTTGAGCAGCGCTTCGAAGTGGCCGTAGAAATGCGTGACCGTGCCCAGGCCGAGTTTGGCCGCCGTCAGCGCGTTCATCTGCGCGACGCCGCGCTGTTCCAGGTGCGCCGTGGAGCCGAGGCCGAGTTTCTTCGCCTCGTCGAGCAGCGCCGCCATGATCTCGGGCGGATACGCCACCAGCTTCATCCCGTCGACGCCGTTCTCCTTGCACCAGCGCACCCATTCGCGCGCCATTTCCGGCGTGGTGACCGGGCCGCGCGTCCAGCCGTTGCCGGGGCGCTGATAGTTGAAGATGCGGGGCGCGACGATCTGGTTCTTCGCCGAGCGTTCCTTCTCCGGCAGCGCGTAGGCCTGCGGCCCCAGTTCCACGCCGCGGCCGGCCGTGATGCCGTGCGCCATCCAGAGCTTGAAGACGTACTCGGCCTCCGGCGCCTTGGGCGTGCCACCCACGTGCATGTGCAGGTTCACGAAGCCGGGCAGCAGATACATGCCCGTGCCGTCGATCTCGTGCTGCGCCGTCGGCGGCCGGTTGGGCCGCAGCGGCAGGCCCGGCGTCCCCGCGTTGCGGATGGCCGCGATGCGGTTGTTCTCGATGATCACGTCGACGGGCCCGTACGGCGGGGCGCCGGTGCCGTCGATGACCATCACCGCGCGGATGACCAGGGTCTGGAACGGGCCGGCGCCTTCGCCGGCGCGGCGATCCGGCGCGGGTACGATGCCGCCCGGACGCGCGGGCGCGGGGGCCTGCTGGGCGGAGATCAACGTCGAGGCCAGCAGCGTGGCCAGAAGAAGCAGGGCAGGGCGCTTGGGCATGGCGCACATTGTAGCCGCATGGCCGGAACCGAGGGCTCCTACAGACCGTCTATAGGAGTCACCATGCCGCCGACCGACCTGATGCAGGGCACCCTTGATCTGTTGATCCTCAAGAGTCTGGCGCTCAAGGCCGACCACGGCCTGGGCATTGCGCGGCGCGTGGAGCAGATTACACGCGGCGCGTTCGTGGTCAGGCCGGGCTCCTTGTTTCCCGCGCTCCATCGACTGGAACAGCGCGGCTGGCTGCAGTCGGAATGGGGGGAATCCGAGAACCGCCGGCGCGCGAAGTTCTACACCCTGACCGCCGCGGGCCGGAAGCAGCTCAAGGCCGAAACCCGGCACTGGGATCTGGTGTCCGGCGCCATCGCCCACGCGCTGGCGACCGAGGCGGACGCATGACGCCCTGGCGTCGTCTCCGCGGGTGGTGGCGGACGCTGCGGCACGGGCAGACGCTCGATCGTGACCTCCGCGAGGAGGTGGACGCGTACGTCTCGCTGGTGGAAAGTGAGGCCGAGGCCCGCGGTGAAGATCCGGCCGCGGCCCGCCGGCGCGCGCTGGTCGAGATGGGCGCCATCACCGTCGTCGAAGAAGAGGTTCGCGCGGTGCGCCCGGGCGCGTGGCTGGTGCAGGCCCTCCAGGATGCGACGCATGGCAGCCGCATCTTCCGCCGCGCGCCGGGGTTCGCGGTGTCCGTCACCCTGACGCTCGCGCTGGCGATTGGCGCCACGGCGGCGATGGGCAGCATCGTGCGCACCGTGGTGCTGACGCCGCTGCCGTATCCACAAGCCGACGCACTCTTTCGCATCGATGCGATCGGCTACCTCGGCGAGTACATCGAACTGAGCACCCGCGCCCGCACGTTCACGCCCGCCATCTACGGCGTGGCCGAGCCGCTGACACTCACGGGATACGGCGATCCGGTGCGCCTGCGCGTCGGCACGGCCTCCGCGTCACTGTTCGATCTGCTGGGCGCCGCGCCCGCGCTGGGTGATGCCATGCGCGACGCCGACCACGCGCCCGATGCCGTCCCCGCCGTCTGGCTGACCGATCGGGTCTGGCGCGAACGCTTCGGGGCTTCGCGTGAGCTGGTGGGACAGACGATGGCGCTGGGTGACCGGGTGCGGCGCGTGCGCGGCGTGTTGCCGGCGGGGTTTGCGTTTCCGGATCCGTCCATCGACGTGTGGATTCCCGTCACGCTGAACCCGGCCGATCGCGTGGCGACCTGGTCGCTGGCGGGTTCCATCGTCGGACGACTGGCGCCCGGCGTGTCGTGGGAGGCGGCCAACGCCGAAGTGCGTGGTCTGGCTGCCACGTTCGCGCCGATGTTTCCGTGGCGGATGCCGGCAGGGTACGGCGAGCTGGCGACGGCGCGCCCCTTGAAGGACGTGTTTGTCGCCGATGCGGACCGCACCTTGGCTGCCGCCCTGGGCGCCATCGCGTTCGTGCTGGTGATCGCGTGCGTGAACGTCGGCATCCTGCTCATCGGCCGCGCCCATGCGCGTCACACGGAACTGGCGACGCGCGCCGCGCTTGGCGCGTCGCGGGGGCGGTTGGCTCGCCAGGTGCTCGTCGAGTGTCTGGTGCTGGTGGCGGCCGGGGGGTGGGGTGCGTTACTCGTGGCCTCGGCGGCCATCAGCGCCGCTGGTCAGCTCCTGCCCGCTGATGTGCCTCGCGTTCATGAAGTCCAGGTCGACCGGTGGCTCGTTGCTGCGGTGGCTCTGGTGTCGCTCCTCGCCGGTCTGCTCGTGTCCATCGTTCCGGTGTGGCGGGCCTTCGGCATGGTCGGACGGCCCGTGGCCGCCGGGCGGACGTTCGGGATGGACCGCGCGTCCCGGCGCGTGACACGTGGACTTGTGGCGCTCGAAGTGGCGCTTGCGGCGGTGCTGGTCGTAGGCGCGGGGCTGCTCGTGCGCAGTCTGGATCGGTTGCTGGCGGTGGACCCCGGGTTTGCGCCCGAGGGCCTCGTGGCCGCGACCATCGCCCCGTCCCCCATCCGGTATCGCGAGCCCGCCGCCCGGCGCGAGGTGGTGCAGGAGGTCGTGACTCGCCTGGCGCAGCGGCCCGATGTCACCAGCGCGGCCGCCACCGACCGTCTGCCGTTTACCGGCGCGCCACACGGATCGGTGTTCGCGCTTGAAGGCCGGCCCGATCCGGCCCGGACCGGGGATTGGCCGTGGGCGAACGTCCGCGCCATCGTGTCGGCCGGCTACTTCGAGACCCTGCGCGTGCCGGTCATGCGAGGCCGCGCGTTTACTGAGGCGGATACACCCGCGTCAGAGCCGGTGGCCGTCATCAACGAACGGCTGGCCCGCGCGCATTGGCCCGATCAGGATCCGATCGGGCGGCGGATTCGGTTCCCCGGGATGGCGCCGGGTGCGTGGATTCGTGTGGTCGGCATCGTGGCCGACACCACGTGGCGGCAGATGGATGAAGAGGCGCAGTCGGCGCTGTACCTTCCGTTGTCGCAGTCGACGCCGGCCGAGATGCACGTGGTGGTCCGTGGACCGGCGTTCGCCGCGGCGGCCGATCACGTGCGGGCCACCATTCGCGCCATTGATGCGGACATGCCGGTGGAGCAGATCGCGGCGCTCGACGATCGGATGGCCGGTGCCGCCGGCGCGCCGCGATTCCTGGCGATGGTGTTCACCGGATTTGCGATGGCCGGCGTGTTGCTGGGCGCGATCGGCCTGTACGGCGTCGTGTCGGACGCCGTGGGCCGGCAGCGTCACGAGTACGCCGTGCGCCTGGCCATTGGCGCGGATCCGCGCGGGATCGTCCGGCTGGTCGCGTGGCAGGGCGCGAACGTCGCCCTGGCAGGGCTGGTGCTGGGGCTGTTGGGCGCGTGGGCCGGCGCCGATGTGCTGGCCGCCGTGTTGTTCGACGTGCCGCCGACCGACCCGGTGACCTTTGCTCTTGCCGCGGTGTTCCTCGCGGCCGTCGTCGCACCCGCGTGTGTCGTCCCCGCGAGAAGGGCCAGCCGCATTTCGCCGCTGGCCCTCCTCCGGGACTGACGTGACCTACCGCAGGCGCCCCAGCAGCTCCTTGACGGCCGCCTCGAGTTGTTCGTCGCGGCCCTTGCTGATGACCTCGTAGGTGGGCGCCACGCGCAAGTCCGGCGTGGTCTGCCAGTTCTCGAGGAACTTCTTCTCCGGATCCTTCACGCCCAGCGGCGGCGCGCCCCAGCGGATGCCCGTGTCGGGCAAGGTCGCCCAGCCGGCAAACGTGCACGTGCCCGGCACCGGCATGCCCACCAGCGTGCCCACCTTCATCGCCTGATACGCCCACGCGAAGCAGTGGCCGTCGCTGTAGTTGGCCTCGTTGACCAGCGCGACCGAGGGCTTCGTCCAGCGGAAGTTCGGCTCGAACCCCGTGCTGCGTCCGTCGGTCGTGTAGTCGAAGAAGTACTTGCCGGTGAGGAACATGTCGAGGTCGGCGACGAGATCGCCGCCGCCGTTGTTGCGCGTGTCGACCACCAGCCCGCGGCGCGACGCGAACTTGCCCAGCACTTCTTCGACCGTCGACCGGTAGGCGCCGTCGTTCATGCCGGGAATGTGCACGTAGCCCAGCTGGCCGTTGCTCAGCCGCTCCACTTCCGCCTCGTTGCGCTTGACCCAGCGCGTGTAGAGCAGGCTGTTCTGCGCCGCCAGCGTGATGGGCATCACCACCAGTTCCCGCGTGGCGCCCGCCGGGTCGGCCACGGTCAAGAGCGTCCGTCGCCCCGACCGCCGGTTGAGGTACTGCGCCAGATCGCGGTCGGCGGGGATGGGGTCGCCGTCGATCGCCTGGATGAGGGTGCCCGGCGTCACGTTCATGCCGGCCTTGTCGAGCGGGCCGCCCTTGATGACTTCGGCGACCTTGTAACCCGGGCCGCGATACGTTTCGTCGAAGAACACCCCCAGCGCCGCGGTGGCGTCCAGGTCGGCGCCCGTGCGCGTGTACGACGAGCCGGAGTGCGACACGTTGAGTTCGCCCAGCATCTCGGCCAGCAGCTCCGACATCTCGTAGTGGTTGCCGATGTGCGAGAGGTACTTCAGGTAGTCGGGCTTGACCTCATCCCAGTCCACGCCGTGCATCGACTTCGTGTAGAAGGTCTGCTTGGTGCGGCGCCACACCGATTCGAACTGCGCCAGACGCTCGGCGGCCTGATCCTGGATCTTCTCGCCGTTGATTGCGATGGCGTCGCGCCGCCCGCTGGCCGGATCGATCTTCGAGATGCTGCCGTCCGACAGCAGGAAGAGCGCCTTCTGCTCCTTGTCCCACTGCAGGCTGCCGCTGTTGGCGTTGAGCGCGACCAGTTGTTTGGTCTCGCGGGTGCGCACGGTCGTCTGCCACAGGTTCAAGCCCCGCTCGAAGCGCGCCAGGTAATACAGGGTCTCGCCGTCCTTGCTCAGCACCGCGTCACCCAGTGAGGAGGAGTGAATCGTGAGCCGGGCCTTCCGCTCGCGCGCCTCGTCCAGTTCGAGCGCCAACGGCGCCGGTGCCGGCGTCGTGGCCGCCGGGTCCTTCTTCGCCGAGGCGTCGGTCTTGGCTTTGGCTTCCTCGGCCTCCTTCAGCAGCGCGAAGTCCTCCTTGCTGAGGCGGAACCGATCCCAGGCCTCCTGCGAGAAGAACATGCCGTACGCGTCGGCCTGCGCGCCGCCGGACTGCGCCACGGACTTCAGACCGTCGCGGTTGCTGAACCACAACATCGCCTTGCCGTCGGCGATCCACCGGGCGCGGCTGTCGTTGAAGCCGCTCTGCGTCAGGTTGATTACCTGCCCCGACCCGTCCGCCTTGACCAGCCCGATCTCGCCAGGCGCCGTCCCGGGCACCGAGTAGTCGAAGAGCAGCCACTGGCTGTCCGGGCTCCACTGGAAGTACTGATCGTGGTCACCCATCGAGAACAGGTGCTGATCGGTCAGGAGCGTCCGCGCCTGCTTCGTCGCCATGTCGTACACCTTCAGCGTCATCCGGTTCTCGATGAACGCCAGCTGTTTGCCGTCCGGCGAGAACTGCGGCTGGTAGTTTTCGTTGGCGTTCGAGATCAGCGGCGTTTCGCGGATGACCGTGGACGCGTAGAAATGCAGTTCCTCGTCGCGTGTCCGGCGCGCCTCGATGATCTGCCAGCGCCCGCCGCGTTCCGAGGCGTACACCAAGGCCTTGCCGTCCGGCGAAAACGTCACGGACCGCTCACCCTCGGGCGTCTTCGTGATCTGCTTGGTCACGCCGCCCTCGACCGAGGTGACGAACACGTCACCGCGCGCGATGAACGCCACTTCCTTGCCCGAGGGCGCCACGGCGAGGTCGCTGGCGCCGTTGGTCACCGTCTGGACCCGTTCGTTGGTCGCCTTGGCGTCAGCGGCAATCGTCACGTTCACCTTGCGCGGCTGCTGTCCGGGCGCCATCGTATACAACGCGCCGTCGTAGCTGAACGACAACGTGCCGTTGGTGGCCGCCGTCAGGAAGCGGACGGGGCGCGCGCGGAACTGCGTCAGCTGCTGGGACTGGCCGCCGCCCACGGCCATGCGGTGGACGTTGAACGACCCGCTGGCCTCCGACAGGTAATAAAACGCGCGATCGTTGTCGGTGAACACCGGGTTGCGGTCTTCACCCTCGAACGTCGTGATCTTGCGGTGGGTGCCCGCCTGCGTGTCGTAGACCCAGACATCGCGCGTCACCGAACTCGTGTGGTGTTTGCGCCACGCGTTCTCCTGTCCTTTGCGGTCCTGATAGAGCATGTAGCGGCCGTCGCGGCTGAACTGCACGTCCTCGGCCGGCGTGGTCAGCATCTGCGTCACCCGGCCGCCGGCCACCGGCACCTGGTACAGCTCCGTCATGTACGCGGCGGGGAAGCCGCGATGTTCCGCTGTGTCCATCCGCGCCGCGCCAAAGACGATGGAGCGGCCGTCCGGCGTGAACGCGTACGGTGATTCGGCCGAGGAGTGATACGTCAGCCGGCGCGGCTCGCCGCCGGTCACCGGCACGATGAACAGATCGAAGTTGCCGTACCGGTCGCTGGCAAACGCGATGTGCCGCCCGTCCGGACTCCAGACAGGCATGTAGTCATGCGCGTCATGTGCGGTCAACGGCCGCGCCGTGCCGCCGGCTGCCGGCACGAGGTACAGGTCGCCCTTGTAGGTGAAGGCGATCTGCGAGCCGTCCGGCGAGATGGCCGGGTAGCGGTTCCAGAGGGGTTCAGCCGCATCCTGTGCGGATGTGGTGGCCAGGGTGAGGACGAAAATCAGGGCGAGCGCTAAGAGGCGAAACCGCATGCCCCCTATCGTAAATGAGGCGCTATACCTATTTCCTTATTTCCTCATTTCCCCGTTTCCCCATTTCTTCATTTCCTCATTTCAGAGGTGGCACGTCCGCGGCCGTCCACGATCCTTCGTTCTTGGCCACCCAGGCGCAGGCGGTCAGGTCCGAAAACACGTTGACCGTGGTGCGCGACATGTCCAGAATCCGGTCGACGCCGAGCACAATCGCAATCCCTTCACCCGGCACCCCGAACATCGTCAGAATGCCGACCAGCAGCGGAATCGAGCCGCCCGGCACACCCGCAGCGCCGATGGCCGTGATGACCGACATGATCATGACGATAGCCATCTGGGGAATCGTCAGATCCACATTGAAGATCTCGGCCAGGAAGATGACGGTGATGCCTTCGAAGATCGCCGTGCCGTTCATGCACATCGTTGAGCCGATGGGCAGGACGAAGCCGGCGACCTTGCGCGGAATGCCGAGTTGGCTCTCGGAGACGGCCAGGCCGGTCGGCAGCGTGGCACTGCTCGAACTGGTGGAGAACGCCGTGATGAGCGCGGCCTTGACCCGCGAGACGAACAACATCGGCGAGATGCCGACGGCCAGTCGAAGCACGGCGAACAAGGTGATGCCCACGTGCAGCGCGAGCGCCAAGAGGACCGTGAGGACGAACGCCGCCACCGCGATCATCAGGTCGAACCCGAATCGTGACGAGACGGTGAAGATCAGGCAGGCGACGCCATAGGGCGCCAGACCCATCGCGAAGCCGATGATCTTGATGACCACCTCGTTCAGGGCCTCCAGCCAGTCGATCATCGGTTTCGACTTCTCAACGGCCATCAGCGTCAACGCCGCGCCGAACATCAGGCCGAAGAAGATGATCGCCAGCATGTCGGTGTTGGCCGCCGCCTGAATCGGGTTGCGCGGGACGATGTTGATGAACGTCTCGGGCCCGAACTTCGCCGTCGTTGCGGCCGCCTCCACGCGCGTGGAGGCGTCGCCGGCGAACCGTTCCATCAGTTCGGCGCGGGTTTCGGGCACCACGCGTTCCCAGGGCCGCATCACGTTGACGACGACCAGGCCCAGGGTGGCGGCCAGGCACGTCGTGACGAAGAAGTAGCCGATGGCCTTGCCGCCGACCCGGCCGACCTTCCGGATATCGCCCAGTCCGGCGACGCCCAGCGCGATCGATGCAAAGACGAGTGGCATGACCACCATGAACAACATGCGCAGGAACACCTGGCCGACGGGCACCGCGATGTAACGGTTCACCCATTCCACCGTCGGGTTGTCGACGCCGACGGTCAGATTGGTGGCCACGCCGGCCACGAGCCCGGCCGCCAGGCCGAGCAGGATCTTGGTGTGGAGAGGGAGTCCCTTGCCCGAGTGTGCGATCGATTCGCTCATGTGTTCCTGCTTTGTCCGTCTACTTCTTGGCCCGCTCGGCCTTCTGTTTCTCAACCATCGTGGCCACGTCGGCCATCAGTTTCTTGGCGTCGTAGACGATGCCGTCCTTGATCGTCCATTTCACGCCGCCGATGCGCTCCACCTGTTCGGTCTCGTCGTTCAGTTTCACCGCGCCGTTGCCGTACAGCACCTTGAGGTTGTGCAGCGGGTTCTGATCGACCAGCACGAGGTCGGCCAGCTTGCCGGTCTTGACGACGCCGAACTCGACGGGCTGCTTGCGCCACTCCGACAGCGTGTCCGCGCCGTTCATCGTGGCCGCCTGGAAGACCTCCAGCGGATGGAAGCCGGCTTCCTGCAGCATCTCGAGTTCCAGCACGTAGCCGAAGCCGTAGGTCTGGTAGATGAAGCCCGAGTCGGAACCCGTGGTCACGCGGCCGCCCATCTTCTTGTAGTCGTTCACCAGCTTGAACCACACCTGGTAGAAGTTCTTCCACGCGATTTCGTCGTGGGTCGTCCAGTCGAACCAGTACGACCCGTGGGCGCGGCGGCTGGGCGTGTAGAAGTCCATCAGCGACGGCAACGTGTACTTGTCGTGATAGTCGGCCTCGCGCGCGCGCATGACGTCGCGGCCGGCCGAATAAATCGTCATCGTCGGATCAAACGTCGTGCCCAGCTTCAGGTGCTCCTGCAGGTAGGCCTTCCACTCGGGCGAGCCGGGTTCGTGAATCTGATTCCACAAACGGGCGACCTGGCCGAAGCGATGCTGCTCGTCGTTGGCGTTCATGTCCACCGGCCAGTCCTGCACGACGGTGTCCTTGAGGAGCGACTCGAAGTGGCCGTAGAAGTGCGTCACGGTGTCCAGGCCCACCCGCGCCGCGTCGATGGCGTTCATCTGCGCCACGCCGCCCTGCTGCAGGTGCGCCGTGGTGCCCAGGCCGTGTTTGTGGGCCTCATCGATGACGGCTTCCATCACGGGCGGGTCCATCGCGCCGAGCTTCAGGCAGTCGAGGGTGTTCGCATTCTGGCGCACCCATTCACGGACGCCTTCCGGCGAGTTGCCGCCGCCGGGCCGCTGGCAGTTGAAGATGCGCGGGGCCGCGATCTCGTTCTTTTCGCTGCGCGCCCGTTCGCTGACGCTGAACTGGTTCGACCCCAGCGCGACGCCGCGGACGGTCGTGACACCGTGCGCGAGCCAGAGTTTGTACGCGTACTCGGCGTCCTGGTTCTTCGGCGCGCCGCCGGCGTGCACGTGCAGGTCGACGAAGCCGGGCATCAGATACATGCCCGTGCCGTCGATCTCGTGGTCAGCGGCCTGTGCCGCGCCCTGGCGGCCGCCCCGGGCGCCCTGACGTCCCGGCGCCGGCGCGGTCTGCCGCAGCCCTGGCGTGCCCGCGCTCTGGATCGCCTGAATGCGGTTGCCCGACACGATGACGTTCATCGGGCCGTAGGGCGGACCACCCGTGCCGTCGATGATCATCACGTTGCGGATGACCAGGCGGTTGAACGGCCCGACGCCCTCACCGGCGGCGCGCGCCGGCGCGGGGTTGAGTCCCGCCTGCGCCTCGAGCGGCGCTTCCGCCGGCGCCAGCATCAGACCCGCGGCCGCCAGGCCCACACAGACACCACCCACGATCAACGAACGCCAGTGTTTCGTCATTGGTCACCGCCCTCCGGTGCGGGGATTATATGAGCTCGGAGGTCATTTCCCGTGGTCGCAGAGGGAAATGACCTCCGAGCTCATTTTCCTGCCGCGTCCCGCATCGCCGCGCCGATCTCGGGATACTGGAACTGGAAGCCCATCTCCAGCGCCCGTCGAGGCACGACACGCTGACCGGACAACAAGGCCGGTCCTGCCATCTCGCCCACGATGATTCGCAGCGCGAACCCGGGCACCGGCAGCCAGCTGGGCCGCCCCAGTGCGGCGCCGAGCGCCTTCGAGAACTCCGCATTCGTCGACGGGTGCGGCGCGGTGCCGTTGAACACGCCGGAGGCATCGTCGCGCCGCAGCAACCAGACGACCAGTTCAATCCAGTCCCGCAGGTGAATCCATGACATCACCTGGCGGCCCGATCCCAGCGGACCGCCGACGAAGAACTGGAACGGCGGAATCATCTTCTGCAAGGCCCCGCCCCGGCGATCCAGCACGATGCCCGTGCGCAGAATGACGACGCGGAGGCCGAGCGCCGAGGCGGCGTGTGCTTCCGCCTCCCAGTCGACGGCCAGCGTCGACATGAAGTCGGAGCCCGGCGGCGCGGATTCATCGAGCGGCGGGCCGTCGGTCGGCTGGGGTCCGTAGAAGCCGACCGCCGAGCCTGACAGAAACACTTTCGGCCGGGTCTCGGCGTCCCGCATCGCGCCCACAAGCAGCCGGGTCGACGTGATCCGGCTCTGCCGCAGTTCTTCCTTGCGCGCCGCGGACCACCGGCGATCGGCGATGCCCGCGCCGGCCATGTTGACGACGCCGTCGGCGCCGTCAATCGCGCGGCGCCAGTCGTCGCCGTCGGGCCACGAGATCTGCCTCACGCCGCCGGTGGCCCTGGCGCGTCCCCGCGTCAGGACCACGACGTCGTGGCCCTGCGCAATCAGTTCCTGGGACAGCGCCTGGCCCAGAAACCCCGTGCCGCCCGCGATGACGTACCGCATCACGCCTCCGCCGCCGCGCGCTGGCCCTCGGCGACGTCCACACGCGCCAGCAGGATCATGCCCAGCACGAAGAAGACGGTGAGTGACAGGATCGCCGCGCGGCTTGATCCGTTGCCCGAGATGATCGCAAACAAGGCCGGTCCCAGGATGCCGGCATACCGTTCAAAGACACTGAAGAAGGCGAAGAACTCGGACGCCTTGGCCTTCGGGATCATCGACGCGTACAGGGAGCGGCTCAGGGCCTGGGTGCCGCCCTGCACCACCCCCACGGCGACCGCCAGCGCGTAGAAGTGCGCGGCGGACGTCATGTAGTACCCGAGCACCGTGATGCCGAGATACACGGTGAGCCCCACGAAGATGCCGCGCTTGGCGCCGATGCGGCCGGCGAGGCTGCCGAACAGGAACGAACACGGCACGCCGATGAACTGGACGAGCAACAGCGCCGTGATCATCGCGCTCGTGTCGATGCCGATGCCTTCTCCGTACAGCACCGCCACGCGGATGATCGTCTGCACGCCGTCGTTGTAGAGGAAAAACGCCAGCAGCATCAGCAGGGCCTGTTTGTACCGGCGCAACTCGCGGAACGTTTCGGCCAGCTTGTGAAAGGCCTCACGCACAGAGCCCGCCACCGTCGTGGCCGTGCCGGGCCGCTCGATTCGCGGTTCCGGCACGCGGCGAAGCACCGGCATCGAAAACCACAGCCACCACACGCCGACGCTCACCAGCGACAGCCGCGTGGCCATGCCGGCATCCGGAATGCCGAACCAGCCCGGCTGTTGAATCATCAGCACGTTGATGAGGAGCAGGACGCCCCCGCCGACATACCCCGTGGCGTACCCGGCCGTGGAGACCCGGTCGAGTTCCTCCGGCCGCGCGATGAACGGCAACAGCGATTCGTAGAACACGATGCTGCCGGCTACGGCGATGTTGCCGACCGCAAAGAGCATCAGGGCGAGCCGGTATTCCCCGTCGCCGATCCACCACATGCCGCAGGTCGCCGCCACGCCGACGCTCATGAACGCGGCCAGCAGGCGCTTCTTGACCGGTTTGGCGTCGGCAATCGCGCCCAGCACCGGGGCGATCAGGGCCATCACGACAATCGCGAAGGTCGTGGCCCACAGGTAGTAACTGTCCGCGGTGTTTTCGTCGAGACCCGACGCGGCGACCTGCTTGAAGTAGATGGGGAAGACGCCCGCGATGATCGTGGTCTGGAATGCGGAGTTGGCCCAGTCATACATCGCCCAGGCGCGCAGCTCCGGGCGATCGAGGCCGAGACGCGTCAGCACCGGGCAAGTCTATACCCGGTGCGCGCATCAGGGTTTCGGGTAGGGTTTCGAAACCCTATTTCGTCAGTCGGAGGTTGCCCGAGAACGACTTGAACGCCAGGGTACGGCCGGCGCCTCCAGGCAGGTCGGCGCGGATGTTGCGGCGGCTGGTCGACCGCAGGGTCACCGGGAAGTCGACATTGAGCGCGCCGCTGAACGTGCTCAGCGCCACTTCGCCGCGGGCGTTCTCCGCCACGCGGACCCGCATCTCCCCGCTGAACGTCTCGAGCGACAGGGTGGGCGACGTGCCGTGGCCGGTCGCGTCCACCTGAATCGTTCCCGAGAACGTCTCTGCCTCAAACGGATTGCGGCTGCCCGTGGATTCGATGTCGCCGGAGAACGTCTTCAGGCGCTGTTCACCGGTGATGCCCGTGATGATCAGATCGCTCGAAAACGCCTCAATCTCCAGGCGCGCGGATGCCGGCACCTGGATGTCGAATCGTGTGTCGACCACGTTGTTATTGCCATCTTCGTCGCGCCACCGGCGGTCGTCGTCACGATCCCGTTCGTTGGCGTTGACCTCGATGGTCGATCCCGAGGTCTCGACGGTCAGCCGAACCTCCTTGAGCCGATCCGCCCGCCCGGTGCGAACCGCCTTCATCACGAAATCCCGGCCCGACCCGGCCGTGATGCGGACCTCGCCCGAGAAGTTCTTCAGGCGCAGCGTGCCGTTGCTCGGAAACGGAAGCGTGCGATCGACGGTCTCCGTCTGTCGCTGCGCCAGCGCCGCCGCCGGCACGAGCAACATCGCCACCAAACCAATCGCTGCTGAGATCGTCCGTCGTGTCTTGATCATCATCTTCCCCTGTGGACCCTGTGGACCCTGTTACCGCCGCCCCACGCGCACGCTGCCATTCGAGGTGCGCACCTCGAGGCGCGGGCCGCCGTTGCCCAGCGTCGTCTCGAGCCGGCGCCCGATCCGGCCCTGCACGGTGACCGGGAAGTCGATGTTCAAGCTGCCGTTGTTGGTGCCGACCACGAGGTCGGCGTTGTAGGAGGAGGGAAGATCGAGGCGCGCCGACCCGTTTGACGTGATGACCGTCAGGCCGTCGCCCTCCCAGCGGCTGCCGCCCACCTGCACGTGCACCGAGCCGTTGCTCGACCGCGCGTTGACCCGGCCGCCGAGATCGGTCAGCCGAAGGCTGCCGTTGGCCGACTCCGCCGCGATCGTGCCGCGAACGCCCGTGATGTTGACCGAGCCGTTCGACGTATCGAGGTTGAGGTCATAACTGGCGGGCACCTCCACGCGGTAGGCGACCCACCACGACTGGCCCCGCAGGCTCGACGGCCCCGTCGCCCGCAGCCGGCCATTTTCCAGCGTGACCTGCACGTCGCGGGCGAGGTCACGCGCCGCGTCGGTCGTGCGCGCACTGGCCATGACACGCGCCTGCACGACGACGTCGCGACGCGAGGTGCCCGTGACGGCGATGCTGCCGTTCGAGGTGCTGGCTTCCAGCCGGCCGCTGCCCGATTCCTTGAGTTCGCGCACCTCGCAGAAGGTCTCGTCGCGATCGTTGTAGCGGCCGGTGTCGCGGCACCAATCCTGGTCGGACTGGGCCTGCGAGAGATGGCCGAAAGCGGTCAGTTCGTGGGTGGCAGCGGTCGTCGGGCCCGTGAGCACGAGGACAGCCAACGCGGACGGCAGAAGGATGCGGTTCATGGCAGGGTTGGACGGACCCGCCCCGCGGCGCGTTGCCTCAGGCTCAGGATGGCCGGGCGATGTCCCCGAGGCCGATGGCGCCCGTATACACGGCCATCCCCACCACGGCGTCGATGCCGAGTCGATCCAGGGCCTCCACCTCATCCATCGATCGGATGCCGCCCGCGGCCACGACTTTGCGCGGCGTGGCGCCGGCCACGGCCAGCACGGCATCCAGATTCAGCCCGCGCATCGTTCCCTCGGTGTCGACGTGCGTGTAGAGAAACCCGCCCACGTGCGGGGAGAGCGCGCGCACGGCGTCCACGGCCGTCACCGTGGTGGTGGTCTTCCAGCCGTGAATCGTCACGAAGCCGGCGCGGCTGTCGACCGCGGCGAGCAGCCGGTCTTCGCCGCAGGCCTCGGCGAACTGCGCCGCCTCCGTGACGCGAACAGCGTCGAGTGTGAACAGCGACGAGCCCAGGATTACCCGACGGGCCCCGGCCTCGTCGAGCAGCGCGCGGGCGCGATCGATTGACCGCACGCCGCCGCCCACCTGGCAGGGGATCCGATCGCACACGTATCGCACGAGGGCCGCGTTCTCACCGCGCCCCATCGCCGCATCCAGATCGATGACCTGGACGATGGGGAAGTGCGCGAACCGGGCAATCCAGCCGTCGAGGTCGTCGCTTTCAAGGGCGAGGCGCTCGCCCTGGACGAGCTGGACCACGCGGCCGTTCATCAGATCGATGGAGGGAATCAGCATTGGCGCACCGGGATGCCGCGAGCGGCGAGTGAGGACTTCAGATCACGCACGGCGTGTTCCGAGAAGTGGAAGACCGACGCCGCCAGTGCGGCGTCAGCGCGGCCGGTCAGGAACGCGTCCGCGAAGTGGTCGAATGTGCCCGCGCCTCCCGAGGCAATGACGGGAATGCCGACGACGTCGCTGACGGCGGAGGTGAGCGGGAGATCAAAGCCCGCCTTCGTGCCATCGCGGTCGATGGACGTCAGCAGAATCTCGCCGGCGCCGCGCGCCTGCGCCTCTCGCGCCCAGCCGATGGCGTCGATGGATTCGCGGCTCGTGCCGCTGCGGGAGTACACGACAAATCGGCCGTCCACCGTGGCGGCGTCGATCGCGACGATGACCGCCTGCGATCCGTACCGCTGCGCCAGCGCCGAGATGAGCGCGGGTTCCCGCAGCGCGGCGCTGTTGATCGAGACCTTGTCCGCACCGCTGTCAAACGCCGCGCGCGCATCCTCCATCGTCCTGATGCCGCCGCCGACCGTCAGCGGAATGAACAGCTCGCGCGCGACGGATTCGACGGTGGCCAGGAAGGTGCCGCGATTTTCGAGCGTGGCCGTGATGTCGAGCAGGACCAGTTCGTCGATCCCTTCGATGTTGTAGCGCGCGGCCAGAGCGGCCGGATCGCCCGCCTGGCGCAGGTCGCCGAAGTTCACGCCCTTGACGACACGGCCGTCGCGCACGTCGAGACAGGCGATGATGCGTTTGGCCAGCATGTCAGCGGCCCTCCCTGGCGACGGCGATGAACGCGCGTAGCACGGCCAGCCCGGCGCCGCCGGATTTTTCCGGATGCCACTGCGCGCCGAAGATGTGGCTGCGCTCCACCACCGACGCGAACGTCGCGCCGTGGCTCGTCAACGCCACGGCGTCGTCACCGGCCGGCGCCGCAAAGGAATGTGTGAAGTATGCAAACGCGCGGTCGGGCACCTCTGCCAGCAGGCGCGACGACCGGGCCGTGCGCTCGAGCTGATTCCAGCCGACGTGCGGAATCTTGATCCCCCGACCGGCCGGCAATGCGAAACAGCGGCCCGGGAAGACGCCGAGGCCCGGCAGGGTCGGCGCCTCGTCGCTGCCCTCGAAGAGCCACTGCATGCCGAGGCAGATGCCGAGCAGCGGGATTCCGTCGTCGACGCGCGCACGGATGGCGCTCCGCCACGAGTCATCCAGCGCCGCGGTCGCGTGGAAATGGCCGACCCCCGGGACGACCAGCGCGTCAGCGTCGGCGACGTCGCGTGGTGTCGTGGCTCTGGTGAGAGAGGCGTCGGGAGCCACGGCGTGCAGCGCCTTGATGACCGACGCAAGGTTCCCCGCACCGTAGTCGACGACGGCCAGGCGCATTACAGCAGCCCCTTGGTGGAGGGCAGCGTGCGGGCCAGCCGGCGGTCGCGGGCGACGGCGAAGCGCAGCGCGCGGGCAAAGGCCTTGAACGTGGCTTCGACCTTGTGGTGGCTCGAGCGGCCGTATAGCACCTTCAGGTGGACGTTGGCGCGTGCGGCGGCGGCAAAACCTTCAAAGAAGTCCTGCACCAGTTCCGTCGGCAGGTCGCCGACCTTTGCGGCCGGCGACTTCAGGTCGACGACGGCGTAGGGCCGGCCTGACAGATCGATGGCCGCCACCGCCAGCGTTTCGTCCATCGGCATGACGAAATAGCCCGCGCGGTAGATGCCGCGTTTGGCGCCGAGGGCAGCCGCGACCGCCTCGCCCAGCGCGATGCCGGCGTCTTCGACGGTGTGGTGCGCGTCCACATCGAGATCGCCGTCCACGCGCAGGCGGAGGTCGAATCCGCCGTGACGCGTGAACAGTTCCAGCATGTGATCGAGGAAGCGGATGCCCGTGGCGACCTCGTACCGGCCACGTCCGTCGAGGACGAGCCGCCCGTCGATGCGGGTTTCGGTGGTGTGTCTTCGGATGACGGCTTTACGCAAGCAGGGCCTCCAGCGCCGTCAGGCACGTGTCGGTGGACTCGAGTGTTCCGGCGGTGATGCGGACGCAGCCGACGCAGCCGGGTGCCGACGAGCGATCGCGGATGAAGATCTGTTGTTCGGCCAGTTGGTGCGTGAGTGTCGTCGCGCGATCGCCGATACGAATGAGCACGAAGTTGGCGTCCGAGCGCCAGTAGGGAAATCCGAGGCGGTCGCACCACGCGTAGATGCGTTCGCGTGAGGCCTTCACGGTGGCGACGTACGCGTCGAGCCATGGCTGATCGTCGAGTGCCGCCTCGAGCGCCGTGGTGGCCGCGATGTTCAGGCTGAACGGCGGCAGCAGCTCGCGGATCGGCGCCAGCGCGTCCGGGTGCGCGACGAGTGCGCCGATGCGCAGCGCGGCGAGGCCATGGCCCTTGGCGAACGTGCGGCCGACGATGAGGTTGCGGTGGCGTTCGAGCGCCGGCCCGATGATCGTGCGGCCCGAGAAGTCCGCGTAGGCCTCGTCGACCAGCACCGTCGCCGGCGCGGCCGCCTGGGCGATGGTCTCGATCGCTCCCGGAGGGATGGCCAACCCGGTCGGATTGTTCGGGTCGGTGAGGTAGACGATGGCCGCCTGCCGCGCCGCGTCTGTGATGTCGTCGAGTGGGAACGCGAAGTCCGTCCGCGGCGCGATGCGCACGACCGGCAGCCCGACCGCCTCCGCGCAGATGGCGTACATCTCGAACGCCGGCTCCGCCACAACACAGGAAAATGACGTCGGGTGGCTTTTTCGGTCGAAAAAGCCACCCGACGTCATTTTCTTGGCGGCTTCCGCGGCCGTCACGTGCAGCCCCTCGTCCAGGCCGTTGACCAGCTGGAGCCAGCCTGGTTCGACGCCGAAGTAACGGGCCACCCGGCTGGTTACCGCGAAATAATCCGGATAACTCGCGATCTGTGAACCAGTTAGCGACCGCAGGGCTTCGAGGACCCGCGGCGAGCAGCCGGCGGTGTTTTCGTTGAGGTGCAGCCGCAATCCAGCGCGGCGTTCAGGCGCCTGGTAGGTCATTAGGCCCTCCTGGAAAAGACGTCGGGTGACTTTTTCGTCGAGAAATGCCACCCGACGTCATTTTTTGCCCTGGCGGCAATGGAGGCGGCGTGCAGGGTCAGGCCTTCGGCCGTGGCCAGGGTGAGGGCGGCGGGGGCGATGGCGGACAGGCCGCGGCGCGACACGGTCTGGACGGCGAAGGTCCGCACGAAGTCGGCGGTCGACAGTCCCCCGCGAAAACGCGCGGCGCCGCCGGTGGGCAGCACGTGGTTCGATCCCGTGGCGTAGTCGCCCGCGGCCTGCACACTCCAGTCGCCCACGAAGATCGTACCTGCGGCCGCGACGGCCTCCGCATCGGCCGCCGTGTCGACCACCAGGTGCTCCGGCGCGAGGCGATTGACCACGTCAATCGCCTCGCGCCGTGTGCGCGTCACCACGACCGCGCCGTTCCGGCGCATCGCCGCGCGCGCCGGCCCGTCGGCCGGCATCCGCCGGCCGACGGCCGCCGCCACCTCCCGCGCCAGCGTCTCGCGCGTGGTCACGAACACCGCGCGCGCGTCGGGATCGTGCTCGGCCTGCGCCAGCAGGTCGAGCGCGATCCACTCCGGGCGCCCGCGGTCCGACCACACCACGATCTCGCTGGGCCCCGCGTGCACATCAATCGGACAATCGCGCGCCACCAGCGACTTGGCCGCGGCCACCCACGCATTGCCCGGGCCGACAATCCGGTCGGCCCTGGCGATGCGTGCCGTCCCGTACGCCAGCGCCGCAATCGCCTGCGCGCCGCCCATCTGCCACACCTCGGTCGCGCCGGCCTCCACGGCCGCGCACAGGACCGTCGCATCCGGCCGCGGGCACACGACGACAATCTCGCGCACGCCGGCGACGACGGCCGGTACCACGGTCATGATGAGCGTCGACGGCAGCGGATACCGGCCGCCCGGCACGTAACAGCCGACGCGGGCCAGCGGCGCGACGCGTTGCTCGATCCGCACCCCCGGCGCGGGCCGCACCACGCACGGCCGCGGCCGCTGCGCGGCCGCGACCGCGCGGACGTGGGCGATCGCGACGCGGATCGCGTCGCGCACCTCGCGCGGGGTGGCGCGCCATCCCGCGCGCAGCTCCGCGCGCGAGAGCCGCCTGGGCGCGGCGCCATCGAGGCGCCGCGCCCAGGCGTCCAGCGCGCGATCGCCCCGGCGGCGCACATCGGCGACGATGCGCGCCGCCTGCGCCTCGACACGGGGCGCGCGCGCCTGGTCGCGGGCGACCAGGCGCGTCAGGGCACGGGTGTCAGTACTCTGGATGATGCGCATCACAACACGATCTTGTTGAGGGGATATTCCACGATGCCCTGCGCGCGCGCGGCCTTGAGCCGCGGAATCAGTTCGCG
The DNA here is from genome assembly GCA_964471115.1 of uncultured Solibacteraceae bacterium. GTDB lineage: Bacteria > Acidobacteriota > Vicinamibacteria > Vicinamibacterales > SCN-69-37 > SYFT01. Next base: position 103,685 of record CAYYFE010000004.1, read on the forward strand.
CACGGTGCGCTCCTCGATGATGGTGTTCACCGCCACCCACTCGTCATCGGCCAGCGCGGAGATCGTGGGACGCTGCAGCGCCGGCAGCAGGCCCAGGACGCCGGGCAGATCCACGCGCGTGACGTTGAGCATCAGTCCCACGCGGCCTTGGGCCTCGATGGCCGCGCGCAGCAGCACCGCGATGTTGTCGATCTTGGTGCGCTTCCACGCGTCGGCCAGGGCCGCCGGGTTCGCGATGAACTGCGTGTTTGATTCCATCAGCGTGTCGATGACCCGCAGACGATTGGCGCGCAGCGACGATCCGGTTTCGGTCACCTCGACGATTGCGTCGGCCAGCACCGGGGGCTTCACTTCGGTCGCGCCCCAGGAGAACTCGACGTTGACCGAGACACCCAGCCGCCGAAAGTACGATTCGGTGGCGCGCACCAGTTCGGTCGCCACGGTCTTGCCCTCGAGGTCCTGCGGCGTGCGGAACGGCGACTCCTCGGGGACGGCCAGCACCCAGCGCACCTTGCCGAACGACTGCTTGGCGTAGACCAGATCCGCGACCGGCACGACCGACGAGGGCCCGTCGGGTGACGGCCGCTGCGCGTCGTGTTCGGCGATCCAGTCCTGGCCGGTCAATCCGGCATCCAGCACCCCGTCGGCCACATACCGCGCCATTTCCTGCGCGCGGATGAGCATGCATTCGATCTCCGGGTCGTCAATCGCCGGGAAATACGATCGCGTCGACGTGTAGATGTTGAACCCGGCCCGCGCGAACAACTGGACGGTGGCGTCCTGCAGTGAGCCCTTGGGAATGCCCAGTCGCAACTTCATCGCGCACCGCCTTCGGTGGTGACCGGCACGAAACAGCTGCGCCGCTGCAGGTGGCACACCAGGCCATCGCCTTCGCGCCGCACCCGCACCAGCACCGTGTCATCGTCGCAGTCGGTCCAGAGCGAGACGACCGCCAGCCGGTTGCCGGAGGTCTCGCCCTTGGTCCACAGCGTGTTGCGGCTGCGCGAGAAAAACGTCGCGTACCCGGTGTCGAGCGTCCGCCGGTACGCCTCGTCGTTCATGAAGCCCACCATCAGCACCTCGCCGGAAGTGTCGTCCTGGATGACGGCGGGAATGAGCCCGTTGAGTTTTGAAAAATCCACAGCCACTGCCTCGTTGTCCTTCTCTTCGCGCGGATCGGGCAGGGCCTGAAAACACAAAACCCCGCCAGGTCCGGCGGGGTTGTGATTGTCGAGTGTGTGAGACTCGAGAACGCGCTAGGCGCAACTCCACCGGCCGGTCAGATGACCGTGATGATGGTGGTGGAGATGGTGCAGCGCGAACATCATTGCCAGACGAGCGTAGCCAATCGCCGGCGGCTGTGTCAAATTCGCGGAATCGTGACCAGACTTGGCTACGGCGCCGGACAGTTGGTGGAAGGCGTCAAGACCGCCGCTTTCACCTTCGTGTTCTTCTTCTACACCCAGGTGCTGGGGGTGCCGGCCGGCCCCGCGGGACTGGTCCTGCTCATCGCCACGATCTGGGACGCGATCAGCGATCCGCTGATGGGCTCGATCTCCGATCGCGCCCGATATCGGCTCGGCCGCCGGCATCCGTACATGTATGCCGCGGCGGTGCCGCTGGGCCTGGCGTACGTGGCGATGTTCCTGCCTCCGGCCTCGGCGAGTTCAACGACGCTGCTGCTGTGGCTGGCGGTCAGCGCGTTGCTCGTGCGTACCGCGATGACGGTGTTCCATGTGCCGTACCTGGCGCTGGGCGCGGAGCTGTCGAGCGACTACACCGAACGCACAGCCATCGTCGGTGCGCGGACCGCGTTCGGCATGGGTGGCCTCGCCCTGATGCTGGCGCTGGCGTGGGGGTGGTTCTTTCGCGCAACCCCGGAGTTCGCCAACGGCCAGCTCAATCCTGCGGCGTATCCGGGATTTGCGATCGCGTGTGGTCTCGCCGCAACGGCCGCGGCGCTGGTGGCGGGCGCCTCGACACACCGGCGCATTCCTCAGTTGCCCACCGCGGCGCCGTCGACACAGCGGCTGTCGATTGCAGCCGTCGTGGCCGACTGGCGGCTGGCGCTCTCGAATCAGTCGTTCCGCGCGTTGTTCATCGGCCTCATCGCCTTCGGCACGATGCGCGGCGTGCAGGAGACATTGTCGATTCATCTCTACACGTACTACTGGCGCCTCGCGGCGTCTGAGATTCTCGGCGTCTTCCTGGTGGGCATCCTCGCGCTGCTGGCGGCGATTCCGTTCTGGACGGCTGTGGCGAGACGCACCGACAAGAAGCCCGTGCTGCAGACTGGCGCCCTCCTCTTCACGGTGACACTGGCGATCGTGTCGACCGCGCCGCTGGTGGGCCTGTTTCCCGCTCGTGAGTCGGCGGCGTTCCTGCCGGTCTTGCTGGCGGCGTATGGCGTCGCGGGTTTCAGTGCGTCGGCCGTATTCGTGGCCTCGGGCTCCATGCTCGCCGACGTGGTCGACGAGATTGAATCCACGTCGGGGCAACGGCTGGCGGGCGTGTTGTTCGGCGCCTCGGCGTTGTCGTTCAAGGTGACGACCGGCCTCGGCGGACTGCTGGGTGGTCTGGCGTTGTCGGCCATGGCATTCCCCGCGGGTGCCGACCCGGCCTCCGTTCCAGCCGTCGTCTCACGTTGGCTGGCGATCGCCTATGGGCCGGTGGCCGGCCTGTGTGGGGGAATTGCCGCGGTCAGCTTCGCCCGGTACACGCTGACGCGCGGATTCTTCCGCACCGCCGCGCGGGACTGAGGGATTCTCCGCGGTTGCCCGCGGCTGACACAGGTCTGATTTCCACCGAAATCCCGGTAACCCGGTCGTGGTACCGGAGTTGCAGCGATGCCGCCCAAGTCTGTTACGGCCTTGATCTACTCGTGTGGCTTTCGGAGGGGGACCCATGACGAAAGCGGTGAGATGGATTGTCGGAGCCGGGGTGGTCACACTTCTCGCGACGGTGCCCGTGGGCGCCGCGGGTGACAAGGTCAAGGGCGAGAAGATCTACAAGGAACAGCAGTGTGTGAAGTGCCACCGCATTGGATCGACCGGAGCCAAGATGGGGCCGGAACTGACCAAGGTGGGCGCCAGTCGCGACAAGGCCTGGCTGGTGGCGTACCTCACCAATCCCAAAGGTGAAAATCCCAAGAACAAGATGCCTGCCGTGAAGGTCAAGGGGCAGGACCTCGATGATCTCATCGAGTACATGTTGTCGCTGAAATAGACCCATGACCGGGCCAGCCAATCCTGGACGCCGTCACTGGATCGACCTGATCCTGGGGTCGTGGTTCGCAGGCGTGTGTGGCGCGGTGTTGTATCCGGTGGCGCGGTATCTGGTGCCGCCGGAGATCACCGAACCACCCACACTGACCGTCAAGGCCGGACCCGCCGAAACGCTGACCGCCAACTCGGCCCGGCTGGTGCCCTTCGGGCAGGCGCCGGCCATCGTCGTCCGCCTCAAGACCGGTGAACTCCGGGCCTTTGCCGGGACGTGTACGCATCTGGCCTGTACGGTGCAGTACCGCGCGGACCTCGAACACATCTGGTGCGCGTGTCACAACGGTCACTACGATCTGACGGGCCGCAACATCTCCGGCCCGCCGCCACGTCCGCTCGAGGCGTATGACGCTCACGAGCAGGGGGGCGAGATCGTGATCTCGCGCCGGACGTGAGCCGCCTGCGCGCCTGGGTGTCGATGCGCCTCCCGGTGGAGGCCGTCGCCGCCGCCATCGAGCACAAGCGGGTCCCCCAGCATCGGCACTCGGTGTGGTACTACCTCGGCGGCATGACGCTGTTCTTCTTCGGCGTCCAGGTCGCCACGGGCATTCTGCTGTTGTTGTATTACCGCCCGTCGGCCAGTGAGGCCTACGACAGCGTGCAGTTCATCATGACGCGCGTGCCGTTTGGCTGGTTGATCCGATCCATTCACTCCTGGTCGGCCAACCTCATGGTGCTCACGGCCTTCATCCACCTGTTCAGTGTGTTGTACCTGAAGGCGTATCGCGCGCCTCGTGAGGTCACCTGGCTGTCCGGGATGTTGCTGTTGTTCATCACCATGGCGTTCGGATTCACCGGCTACCTGCTGCCGTGGAACGAGCTGGCGTTTTTTGCCACACGCGTGGGTACCGACATTCCCGGCGTCATTCCCTGGGTGGGCGATTCCCTGGTTCAGTTTCTGCGCGGAGGGCCTGACGTGACCGGAGCGACCCTCACGCGGTTCTTCGGGATCCACGTGGCCGTGTTGCCGGCCATCACCACGTTGCTGCTGGGGCTGCATCTGGTGCTCGTGCAGTTTCACGGCATGAGCGTGCCGCCCTCGGTGGAAGCTGACGTTCAGCGCTCGGGCCGTCCGGTCCGCATGATGCCGTTCGTCCCGCACTTCGCGCTTCGGGATCTCTTCGGCTGGGTCGTCGCCCTCGCGCTGCTGGCCGGACTGTCGGCGTATCTGCCGTGGGAACTCGGGCGTGAAGCCGATCTGTTCGCGCCCGCGCCCGCCGGCATCAAGCCTGAGTGGTACTTCCTGTGGACGTTTCAAATGCTCAAACTCGTGCCCGGGCACGTGCTCTGGTTCGAGGGCGAGCTGGTTGCCGTTGGCGCGCTGGGTCTGGGCGCTCTCGGCATCGTGCTGCTGCCGTTCCTGGATCCGAATACCGCGCGGTCCCGGCGCATCGTCAACGTGCTGGCGACCGGCGCCTTGATCTTCATGGCGGTGATGACGGTCTGGGCTTACTGGGGAGGCGAGTGATGCGCCCGCAGGTCCCTGTCTGTGTCATTGGACTCGCCGCGGCGTTGTGGCTGGCGACGACGGGTTGGGTGGCGGCCGATCAGACGAGTCCCGCCGATGCCGCTGCGGCTCCCGCGCCGCCGCTGCCCCAGGCCCCGATGCCTGCCCGGGATCCGGCCGAGGCGTTCAAGAACGACGTCCACCAGCAGTCAGGTGTGACCTGCGCGGACTGCCATCGCGCCGGCGCACCTGGACCCATCCCACGGGCGGTCATCGCGACGATGTGCGCGTCGTGCCACAGCGACCCCGCGTACATGCGAAAGTTCAAGCCGCAGGTGCGCACCGATCAGCATGCGCAGTACCTGACCAGTGTGCACGGGCAGCAGATGACCAAGGGGGAGACCCGCGTCGCCACGTGCAGCGATTGCCACAATGCCCACGGCGTGCTGCAGGTGCGTGATGCGCGATCGCCCGTGGCGCCCGCCAACGTCGCCTCGACGTGTGCGCGTTGTCATGCGGACACGAGCCTCATGACGCCCTTCTCGCGGGACACGGCGGTGGTGGACGACTGGTCACACAGCGTGCATGCTGCCGCGCTGCTCGAACGCGGTGACACCTCGGCGCCGACGTGCAGCACCTGCCACGGCAGTCATGGCGCGGCGCCGCCAGGCATCGACACCGTCGCCAATGTCTGCGCCACCTGCCATGTGCGGGAAGCCGAGCTCTATCAGGCGTCGACCAAACGCGCGGCCTTTGAGGCGCTGGAACAGCCGGCGTGCCTGACCTGCCACAACAACCATCGCATCGAACACCCCAACGACAGGTGGATCGGGTTGCAGGAGCCTGCCCTCTGCGCCACGTGCCACGCTTCGGATACCCCAGGCGCGCCGGTCATCACCACCATGCGCGCCGGTTTTGACACGATGGCTTCCACGTATGCCGCCGCTGAACACGTCCTGGAGCGTGCCGAGCAGGCCGGCATGTTGATTGACGATGGCATGGCGGCGCTGCGTGAGGCGCAGGAGCAGCGTGTCCGGCTGCGGGTCCTCGTGCATACGTTCGCCGAGGCTCCCTTCAACGAGGGGCTTTCGACGGGCGTGAAGGCGGCCAGCACCGCAAAGGCGGCTGGTGACGCGGCGCTCGAGGAACTCGCCTTCCGGCGCAAGGGGCTGGCCATCGCCACCCTTGCGATACTCGGCTTCCTGCTCACGCTTGGGGTGAAGATCCGGACGCTGCCGCCCGTGCAGTAAGCCGCGGCGCAACGACGAGCGCAACGCCGAAGGCCGCCAACGCGAGAAACAGGGTGGAGGGTTCGGAGTGCCGGAGGTCGTCTGCCAGCATCCGCAGGCCGCCAGCTCCCAGAATCGGATACACCAGACGCCGGAAGCCCGCGTGCGGCGCGACGCGGCCGATGGCCGCGACGCCAACCGCCATCACCGAGACGACGATCGTCCGGATGGAGGCCACGATGCCGGCATCCGCGCCGGCGCCGGCCACCGCCAACGACAGCAGTGACGCCAACACGCCACCCAGCGTGAACGCCACCGCGCCGGCCACGATCACCTGAGTGACACGGGTCACGGCGGACTCCGCCGTGACGGCGGCTGGCAAACGCCGGCTGGCCCACCACACCGCGACGATCAGCGTCACGATCGTGACGGGCGCCACGTTCGGCGCACCCACAGGGCCACGCACCCAGGCCGTCCACGCACTCGCGGGAAGCCCGCTCGCCAGCAGCGCCGCCAGCACATACACGAGGCCATGGATCGGTGGCGCGGGGGGCACCCGCCACGATTCGCCGAACCTCAACGTGACCGCCACGGCGGCACAAATCACGGCGATCGTGCCGCCATCAAACAGCACCGCGAGCGCGGCCAGCGTCGCCGCCAGTCCAAAGGTCATCACCGTGTGGTACGCCGTGACCAGGTGCGACCGGTCCACCAGCCTCGCCTGTCCCGCCAGCGACGCACCCAGGCCGAACACCAACATGACGATGCCGACCAGACTCCTTCCGGTGCCGCCCGATTGAGTCAACGCAATGGCGCCGCCGCCGCCGATGATCAGGACGCTGCCGGTCTGCAGCACGTCGAAGAGCCGCGCCTCACGGCTCAGCAGGATGAACCGTGTCGCGAGTGAGGCCTGCACGGTGGCGGCGAGCCAGGCGAGGCTCAGCACCGCGATCCACGCCGGCTCGCGGGGCGGCGATGCCAGCGCCCGTGTCGTCACCGCAAGGGTCGAGAGGCCGGCGGCGACGGCGGTCAGCCAGCGCAACCATGTGTAGGATCGGCTGCCCGAGAGCCAGTAGGTCGCGCTGGCCAGCGTGATGAGCAGCAAGGACACGACGCCGTGATCGCCGGTGGCGATCGCAATCATGAGGCCGACGGCCACCGTGCCCGTGCCCGCCAGACCCGCCAGGTCGGCCAGCCGCCGCCGCGCGGCGACGACGAAGACGCCGGCGACCAGCACGGCCAGCACCAGGGCGGCTTCTGCCGCGTTCAACAGTCCGAACCGCAGCGTGGCCTCGGCGACGAGAGGCCACCCGATGCCCACGGCGGTTGCACCGTGCACGCGCGCGCTGAGTGGGTGCGCCGCCGCGGTGCGATCCGCGGCGACCAGCCAGACCAGCGCGTAGAGGAGACCGATGGCGACACCCACCGTGCCCGGCCAGACCGCGCCTTCCGTCAATGCGCGAATGAGGAACGCCCCGCCGGCGACAATGCACGATCGTCCGAGCAGCGTGACGAGCGCCACGCGGTCCCGCGCGGCCGCCCGTGGGACGGCCGTCGTCTCAGCGACGACAGGTGCCGTTGGTGAGTCGGGGTGCCCTTCCAGCGCGGCGATGCGCTCGAGGGCAAGGGCCAGGCCGCGTTCAAGCTGAGTGACACGTGCGCCGAGGTCGGTCGACGGAGTCTGGCTCATGGGGCGCCTGCCGCGGTGTTTGGTGCGATCGCAGCAAGTACCGGGCCAGCGGTCGTCCACGGACGGCCAGTGGTCCTCCGGTCAGAGCGAGGCGAGTACCGTGAATTTCCGGCTGATGCGCGGAATTTCGCCCGCGCGAGCGGCGCGCGGGCCTACCGAGGGGGCAGCGCCGTGAGGGCGTCGATGAGCGCGTTCTGCAGGTTGCGCGGCCGGACGTCTCGGGTGGCGTCGAAGGGGAACACATTCCACGCGTTGGCGACACCCACGATGTCGAGTGACGGAATGATGACGAGGAACTGACCGCCGAACCCTCGGCCCGCCCAGATGTCGTGATCGCCGCGGCGGGTGATCCACCACTGATACCCGTAGTCGAATCCGCCGGGCAGCCCGGTCACATGCCGGGCTACGGCCGCCCTGATGAATGACGCCGGCACGAGCTGACGTCCGTTCCATTGACCGTCGTCCAGCATCAGCCGGCCAATCTTCGCCAGATCGGCTGCCTCGAGATAGAGGCCGCCCTCGGTGTCAGGATGCCCGGTCGGTGTGGGTTTCCAATGGACGTTCGTGATGCCAAGCGGCGTGAAGAGGTGCTCGCGCGCGTAGTCGTCGATGAAGCGGCCGGTGGCGGATCGGATGATGCCAGACAACAGCATGCTGCCGCCGCTGTTGTAGACCCACTTCTGGCCGGGTGCGGCGTCCATCGGCTGCGCCAGCGTGAACGCGATCCAGTCGCGGCTCTTCTCGAGTTGCACGGTGGTGTTGGTGTCATCGAGCGGGCGATCCTGCTCGTGCCACTCGATCCCGCTGCGCATGGTCAACACGTCGTCCACGGTCGCCGCGCGCAGACGAGGATCGACGCCGGCGAGATCGCGATCCCTGAAGTAGTCGAGCATCGGCTGGTCGAGCCCGCGAATCTCGCCTCGACCCAGAGCGATGCCGACCACCAGGGCCGTCATCGACTTGGTCACCGATTGCAGGGAGTGCACCGGCCGGCCTTCGTAGAACGGATGCCAGCGCGGATGGAAGTAGTTGTAGGGGTGCAGCCAGGCCGGGTCGTCGCACCCCGCGCCGCACCCGATGGCGCTGCGGCGTCCGCGGCTGATTGCGTCGTAGTCGCGGGCGTAGCGTTGAGCGATCAGCACCTCCCGTCCGCGCGTGACATGCAGGGCATTGACGTTGCCGAACACGCCGGCGCGGATGTCGCGGTCGAGCGTGTCGAGGGGCGCGGGCGGCTGCGCGTCCAGCAGGGACGTGGCCGCGAGGATGCCGATGAGTCCGGCCAACACACGCATGCGCAGATGCTATCGCTGGACGGTCCGAGGCGGCGCGCCTTGTGCCGCCGGGCGTCCGGGCGCATAATCGCCGGTACGTCTAAGCGGCCTCCCCGAGGGGCCGCGCGGGGGACCCGAGTTCCAGGGGCGTATCCGGTTCGCCGGTAGAGGACTTCCAACCTCGAGCCCGTCAGCTAACTCCGTCGGCGTATTGGAGGTCTTGTGTCCGTGCCTTCGCGGGACGTCCGGTCCCTCGCGCCTCTGACCCTGGCTGCGCTGGGTGTCGTCTACGGCGACATCGGTACCAGTCCGCTCTACGCCATCCGCGAATGTTTCGTCGGCGCCCACGCCGTGGAGCCCACCCCGGCCAATGTGCTGGGTGTGTTGTCACTGATCATCTACTCGCTCATCTTCGTGGTGTCGGTGAAGTACGTCGCGATCGTGCTGCGCGCCGACAACCGCGGCGAAGGCGGCATCCTCGCGCTCACGGCCCTGCTGCCCCAGGCGCGAGGGCAGGGGCGCAGCGTCCTCGTCCTGCTGGGCATCGTCGGCGCCGCACTGCTGTATGGCGACGGCATGATCACGCCCGCGATCACCGTGCTGGGCGCAATCGAGGGACTCACGGTGGTGACTCCGCTGTTCGAGCCCTACGTGGTCCCGATCTCGGTCGGCATCCTCATCGCCGTCTTTTCGATTCAACGGCACGGCACCCATCGCGTCGGACGGTTGTTCGGGCCGGTGATGGTGGCCTGGTTCGTGACGATGGCCATCCTTGGCGTCTGGTGGATGGCACAACAGCCGATTGTGCTCCGGGCGTTTGATCCGCGACATGCGGTGACCTTCTTCACCACACACGGCAGCCACGGCGTCGCCGTGCTGGGCGCCGTGTTCCTCGTGGTGACCGGCGCGGAAGCGTTGTACGCCGACATGGGGCACTTCGGCGCGCGTCCGATCCGCCTGGCCTGGTTCGGCCTGGTGATGCCGGCCCTGCTCCTCAACTACTTCGGGCAGGGCGCGCTCCTGCTGCTGGATCCGGCGGCGGCCGCGCAGCCGTTCTTCCGGATGGCGCCCGCCTGGGCCCTGCTGCCGCTGGTGGCGCTGGCCACGGCGGCGGCGGTCATCGCGTCGCAGGCGTTGATCTCCGGCGCTTTTTCACTCACCCGCCAGGCCGTGCAGCTCGGCTATGCGCCGCGTCTGGCGATCACGCATACCTCACCGGATGAAATGGGCCAGGTCTACGTGGCCGGCGTCAACTGGGGCCTGATGATCTGCACGATCGCCATCGTGATCGGTTTTGGATCCTCCAGCGCGCTGGCGGCCGCCTATGGCATCGCCGTCACGATGACGATGGTCATCACGGCGCTGCTGCTGCACGCCGTGATGATCTCGAAATGGCGGTGGCCGCGGGGGGTGGCCTATCTGGTGACGGCGGCGTTCCTGGCCGTGGACGTCGCCTTCCTCGGCGCCAACGCGCTGAAGATCCTCCAGGGCGGCTGGTTGCCCCTCGTGATCGCGCTCGTGTTGTTCACATTGATGACGACGTGGAAGACCGGCCGGAGCCTGGTCGCCGGCCGGATCGCGGAACGTGTGCTGCCGCTCGAGGACTTCCTCGCGCGGATCGCCGCGGAGCCCCCGGCGCGCGTGGCCGGCACCGCCGTCTTCATGACGGCCCAGACGGGCGGCACGCCGCAGGCGCTGGCGCACAACCTGCAGCACAACAAGGTGCTGCACGACCAGGTCATCATGCTGAGTGTCCGCACCCGGCCCGTGCCCCATGTCGATGAGACGGAGCGCATGACGGTGGCGCCGCTCGGTCACGGTCTCTGGGATCTCACGTTGTATTACGGCTTCGTGGAGGATCCCGACGTGCCGGCCGCACTCGCGCAGGCGCGGGCCGGCGGTCTGCCGGTCGATCTCGATGACGTGACGTATTTCCTCGGCCGCGAGACCCTGATCGTCACGCATCGGCCCGGGATGGCGCGGTGGCGCGAGCGCCTGTTCGCGGCGTTGTCAAAGAATGCCGTTCGCGCCGTGACCTTCTTCCGCCTCCCGCCGGAACGCGTGGTGGAACTGGGCATCCAGGTCGAGCTGTAGCATCATGTGGCCATGCTGCGACGTCTCCTGATGACCCTGGCGCTGATGGGTGTGGCGGCCGCGCCCGCTTGGGCGCAGGCCGACATGGAAGGGGCCAAAGACCATCCCGTCGTCCCGCGGTTGGCGGGCGGGCAGTACTACATCAGCGACTATGAAGCTCGCGACTTCGGCGCGGATCAGTTTTATGTCGGCACCGATGAGGTCACCGCGGAGGGGCGGTTCACCCGCATCGAGTACTGGATCAAGGACAACGGGAAGCCATTCTCGGGCGTGGAGGTCGGCCGCAATTACCAGCGGGCCGTGGCCGACAAGAAGGGGGAGACGCTTCACTTCGATCTGTCCAACTCCGGTGGCGCCGCGACGTTCCGGCTGACGTTGGACGGGCGCCGCATCTGGATTGGCCTTGACGTCTCGAACGGCGGCGAAGTGTATGAGCTGACGATCGTCGAGGAAGCCGCGATGACGCAGAACGTCCAGCTGAACGCCGACGCCATGGCGGCGGCGTTGGCCAAGGACGGCCGCATCAGCGTGCAGGGGATTCTGTTCGACACCGGGCAGGCCACGATCAGGGCCGAGTCGGCCGCCCAGTTGCAGGTGATTGCCCAGGTGTTGAAGGCGGATGTCACCCTGCGGCTCGAGATCGTGGGGCACACGGACAACACCGGCACGGCCGCGGGCAATCTGACGTTGTCGCGGCAGCGCGCCGACGCCGTCAAGACCTGGCTGGTGTCGCAGGGCGGGATCGACGCGGCGCGACTGACGACCGCGGGCCGCGGCGATACTCAGCCGGTGGCCGACAACGGCACCGAGGCGGGCCGCGCGCAGAACCGCCGCGTCGAGCTGATCCGCCGCTGATGCAGGTCCTCGTCGTTGAAGATGATGCGAAGACGGCACAGTGGCTGCGCCTGTACCTCGAGCGGGAGGGACTGGCGGTCACCACGCTGGGGGACGGACGCGAGGCGCTGGCGGCCATCGACCGCGAGGCGCCGGACCTGGTCCTGCTCGACGTGATGCTGCCGGGCCTTGGTGGTCTCGACCTCTGTCACGCCATTCGCGCCTCGTCGACCGTGCCCGTCATTCTGATCACGGCGCGGACGGCCGAAGAGGATCGCCTTCGCGGGTTTGATGCCGGCGCCGACGACTACATCACCAAACCGTTCAGTCCGCGTGAGGTGGTGGCCCGGGTGCGCGCCGTCCTGCGCCGCGCCCGCGGCCGCGCGTCTGCCGAGGGCGCACCGGTGATCGTCGGCGGCCTGACGCTGCGGCCCACGGAGTTGGTGATGGAGGCCGGGGGCGAAGGGGTCAGGCTCACACCCGTGGAAACGCGCCTGCTGGCCACGTTGATGTCCGCGCCGGAGCGCAGCTGGACCCGCGCGCAGCTGGTCGCGCGCGTCCTCGGCGACGGGTACGAGGGGCACGAGCGGACCATCGACGTCCACGTCAAGAACCTGCGGCGCAAACTGGAGCAGCTGCCCGTGGATGCGCGCGCGCCCCGGCTCGAAACGACACACGGCGTGGGATACCGGGTGACATGCGAAGTGTAACGACGCGCCTGTTTGCCGGGATGATCCTGGTCTCGCTCATCGCGCTGGCGCTCGGCGCGTGGTGGGTGCGTCGCACCGTTGAGGGCCAGCTGGGCCGCACGTTGATCGTCGAACAGACGGTGCAGCGCATCAACGGGGAGCAGGTCGTACGGGAGACCCGCCGCGAACACCCCGGCGGCCCGGTCGTCGACGAAGCGCTGCGCGGACCGGCGATCGACGTCGCGCAGCTGAACCGGCGCCTGCTCATTGCGCTGTCGGTGGTCGTCTTCGGCGCGGCGGTGGTCACCGCTCTGATCGCGCGGCGTGTGCTGGGGCCCGTGCGCGCCTTGCGGCACGCCGTGGACCAGATGGCCGCGGGCGGGTCGGCGCGGGTGGACATCCGGGGCGACGATGAGCTGGCCGCGCTGGGCCGGCGGTTCAACGAAATGGCTGACGCCGTGGCCCGGCAGGATCAGCTCAAACGCGATCTGACCAACGACATCGCGCACGAACTGCGGACGCCGCTGACCGATCTGCGGTGCCATCTGGAGGCGCTGCAGGATGGCGTGGCGGATGTGACCCCCGACACGCTGGGCCAGCTGCACGCGGAAGTCGCGCACCTGCAGCGGCTGGTCGACGATCTGGGCGAGCTGGCCCGGGCCGAGGCGCGCCAGTTGCCGCTGGCGCCCGAGCGCGTGGACGTCGGCGCCACGCTCGACGGACTGGCGCGCCAGGCGGCGGCCAGAGCCGCGGCGCTGGCCGTGACGGTCCAGGTCGACGCCGCGCCCGGCGTCATCGCGTGGGTCGACCCCGGCCGGCTCAAGCAGATCGTCGGCAACCTGATGGACAACGCGCTTGTCCACACGCCGCCCGGAGGCGTGGTCCGCGTGACGGCTGGGATGGACGGTGCGGCCACGTTCATCGCCGTGGCGGACAGCGGTCCCGGCATTCCCGCCGAGCATCTGCCGCATGTGTTCGAACGGTTTTATCGCGCCGATCCCTCGCGCAGCCGTACCACCGGCGGCGTGGGGCTTGGACTCGCCATTGCGCGTCAGCTGGCCGAGGCCAGCGGCGGCCGGATCGATGCCGCGTGTCCCGCCGAGGGCGGCACCGTCTTCCGTCTGACGTTGCCGACCTCAGCTTCACAGCTTCTTCATAAACCCGTCGTCTGATCGTTCGGTCGCCCCGGACCTGCGGGCCGGGGAAGGAGGCTGCGTGAAATCTGTGATTGCCGCGATGCTGCTGACCGCGTTGGCCGGTCAGGCGCCCATCCAGTCGTCGCTGCGGCCCGGGGAAGTCGTGCAGGGGGAGGCCGCCGCCCGGGTTGACCGGTATCTGTCGCGGCTGGTGCCGCACGGGTTCTCCGGGGCGGTGCTCATCGCGACCGCGGGACCGGATGGGCGATGGACCTCGGGCGGCCAGGTCGTGCTCAAGAAGGCGTACGGCCTGGCCAACCGCACGACCGGACTGCCGTACACGGTGGACATGGTGTCGTGCATCGGGTCGGTGACGAAACAGTTCACCGGCGCGGCCATCGTGAAGCTCGAGATGCAGGGCCGTCTCAAGACCAGCGACCCCATCGCGAAGTACCTGCCCGGTGTGCCGCCCGACAAACAGGGCATCACGATTCATCACCTGTTGACCCACACGGCGGGATTTGCCGGCGATCAGGGCGGCAGCGACGAGGAGCCCATCGAACGCGACGCGCTGATCGCGCGTGTGCTGGCCCAGCCGCTCGCGGCGAAGCCCGGCGAGCGATTCGAGTACTCGAACGAGGGGTACTCCCTGGCCGGCGCCATCGTGGAACGTGTGTCGGGCCAGAGCTACGAAGCGTTCCTGCGTGAGCATCTGTTCCTGCCGGCCGACATGAATGAGACCGGCTATCAGTTGCCGAACTGGCCCCTTGAGAAGCTGCCGCTTGGGTACGGTCCGCAGGGCGGCGAGTGGGGCCGCGTGTTCAAGAACGGGTGGTTACCCGACGGTCCCGGCTGGTGGCTGCGCGCCAACGGCGGCATTCACTCCAGTCTGGACGACCTGTATCGCTGGCATCTCGCGCTCGAGTCGACAAAGGTCCTGTCGGCCGAGGCGCTCAAGCAGTACCTGACCGGCCACGCCCCGTCGATGGGCGGTGAAATGTACGCCTACGGCTGGGGCGTGCAGAAGACCAGGCGCGGCACCACCGCCATCACCCACAACGGCGGCAACGGGTTCTTCTTCACGGACTTCCGGCGCTACGTCGACGACAAGGTGGTGATCATCGCGATGTCCAACCAGCCGGTGATCCCGGTGACGCAGTTGGCGCCGCGGCAGCTCGAGGCGCTGTACTTCGGCGACGCGCCGGTGGTGGAGCCGCCCGTCCCTGCGGCGGTGCCCTCGTCCCGTCTCGATGGACTGGCAGGCACCTACACCCTTCCGACCGGCACGCTCACGATTCGTCGCGCGGACGATCGCCTGGTCGCTGAGGCGGCCGATCCCCTGTTGTTCGGCGGGATCACCAATCTCACGCCGGCGGGCGGGCGCTTCGCGGCGCTCGAGCAGCGCACGGCCGCCATCCTCAACGCGGGTGCACAGGGCGACTTCGAGCCGATGATCCAGGCATTTGTCTTCGAGGAGTCCGGCCGGGCCGCGCAGGTGCGGACCAACCAGACGCGCTACTGGCGGGAGTGGCGCGAGCGCTACGGCGAATTCGAACGCGTCGAGTTGCTGGGGACGGCGCCGTCGCAGGGCGATCCTGGTGTGGTGGTGCGTCTGAAGTTCGCCCGCGGTGGACCGGTGCTGCAGTACGTCTGGGGCCCGCGGCGTCTGGCCGGCTGGCGGGAAGTGCCGGTGGAACCCGTGACACTGATTCCGGAATCCGCCACGCGGTGGGTCTACTACAACTACCGTCTCCCGCAACTCGTCACGTTGTCTTTTGGTGACGATGGGACGGTGACGGTCACGGGGCCGTCGGGCACCGTGACCGGCCGCCGGTAACGTCAGCGCAGGATGCGAATGGCCTGCAGCGTCCGATGTTCTTCGCCGCCGCGGGTGGCGGTGAGTTCGATCAGGTAGTCCGCGGCGGCAAAGGGCGACAGCAGCAGATCCAGACGCACCTGCACGCCTTCGTCGGCCTGCGTGGCCGTCACCGGCGGTTCGTAGGACAACGGCTGTCCGCTGGCCTGCAGCAGTCTCGCCTTCAGCGTGTAGTCGCCCGTGAGCCCCGGCAGCATCCACTCGGCGCGCAGGCGTTCGTTGCGCCAGAACTGCGGATCGGCCACCGCGCGCAGGGGCGCGGCCGGCGGCGGGGCCGCGCGGTACAGCAGCGGCTCTCCGAAGAGCGCGTCGCCGGGATCCAGGCGCGCGTGATCCTCGATGGCGCGCGCCGCGTGTGACGCTTTCGCGCGCACGCGCCAGGGGCCGCGGTGCCCGCCGCCGACCAGCAGACGGACCTCCGCGCCACGGGCGCCCGGCGCGAGCACCGCCGTGCCGGTGAACTCCGCGCCCTGCGCGTCGGTGGCCGTCACGGCGATGTCTCCGCCGTCGCGCCATTCGGCCGCCGCCGCGGCCGGGATTTCGACAGCCACGGCCAGGGTCGGCCCCTGCAGCGCGCCGTGAACGTGCAGCACGGCGTCGGGCCGGACGCGCGCCAGCACGTTCATCGCTTCTTCCACGGGCGTCGGGCCGGGCGGCCGCGGCGGCGCCGCCGCAGCGGCGCGCATGGCGGCCACGTCTTCCGCGGTGGGCGCCTGATATTCGTAGCGCGCGCGCACCGTCTGCCCCGACGACTTGAGTTTCACGCGCAGCTTGCGCAGGCGGCCGTCCCACTTCGTGTTCGATGTGTAGTACCCGAGCACGTAGTACGCCGGCATGTCGTTCTTGACGCGCGTGAAGCCCTCCTTGATCCCGTTGGAGTTGACCACGGCGATGCCGCCGGTCTCTTCCGCGAGCTGACGCAGGTACCCGTTGTTCCAGTTGATGTTCATCGTCAATCCCGAGGGATTGATGGTGCTGACGGCGACGTTCATCCGGCGCGCGAGCCGGATGAGATCCTCGAAACGGGTGTAGTGCGGCTCGGGGATCGACGACGCCAGCATCTGACAGGCGCCCGCGCTGCTGTAGTCGGGCGTGAAGATGCCGCTCGACAGGCCGCCGGCGCCGGGCAGCGACCGGGGCGTCACGGGCGGTGTGGGCCGGGTGCCTCCCGTCGCCGGCGGCATGCCGCCGCCGCGCGACATCTGGATGCCGGGCATGCGTTCGGTCACAAACAGCAGGCTCTTCCGCTCGTCGCGGATCGTGCCCAGGATCGTGATCAACCCTTCGAGGTCGCGATAGGTGTTGTCGATGCGCCAGCGCTCGACCAGGTTGCGGCCGCCCATGCCGAAGCACTTGAGGATGTGTTGTTCGACCGGGTCCATGCTGAAGACGTCGCTGTGATCGGTGATGCGCAGGAACTGCGCCACCTGTGCCTGCATGGACGGCGTGAACCGGCCGAGGATGAGGTCACTGGCCTCGTGCTGGGGCAGCAGGATGCCGAACAGGTCGCGCGGCCCGATCTCGCGCGACAACATGTCGATCAGCGGCTGGCGGACATGGTGGGCATTCGACCACGAGATGCGATCCAGGTAGACGACCACCACGCGATACCGCGGGTCGGCCGCCAGCCGGAACGATTCCCGCTGATCGCGCGGTTCCGGCGGGTCGGCGCCGGGCGCCCACCGTTCGTATTCGATGAACTCCGCGGAATCAATCGACTGACGGACGCCGTCTTCGGTGAGCTCGAAGTCGGCCGCGGTGAGCCCGCGGATGATCGATCCGTCCTTGGCCGTGGGGTACGCATCCACGCGCACGAAATGCGCGTCTCCGCGGAACACCGGCAACTGGCGCTCGGGCAGCTGCTGCGAGATGACCTGCGAACGGAGGGCGGGCGCGCACACCAGCCACGCGGCGGCAAGTGTGACCGCAAGAACGCCTGACGGCAGCGCGCGCGTTCGAACCATGGCGGAACCCGTACAGCAGTGGCTGGCTCCGCACATCGTAACGCGTGGTATCGTGCTCGCGCCAGCCTGTCGCAGTACGACTCCATGCGTCGAGCACTCAGTCTCAGTGCCGCTGTCCTGTGTGCGGTCGCGTTGACCGCCGCCCGGCAATCACCCCAGCAACCGCCGCAGTTCCGTGCCGGTGTGGACCTGGTCCACCTGGATGTGTCCGTGCTCGATCGGCAGCGCCGGCCGGTGAAGGGGCTGACGGCGGCGGATTTCGAGGTGTTCGAAGACGGGCGGCGCCAGGACGTGGCCACCTTTGCCGCCGTCGAGTTCCCCGACGCCGTGCCGGCGCCTCCCACCTGGATGCGCGACGTGCCGCCCGACACCCGCCGCAACGACACGCTCGAGGATCGCCGCCTCTTCGTCATCGTCATGGACGATGGCATGGCGCAGGCCAATCTGGCCGCGCAACGGTCCGCGAAGGACGCCGCGCGCGCATTCATCGACCGGATGGGGCCGCAGGATCTGGCCGCCGTCATCTTCACCATGCGCAACCAGCACGCGCAGGACTACACGTCCGATCGCAGCCGGTTGCTGGCGGCGGTGGACAAGTTCGGGGTCGGCTTTCGTGACATGGGCGACGTGCCCGGCGGGCCTGACACCGACGAGTTCTTCTACCGGTCCTCCGTCGAGGTGCTGCGGCAGGTGGCCGAAGCGCTCATCGCCCTGCCGCAGCGCCGCAAGACGCTGGTCTACATCAGTCAGGGCGTCCCGGTGGATCCGGACGCCGCCGGACCCGTCGCGATCGGACCGGGCAACGCCATCGCGGTGGGCAGCGCCGGGGTGCAGCAACTGCTGATCTATCGCACCATGCAGGTGCTCGAGGCCGCGCAGCGCGCCAACGTGAACGTGTACACGCTCGACCCCTGCGGCCTGCGCGCGCCCCCCGCCATGCGACCGCCGGCGGGAGAAGGCATGGGCTCCATCGCGCCTGAACCCACGTGCGTGCCTGGACTCGAACAGGAGTTTCTGAAGGACCTCGCGCACGCGACCGGCGGCCGCGCGGCCGTCGACATGAACGATCTCACGCCGGCCGTCGATCAGATCTTCGTGGAGAACGGCTCGTACTATCTGCTGGGCGTGCGGTCGGACAACACGCGTCGCGAGGGAAAGTTCCGACGGCTCGACGTGCGCGTCCGCCGCGACGATGTGGAGGTGCGCGCGCGCAGTGGCTACGTCGAGCCGTCTCCGGATCGGGAGCGGCGGGAGGCCGAGGCGGCCGACGCCGCGCCGCTGCGCAAGGCCATCGCCGGTCTGCTGCCGAAAGGCGACGTCCCGCTGCAGGTGTGGGCCGCGCCGTTTCCCCAGGCCGGCCGCCGGGAGGCGCGTGTGGCCATCGGCCTGGGCCTGCGACAAGTGCTCGCCATCCGGGAGACGTCGCACACCGAACACGTGGATGTGACCATTCAGGCGTTCACGCCGGAAGGACGGTCGCGACAGGCGCAGAACCTGAACGCCACGCTGAACCTGCGGCCCGGCCCCGCCGGGGAAGTGGCGTTCGAAGTCGTGTCGAGCCTCGAATTGCCGCCGGGCCGGTACCAGTTGCGGATCGGCGCATTCCTGCGATCGACGCGCACCAGCGGAAGCGTGTACTACGACCTCGACGTACCGGACTTCACCCGGCCGGCGGTGGCGTTGTCGTCGCTGGCGCTGCACGCGGCGCCACCGCTGCCGTCCGCGGCGATCGACGCCACGGCATGGCTGCCGCAGCGGCCCACCACTGCGCGCCAGTTCTCGGCCGGCGATCGACTGACGGCCCTCGCGCGCATCCGCCGCCGGGATCAGCGCGCCGCCGATTCCATCCGGTGGCGCGCTTCAGTCGTCGACACCAACGACAGGGAAGTCTGGACGACGGACGGCTACGTGTCCGCCCAGGCCGTCACCAACGGTCTCGGGGATCTGTCCCTCGAGCTCCCAATTGCCTCGTGGCCGTCCGGGGCCTACCTGTTGACGGTTGAACTGCCCGGGGCCGCCGGCGATCACACACGCAGCCACGTTCGTTTCTCCGTCAGGTAATCTGATCGCGGCCGGCAGATCCGGCCGCGCTACGTACAGCACTCCGCACTCCGCACTGCGCACTCCGCACTGACTGGGTTACTCTCTCCCCGTGTCACCCGTCGGGCTGTTTCTGATCACCATTGCCTCGATCTTTCTGATCGGCGCGCTCGGGGAAGTCGTGTTTCGCCGCACACAGATCCCCGACGTCATCTGGCTGCTGGTGGCCGGCATCGTGATTGGCCCGGTGACGGGCCTGGTGACACCCGATGACCTGCGCGCGATTGCGCCCTACTTCGGCGCCCTGACGCTGGTCGTCGTGTTGTTCGACGGCGGCAGCCAGCTCGATCTGAAACAGATCGCGAGTTCCGCGCCCCGGTCCAGCCTGCTGGCCGTGTCGACGTTCCTGGTCACCGTCGTGGTCGTCGCCGTCGCGTCGATGGGCGCGCGTTGGCTGGGCTGGTTTCCAATCGAGTGGTCCTGGGTGCACGCGACGATGCTGGGCTGCATTCTTGGCGGCTCGAGCTCGATCATCATCATGCCGGCGATGCAGCTGGCGAAGGTGCCGGACCAGACCGCCAGTCTGGTGAATCTCGAGTCCGCCTTCACCGACGCCTTCTGCGTCGTCGGCGCCACCGCCATGATTCAGATCCTGCTGGCGGCCGGAGACGCGGCATCGCCCGGCACTGCGCTGGCCAGGTCCTTCGGCCTTGGTGCGTCGCTCGGCACCGCGGCCGGGTTTGCGTGGCTGCTCGTGTTGCGGGCGCTGCATTCCAGCGAACACGGTTATCCCGTGACTCTGGCGGCGTTGCTGGTGTTGTACGTCGGCGTGGACGCCGCGGGCGGCAGCGCGGCGCTGGGCATTCTGGCCTTCGCCATCGTGGTCGGCAGCGCCGAGCATTTCCGCGGGATCCTGCGGCTCGAGGAGGACTTCCGGCTGAGTGAGGACGTGCGCGGCTTTCACCGCCAGGTCACCTTCATCGTGAAGTCGTTCTTCTTCACGTTCATCGGCGCGATGCTGGCGCCGCCGTGGAGCCTGGTGGCGATTGGCGCCGGGTTCGGGGTGCTGCTGCTGGCGGCCCGTGTGCCGGCCGTGCGGCTGGCGCTGATGGGCGGCGGTTACGAACCCTCGGTGATGCGCCTGACGGAAATCGCCATGCCCCGCGGTCTGGCGGCGGGCGTGTTGGCGTCCATGCCGATGGCGGCCGGCGTGCCGGCCACCGATCATCTGCCGGTTCTGGTGTTTGCCGCCGTCACCACCAGCATCGTGATCTTCACGGTTGGCCTGCCGATGGTGCGGCGCACCGTGACGACCCCGTAGCGCGGTCCGATCTGCGGACCGCGGCACACGGCGCCCCGAAGATCGGGGCGCCCTACGAGTAATTACTGTCCTTTGGGCGTTGATGCCTTCGCGTCGGGGCTGCGCATGTCGGCCACGCCGTAGAGCGCCCCGGTGTTCGGGTGCACCCAGATCGATTGCGCCGAACCCTGGCGACCGCCCAGGCGCACGTCGTGGCCCATGGCCTTGAGCGCGGCCAGTACTTCGGCGGACACGCCGTTCTCCTCGATGGACAGCCGGTCGGGCAGCCACTGATGGTGCATGCGCGGCGCGTCGACGGCCTCGCGGCCGGTCAGACCCCAGGCGGTGACGCCCAGCACGACGTCGAGCGACGTGTTGATGATGGTCCGCCCGCCGGGCGATCCCGTGACCAGAACGAGACGCCCGCCACGGGACACGATGACCGGTGTCATCGAGCTCAGCATGCGTTTGCCGGGCGCGATGAGGTTGGCCGGGGTGCCGATGTCACCGGTGAGATTGGTGTAGCCCGGCTTCTTGTTGAAGTCGCCCATCTCGTTGTTGAGCAGGAAGCCGGTGCCGGGAATCACCAGGTGGGAGCCGTACCCGCCTTCGAGTGTGTACGTCAGCGCCACGGCCATGCCGTTGCGATCCGCGGTCGAGAAGTGCGTCGTCTCGTCCGACTCCGTTTCAGTCGGGGTGATGATGTCCTTGCCGAGCTCGGCCGAACTCGACGCCTTGGCCCGGTTGATGCCGCGCGCCAGTTCCTCGGCGTAGGGTTTGGAAATCAGCCGGCTCACCGGCACGTCCACGAAGTCCGGATCGCCGAGGAATCGCGCGCGATCGAGGAACGCGCGTCGCCGCGCTTCAGCCGTGATGTGCACGGCGTCCGCCGAGAGGCGCGGCAGCTTCTGGATCTCGAGCGCTTCGAGCATGTTCAGCATTTCGATGAGCGCGGTGCCGCCCGAACTGGGCGGCGGCATCGACACGATTTCGTACCCCAGGAACGTGCCGCGCACGACCGGGCGTTCCTTCGCCTGGTACGCGGCCAGGTCGGCCTTGGTGATCAGACCGCCGTTGGCGGCCATCGCCTTGTCGATCGTGTCGGCCACCCAGCCGGTGTAGAACGCATCCGGGCCGTCGGTGGCAATCGCGGTCAGCACCTTCGCGAGGTCGCCCAGCACGATCGTGTCGCCCGCCTGCCAGGGTTTTCCGTCAGGTCTGCCGTACGCCGCGATCGATCCGGGAAACGGCTTCATCGGGCCGGCCACCTCGCGGTTGAGTCCGCTGGCCAGTGAGGCCGAGACCCGGAATCCGTTGCGCGCCAGGTCGGCCGAGGGCATGACGACGTCGCGCCAGGGCAGCTTGCCGAACCGCGAGTGTGCCAGCGCGAGGCCCCGCACGGTGCCGGGCACGCCGGGGGCCAGGTAGCCCGCCGCGGTCAGGCTGCGGTTGATGTTCCCCTGCGCGTCCAGATACATCGTCGGCGTCGACTTGCCCGGCGCCTTTTCGCGGAAGTCGAACGCGGTGGCGGTGCCGTCAGGCAGGCGTACGATCATGAACCCGCCGCCGCCGATGTTGCCGGCGGTGGGATACGTCACCGCCATCGCAAAGGCCGTGGCCACCGCCGCGTCCACGGCCGTGCCGCCCTTCGCAAGAATGTCGGCGCCGATGTCCGAGGCGATATCCGACGCCGTCACCACCACCCCGTTGCGGGCGTGGACGCCCAGGTCAGGCGGCGCCTGCCGTCCGGCCAGAGGCGCCGATGCAAACACCAGGGACAGGGCGAGGGGAATCAGCACAACTCGTCGCATGGCGAAAAGCATAATATGCGCCCATGCTGAAACACGTCCTATTCATCGTGGCCGCCGGCGCCGGGCTGGCGGCCCAGGCCGCGGCCCCCGCACCGGCCCAGTCGCGCGAGGCGGCCGTCGACAAAGTGTTTGCCGCGTGGACGTCCGCCACACCGGGGTGTGCCGTCGGCGTGTCCGAGCAGGGCGTGCCGGTGTTGACGCGCGCGTACGGCATGGCGGAGCTGGAGCACGGCTCGCCGAACCGGCCCGACACCATCTTTGAAGCCGGCTCGGTGTCCAAGCAGTTCACCGCGGCCGCCGTGATTCTGCTCGCGCGTGACGGCAAGGTGTCGCTCGATGACGACGTGCGGAAGTACATTCCGGAGCTGCCGGCGTATGACGCGCCGGTGACGTTGCGGCACATGTTGTCGCACACGGCCGGGCTTCGCGACTGGGGCAACCTGTTCGGCATCGCCGGCACGCCTCGCGGCGCGAAGACGTACACCCATGGCCACGTCGTGGATGTGCTGAGCCGTCAGCGTGCGCTCAACTTCACGCCGGGCACGCGGTGGTCGTACAGCAACTCCGGCTACAACCTCGCCGCGGTCGTCGTCTCACGGGTGAGCGGCATGTCGTTCGCGGAGTTCAGCCGGACGCGCATCTTCCAGCCGCTCGGCATGACGCGGACGTCGTGGCGAGACGACTACGCGCGTATCGTGCCCGGCCGGGCGACCGCGTACGCGCTGGCCGGCGCGGCCCGGTACCGCCAGGACATGCCCTTCGAGAACGTGCACGGCAACGGCGGCCTGCTGACCACGGTGGGCGACCTGCTGAAATGGCAGGAGGCGGTGGTGAACGGACCGCTGGCCGGCGCGGCGATGGCTGACGAACAGCAGCGGCCGATGCCGCTCGGCGACGGGCGCGCGCTGCACTACGGCCTCGGCGTGTTTCGCGGTGAATATCAGGGCGTGCCCGAAATCTATCACTCGGGATCCACGGCTGGGTATCGCGCGTTCCTGACGTACTACCCGTCGGCGAGGCTGGCGGTTGCGACGTTGTGCAACGCCGGCAACGCCAATGCCACCGCGCTCAATCGCGCGGTGGGTGACATCTATCTTGGCGACCGCCGGCGTCCGGATGCGCCGCGCTCCACGGCACTGCGCGAGGCCCAGGGGCCGCTCGTGGGCGTGCAGCGCGACGACACGTGGAAGCCGGCCGTGGAGGATCTCCAGGCGTACGCGGGCACGTACGTCAGCGACGAGATCGAGACGACGTTTGTGGTGACGGTGGACAACGGCGCGCTGATCATCCGTCGTCGTCCGGATGCGGTCATCACGCTGCGTCCACATTCGCGCGATCGGTTCGAGGCGGGTGCCGGTCTGGGCCAGGTGACCTTCCATCGCGAACAGGGGCGCGTCACCGCACTGGGTGTGACACAGGACCGCGTCTGGGATCTGCGCTTCACGCGCCGCTGAATCCGCCGGCAACCGTGGCACCATGGAACGGGATGCCACGACAGTCAGTGCTGCTCACGGGGGCCTCGCTGTGTCTTGTGTTGACGGCGTGTGGTGCGCCGGAACCGCCGCGCCCGTCGCTGCAGGACGCGCCGACGCATGAACGGTACACCGCGGCGTTGTCGGAGTTCGGGCTCGACAAGGTGGCGCTGGGGCAGGACTGGCTGGCCGCCGCCGGTCGCGCGCTGAGCGAGCCGTTCGAGGCGAAGACGCCATTTTCGGAGTCAGGCTTCTTTCCCGGCGATCGTCCGACGGCGGTGGGGTACCGGCTCGAGCTCATTCGCGGCCGCCGCCTGGCCATCGATCTCACGTTCGAGTCCAACGAACCGGGGCGCCTGTTCGTCGACCTGTTCGAACTGCGTGAGGGCCGCCCGCCCCGGCGTGTGGGTGGCGCCGAGCCGGGCGCGTTGAGCTTCGAGTACGACGTGCGCTGGTCCGGCCCGCACGTCCTGCGCCTGCAGCCCGAACTGCTGCGGTACGGACGGTACACGATCACACCGCGTACCCTGGCGTCGTTCATCTTTCCAATACCCGGCCGATCGCTCAACGCCGTGCAGAGCGGATTCGGCGCGCCTCGTGACGGCGGCGCGCGCGACCACCATGGCATCGACATCTTCGCCCCGCGCGGCACACCGGTGGTGGCGATTGCCGAAGGCTACGTGCGCGTGGATGAAACGCCGCGAGGGGGCCGCGTGATCTGGCTGCGGGAAGCCCGTCTGGGCCGGAACCTCTATTACGCCCATCTGCACGACTGGGCCGTCGAGGGCGGCGCCTACGTGCGGCCCGGCGATGTGATTGGGTACGTGGGGAACACCGGCAACGCGCGCACGACACCGCCGCACCTGCACTTCGGCATCTATGATCGCGGTCCGACCGACCCCGCGCCGTTCCTGTGGCGCGACGATCCGTCGCCGGCCCGCATCAGCGTGTCGCTGGATCCGCTCGGCCAGTGGCTGCCCGATCAGGCGCGGGTGATGACCGCGCGCCGGACCGACTATCGCGTGTTGCGGCCCGACGGCACGTTCGCGCTGCTGGCACCCAGAGACCTTCTGGCTGGCCAGTGACGCGCGGCTGAAGACCTTTTATTGCCGCAGCGCGGTCGTGGGCTCCACGCGCGCCGCGCGCCAGGCCGGCAGCAGGCTGGCGAGCGCGCCGATGAGGGCGAGCGTCGCAATCGCCGCCGCAATCGTGACCGGGTCGGTCGACGTCAGGCCGAACAGGAGGCTTTCGGCCGATCGTCCTGCAAACAACGCCAGCGCCGCGCCGGCACCCACGCCAATCGTGACCAGCACGAGCGCCTCGCGCAGCACCATGCGCAGGACGCGGCCGCGGCCCGCGCCCAGGGCCATGCGGATGCCGATTTCCTGCCGGCGCTGCGTGACGGTGTACGACATGACGCCATACAGGCCAACCGCCGCCAGCAACAGCGCCAGCCCGCCGAAGAAACTCGACAACGACGCCATCATGCGCTCACGCGCGAGACTGTCGTTGATGGGCGCCGCCAGGGCCGTCGCCGTGACCTGAATGTCGCCGCCGGCCTGATTCGCAATCTGGACGGCCGCCCGGCTGAGCGCCGACTGCGCCTGCGTCGATCGCACGATCGTCGTCAGGTACGGACCCGGCTGCGGATCCTGCGCGTACGCCAGGAACATGAGGGGCCCGCCTTCGCGCCGCACGTCGTTGTACTTCGTGTCGGCCACCACACCGATGACGTGCATCGGCGGCGTGGGTTGATCGGCACGCCCCTCGAACACCACCGTGCGGCCCAGCGGTTCCTGGTCCTTGAAGTACCGCGCGACGAACGCCTGATTGACGATGAGCGCGCGCGGTGCGCCGAGGCGGTCGCGGTCGTCGAACGTGCGCCCCTTCAGCAGCGGAATGTCGAGCAGCGCGAAGTAGCCGCCATCCACCTGGTTGATGAACGGGTACCCCTCCTGCACGGCGCCGTCGATGACGATGCTCTGGTTCCAGCCCGAGCCGCTCATCGGGGTGATGCTGACGGGAGACGCGCCGTCGATGCCCGGCAGGGTCTTCACGCGGTCGATGAGGCGCTGCTGAAACGCGGCCTGATCGTCCGGCGCCACGCCGCTGCGCCGCAGATCGAAATCCAGCGCCACCACATCGTCCACCCGGTGACCGACCTCGGCCGTGGCCAGATTCCAGAAGGTGCGTGTGAACAGCAGCGCGCCGACCAGCAGCACGAGGGAGACCGCCAGCTGGCCGATGACCAGCGCGCGTCGCAGCGTGAACCGGCCGCGGCCGTCGGTCATGCCTCGGCCGCCCGCGCGCATGGCGATCACCGGCGCGGTCCGTGTGGCGCGCAACGCCGGCACGAGGCCGAAGATCAGGCACGTGAGAATGCCCAGGCCCGTCGTGAAGGCCAGCACCCGCCAGTTGATCGACAGGTCGAGCATCAGGGGATTGCGCAGGCTGCTGAGTGAGCCCACCAGGAGACTGCCGAGGCTCTGCGCCAGCCACGCGCCGAGGAGCGCGCCGGCGGCGGCGACAATCAGGCTCTCGGACATCAGCTGGCGAACCAGTCGTCCGCGCGAGGCGCCGATGGCCAGGCGGACGGCCATCTCCTGTTCGCGCGCGCTGGCGCGGGCCAGCATCAGGTTCGCGAGGTTGCCGCACGCAATCAGCAGCACGAGTCCGGCCAGCGCCAGCAACAACGTCAGCGGCGTGTCGTATTCGCCGCGCAGCGCCGAATACCCGGTCGCCACCGACGACGCTTCGAGGGTGAACTTCCGGTAGTTCTCCGCGTCTCCGCTCGTGTAGCGGGGCGGCACGGTGGCCGCGAAGATGGGGCCTGAGACGCCGCGCAGTTCCGAGGAGGCCGTGTCGATCGAGACGCCGGGCTTGAGCCGACCGATGCCGGCCAGCCACCACCAGTCCGGCGAGTTGAGCGCGGTGAGCGCTTCAGCGGTCACCTGGCGCTCGGCGCACAGCGGCAGCGCCACGTCGAACTGCCGGCCGACGTCCACGCCGAAAAACGATCGCGGCGTGACCCCGCCCACCGGAAACACCTGGCCGTCGAGTCGGACCGAGCGGCCGACGACGTCGGGCGCGCCGGCGAACTCGCGCTGCCAGAACGCGTGGCTGATGGTCGCGTGCGGCGCGTCACACGCGGGTGTGTCGTCCGCCGGGCTGATGAGCCGGCCGGCCGCGGCCGCGATGCCCAGTGTCTGGAAGAAGTTGCCGCTGACCCACAGGCCCTGCACCCGCCGCGACTCGCCCGAGTTCGACAGATCGAACGTGGCCGGTCCCCACGCGGCGAGGGAGCTGAACGACTGCTGGCGGTCGCGCACCTGCGTGTAGACGCCGTACGTCAGATGCGCGTACCGCGAGGTGAACCGGCCGGTGCGTCCGCCTTCGCCGGCGTTGATCGTCACCCGGGCCAGCGTCTCGGGCGACTCGACCGGCAGCGTCCGCAGGCGCACCGTGTCGATCAGCTGGAAGATCGCCGTATTGGCGCCGATGCCCAGGCCCAGCGACAGAACCGCCACGATCGCAAAGGCCGGCTGCCGCAGCAGCACCCGCAGCCCGAATCGCAGATCCCGGGTCGTGGTGTCGAACCAGCGCAGCGTGTTCATGTTGTAGACCTCTTCACGGGCGAGCGTGTGGTTGCCCAGCTTGCGACGCGCGGCCTGTCGCGCGGCGTCCGGCGTCATGCCCCGGGCGATGTTGTCCTCGATCTCCAGCTCGAGATAGGACTCCATCTCGAGCCGCCGCTCGTCGTCCCAGCGGCCGCGGCGAAAGAAACGCCGCCAGCTCATGACTCGGCCCCGGGGTCGGCCGCGGCGGGCTTGAGCACTCGGTTGACGGCCGCCACCAGCGATTCCCAACGCGACGTCTGATGGAGCAACTGCTTCCGGCCCGCCGGCGTCAGCCGGTAGTAGCGCGCGCGCCGGTTGTTCTCAGACGTGCCCCAGAACGACGCGATCCACTTCCGGTTCTCGAGCCGATGCAGCGCCGGGTACAACGATCCGTGTTCCACCTGCAGCACATCGTCCGATCGATGTTCGATGGCATGGGCGATCGTGTGGCCGTGGGCGGGGCCCAGCACGAGGGTCTGCAGGATCAGCAGATCCAGCGTACCCTGCAGCATGTCTCCCTGAATTGGCGCCTGTCCGCGTGGTGGCATGGGTCCCGGTCACTCCCCTAGATAATCGACCTGAGACGTCAGACGGACGATGGCGGTTCCCGGTTGGCCTCAGGGGGAAGTTACGCGCGGGTGCCCGGCCGGTCCCGGACCCAGAGGACGAGCAGGGCGGCGGTCAGCGGGACCCCCGCCCATCGGCCCGCCGGGCTGGCAAAGACGACAGCGCCGTTGACGATCATCGTGAAGGCGAAGAGCCGCCAGAGCCACTCCACCGCGGCGGGGCGGGTGGCGAACGAGCGCGGCGCGCGCGCCCACCACGCCGTGTCGAGCGCCCAGAACGCGAGGAAGACGTAGTTCACGTACAGGCTGCCGGGCCACGCCACGCCGTACACCGTCGCCGCGCGTTCAGCTGTCAGGCGCGCCGCCAGGGCGTGGTCCCAGTGATAGACCACGCCAACCGCCAGCACCGAGTGGACGGCGGCCAGCGACACGCCAAGCGCCGAGACGGGAACCGCCCAGCCTGGGGACACCCGCGCCGCGCGAAGGACGCCGCGCGCGTACTCGCCCAGCACGAGGCAGATGATGGCCAGCCAGATCGTCGAATACAGCGCAATCATCGGGTCGGTACGGCGTCCGGCGAGCGAGGGGGCAGCCTCACGCGGGTGGAGGCCGCGGCGATGCCGGTGATGACCGCCGCCAGGATCAGGAACGCGGCGCGATAACTGCCGGTGGCTTCCACGCACCAGGCGAGCAGCAGCGGCCCCACTGCGGAGGCCAGCACGGTCAATGCCTGGGCCGCGCCCTGAATCACGCCCAGATGGCGCCGGCCGAAGACCTTCGGCCAGACGCTGAAGAACAGCACCATGATCAGGCCGCCGCCCACGCCCATCGCGACAGCCCAGGCCATGACCTGCCAGAACGCCGTGACGAACGGCAACGCCACGACGCCACCCGCCAGCGTCGCCAGCGAGACGGCGAGCAGCGTCAGCAGGCTGACGCGCCCGGCCAGCCAGCCGCCCAGGCCGTTGCCGGCCAACGCGGTCAGGGCCGTGACGATCAAGGTCTGGTAATACACGTCCGGGCCAAAGCCCCGCTCCGCCAGGATCGATTCATTGAACAAGCCGATCCCTGACGCGACCAGACCGTAGAGCGCGGTGCCGACGGCGAAGAACCAGAACGCTGGTGTGCGCAACGCCTGCCGCCAGTGCAGTCCCGTGTGGGCGTCCGGATGCGGCGTGGTTTCACCGTCCGGCTCGAAGCCGCAGGCCTCGGGGCTGCGCCGCACGATGGCCCACGCGAGCGGTGCAAGTCCCGCCAGCAGCGCGATGCCCATCGTCTGCCACGCCGAACGCCAGCCGTCGGTCTGCACGAGTGCCCCCACCACCGGGAACGCCGCCATGAAGCCGATGCTCATGACCACGCTGAAGACGGCCATCGCGCGATCGATCCGGCGGACGAACCAGTGCCCGACGATCGCCAGTGACACGACGGACAGGGCGCTCTGTCCCAGCGCGCGCGTGAGCGTCAGCCACACGGCCAGCTCGCCGGTGCCCTGCACGCGGCTCATCGCCACCACGACCGCGCCCAGGCTCAGGGAAACCGCCGTGAGCACCAGGCGTGAACCCCATCGATCGATGGCCCGGCCGATGCCGATCGCCCCCGCGGCGCCGAGAATCGTGGCCCAGAAGTTCAGTGACGCGTACGTCACGCGTCCGATCCCCAGGTCGGCCAGCAGCGGTTCGGTGATCAGTCCCAGCCCCTGCGTGCGCCCTGGCAACGTGCCCACCATGGCGGCCGCGGCGACCAGCAGCACGGGCCAGCCGTAATACACACGCGTGTGGCGAGGCCAGGGGACCGACGGAGCGGGCGCGGCAACCATGTGTCTAGAGACTACAATGAGGCCCCGTCAGGCTCGTCTCATCTGGGAAGGAACGCCCCATGACCGCCGTGAAAGTGGCCCTCATCGTGATGTCCGTCGTGTGCGCGGCCGGTTCCGGCCTCAGCGCCGCAGGGGCGCAGGCCGGTCAATCGCGGCCGGCGCTGACCGGCGCGGACATCGACGCCATCGCCCGGCTGCTCCAGATCGAAGACACGCGCCAGTTTGATGCGGCCACGCTGTCGTCGCTCCTGGCGTCCCCGCACGCCGAGGTCCGCCGGCGCGCGGTGATCACGGTCGGCCGCGTCGTCCACGACCAAGGGCTCGGTCTGCTCGATCAGCGGCGCACCGACTCCGTGCCCGACATCGTGGCCACGGTCGCGTTTGCGATGGGGCAGCTCAAGAACCCGGCGGCCGTGCCCTGGCTCACCGAAACGATGGGCCGGTGGCAGCACAACGCGGACGCCGCGTTCGAAGCGGCGCGCGCGCTCGGCAAGATTCGATCGCCCGAGGCGTGGACCGCGCTGGCCGCGTTCGCCCGGACGGCGCCCGATACTCCGGCCGCGCGTGTCGTGATCGGCGAGGCCCTGCTTTCGCTCGGCCGCTTCACCACACGTGAGGACCTGGCGCCCATTCTCCGGTGGACGACCAACGACGACGTCGAGGTGCGCTGGCGCGCGACGTGGGCGCTGTTCCGTCCCCGCAATCCGGCCGCGCTGCCGCACCTGATGCGTCTGACCAGGGACCCGTCGGCCGACGTGCGTTTCTGGGCCGCGCGTGGTCCCGCGCCCGCCGTCGTGGACGAACTGGCGTCCCCGGACCTGACACGCGCAACCGCGTCGGCGCGCCTGCGTGAGTTGCTGGCCGACGCAGACCGCCGTGTGCGCACCGAGGCACTTCGGACGCTGATGGCGTATGACGATGACGCGTCGGTCACGGCGGTGGTGGCGCAGCTGACCAGCGCGGACAGCTGGATGTCGGTGTCCGCCGCGGAGACCCTGGGCCGCCATCGCGACCGAATCGCAACGATCGCGCCGGCGCTCGCGGCCGCCGTCGCGCCCACGCGGCCGCTGGCGCTGCGTGTCACGGCGTTGACGCCGCTGTCGCAACTGGCGCCGCCGGTCGCGCTCGATGCGGCGGCATCGTTGCTGGACCATCCACGGTCGTACGTCCGCAATACCGCGATCCAGGTGTTGCGCCGGATGGGACCACTCGGGCTCCAGCGGCTCGAACAGGCCGGGGTCGCGGCGCCGGCGCCTGCGCCGGCCGGCGCGCCGCCGGCAGGGCCGGCCCCGGCACCTCGGACGCCGGCCGACTATCGCGCCATCGTCGAACGCTGGATCGTGCCCGCGTACGCCGGCGCGCCGCGGCCGCGCGCCGTGTGGATGACGGACAAGGGCGAGATCGAGCTGGAGTTGTTCGCCGCGGACGCGCCGTTGGGGATGGAGGAGTTCGTCCGGCTCACCGAGGCCGGTGCCATTGTCGGCACCCCCTTCTCACGGCTCGTGCCGAACTTCGTCGCTCAGCAGGCCACGATTGCCGGCGCGCGCCGGCTGCGCGATGAGGTGAACCGCCATGGCCTGACGCGCGCCAATCTGGCGTGGGCCTCGTCAGGGCTGGACACCGGGCGCCCCGGGTACACGCTCGGCAACACGCCGCAGCCCCACAACGAGGGCGACTTCACGTCGCTGGGCCGCGTCGTCCGCGGGATGGACGTGGTCGATCGGCTCGAGTTGGGCGATCGGGTGACGGCGGCGACGATCATTCGCTGACGTGCCGGCTCGCCCGGCGTCTAGCGGACCGCCGCCTGCGGCAGGTACTGCAGCGTGAAGCGATCCGCCGGCTGAGGCCGGTTGAATCGGACGTCACTCAGTCTGACCATCGTCCGGCTGCCCCGCGTCAGGTCCGCGAGTTCGAGTTGCATCGCGGTGACCCGCCCATCCGTCTCCTTGAACTCACTGAGGACCAGGCGTTTGGAGGGACTCGTGTCGCCGTGCCGCTGACTTTCGCGCATGAGCAGCATCAGGTCGGCCGGGCGGAACGTCAGCAGCTCCAGGGCGTACGCGGATCGTCCGCGGGGTACGAGCCGCAGACGATGGGCCGGTGCGCCGCCGACGGACACGTCAGGCAACTGGTCGACGGTGTAGCGATCCGGGTCGAGTTCGGCGAGATCTTCGAATGTGAAGTCGGTTCCCGCGAAGCGGGTGTCGAGGTCGACCTCGGCGAGCCGGCGCTCGCGGCCCATCGACGGCAGGTAGATCCACTGGTCGGGTGGTCCGCCCTGGCGGCCGCGGGACAGAAACGCCACGCCCCTGACGTCGGCGGGTGACAGGAACACGATGAGGCGCTGGGCCTCGCGACCGTTGCCGGCGCGGTAGGACCGCCAGGTCTTTCGCCGTTCGGTGCCGTTGCGCGTGATGGTCGTCAGGTCTCCCGCGTACTCCATGCTGGCGCTTTCGTGCCGACGGAGACTCTCGGCCAGCAACCCCCGGCCGCCGGCCTCCCGTTGCCCAGATGGAGTCGCGGTCGCCAGCAGCAGACCGACCACCAGGCCCCACCGGTGCAGGCTGGCCCTATTCATGTCGCACCAGCGCAATCGCACTCCCGCGCGACGCCTGTCGCGCCGGCAGCCAGGCCGCCGCCACCGCCAGCGCCGGCAGCCCGATCAGCAGCGCACGGAGGAGCGGCCATGGGTAGGCGCCGGGAATGATGAAGCCCGCATAATGGTCGGCCACGACGGTCTCCAGAAAATCAGCCAGCACGGCGCCCAGCGGAATCGCCAGCACGAGCCCGAGTGTCGCGATCACCAGCGCTTCGATCACGACGGACCGGCGGAGGTGGCGCGCCCGGGTGCCGAGCGTTCGCAGCAGGCCCAGCTCCGGCTGTCGATCCACCACGCCGGCCAGCAGGGCCGTGACGATGCCGACCAGCGTGACGCCAAGCATCAGCGCAACGGTGACGCGTGTCAACGTGTAGAACCCCTCGAGCGCGCTCTCGGCTTCGAGGCGGAAGGCCTGGCGGGTGGACACGAGGATGGGATGGACCGAGCCGACTCGGTCGAGCACCGCCCGCTGCACCTCGTCGCTGGAATGACCCGGCTCGATCATGACGTGATACGCCCCGACCCGGTCGTCGCGCCAGTGGTCGAGGAAGACGCGGCGGTCGATCATGATCAAGCCGCGATCGGACAGATAACTCTCCAACACGGCCGCGATCGGCAGGTCCAGCCGGCCGGACGGGGTGTCGAGCGTGATGTGCGCGCCGCGGCCGAGACCGTAGCGGCGGGCGAAGTTCTCGGACACGGCCGCGGAGCGGCCCCGGATGACGTCGCGGGTGAAGCTGTCGAGGTCGCCGTCGATGAACCGATGGCTGGTCCGCGCCAGGAAGCCCTCACCGTCGAACGACGCCAGCATGGCGGTTTCGCCGCCGACGACCACCCAATCCACGCGATACGCGTCGGCGCGCTCGACGCCGGGCACCTCGAGCAGCGCCGCATGCAGCGCGGCCGGCAGCCGCTGCGGTGACGGCGCCAGGTCGGCTGACGCACGGACGACGAGATCGGCGGTGATGATCTGGTCGAGCCAGCGATCAAAGGCGACCCGAAACGAGTGCAGGTAGCCGCCTGTGCCGAGCACGAGCGCCAGGGCGACGGCGACGGTCGCCGCCGTGGCCGCCGTCCGGCGGCGTTGGCCGAGCAGCGCGTCGGCCGCCAGCAGGCCGGACACCCCGGCGAGCCGGATCAGCCCCGGGCGCAGCGTCACGACGGCGGCGCCGACGATCGGGCCCACGAGACACAGCGTGGCCAGCGCGCCGGACACGACCGTGGCGGCCAGCAGATTGCGGCTGCTCAAGGTGCTGGCCATGGTCAGCACCGGCGGCAGAAGGAGCAATGTGATCCCGAGAAACACCAGGCGCCGTGACGTGACCGGTGCGCGGGCGCGGTGGCGTCCGGCCGCCACGGCCTCGACCGGAGGGATCGACGCCGCGACGCGCGCGGGCAACCAGGCGCCGAGCAGCGCGGCGCCGAGCCCGGTGGCCAGCGCGCTGACGAGCCACCACAGGCCCGGCTCGACGGCTGCCGCATCGCCGACGCCGTAGGTCACGCGGACGGCCTGGCCCATCTGTGTCAGGAAGAAGTGGGCCGCGCCCCACCCGCCGAGGGCGCCCAGACTTCCCCCCAGCAGCCCGATCAACGCCGCCTCGGTCAGGAGCGCGCGCCGAATCTGCGCAGGCGTCGCGCCGATCGAGCGCAGGATGCCGATTGCCCGGCGACGCCGTTCGACCGACACTCGCAGGACGTTGGCCACGAGGAAGATCGCGACCAGCACGGCCAGGCCGCTCGAGACATCAAACGACGCGACAAACGCGGTGATGAGTCCGGCCAGATGCGCCGAACGCCGCGACGGCGTCTCCACGTCCAGCCCGGGCAACGCCGCGCGCAGGCGGCGTTCACCATCGTCGATGGCGACCTCGGGCGCAAGACGGATGTCCACGCGGTCGAAGCGCCGCAGCCGGCCGAACAGATCCTGCGCCGCGTAGGCGTCCGTGATGGCCACGCTCCCGCCGTGGGCGGACGCGAAGGCGCGCGACGTCACCTGGGCGCGCACCGTCAACCGGCGCCGGACGGCTCCGGCGGTCACCTCGATGATCTGCCCGGTCTCGACACCCCACCGGGCCGCCCATGCCTGCGTCACGGCCACCGAGTCGGGCTGCGCCAGGAATTCGAGCGGGTCGTCGAGCTCCTCCTCCGGATCGTCGAACGCATACTCCCGCAGGCGGCGGTCGGCGAGCAGATCGACACCAAGCACCAGCAGCGCCCCCGCGGGGGGAGACGTCACCATGACCACCTGTTCGATTGCCGGGGCGTACGCCTCGACGCCCGGCGTGAGGCGCAGGACCTCCAGGCGGTCTTCCGGCACACCGCCGACGCCCGTGACCTGCAGGTGCGCCCGGCCTGCGACGCGGTCGATCGTCGTGCGGAGGCCGTCGACCAGCGTGGCCTGCGCCGTGCGGACCGATGAAAACGTGGCGACGCCCAGCGCCACCCCGAGTGTCGTCAGGCTCAGTTGCAGGGGGTAGCGCCTGACGTACGACCAGGAGAGCGCGCGCAGCAGGGGAACCACGTCCGTCGTCTCAGGGCTCGAGCCGGCCGTCTCGAATCCGCAGCACGCGATCGCAGCCGCGGGCCGCGTGCGCGTCGTGTGTGACCAGGACGAGCGCCGCGCCGCGCCCGCGGGTGACCTGATGGAACAAGGCGAGCACCTGCTCGCCGGTGGCCGAATCCAGGTTGCCCGTGGGCTCGTCGGCCAGGATGACGGCCGGCTCGATCACCAGCGCCCGAGCGACGGCGACGCGTTGACGCTCGCCGCCCGAGAGTTCGTCCGGCAGGTGATGCCGGCGCTCCGCGAGTCCCACCGCATCGAGCGCGTGTGTCACTCGAGGGTCGCGATCGTCGACGCGGTCTCCCCGCAGCTGGAGCGGCAGCGCGACGTTCTGCGCCGCCGACAACGTGGGAAGGAGCAACGACTGTTGAAAAACCGTCGCGATGGTCGTCCGGCGCAGGTGCGCGCGCGCCTCCTCATCCAGTCCGCCAAGCTCCCGCCCGGCGATCACGATGCGTCCCTGCGAGGGCACGTCCAATCCGGCCAGCAGGTTCAGCAGGGTGGTCTTGCCTGAACCGGAAGGGCCCATCACGGCGACCGACTCACCGGCGGCGATCGTGAGGCTCAGGTTCCGCACGGCCTCGACTCTGGGGCCGGCCAGATACACCTTGCTCACGCCCTCAGCGACCAGGATCGGGACGCCGGTGGTCACCATGTCCAGCGCAGTCCGGCGTGCGCGCGACGTGCGCGGCTGATGGCGCCGGGGGAACTTGTGCGCGAGCCGTGCGGCAGGTCGACGCCGCCGACCACGCTCGTGCGTGAGGTGAGCGTTCGCGTGAGGTCAATCGTCAGGATGCCGCCGATGCGACGCAGCGTGGCCAGCCACCGAACGTTCCACGTGCCCCACTCCTCCTGCTGCGTGCTGGTCGCCACGAAGTACGGCAGGAACGCCCGGTCCGGCAGCCCCAGGGGATCAATCGGCGTGTCACGCCCGTTGCCCGCCAGCGTCACCGTGAAGACGCCCTGTCGAGCGGCGCGGTCCGCGCCGACCGACCACAACAGGGCCCGGCCCACGTCGGGGTGGGGCGACTCCAGGTACGCCAGCTCGCCGTGAAGGACCCACGTGCCGGTCACCCGCGTCGCACCGATGCCGGCCGCGCGCTCGGTCGTGAACGACCGGCGCATCGGCACCAGGGTGCCGACGGGCAGTTCGGCGTCGCGGGTGCGGTCCAGCGTCAGCACCGGCGCCGGTCGGACGCCCGTCCGCACCCAGGCGCTCGCGTCCCAGCCGGCGCCGTGCACCGCGATCCGGCCCATCTGGAAGCCGCGCCGGGGCGCCGGCTCCTGCGCATCGTCAAGAAAGATGTCGGCGTACCAGCCGGGCGACAGCCGTCCGCGCATGATCGGCAGACGCCAGGGCGTGGTGGTCAGCCCCTGAAACCATTCGGCGCGCAGGCGGCGGTAGGCAAAGTCCACGCGCGCGCCCCAGACCGGGAGTCGTTCATCGGCAAATGGGTCGGTCAGGTCACGCGGCAGAAACGCGTCGGCTGGAGAGAACGCATCCGTGTGCGCCCACGTCGGCCGCAACCGCCCGCCCTCGATTCCGAGACCAGGCGCGGGGGATACGCGGACCGCCAGGTCGCGGAGACTCGCCGTCGGGCGCCGGGCTTCGCGATCGGCGAGATCGACCAGGGATCCGGTCACGGCCGTTTCACTCGACACGTCCACCTGTACCGCGCCTCGCCAGGTCACCCGCGACGCGGCACCCTGCACGCCCGCGCGGGCC
The DNA here is from genome assembly GCA_964471115.1 of uncultured Solibacteraceae bacterium. Lineage (GTDB taxonomy): Bacteria > Acidobacteriota > Vicinamibacteria > Vicinamibacterales > SCN-69-37 > SYFT01. The sequence goes on from CAYYFE010000004.1 coordinate 140,703, forward strand.
GAGAACCAGACCGTCCAGTGGGCGTCGGCGGGCACGACCCGATGGGGATACGCGAATGTCCGCAGGCGCAGGTCCGCGTCGAAGACGGCCAGGCGCGCGCGCGGGGCGGACGACGCCGCGTCGGGCGCACCCTGCGCCGCCGCCGTTGATGCTGCCGGAACGCTGCCCACGCCGGGCCCCGCCTGGAATCCGGTGGCCACCAGCACTAGCGCGGCCACCGTCATCCAGGATGGGATCATCGGCCGCCGATGAAGAACGAGAAGCCGACGCCGACGCTGATGCCCGCCGTGTCGAACTCGAAGTCGTCCTGATCCTTGGACCGCGTCGACTGGTACCGGGCGCCGATGTTGAACGCCAGGTTGTCGCGGAAGAGGAACGACACGTCCGCGCCCGCTTCCCAGAACCAGCCGGTGGTCTCGAGCAGGCCGGCATCGACGCCCTCGAGATCGTCACCCGACGCATCCAGCTTCAGCTTGGTCAATCCACCGCCGCCCACCAGAACGAGAGCCGTCTTCGAGCTGCCGAATCGATAGCGGAGTTGCGGGCCGCCGATGATCGTGCTCGCCGTGATTTCGGAATCCTCAACGCCGGCGCTGAACTGGGTGAAGCCGCCGGCGACACCAATCGCCAGTCGGTTCGACAGATAGAAGTGAATGCCGGCGGCGGCCGACGCGTTCTTGACGTCGAGATCGCCATCTTCATCTTTCGGGCTGATGGTCTGGTTGTTGACCGTGAGCGCGGTCACACCAGTGACTTCGACTGAACCGGCAGTGGGACCCGCGGTCTGAGCAGCGGCGGCAGCAGGCAGGAGACAGGCAAGGATCAACGCAACGGCGGGGAAGCTACGCATAACGACACTCCTCGAACAGAGGGCGCGGGTGCGGAATGCATCCGCGCGGCGCATTCTACGCCCAAACCGCGGAGGAAGACTATTTCCATGATGACCGCTGCCCGGAATCGGACCATCGATGTCACTGATCACGGCCGCTGCAGCAGCCGCGCCGTCGACCATGTCCGTCGATCCAGGCAGTTGCTGAGCGGGCCGTGCGGGAACATCGGCCCAGGCGGCCGTTCACCGAACGGGTGTCCCACGGCCTCGGCGCGGCGCCGGCGCAGTTCGATGTTCAAGCTCTGTTCGCCCCGCGCCACCACCCACAGGTGGTTGCTGATGAACAGCGGCCGCAAGAGCCAGGAGAACCGCCGGACAAATGGCTTGGTGACACGGATCTGCCAGTCGAAGTCCACGGCCGTCCCTGACGGCAATCGGCTCGATCGGCACTCCAGGCGGCCCTCGAAGTCGCCGGTGGCTTCAACGGTAAAGGTCAGTGGCGTGTCGGCGGCCACCACCCGAAAGACGAACGACAACGTGTGCGGCATCCATCCCTTGACTCGGACCCGTACGACCTTGCCCACTTCGTGGCCCGGCATGCCGGGGTGGAGCACGGTGGACTCCAGATAGGTTGCAGGAAACCATCGGCTCAACGCCGCCGAATCACTGAACACCGACGCGACTTCCTCAGGCGTGCCATCAACAACCCACCGGGTCACGAGGTGGTAGTGAGATGCGGCCATCAGATCCGTGGCCGCGGACGATAGGAGATCTGGCCGCAATCGTCAAGTCGATGCTGAGGGGCGGCGATGGTCCTTGACAGACGACCTGAGCCCGGGACAGCATCCCCCACAGGCACCCAGCGCTCATGATCGCGATACCGTCCACCCATGACGGTGAGTTTACGCATGGTCGTCGCGTGTACTCCCTCGACGCGGCCCGCCGCGGACAGACGTCCGCCGTGTGGGCGCTGTCGGCAGGCCTGCTGGGAGTGGCCTGGACGGTCAGCACGTCACCTCCCCTCGCGCTGGTCAGCGCGATCATCATCTGTTTCCTGATCGCCGGTGTCACACATGTCGCCTGCACCAGAAGCGTCCGGTCGACGATTGCCGTGGTGGCGATCATCACCATCGGGAGTTGGGCGGCCGAATACCTCGGGCTGACGTTTGGTCTGCCCTTCGGCACCTATGTCTATGCCGAGCGGCTCGGGCCCGCGGTTCTCGGCGTGCCCATCCTGGTGCCGCTGGCCTGGACGATGATCGCGTACCCCGCGATCGTGTTGGCCCGACGCATCTCGACGGATCGCGTCAGGGGAGCCCTGGCGGCAGGTCTCGTGCTGGCCGCGTGGGACCTGGTCCTGGATCCTCTGATGGTCAAGGAAGGGTATTGGGTCTGGTCGGCGCTTGGTCCGGCGGTGGCGGGAGTCCCGATCAGCAACTTCTTCGGATGGATGGCGACCGGCGCCACGCTCGCGTTCTGGGTCTGGCCGTGGCTCGCCGTCTCGCCAGGCACCCCGCCCACCGATGATCGCGTGCCGGTGGCCCTCTACGGCGGCAGCGTGATCCTGATGGCGGCAAAGTGCCTGACGGTGGGCATGCCCGGGATTGCGCTCAGCGGCCTGATGGCCGCTGGTATCCTGATCCGGTGCGGGATGAGCCGACCTCAGGGCGACGAGCGGGAGTTGTGTGGTGAACGCCCGCCTCACCTTCACCCGCACCAGCCCGGCCGACGTCGGTATCCGTCAGGTCTTCGTCTCGGTCGACGGGCAGCAGGCGGCCGTGCTCCTGCACGGTCAACACGCCACGCGCGAGCTGCCGCCGGGTGAACACTCCATCCGCATTCACAACACGCTGGTCTGGAAGACCATCCCGGTCACGCTGGCGCCCGGGCAACACGCGCGATTTGCCATCACCAACCGCGCCGGGTTCGGCACGATGGCGATGATTGCGACGCTGGGCGTCGGGCCGATCTATCTGACGGTCGAACGCGAGGACGCCTGAGCGCCGCGGGTCATCGTCCGATGGCCACGAGGTGGCCCGCGGTGCGGATGATGATCGCGTCGCCGTCGAGCGCGGGTGTGGCCATCACGGCCTCACCCATCGCGTTTGTCGCCAGCAGCTCATAGGTGCGCCCCGCGCGAATCACGAAGATGTCGCCGTCCTCACTCGCGATGTACACCCGGCCGCCCGCGGCCACCGGCGACGCGCTCACCCCCGCGCCGGCCGCCAGCCGCTGCTGATAGACCCGCGCGCCGGTCGCCACGTCGTAGGTCGACAGAATGCCGGCGTCGGTCACCATGTACAGCAGACCGTCATGGACCAGCGGCGTGGACGTGTACGACGACCCGCGTTCGATCGTCCATGCCAGCCGGTCCGCCGTGATCGTCCCGCTGGCCGAGAGCGGAATCGCCCACGTCGGCCGGGAGCTTGGCGCGTACCCGCCCGTGACGATGACGTTCGAGCCGGCCAGGACGGGCGTGGGCACCTTCACCTGCGTGCCGTCGGCCAGACGCCACAGTTCCTTGCCCGTCTGCAGATCGTGCGCGCGAATGTGATTCGGCGAGTTGGTGATGACGATCGACCGGCCGCCGGCCGTCGCCACCACGGGGGTGGCCCACGACGGCATCTCCTCGCGCGCGGACTGCCACAACGGCTTGCCGGTCGTCAGTTCGAAGGCGGCCAGGAACGAACCCGTGTGCTGATCGTTCTGTACGAGCACGATGTTGCCGGCGATGACCGGTGAGCTGGCCGGGCCCCATTGATACGTCGGGTCGCCGACCAGGCCCACGTCCATCACGCCGACATCGCGTTTCCATCGCAGCGCGCCGGTGGCCGCATCAAACGCGTACAGGCCCTCGGACCCCATCAACGCGACGACGAGCGACCCGTTCGTCGCGGGTGTGGCCGACGCGTGGCTGGCCTTGACGTGCCGTTTCACGCGCGGCACGCCCGCGTGAGCGACGGTGGACCACAGGGGTTTGCCGGTCGCGCGGTCGAATGCGAGCAGGCGCCACTCGTGCGCGCCAGTGTCGCCGGCCGAGTTGATGCCGCTGCGGCTCGAGTCACCCAGCGTGAGGCTCGGGGCCACGCCGCTTTGCGGGATGGCGGTCGTCACGAACACCCGTGTGCCGGCCACGATCGGACTCGAGTGGCCGCCGCCGGGAACACGCGCGCGCCACGAGATGTTGGTGCCGGCCGCGACATCCCACGTGACAGGAGCGGAACCGGTGCCGACGCCCGCGCGCATGGCGCCGCGAAAACCCGGCCAGTCGGCCGAGACCACCGCCGACGCCACGAGACACCCCGTCACCACCACTCCGGCCCAGCGCTGCTGCATGGCCTCCATTGTGCGAGAGAAGCAGACGGGGAGGCAGCCGGCGGGACTGGCGACCGGTTCCGCGTGATGAAGGCGGCCGGCGTCGGGACCAGTCGAGATCAGCGTTCGCGAAGCGCGTCGACCGGGTTGACTCCCATCGACCGTACCGCCGGGCCCAGGCCCGCCAGAAGGAGAGCCGTGCCCAGCAACACGCCGGTCGAGACGAGCGAGGCGGGATCCCAGGGCGTGACGCCGATCAACATCGAACCCAGCGCCCGGTTCGTCCACAACGACACGAGCACGCCTGCGCCCAGACCGAGGCCGCCGACGCGCAGCGTGTCTCGCAGCGCCAGCCACAACACCTGGCGACGCGTCGCGCCGAGCGCCGCGCGAATGCCGAACTCGCGGATGCGCCGGGACGCCCGGTGTGCCGTGACGCCGTACATGCCGACGATCGTCAGAAGGAGGCCGAGGGTGCCGAGCGCGCCCGCCAGAGTCGCCGTGGCCCGCGCATCGCTGGTGGCGTACGCCACGTAGTCCGCGAGCGTGATGATCCGTCGTGGTTCGAGGGCCGGATCAATCGCCATCAGCGTGGTCCGCACGTCGCGCGCAGGTGGCGGCGCGCCGTCGGCCAGGCTCAGCAGGAACGTGACTTCGCCGGGATCGACGATGCCGAACGGGAGGTAGACGTACGGTTCCGCCGGCTCGCCAATCGCATTGATGGCCGCGTCCTCCGCGATCCCCACGATCTCCCACGCGGTCTGGTCCCCGCCGATGCGCAGCGTGCTGCCGAGCGCCGTCGTCGAGGCCGGCCATCGGGCCGCCAGCGCCCGGCTGATGATCGCCACCCGCCGCCGGCTGCTTTCGTCCTCGTCGGTGAAGGCGCGTCCCGCCTCGATACGGGTGCCGACGACGGAGAAGTAACGGCCATCGACGGCGTTGTACTTGATCGTGAGCGGCGTCTCGAGGATGGGCAGGCGCATGACCTCCGCGCGGCCGCCCCCCGACAGGCTCAACGGCGCGCGGATGGCCACGGCGACGTCGCGGACGCCGGGCAACGCGCGCAGGCGCTGGAGGGCCTCGGCCCGGCGCACCGCGGGAAGGTCGGTCGGGCTCCACGCGGTCAGCACCGGCGCGGACGTCAGGCCGAACTGCTGCGATTGCGAGGCCAGAAACGCGCGGCCCAGGATGGCGGCTGCCGCCAGCAATACGAACGCCAGCGCCACTTGTGCGGCCAGACCGAGCGGCGTCCGCCGCCGACCGGAGAGCGCGGCCTCGCCGCCCTTGATGATCGGCAGCAGGTCCGTGCGCGCCGCCATGCGCACCGGGATGATCGAAAACAGCGCCGTGCACACCAGCGCCGTGCCGATCAACGCGGCCATGACGCGGCCGTCAAACGACAGGTCCAGCACACTGCGGAATCCCGGCGGCGGCACGAGGACCGCCGGCACGACGCGCATCATCGCTCTGGCCACCGCAGCGCCGACAAGGCACCCGCCCACGCCAAGCCAGAGGCTCTCGGCCAGCAGGGTGCGGCCCAGCCTCGAGGGACTCGCGCCCAGAGCGACGCGTGTGGCCAGCTCCTGCCGCCGGCGTCCCACAGCCGCCTGCAGCAGTTCTGCGAGGTTGACGCAGGTGATCAGACTGACCACCGCCACCAGCGCCAGCAGCGCGAGCGCATTGGTGCCGCCGCGTTCAAGCCGGTACGCGAGGTCCGTCACCACGCGGACTCGCCTGACTGGTTCGCCCGGTTGTCCCGCCGCGATGCCGGGCACGAGGGTGTCGAGCTCAGCGGCCGCCGCAGCCGCGCTGACACCAGGCACGCGCCGGCCGATCACGGTGAACCAGCGGAACGCGCGGTCTTCCAGGTCGCCGGTCCCGCCCAGATGCGCCCAGGTGCCGGTGGGAAGCCACAGGTCGCGGTCCGTCGCGGGATCGAGGTCGCGAAACGAGGGCGGCAGAACGCCCGCGATGGTCACCGGGACTCGACGTCCGCCCAGCGGAAGGGTGGTGCCCACCACAGCCGGGTCGCCGCCAAACCTCGTGCGCCAGTACGCGTGGCCCAACGCCGCGACCGGCCCGGTGTCCGATCCGTCCGGCAGGCGTCCGTGCAGCGCCCTGACGCCCAGTGCTTCGAAGAACCCCGGCGTCACGACGTTGACCAGGACGAGCTGCGAGGCGCCATCGGCGTCGGGCGCGAGGATGCCGCGCGGCCCCCGCCCGACCAGCGGCTCCAGACTGGTGACCCGCGCCTGCAGGTCGTGGACCTCGGGCAGTGACCACCCGGCGTCGTTGGCGTCCGCAGTCACACCGAAGACGCGGACCATCGTGGAGGGGTTGGCCATGCCGGCGGGTCGCAGCCACAGCGCGTCGGCCAGGGCGAAGATCGTGGCCGAGGCCCCCAGGGCCAGCCCCAGGGCGGTGATGGCGGCCAGTGTCAGTGCCGGACGGGTTCGCAGACTTCGGAGTGCGAGGCGGACGTCACCCATGCTGACCGTCCAATGCAAGACCGTCGCCTCATGAGACCCGGTGTCCTGCCGCGACGCAGGCAGGCAGGCGACCCGCTGACTTCGTAGAATTCCCCCATGCTCACAGGCCCTGCGGAGATCGCCGCGTTCCTCATCGCCATCTGCTTTGCGGCGGGGCTGAACGTATCCGGGACGGTGGTGCTGCTCGGCCTGCTGGCGCGCGCCGGCGTGGTGACGCTGCCGGGCGATCTCGGCGCGCTTGAAAGCTGGTGGGTGATTGGCCCCTCGGCGGCGCTGTTCATCGTGGAAGTCGTTGCCGACAAGATCCCGTTTGTGGACCTGGTCTGGAACGTGCTGCAGACGTTCGTCCGGGTGCCGGTGGCCGGGGTACTGGCGTATGCCGCGTTGCCGGTGCTTGATCCGCAATGGCAGTGGCTGGCCGCCGCGATTGGCTCGGCCGTGGCCCTGCTGGCCCATTCGCTCAAGGCGTCCTTGCGCACGGCGGTCAGCGCCTCGCCCGAGCCGGTGTCCAACTTCGGACTATCGCTCACCGAGGACCTGCTGGCGCTCGGGGTCGTCTGGTTCGCCGCCGAATACCCGTGGCTGGCGGCGGCGTTCGTGCTGGTCGTGGTGGTGACGATGGTGCTGACGGTCCGGTGGCTGTTCCGCCGGGTGGCGCGCCTCGTCCGGCCGACCGGCTGACCAGCCCTCCAGTTCTCCATGTGAATGATTCGGGCTAACATCTGTGATCCCCGTCAGTGGGTTCTGAGGAGGTAATGACATGAGACGTCTTCGACGTCGCGTAATGATCGCGTTGCCGCTGGCCGTGATGGCCGCGGCGCTGGTTCCCCTGTCCGCGCAGAACGCCGCGAAGCGGCCCATGAGCCTGGGCGACATCATGTCGTTCCGCGCCATGACCACCACCGCGTTGTCAGCCGACGGCGCGTGGTTCGCGTACCGCGTGGCGCCGCTCGAAGGTGATTCCGAGATCGTCGTGCGGCACACCTCGAGTGGACAGGAGCACAAGTTCCAGGTCGGCGAGGGGGCGGGCCCGATGCAGTTCTCCGACGACTCGCAGTGGTTTGCGATGGCCACGTCGTTGTCGCGCGCGGAAGCGGAAGCCGCGCGCCGCGCCCGGCGGCCGGTGCAGACCGGTGTCCGCATCGTCAATCTGGCGACGGGCGACAAGGTCGACATTCCGAAGATCCGGCGCTTCGCGTTTTCCGGTGAGATGGGCGGGTGGATCGCGCTGCACCGGTACGGTCCCGACGCCGCGCCCGGCGCCGCACCGGCAGGCGGCCGCGCGGGCGGCCCGGCGCCGGCCGGCAATGCGCCGCGCGACACGCGGCCCCGCGGCACGGACCTGATCCTGCGCGAACTGAAGTCGGGCACCGAGATCAACGTCGGCAACGTGTTCGAGTGGAACTTCAACCGCAGCGGCAAGTACCTGGCGCTGCTGATCGACGCGGCCGATCAGGCCGGCAACGGGCTGCAGGTGCGCGACATGTCGACGGGGACCATCACGTCGCTCGACACCGACAAGGCGTTTTACGAGCGCATGGCGTGGACGACCGAAGGCGACGCGCTGACCATGCTGAAAGGCACCGACGACCGGCAGTATCGCGAGCGCCTCTTCTCGGTGGTGGGCTTCACCGGCTTTGGCAGCGGCACGCCGAAGAAGGTCGTGTTCGATCCGAAGCAGGACAAGAACTTCCCGGCCGGCATGGCCGTGAGCGGCAACCGGACGCCGATGTGGAACGAAGAGCGGACCGCGATGTTGTTCGGCATCGCCGAACTGACGCCGGTGCCGCGTCCCGCCGGACGCGGCAACGCCGCGGCGGGTGACGAGGCGCCGGAGGGCGGCGAGGGCCGGGCCGGTGGCGCGCCGGCCGCCGACGAACGTCCCAACCTGGTGATCTGGCACTACAAGGATCCGCGCCTGCAGTCGCAGCAGCGCGTCCAGGAAAACGCGGACCGCAGCTTCAACTATCCGGTCGTGTACCGGCCGGGCGACAACACGCTGATTCGCCTGGCGGACGAGGAAGTGCCGAGCGTCACGGTGACGGGGCGCGGCAAGTGGGCCATCGGCACCAGCAACACGGCCTATGAACTCATGGGCAACCTGGACGGCCGTCAGTTCCGCGACGTCTACGCCATCGATACGACCACCGGCAAGCGCGTGACGATCAAGAAGGGCCTGCGCTGGGGCAACGCGTCGTCACCGGACAGCACGAAGTACCTGTACTACGAGAACCGGCACTTCCATGTGTTTGATGCCGAGGCCGGACAGGTGCGCAACATCACCGAGAAGGTGCCGACCGTGTTCGTCAATCTTGAGGACGACCACAACATCGTCGACCCGCCGAGCAACGTCATCGGGTGGACGTCGGACAACCAGTACGTGTTGATCTCGGATCGCTGGGACATCTGGAAGGTGCCGGTGGCGCCGGGCGAGGCGGCCGTGAACCTGACGGTCAACGGCAAGAAGGACCAGATCCGGTATCAGGGGCGCGTGTTCGGCATCTACCGCGAAGAGCGCGGCATCGATCTGAGCAAGCCGCAGTATTTCTCGGCCATGTCGGAGTGGACCAAACGCGCGGGCTACGGCGTGTTGCAGCCCGGCAAGGTGGGCCTCGACATGTTGCTGTGGGAGGACGCGGCCATCAGCGGCCTGCAGAAGGCGGAGGACAGCGACCTCTGGATCTACCGCCGCGAGACGCCCACCGAGGCGCCCCAGATCTATGTGACGGATGCGTCGCTCAAGAACGGGCGCAAGATCGTCGACATGGCGCCGGAAGCCGAGTCGCTGGCGTGGTCGGCCGGCGCGCAGCTCGTTGAATTCAAGAACGCCAAGGGCGAGCGGCTGCAGGCGTCGTTGTATCTGCCGGCCAACTACGAGAAGGGCAAGCAGTATCCGACGATCGTCTACATCTACGAACGGCTGACGCAGGGGCACTATCAGTACGGCCGGCCCACGGCCAACGGCTTCAGCCGTCAGGCGTACACGAGCAACGGCTACGCGGTGCTGCAGCCCGACATCAAGTACTACATCAACGATCCCGGCATGTCGGCGGCGTGGACGTTGCCCCACGCGGTGCGCGCGGCGGTGGCGACCGGGGTGGTCGATCCGGCGAAGGTGGGTCTGCACGGCCACTCCTGGGGCGGCTACCAGACCGCGTTCACGATCACGCAGACCGACATGTTCGCCGCGGCCATTGCCGGCGCGCCGCTGACCAACATGATCAGCATGTATTCGATCCTCTACAAGAACACCGGCGGCACCAACGGCGCGATCTTCGAGAGCAGCCAGGGCCGGTTCACGGCGGGACCATGGGAGCAGTGGGAGGCCTATACGCGCAACTCACCGGTGGCGCACGCGGCCAAGGTGAAGACGCCGCTCATCATCCTGCACAACGATCAGGACGGCGCGGTCGACTTCACGCAGGGCATGGAGTACTACAACACCCTGCGCCGGCTGCAGAAGCCGGTGGTGCTGCTGGAGTACCCGGGCGAGAACCACGGCCTGGCCCGGCCCGCCAACCAGCAGGACTACACCGTGCGCATGAAGGAGTTCTTCGATCACTACCTGAAGGGCGCGCCCGCGCCTGACTGGTGGAAGGACGGCATCCCGCGCCTCGACATGGACAAACACATCGAGGACCGCTCCAAGGCCATCCAGGACGCGAAGAAGAAGCCGGCGGCTGCTGGGGGAGGCGGACTGTAGTCGGGTCCAGGGTCCTGGGGTCCAGGGTCCAGGGTCCAGGGTCGAAGGTTCCGCCTCCGGACCCTGGACTCTGGACCCTCGGACCCTGGACCTAGAAGATGATGAATCCCCCCCCGCCGCCGCCAAAGCGCGGGTTGACCACCGAGTTGAAGATCGACCCGAAGCTGTAGCTGATTCCGAACCCCACGTAGTAGCTGTGTCCGGTGGCCAGCTGGCGTCGCCGCAGCAGCACTTCCTCAGGCGTCGCGCCGCCCTTGCGCAGCCCAATCTGGTCGCGGATGCGGTCGTAGCCGCCGTGCATGTTGAACGAAAACCCCTTGAACAGGCGCACGTCCGTGCTGGCGTACGTCGACACGCGGTGCCGATGGGTCTTGTTGAGGTGCTGCGAGAGGTTGATGCCGCCCGACAGCGAGCCCCACGGCTGCCGCAGGCTGATGTTGGTGCTCAGCGAGTGATTGGGCACCGTCTCTGACGTCTTGTCGAAGATCGTGACTTCCTTGTAGTCGTACCGGCTCGCGCCAATCGTGTAGAGCACCGTCCAGCTGCGCCGCGACGACTCGGTGTAGGGGAAGAAGTTGTACTCCAGCCCCGGCGCGAACGTCATCACCATGTCGTTGTTCGAGAACGTCGAGGACGACACCGAGGCGCGGCCGCCCACCGACCACTGGCCGGTCAGACTCTTGACGACCAGTGAGTTCACGCTCCAGCTGTGAGAGGAACTCTTGACCTCGCTGCCGTCGCCGAGTTCAAAGACACTGCGATTGTAGTTGCCGCTCGACGAAATCGAGATCTTCCAGTTGGCCGTGGTCCGGTTGGCCGAGAAACTGGCGCGGTAGGAACTGAAACTCTGTGACTCTTCGCCGTCGCGGTTGCCGCCCACGTTGGTGCGGAACACCCAGTAGTTCCACGGATCCTTCGCGGGCGCGGCCGACGGCGTGGCTGACGCGGCCGGCTTGGTCCAGGACACATCCAGTTGCGCGCCCGCCGAGGAGTCGAGCGCGTACGGCGCGATGCCCAGCTTGAAGACGCGGGTGAACTCCTTGCGCCGGTCGTCACTGGTCGCCGTCTGCGCCGTGACGAACGTCAGCGTGCGCTCGACCTTGTCGAACCGGCCAAGTCCGATGAACTTCATCGTCCACGACCGTCCGCCGCCGCCGGTGCCTTCGGTGGTGACCAGGAGATGAACGTCCGCTACTGTTCGATCGCGAACATAGTCGACGAACAGGACGTTCTGGCGAAGATACTCGGTATCACACTCATAACAGTCCACGAAGACACGCAGCAGCGCCGGCGTCGAGGTGGTGGAGGGGGGCGTTTGCGCATGGGCCGGCGGAACGAGGCCGGCGCACACCAACAGCAGGCACACGAGTGCCCGCATTGTGGGACGGAAAGACATGGTTGCCGGATAAGACGCCGGTCAACCGGGAGAGGTTGGGAAACTTACTCGGCCTTCTTCTTGCGCCGCGTCGTCTTGGTCTTTTCCGGGGCGGGCTCGGTCGTGGGGGCGAGTGTCACCATGGCCGCCACGAACCGCTTCGGACCATGGTTGTCGAAGTCGATGACGACATGCGTGCCGTCCGAGTCGGTGACCGTGCCTGGGCCGTACTTTGGTTGCGACACGCGCGCGCCTTTACTGACCTTCACGGGGACCGTCCTCCTGCTCGCGACTCAAACGAGACCCGGCCGCAAGGATGCGGCCGGGTCCTTGACTATTGTAGCTGAGGGCTTACCAGCGCGGCTCGCGACGGTTGCCGCCGCCGCCACCGCCGTAGCCGCCGCCACCGCCGCCAAACTGCGGCTTGGGACGCGCTTCATTGACGGTCAGATTCCGACCGCCCATCGGCTTCTCGTTGAACATCTCGATGGCCTTCTGCGCATCCGCGTCACTGGCCATTTCGACAAAGGCGAATCCGCGCGCGCGGCCGGTGGCGTTGTCTCGCACCACGTTGACCGTATCCACGGCGCCTGCACCGCTGAAGAACTCGCGAAGATCATCCTCAGTGGCGGTATACGGAAGGTTCCCGACGTACAGTTTGCGACCCATTAACCTGACTCCTGAACAAGAAACAGCCAAAATCCCAGCCGGAACGGACTTCCGTTCCTCTTGCTCAGCATGCACACGTTTTAGGGACGCGGGACGAAAGCTCGGAGGCCGGACTTCAGCGAGGTCTCAAGGATAACATAGGCAGGTTGTGATCACGTTTTCGGGGGTCTCCAAGCAGTACGGCCGGCAGGTGCTCTTCGTCGACGCCTCGTTCCAGCTCAATCCGGGCGACAAAGTGGGCCTGGTGGGCCCGAACGGGGCCGGCAAGACCACCCTGTTCCGCATGATCGTGGGCGAAGAGGCCCCCGACGATGGGGAGGTGTCGGTCCCGAAGAAGCTGACGGTGGGGTATTTCCGCCAGGATGTGGAGGAAATGTCCGGCCGGTCGGTGCTGGACGAGGCTATTGCCGGGTCGGGCCGGCTGGGCGACCTGCACCACGAGCTGGAGTCGTTGCAGCAGGCCATGGGCGACCCGGCCCAGGCCGATGACATGGACCGCATCCTGGCCCGTTTTGGCGAGGTCCAGGAGGAATACGACCACCTGGGCGGGTACTCGCTCGAAAGCCAGGCGCGCGAGGTGCTGCACGGCCTGGGGTTCGATGACGCGCGCATCGACGGCGACGTGGGCGCGTTGTCGGGCGGCTGGAAGATGCGGGTGGCGATGGCCCGCGTGTTGCTGGGCCGGCCGGACGTCCTGCTGATGGACGAACCCACCAACCATCTGGACATCGAATCAATCATCTGGCTCGAAGGGTTCCTCAAGTCGCTGCCGTCGGCGCTGCTGATGACCTCGCACGATCGCGACTTCATGAACCGCATCGTCTCGCGGATTGCCGAGATCGACGGTGGCGAGATCACGGTGTATTCGGGCAACTACGAGTTCTACGAACGCGAGCGCGCCACGCGCGAGGCGAATCGTGAGGCGGCGTACGCGCGCCAGCAGGCGATGCTGGCCAAGGAACAGCGGTTCATCGAACGATTCGCGGCGCACGCGGCGAAGGCCGCGCAGGTGCAGAGCCGCGTCAAGGCGCTCGAGAAGATTGAGAAGATCGAGCTGCCGAAGAAGCGC
>CAYYFE010000005.1:0-147876 GCA_964471115.1 uncultured Solibacteraceae bacterium
GCGCTCTTGACCACCTGCGGCAGGAACATCTTGCCGGCGCCGAACAGGTCGCCGACGATCTTCATGCCGTCCATCAGCGGCCCTTCGATCACCTGGAGCGGGCGCGCGAACTTCCGCCGCGCCTCCTCGGTGTCGGCTTCGATGAAGTCGACGACGCCGTGCACCAGCGCGTACGCCAGGCGTTCCTCCACGGGTTTCTCGCGCCAGGCCAGGTCGGTTTCGCGTTTCTTGCCGCTCCCCTTGACCTGGTCGGCGAACGTCACCAGGCGCTCGGTCGCGTCCGGCCGCCGGTCGAACAACACGTCTTCGACGTGTTCGAGCAGGTCCTTCGGAATGTCCTCGTACACCACGAGCTGGCCGGCGTTGACGATGCCCATGTCGAGGCCGGCCTTGATGGCGTGATAGAGGAACACCGAGTGGATGGCCTCGCGCACCACGTCGTTGCCGCGGAAGGAGAACGACAGGTTGCTGACGCCGCCGCTGATCCGGACGCCGGGACACGTCTCCTTGATGATGCGTGTGGCCTCGATGAAGTTGATCGCGTAGCGGTTGTGTTCTTCCAGGCCGGTGGCAATCGCCAGGATGTTCGGGTCGAAGATGATGTCGGACGGGTCGAAGCCCGCCCGTTCGGTCAGCAGCCGGTAGGCGCGCTGGCAGATCTCGACTTTGCGCTCGACCGTGTCGGCCTGGCCCACTTCGTCGAACGCCATGACGATCACGGCGGCGCCGTACCGCTGGATGAGTCGCGCCTTGGCCAGGAAGTCGGCCTCGCCCTCCTTGAGCGAGATCGAATTGACGATCGACTTGCCCTGGGTGCACTTGAGGCCGGCTTCGATGACCTCCCACTTGGAGCTGTCGATCATCACCGGCACACGCGCGATGTCGGGTTCCGTCGCGATGTAGTTGAGGAACGTCGTCATCGCGGCGGCCGAGTCGAGCATGCCCTCGTCCATGTTGACGTCGATGACGTTGGCGCCGCCGCGCACCTGGTCGAGCGCCACGGTGATGGCCTCGGTCCAGTCGCCGGCCTTGACCAGCCGCTCGAACTTCTTGGATCCGGTGACGTTGGTGCGCTCCCCGATCATCTGGAAGTTGCTGTCGGGCCTGACAATCAGCGGCTCAAGTCCCGCCAGCCGCAAAAATGACGTCGGGTGCCTTTTTCGGAAGGGATCCGGCGTTTCTTGGCCTGTTTCCTCGATTTCCGTCTCGAAAAAGGCACCCGACGTCTTTTTTTTCGGCGGGACGCCGGACACGGCCCCGGCGATGGCGGCGATGTGGTCGGGGGTGGTGCCGCAACAGCCGCCCAGGATGTTGGCGAACCCCGACGAGGCGAAGTCGCGCAGCAGGCGCGCGGTTTCGTCGGGTTGTTCGTCGTATTCGCCGAACGCGTTGGGCAGACCGGCGTTCGGGTACGCGTGAACCCAGCAGTCGGCCATCCGCGACAGTTCCTCGAGGTACGGCCGCATGTCGGCGGCGCCCAGCGCGCAGTTGATGCCGACACACCAGGGCCGGGCATGCGCCACGGAGATGTAGAAGGCGTCGATGGTCTGGCCCGAGAGCGTGCGGCCGCTGCGGTCCGTGATGGTCACCGAGATCATGACCGGCAGGCGGACGCCCTTCTCCTCGAACACGTCCTCGATGGCGAAGATCGCGGCCTTGGCCGACAACGTGTCGATGATCGTCTCGGCCAGCAGGATGTCGACGCCGCCATCGATGAGGCCGCGCACCTGATCAACGAAGCCGGCCTTGAGCTGGTCAAAGGTGGCCGCGCGGTGCGACGGATTGTTGACGTCCGGCGAGATCGACAGCGTCGTGTTGGTGGGACCAATGGACCCGGCCACAAACCGCGGCTTGTCCGGCGTCTTCGCCGAATACTCGTCGGCGGCCGCGCGCGCCAGCCGCGCGGCGGCCACGTTGAGCGCGTACACCTCGTGCTCGAGGCCGTAGTCGCGCTGCGAGATGACATTCGAGCTGAACGTGTTGGTCTCGATGATGTCGGCGCCGGCCTCGAGATACTGCCGGTGGATCGCGCCGATGACATCGGGCCGCGTCAGCACGAGGACGTCGTTGTTGCCTTTCAGGTCCTTCGGATGGTCCTTCCAGCGGTCGCCCCTGAAGTCGGCCTCGGTCAGCTTGTACCGCTGCACCATCGTGCCCATCGCGCCGTCAAGCACGAGAATGCGCTGCGCGAGCAGCGTGTCGAGCGTGTCACGAAGATTCGTCATGGTTTCCTGGTTCCGGTGGCGATCAACACGGCAAACGGGTCGCCGGCCTTGCGCGCGCCGGTCCGTACGACCACACGTTCGAAGCCGGCAGTGGTGATGAGCGCTTCCAGTTCGGCGGCGGTGAAGCCCAGCCACTGGTCGCCCAGCTTGTCCTGCACCCACGTTTCGTCGTGTTTGCGCAGGTCGAGTACGAGCAGCCGGCCGCCAGGCCGGACGATGCGCCTGGCTTCGGCCAGCGCGCGAGCGGGATCCTTGGCGTGGTGCAGCGCCTGTGACGCGATGGCGATGTCCACACTGCCATCCGCCAGCGGCACCTTCTCCAGTTCGCCGCGTTTCCACACGATGTTCTTCACGCGGCGCCGGGCCGCCATCGCCCTGGCGCGGCCGAGCACGTCGGCCGACCGGTCGACGGCGTACACCTTCTTCGCCCACAACGCCGCTTCGATGGTGAGGTAGCCTTCGCCGCACCCGAGATCGGCCACCTCGACCGACGGCAACAACAACCCCAGCGCACGCGACCACGCAGCCCAGCTGCGGCCTGGCACCAGCTGGCTGCGTTCGTCGCCGGCGCCGTGTTGCTCGAAGTTCTCGCGCCGCAGGCGCCGCACTTCCTCGAGACGCGAGTCGTCGGCACGGGTGGCCGGTGTGGCGGACTCAAAGACCGACGACAGCCACGGCCACACCGTCGCGAAGGCGCCATGGCCGGCCGTGACGTCGGGGTGCAGCCGGTACCAGGTGAAGTGGCCCGACTTCTCCTCGGTCACCAGCTTCGCGTCGCGCAACAGGCCCAGATGCCGGGATACGCCGGACTGCGCCAGCCCCATCACCGCGGTCAGCTCGGTCACGTTCAGGGGTTCCCGCGACAGGATGCGCAGGAGCCGCAGCCGGGCCTCGTCGCCCAGCAGCCGCATCAACGCCGACGCGTCTTTCATGCGAACAGTATATCCATAAATCTATATTTATGGATACGTATATTCCCTCGCCGTGCGGCATACAATGCGCGGCCGGAGTCATCGACCACACATGCAGACACTTGCGGATTTCAACAGCTGGCTGAACGGGTACGTCTGGGGATGGCCGATGATCATCCTCCTCATCGGCACGGGACTGCTGCTGACCCTGCTGACCGGATTCGCTCAGGTGCGCTACCTGGGCACCGCCCTCAAGGAGGTGCTCGGCAAGCTGACCCAGAAGGGCGCCGGCGACGGCTCGGTCAGCCCCTTCCAGGCCGTGGCCACCGCGCTGGCCTCCACCGTCGGCGTCGGCAACATCGCCGGCGTGGCCACCGCCATCTCCATCGGCGGCCCGGGCGCGCTCTTCTGGCTCTGGGTGTCGGGCCTGCTCGGCATGTGCACGAAGTACGCCGAGATCGTCATCGCGCTCCACTATCGCGAGAAAGACACCTCGGGTGTCATGCGCGGCGGCGCGATGTACGTCCTCAAGAACGGCCTCGGCATGCCCTGGCTGGGCTCCCTCTTTGCGCTGCTGACGTCGCTGGCCGCGTTCGGGATCGGCAACATGGTCCAGGCCAACTCCGTGGCCGGCGCGGTTCAATCCACGCTCTCGATCGATCCCTCGATCACCGGGCTCGTCCTGGTCGTCATCACGGCCGTGGTCATCCTGGGCGGCATCAAGCGCATCGGCCAGTTCACCGAACTGCTGGTCCCGTTCATGGCGCTCATCTACCTCGCCGGCGGCCTCACCATTGTCTTCACGCACGCCTCGGCCATCCCGGCGGCGTTCTCGGCCGTGTTTGACGGGGCGTTCAACGGCACGGCGGCCACCGGCGGATTTGCCGGAAGCACGATCATGATGGCGATGCGGTACGGCATCGCGCGCGGCCTGTTCTCGAACGAGGCCGGCCTGGGCAGCGCGCCGATGGTGCATGCCGCCGCCCAGACGGACCACCCGGTCCGCCAGGGTCTCTACGGCATCTTCGAAGTGTTCGTCGACACGCTGCTTATCTGCACGACCACGGGTCTGGTGATTCTGGTGACCAACTCGTGGGACCTGGGCATCAGCGGCGCCGCGATGTCCGCGCGCGCCTTCGAGACCGGGCTGCCCGGCACGTGGGGCTCGCTGGTGGTCACGGTCGGCATTGTCCTGTTCGCCTACTCAACGATCGTGGGCTGGAGCTACTACGGCGAGACCGGCATCGTGTACCTCTTCGGCGCACGCGCCGCGATGCCCTACCGCATCGCGTGGCTGGTCTTCATCTATCTCGGCGCGGTCGGTTCGCTGCACCTGGTGTGGGACGTGGCCGACACGCTGAACGGCCTGATGGCGATTCCCAACCTGATTGCCGTACTGGCGTCGATTCCGCTGCTGCTCCGGCTCCAGCGCGAGTTCTTCAGCCGGCCGCGCTGAGGCGCCGTGGCCACGCCGACGATCGTTCTGGCACACGGCGCCGGCGCGGGCCGGTCGAGCGGCTGGATGCGGCACGTCGCAGACGCCTTCGAGTCACGCGGCGTGCCTGTCGTCACGTTCGATTTTCCGTACATGGCGGAAGGCCGCAAGCTGCCCGACAAGGCGCCGGTACTCGAGGCGCGGTTCGTCGAAGTCTGGGAGGCGGCGGCGCGCACGGCCACCGGCCCGCTGGTTGCCGCCGGCAAGTCGATGGGCGGCCGCATCGCGTCGATGGTCGCCGCGCGACACGCGTTCGTTCCGGCACCCGCCGGCCTCGTCTACTTCGGTTATCCGCTGCATCCCCCCGGCAAACCCGCGCAGCGCCGGGACGCCCATCTGCCGGCCATCACCGCGCCGATGCTGTTCGTGCACGGCACGAAGGATCCGTTTGGTACTCCGGAGGAGATGGGTACGCTGACGGCCGCACTGCCAACCGCCACACTCCGGCTGGTCGAGCGGGGTGACCACTCCCTGATTCAAAAGCGTGGAACCCCGGTGGCCGACGACGTGATCGAGTCTGTCGTCCACTGGATCACGGCGTTGCCGGGATCTGGCGCGGTTTGATACTTTCCTCAGACGTGAAGGTGCCCCGCCTCCCGGCCGTGCTGGCCGGCCTCGTGCTGGCTGCCGCCTGTGGCGACGGGCCGACGCCCCCACCACCGCCACCAGCCGCGCCCACGGTCTCCTGTCCCGCGTCGATCACGCTCGAGTCGCAGGACAACGTGCCGATCCCCGTGGGGTTCGTGGCGCCGACGACATCCGGGGGACAAGCGCCGGTGACGGTGACCTGCTCGGCGCAATCGGGGGCGACATTTCCGCTGGGCAACACCCTGGTGAGCTGCACGGCGACCGACGCGCTGCAACGCACCGCCACGTGCAACTTCAACGTGGCCGTGACGGCGTCGCCGCGGATCTCGAAGACGCAGTTCCTGGCGTTCGGCGACAGCATCACGTTCGGACGCTGCAACGTGAGCCCCCAGGTCTGCGATCCCTACACCGTGCGATTGCGACAGTTGCTGGAAGCCCGTTACACGAGGCAGACGTTCACAATCACGACCCGCGGGGTGCCGGGGGAAACCGCATCGGATGACATTACAGAGACCAGCGCTCCGTCCAACGGGCAGGACCGTATCGGACCGGAACTGGACCAGTACCGGCCCGAAGTCGTGCTGCTCATGGAGGGCACGAACGACCTGTTCCATCGCCGGGCCGATGCCTTTCCGCTGGCGCTTGACGCCCTCGGCCGGATGATTGACGCGGCTCGGTCTCGCGGTGTGGTTCCGATGATCGCGACGATTCCGCCTCAACGACTGGGCGGTCACCGTGATGCCGTGGCCCGACTGATTCCGGAGTTCAACGCACAACTGCGCGTCATGGCCACCGCACGCGGCGCCACAGTCGTGGACGTCTATGCCGCCATGGCGGCCGACATCGCCGCGTACATCGGGCCCGACGATCTGCATCCGACCGAGGCGGGCCTGCGGATGATCGGAGAGACCTTCTACGCCGCGATTCGCGCGGCCCTCGACGTCACGCCCGCGACCGGCGCGGGCGCTGGACGCTGAGCGCGACGGCTAATACAACGGCCGCCACGAGTAGAACAACGCCGCGGCGTACAACTGCAGGGCCAGCCCGACCACTGCCACCACCCACCATCGCCGGGTCGTCGCCAGCGCCGCCGCCAGCGCCAGATAGATTGGGAACACGGGCACCGTCATGCGGCCCAGCGGCACCACGTCCACCACGAGCGGCACCAGCAGCGACACCCCACCGAAGATCGCGTACGCCGGATTCAGGCGCCGGCTGCGCCAGACCAGTGGTCCCGCGACGAGCAGCGCCAGCAGGTGCGCGGACTCGTACGGAAAACGCCGGACATACGCCAGCGGCGATCCCGCCTCCACCATATGCGCCCATCGTCTTGATGGCTCCCACGTCTCCTGCGCGGAGATCCAGGCCAGAGGCTCGCCGAACGTGATCCACAGGTAGCCGGAGTAGATCGCACAGCCGATCGCTGGTCCAAGAGCGGCGACCAGTCCGAGGCGGGCGCGCCGCAAAGGCGCGGATCCCTGCCACCACATCCACAACAGCGGCAGCGTCAGCAGCACACCGGTGTGCCGCGTCAGGCCGACACCCACGCCAGCCACGAGCGCCAGCCACGGTCGGCCGGTACGCCAGGCCAGGAACGCGGTCACCAACCCCAGCAGGTACAGACTCTCCGAGTAGGCGGCGCCCAGCACATACGCGAAGGGCCAGGTCGCGGCGAACACGGGCGCCATGAATGCCGCGCCGGGCGGAAGATCGAGTTTCGCAAGCTCGAACAGCAGCACCAGGGCCAGGACCCCCGCCAGCAGCGAGACAATCGCGCCGACGTTCTCCATCCGCGTCTGCGGGTCGCCGCCAAGCACACCGGGTGTCTTCGTGGCGGCCGAATACCAGTAGACCGGCGTCGCCGCCACACCGACCACCAGCGGATAGCCGGGGAAGAAGGCGACGCGATCGGGCGGCTCCATGCGACCTCGATCCTGATACCCGTCAAGGACGATGACGCTGTACCAATGGGCATCCCATCGGGAATTCAGGTACTGCAGCGCGTCCGCCCGCGCTTCGGTGAGGTGACGCGCCAGCCCTTCGTCGGCCGGCAAGGGCATGAACAGGGTGGCCCAGAGGCCTGCCGCCAGCACCGCCGCTCTGATCGCGACGGCGGCGGCGATGACCTGGAGCCGGCTAGGCGCGATCATGGCGCGAGATCCAGGCGCCGACAGCACGCCGGAACTCCGCGGTCCACTCGTGACCGCCGGCGAACCGAATCAGCTCGTGCGTCACCTGGTGGTCGCGCAGGAAGCGCAGATCCGCCTCGAGCTTCTCGCCGGCGTACCACTCTTCGCGATCGCCCACACCCACCAGCACGCGCGGCCATCGCACCGACGAGTCCGTCTTCAATTCCGGCGGGATGTCGCCCGCGAGCGCGACGATACCGGCCACCGGGCGCCGGCTGCGCGCGGCCGCGCGGTACGCCATCGCCGCGCCCTGCGAGAACCCGGCCAGAAACAGCGGCGCGTCCGTCGCCACGGTGTCGATGACGTCACACGCGTACCTCGCGTTGTCATCGATGGCCAGTTCGCGGTCCTGCCGCGTCATCCAGCTGGCGACGACACGCGCGTCGCCACGCGTGTAGAAGGGATGAAGCGCCTGGATGGACACCCGCGTCCAGGACTCGGCGCCGGGAATCAGGCGAAGCTGCTCCAACATGTCCTCGGCGGCCTGTCCGTAGCCATGAAAGCCAACGAGGAGGCCAGCCGGCTGGCTGGCCTCCTCGATGAGCACTCGACCATGAACGGTCGCCGCAGGATTGATCACCCTCATGCAGGCCCCTGTGGACCCTGTGGACCTACCTGATCGCGCCAGGCACCGTGAGCGTCACGCCCGACTTGGCGAGCGCCTGACTGAGCGCGGTCGCGCGACCGAGGAACGTGTTCACCTCGGCCACCGCGCGCGGCAGCGCGATCCGCACGTCCGCGTACTGCGCCATCAGGGCGTCGCTGGGCATGTCGTAGAACGACATGATCCGGCCCTTGACCTGTCCCGCGCGACCGAGGACGTTGGGAGACTCCCCGCCCCCGCCGCCGCCGAATCCGCCGCGTCCGCCGCCGGCCGCCGCCGTCGGCGGCACGCCGAACTTCACGCGCACGGCATCGAGTTCCTTCTGCACGGCGGCAAACTGGGTCTTCACCGCGTCAGGCACGTTC
This sequence comes from uncultured Solibacteraceae bacterium, assembly GCA_964471115.1. Lineage (GTDB taxonomy): Bacteria > Acidobacteriota > Vicinamibacteria > Vicinamibacterales > SCN-69-37 > SYFT01. The sequence continues at coordinate 8,378 of CAYYFE010000005.1, forward strand.
GCCATCCCTGGCAGCTTCGCGCCCAGGTCGGTCATCTGCGTGTGCATCGGCATCAACGCGTTGGCCGCGGCCGTGCCGCGCACCTGCAGCTGGTGCAGGTCCATCACGATGTCGTAGTACCGCTGGCGCTGCTGCGCGCTCAGGGTGTTGGCCGGATCCAGCGTGATCGACATCGTCTTCGTGCCGACGCTCTGGCCGTCAACGAGGAGCGACACGTTGTACGAGCCGGGCATCACCCACGGACCCTGGTTGCCGCCGCCGCCACCGAACCCACCGCCGCCACCACCGCAGGGATTGCGCGGATCCGACCCGGACGGCGGCAGGGGCTGCGGCACACCGGGGACCGCTGCGCCTCCGCGACCGCCGCCGCCACGCTGGCCGCCGCCCGCGCGCCCGCCGGGTGCGCCGCCGCCGGCGCCTTCAATGGCCGGCACCGGATCCACACGCATGTCCCAGCACACCGTCTGGATGCCGGCCACGTTGCGGTTGGCCGGAATCTCGAGGTTGCGCACGTGCGCGCCTGACGGTGTGGTGATCCGCAGGGCCAGCGACTTGACCGGCTGTTTGAGGTGGAACTGAATGATCGCGTCGGCCGGCGGGTTCTCGCCGATGAACGTGTCGTGGCCCCAGAACTCGTCGTTCTGGTTGTCCATCATGCGCCACTGCAGCGCCGGTCCAATCGAGAACAACGTCGCGGGCGACGAGGCGGCCTGTGCGGCGGCGTATTCCTGAATCGGCTCGAGGTGGTCGAGGATCCAGATCGACCGGCCGTGTGTACCCAGGATCAGCGCGTTGTCGCGCGGATGAATCACCATCTCGTCGATGCGCACGGTCGGCAGGTTCGCGCGCAGCCGGCGCCAGCTCTTCGCGCGATCGAGCGAAATGAACAACCCGGTCTCCGTGCCGGCGTACAACACGTCCGCGTTCTTCGTGTCCTCCAGCAGCGTCCGCACCACCTGGCCCTCCAGGCCGGTCGTCGCCGCGCGGAACGTCGCGCCGAAGTCGTTGCTGACCCACAGGTACGGCTGATAGTCGTTCAGCCGGTGCGCATCAACCGACACGTACACCGTGCCGGCATCAAACCGGGACGGGACCACCTCGGACACCCACGCGCCGGCCGGGAAGCCCGGCAGGTTCTTCGTGATGTTCGTCCAGGTCTTGCCGGCATCGCGCGACATGCTGACCACGCCATCGTCGGTCCCGGTGTAGTACACACCGGGCTGATTCGGTGACTCGGCCAGCGAGACGATCGTCGGCCAGAACGAGATGCCGTCGTTGGTGGCGATGCGGATTTCGTTGCCGCGTTTGCCCATCACCGCAATCTCGCTGCGGTCGGCATTCGTCGTCAGGTCCGGGCTGATGACATCCCACGAATCGCCGCGGTCGTTGGACCGGAACACCTTGTTGGCGGCCACGATGAGCGCGCTGGGGTCGTGCGGCGAGAAGATCATCGGCGTGTCCCAGTTCCAGCGGTAGGGCAGCGCGCCCTCCTCCGGCCGCGGCCGCACCGTCTCGAAGCTCGGCCGGATGTTGGTGGCCTCGCCGGTCAGCGCGTTCTTGCGCTGGATGTTGCCGTTCTGCGACTCCGAGTACACGTAACGCGAGTCGCGCGGGTCGACCAGCACGACGAAGCCGTCGCCGCCCTGCACTTGGTACCAGTCGCTGTTGAGGATGCCGCGCGTGAACCGCGTCGCGCTGGGGCCGCACCAGTTGTAGTTGTCCTGCAGGCCGCCGCACACGCGGTACGGAATCGAGTTGTCGACGCTCACGTGGTAATACAGCGCCAGCGGCAGATTGTTGTGCTGCCGCCACGTGCGGCTCATGTCGTACGACACGGCCACGCCGCCGTCGCCGCCGATCAGGATGTGGCTCGGATTGTCCGGATTCACCCAGATCGCATGGATGTCGTCGTGAATGGCAAACGCCGCATCGGTTTCCACCGTGCGCCCGCCATCGATCGTCATCTGCAGGCCGACGCCGCCGTAGTACACGCGGTCGGGGTTGTCCGGATCGATCGCCAGCTGGCTGAAGTACATCGGCCGCGGGTTGGTGTTGCTCACCTGCCGGAACGACGCGCCGCCATCGTCCGACCGCCAGAGGCCGGTGCCGCCGCTCAGGCCGGCCTGCGGCGCACCGCCGCGGCCGCCGCCGCCCCCGCCGGCGCCCGTCGGCGCCTCGACCAGTACATAGATGATGTTGGCGCTGCGGCGGTACACGTCCACCGCCATGCGGCCCAGGTCCCCCTCGGGCAGGCCGTTGGTGACTTTCGTCCAGGTCTCACCGCCGTCGGTGGACTTGAAGAGGCCGCTGCCGGGGCCGCCGCCGTTGAAGCAGCACTGCGTCCGGCGGCGCTGATACATCGTGGCCCACATCAGGTTCGGATCGGCGGCCGCCATCGCCAGGTCGTCGGCGCCGGTGTCCTCGTCGCCCTTGAGCACCAGCTTCCACGACTTGCCGCCGTCGGTCGTCTTGTAGACGCCGCGGTCGCCGCCGGGGCCGAACACCGCGCCCACCGCCGCGACGTACACGATGTCGTGATTGGTGGGATGAATCAGGATGCGGTTGATGTGGTAGCTCTTGTCGAGCCCCATGTGCGTCCACGTCCGGCCGCCGTCGGTCGACTTGTAGACGCCGTTCCCCCACGACACGCTCTGGCGGTTGGCCGACTCGCCGGTGCCCACCCAGACCAGGTCGGGATTGGTCTGCGACACGGTCACATCACCAATCGACAGGTGGCCCTGGTCCTGGAACAGCGCCTCGTAGGTGGTGCCGTTGTTGACCGTCTTCCACACGCCGCCGTGCGCGGTGCCGACGTAGTAGATCGCGGGGTTCCGCTCGTAGACGGCGAGGTCGGCAATACGACCGGACATCGTGGCCGGGCCGATGGACCGGAAGTGCAGCGCATCCAGGGGGTCGGACGCCGGACGCGCCTGCTGACCGCGCACGACCGAACCCGCGAACGCCACACCACACACCAGCGCCGACAGGGCAACTACACGCAAGAGCCTCACCATGGAACCTCCAGAAGATGGACGGGCGTGCGGATTATAGCCCGGCGGATATGATCGCTTCATGGCCACCTCGTCCGCCCCGCGCACCCGCAACCGCGCCGAGATCCCCAGCGAATACACCTGGAACCTTGCCGACATTTACTCCGGGTGGGAGGCCTGGGACGCCGACCGCGAGCTGTTCGAGCAGCGCCTGGCCGAGTACGCGGCGCTCAAGGGCACGCTCCATCAGGGCGCCGCGCAGGTCCACCGGGCGTTTGCGCTCAACGACGACCTCGGCCGGCTGGCGCACCGCGTCTACTTCTATCCGTCGCTGAAGTACGACGAGGACCAGCGCGACAACACGATCAACGCGCGCAAGCAGCAGGTCGAAGCCCTCTTCGCGCGCTGGCAGCAGGAGACGTCCTGGCTGAGCCCGGAACTGCTGACCCTGCCGCTCGACACGGTGCGCGCCTGGATGGATCAGGATGCGAACCTGGCGCTGTACCGCTTCGCCATCGAGGAGGTGTTCCGCCTGCAGGCCCACGTGCTCGACGAGGCGGGCGAAAAGCTCCTGTCGCTGGCGGCGCGGGTAACCGGCGCGCCCACCGAGGCGTACTGGGCGCTCTCGACCTCGGACGCCAAGTTCCCGGAAATCACGCTCTCGACCGGGGAGAAGCAGACGATGTCGTACGGCCAGTACCGGGCCGTGCTGGCCACCAACTACAACCAGGCCGACCGTCGCGCGGCATTCCTCGCGCACTACGGCACCTACGCGGCCAACCTCAACACCTACGCGTCGCTCTACCACAGCGTCTGCCAGCGCGACTGGTTCGGCGCGCGCGCGCGCGGCTACGCCAGCTGCCTCGAGGCGGCCCTGTACGGCAACGCGATTCCCACGTCGGTGGTCGAAAACCTGATCGACACCACGCGCGCCGGCGTCGCGCCCCTGCGCCGGTACCACCAGCTGCGCCGCCGGCTGCTCACGCTCGACGGCTACTTCCCGTACGACTTCACGATTCCGCTCGTCCGGTGGGACGCCCGCTACGACTACCACACGATGCTGCCGGCGATCGTCGACGCCGTGGCGCCGCTCGGCGCCGATTACCAGGCCCGCATGCGCCGCGGCTTCTCGGAACGCTGGATCGACGTCTACGAAAACGACGGCAAACGCAGCGGGGCCTATTCCGCCGGCGTGTACGGCGTGCACCCCTACATGCTGATGAACTGGGCCGACACGCTCGACGATGTGTTCACAATGGCCCACGAAATGGGCCATTCGATTCACACGATGCTGTCGCACGAAACGCAGCCGTACGTGTATTCGGACTACACAATCTTCGTCGCGGAGGTCGCCTCGACGCTCAACGAGGCCCTGTTGCTCGACCACCTGCTCGAGCGCGCCAGCTCGCGCGACGAACGCGTCGTGCTGCTGCAACACGCGATCGATTCGATTACCAGCACGTTCTACACGCAGGTCATGTTTGCCGACTTCGAGCTGCAGGTGCACCGGCGTGTCGAACGCGACGAGCCGGTGACCGCCGACGTCCTCAATCAGATCTACAAGGAGTTGTTCGTTGCCTACTACGGCGATTCGGTGGACCTGGAAGCGCTGACGCCGGCCACCTGGGCGCGCATTCCACACTTCTTCAATTCGCCGTTTTACGTCTATCAGTACGCCACGTGTTTCGCGTCCGCCGCGCAGATTGCCGCCACGATCACGGCGGGGCCGGAGCCGGCGCGCGAGGCCGCGCGGCAGCGATATCTGACGCTGCTGTCGTCAGGCGGCAATGCGCACCCGATGGTCCAGCTGGCCAACGCCGGCGTCGACTTGTCGCGTCCCGACACGGTCCGCGCGGTGGTCGATCAGCTCGACCGGCTCGTCACCAGGCTCGAACAGGCCTGAGGCCGCGGTTCCACACGGTTGGATTCCCGATTCGGTGTCATGAATCTGGGGGAGTATCCCCTCCTCGGTCCGCCGCGCCAGGCCTGACCTAAGTGATTGAATCCAAACGGAAATCAACCCTCACCTGATGCCAGGCACACTCGCCCCTGGTACGGCACGGCTTTTTCTTAACAAGTAAAGACAGGCACCCCAACCATGGGAATTCTCGACAAGCTCAAGCCGCACCCTCGCTGGAAACACACCGACCCGGCGGTCCGCCTCGAAGCGGTCCGCGAACTGGACGATCAGGTCGAACTGGCCGAACTGGCCGGCACCGATCCGGACGCCCGGGTACGTCGCGCGGCCGTCGCCCGTCTCGACGATGTGGCGGCGCTGGGGGCGGCCCTCAACGACACCGACGAGGCGGTGAAGGACGACGCGGCGGAACGCCTGGTGGCGATCGCGCTGGATGGCTCTGACGCCGCCCGCGCTCTGGCCGCGGCCGGACACCTGACCGACGCCCGCCGGCTGGCGCACCTGGCCAAATCGCCCGCGACCCAGAGCACCGAGGACGTCCGGACGGCCGCGCTGGCGCGAATCACCGACGACCGCGCCCTTGGCGCGGTGGCACGTCACGCGGCCGTCGAGGCCATCGCGTCGGCCGCCGCGGCCCGCCTCACGTCGAGCGACGAGCAGCTGGACACGGTGCTCAACAGCGATCACAAGGACGTGGCGCTGTCGTTGTTCGATCGCGTGATCGACGCGGCGAACCCCGATCAGGCGTTGCTGCGCACGATCGAGGCGCGCGCGCAGCAGAAGGCCGTCTCCAAGCGGGCGCGGACGATGCTGCAGACGATTGAAGAGGCCGAGCAGGCCCGTCGCGCGGCGGAGGAAGAGCGGCGCCGGCAGGAGGCCCTGCTCTGTGACGCGGTCGAGGGCGCCGCCACCGTGGTGGATGCCGACCGATCGGCAGCGGATCTGGCGCGGCTCGAGTCCGCCTGGCAGGCGCTGGGCGCCACCGACGCGGCCGCCGCGCAGCGGTTCCAGGCCGGCGCGGTGGTCGTCCGCGGGCGGATCGCCGAAAAGCGGCGCGAAATCGAAGCGGCGGCCGAAGCGGCCCGTCAGCGCGGAGAGGCGCTGGCCTCGCGCGAAGCCCTCTGTCAGCGCGTCGAAACGATTGAAGGCGACGACATCCTCGCGCAGTTGCAGCCCATCGAAGAAGAGTGGGCCTCGCTGGTGCCGCTGGTGGGCAACGGGCCCGAGGCCAACCGGCTCAACGAACGGTTTGCGGCGGCGGTGGCCTCGTGCCGCAAGCGGCACGCGCTGGGCGCGGCCATCGCGGAACACCGCGCGACGCTCGAGACCCTGATTGTGGAAGCGGAAGCCCTGCCCGCCATTGAGGATGGAGCGGCGGCCGAGGCCCGGTGGAAATCGCTGCGACGCGAAGCGGCGTCGCTGATCGACACCCTGGCCGGCGCGTCCCGCCCTGCGACCGACCTGGCGGACCGCCTGGCTGCCGTCTCGCGCGCCTTTGATGCGCGCGAGGCGGCGGTCCGGGATGCCGCGGAGAAGGCGCGCGGTGAAGTGGTGGCGCGGCTCCAGCGGTTGACCGAACGCGCGCGCCGCGTGGCGGAGGCCGAGACGGTCACGCTGCGCGAAGGCGAGCGCCTGATGCGCGACATCAAGACCGCGCTCGATGACACGGCCGCCATTGACGGCAAGGACGGCAAGGACGTGGCCGACGCCGCCGCGGCGCTTCGCGCGCAGCAGGAGGCGGTCGCCCCGCGCGTCAAGGAACTGCGCGACATGGACGAATGGCGCCGGTTCGCCAACGCGCAGCAGCAGGAACAGCTGATTGCGATGGCCGAGGCGATCGTCGCCTCGCTCAAGGCCGATGAAGAGGCCGGCAAGACGTCCGAACTGGCCGCCACCGCCAAGGCCCTGCGCGAGTTCCACCTGCGCTGGCAGGAAGTGGCGGATGCGCCGCGCCACTCCGCGCAGCGGCTCTGGGATCGGTTCAAGACGGCCACCGACTTCATCCGCAGCCGGTGCGAGGTCTACTTCTCGAAGCTGCGTGAAGAACGCGGCACGAATCTGGAGCGCAAGCAGGCCCTGGTGGAGGAAGCCGAAAAGCTGGCCGAATCAACCGACTGGGCGAAGACCGCGCAGCGGTTCCAGGACATGCAGACCGAGTGGCAGGCCATCGGCCCGGTGCCCCGCGAAGCCGGCAAGGATCTGGCGCTGCGCTTCCGCACCGCCAGCAACACCTTCTTCACGCGCCGCCGTGACGACCTGAGCGGCAAGAAGAAGGAGTGGACCGACAACCTCGAACGCAAGGAAGCGTTGTGCGCGCGCGCCGAGGCGCTCGCCGAATCCACCGATTGGGATGCCGCGGCGGCCGAGATGAAGAAGCTGCAGGCCGACTGGAAGACCATCGGTCCGGTGCGCCGCAACAAGTCGGAGCAGATCTGGAATCGCTTCCGCGCGGCGGCCGACACGTTCTTCGAGCGGTACCACAACCGCCATCGCATCGCCCTGCAGGGCAAGATCGCGGAGTACGAAGCGCTGGTCGTGCAGCTCGAAGGCCTCGATGCCCTCGAACAGGCCCCCGACGATCTGGGCACCCAGGTGGCGAATCTCCGCGCGACGATTCAGAAGAATCCTCCGGCGCCGTCCGACGCGCTCAAGGCGCTGCAGGATCGGTGGAAGGCCGCGCTGACCTCGCTCACGCTGAAGTGGCCGGCCGCCTTCGAAGGCACCGACCTCGACCCGGCCGCCGTGCTGCAGCGCATGCAGAAGCTGGTGGCGAAGATCGAGGGCCTGGTGGAGGAAGACGCGGCGCCCGCGGCCGCCCACAAGTCCGCGACCGAACTGCTGGCCGAACGGCTGCGGTCGGCGCTCGCCAGCAACGCGATGGGCAAACGCGACGACTCGAAGTGGCGCCAGGCCGCCACGACCGTCGACGACGCCCGCGCGTCGTGGCAGCGGCTCGCGCCGCTCGAAACCGAAGACGCACGCGCGCTGGAGGCCCGCTTCAAGGCGGCCTGCAAGCGCGTCATGGATCAGGTGAAGCTCCACGTGAGCGCGCCTGTGGGGGGCCCCGGTGGCGGTTTCGGAGGAGGCCGCCCCGGGGGTCGTCCCCACCAGGGTCCGGGGTCCAAGGGTCCAGGGTCCAGGGGCCCGGGGTCCAGAGGTCCTGGGGGGCCGAGGTCCGACCGGCCGCGCGACGCGCGGCAGCTGCAGTCGGTCGGCTAACGCGCCGAATACACCACCTTGCCGCCGACGATCGTGTACGCCACCTTGGCGTCACGAATCTCCGCGTCGGGCACGGTGGTGATGTCCTTCGTCAATACGGTGATGTCGGCGAGTTTGCCGACCGTGAGCGATCCCTTCAGGTGCTCCTCGAACCCGGCGTACGCCGCCCAGAGCGTGTACGACTTCAGGGCGTCGAGGCGCGACAGCCGCTGTGACGGGAAGAACTCCTGGCCGCCCGCCGTCCGCCGCGTCACCGTCGAGTAGTAACTGGCGATCGGATCCACATCCTCCACCGGCGCATCCGTCCCGTTGGCGACGACGGCGCCGCTGTCGATGAGCTTCTTCCAGACGTACGCGCCTTCCTCGGCGCGTTCGGCGCCCAGGCGCGCCACCACGTACGGCGCATCCGACGTGGCATGGACGCCCTGCATGGCGGCAATCACGCCCAGCTGCCCGAACCGGGGGATGTCATCGCGGTGGATGTGTTGCGCGTGTTCGATGCGCCACCGCAGGTCCTTGCCGTTCCGGTTGTTCTTCTGAAAGGCCTCATCGAAGAGATTCAACACCTCGCGATTGGCGCGATCGCCAATCGCGTGCAGGCACAACTGATACCCGTGATCGATGGCCAGTTGCGCCGTCGCGCGCGCCGGCGCCAGATCGCGGCCCAGGCCCGAGCTCTGCACCTGATCGGAGTACGGCGCCAGCAGCCAGGCGCCGCGCGACCCCAGCGCGCCGTCGACGGTGATCTTGATCGCCCGCACCGTCAGGTGTTTGTTGCCGTAGTCAATCAGCCGTCCGCGCGACAGCTGCTCCGGGCTGCCACCGCCGCGAATCATCACCCACAGCCGCGACTTCAGCCGGCCGGTGTCGATGGCCCGCTTGAAGCGTTCGACATCCGTGAAACTCGATCCGGCGTCCTGGAAGCTGGTGATGCCCTTCGCAATGATCTCCTGGTCCGCCAGTTCGATCACCCGCATGGCTTCGGCCTCGCGCTCCTCGGCCGTCGGCGCCGGTTCACCCGCGCCGCGCCGCACCAGCCCCATCGCGGTTTCATTGAGCAGCCCGGTCGGATGGCCGGCCTTGTCCTTGAGGATTTCGCCGCCGCTGGGCGCGGCCGTGGTGGCCGTGATGTTCGACAGCTCCATCGCCTTCGCGTTCACGAACGACGCGTGGCCGCTGGCATGGGTCAGCACCACGGGATTGTTCGGCGAGGCGGCGGACAACTCGGTGTGCAGCGGGAACCCGGCCACGTTGGGCTGCGGGACCGACGTCCACTTCTCCTGGTGCCAGCCGCGGCCGACGATCCACTGGCCCGGGCGGGCCTTGGCCGCCGCATCGCGGACCATGCCGACGATCTCCTCCCAGCTCTTCGTGTTCATCAGCTCGAGACCGAGCTTCGCCTGGCCGATGCCGTTGAAGTGTCCGTGCCCTTCGATGAACCCGGGCATCGCCATCTGTCCCTGCAGGTCGATGACCTGCGTCTGCGGTCCGATGTAGCGGCGGATGTCGGCGTTGGTGCCGATCGCCACGATCGTGTCGCCGTTGACGGCCAGCGCCTGTGCCGCGGGACGTCCATCGTCCACCGTCACCACGCGGCCGTTGTGCAGCACGAGGGTGGCCGGCGACGGCTGCGACTGGTTGGCCGAAAGCAGCCCCTGGGTGGAAGCGGCGGCCGCAAGCAGCACCACGGCGATGACGAGTCGAGCGCGATTGGTCATGATGCGCAACAGGATACCCCCCAAGAGCCGCGGCCCCAACCCCGGGCCGCGCTACGTACACGGACAGTCCGTGCCACCTGGAGGGCGCCCGGATCTACCCGGGCACCGATTACGCCCGCCGGAATCCCAGGCGCCGCTCCGCCAGCAGGAAATACGGCACGGCCAGGAAGGCCAGCGCGGCCGCCATGCCGAAGGCGCTGCGATACCCGAACTGATGGATGAGGCCGCCCAGCGTCGTGGATCCGCTGCCCACGCCCACGTCAAACGCGGCCAGCATCGCGCCGAACGCCGCGCCGCGGCGAGCCGCCGGCACGTGACTCATGATGTAGGCCGTGTACGCCGGGTACAACAGGCCGAATCCCGCGCCAAACGTCAGGCCCGCCAGCGCGAGGGTCAGCGTCCCCTGCGCGATCACGAGCAGCGACATCCCGAACGCCGTCAGCAGCAGGCACGGCAGCAACACGCGCCGATGGCCAAGGCGATCCAGCACTCGCCCCAACGTCAGCCGGCCCACCAACATCGTCACGGCCATCGTCGTCAGGAACAGGCTGCGGGGATACGCCTCGATCGAATCCGCGAACAACGCCGAGAACGTCGTCAGCCCGCCGTACCCGAAGGCGATCATCGTCATCGTGACGGACAACCACAACACGGGCCATTCGACCGTCATGGCGGGCCGGGCTTGCCCGCCGAAGCCGCGCGCATCGCGCGCGTCCGGCGAAGGCGGGTCGTCGGGCAGGCGCCAGGCGATGAAGGCCATCAGCAGGTTCAGCGCGGCGATCTCGAGACACAGGACGGTCCAGCCGAACTGAAACACCCAGAATCCCAGCGGCGGCGCCGTGCCGATCGCAATGATTGACGACAGTCCCCAGTAGCCGAGGCCTTCGGCGCGCCGATGTTCGGGGATGATCGACGTGATGTACGCGCCCGACGCCGAGAGCAACCCCGACCAGAACAGGCCGTGCACGAACACCAGCCCCAGCATGATCCGGTAGTCGGTGAGCACGGCATACGACACGCTGAACGCGGCCAGCGCGAGTGAGACCGTGATGAGGACGCGGCGGTGGCCGACACGGTCGGCGAGTTGCCCGGTGAACGGCGCCGACAGCGCCGAGGCATACGTGAGAAAGCCGAGGAACAGACCGCCGGCAAACGTCGTCCCCCCCAGGGCCAGCACGTGATACGGGGCCGCCGGCAGCAGCTGGAACAGTGACACGAACACCGTGAAGGTGTACGCGCACATCACGAAGAAGCGGGGTGTAAAAAGAGACACCCGACGTCGTTACCGGACGATCGGGGTGACGACGACCTTGCGGAACTGCGCGAGCGTGTGATCACCCTGGATCATGATGGGCCCGGGCGTCAGCTCGTCGTTGTCGAGCGCGCCGCCGGTGATGCCCTCGATGACCGCGTTGTCGTGAATGCGTGTGCCGTTGAGCGTGACGGTCACGCGGTTGCCCACCAGCACGATCTCGGCGCGCTGCCATTCACCGGGCGGCAGGCTCGCATTGCTGTCGGGCGCCTTGCGGCCGTAGATCGACATGTGCCCCGTCAGCGCCGTCGGCTGCCCGGCATCGTCAAGCACCTGCATTTCGTAGCGGCCGCGCAGGTAGAGTCCGGCGTTGCTCTTGGGCGAGAGCCTGTACTCCGCCTCCAGCTTGAAGTCGGAGAACTTCTGCTTCGACACCAGATTGTTGGCCGGAGGCTGGTTCTGCAGCAGGCCCTCGACCACGGACCAGTTGACGGGCCGTTCGGGGAACTGCACGCCCCAGGCGTCCATCGACGGGCTGGCGGAATCAAACAACACGACCGGCGCGCCGAACTTGTGCGCCGCGTTGGCGTTGGACGCGGGCCACGTCGGCGTCGGCACACCGACCCAGGTCACTTCACGCTCGGTCGGCGGCGTCGCGCCGGCCCGGCGTCCGCCGCCCTGGCGCAACAGGTGGCGGCCGACGAGGCGGCCGTTCTCGAACTTCGCGCGGAACTCCGGCCCCGTGAGGTTGTCGGGCCGGCCCATCTGGAACACCAGCTCGCCGTTTTCGACTTTGACGACACCCAGGGTGACCGGACTGCCGGTGCGATTGAGGAACCGGCCGGTCAGGCCGTCGGGTCCCTGTTCGACCTTCAGCCAATACACGAACTGGCTGTCGCTGCCCGTGCCCGTGAGGTTCCAGGAACCCACGAACGGGTTCTGGACAGGAGTGGCCGTCACGACTGCCACGGAGGCGGCGAACAGACAAACGGCAAGGGCTCTGCGCATGCGCGTATGGTAGCGCCGGCAGGCCGGTGCCGTATAGTGCCCACCATGGCGACGCCGCTCATCCTGCGCAACTTCCAGTCTCCGGGCGACATCGTCATGTTGACGGCCGCCGTCCGCGACCTGCATGCGCGGCATCCGGGCCGGTTCGTCACCGACGTGCGGACGCCGTGCCCGGCGCTCTGGGAACACAACCCGCACATCACCCCGTTGGACGAGCGTGACCCCGCCGTGGAGGTCATTGACTGCGAATATCCGTTGATCCACCGCAGCAATCAGGAACCGTGGCATTTCGTCCATGGATTCGGCGCCTTTCTCAGCCAGCGGCTGGGTGTCGACATCAGGCCGACGGCGTTCAAGGGCGATCTGCACATCTCGGACGCGGAGAAGTCCTGGTTCTCGCAGGTGGAAGAGATCGTCGGACGACCGGTGCCGTTCTGGATCGTCGCGGCCGGCGGGAAGACGGACTTCACGATCAAGTGGTGGGACCCGCAGCGGTATCAGGCCGTCGTCGATCGCCTGGGGGACCGCATCGTCTTCGTCCAGGTCGGCGAAGTCAGCCACTACCATCCGCCGTTGCGGGGCGTCATCGACCTGCGGGGCAAGACGGACCTGCGCCAACTCGTCCGGCTGGTTTATCACGCGCAGGGCACGTTGAGCCCGGTGAGCCTGCTGATGCACCTGGCCGCCGCGATCGAGATGAAGCCGTCGTATCGCGTGAAGAACCGCCCGGCGGTTGTTGTCGCCGGCGGCCGGGAGCCCGTGCAGTGGGAGGCCTACCCCCATCACCAGTTCCTGCACACCCAGGGCGCGCTCCGCTGCTGCGACGATGGCGGGTGTTGGAAGTCGCGGACGGTCCCGCTGGGTGACGGCGATGACAAGGACCGGCCCGAACACCTGTGCGTCGACGTCGTGGGCAGCCTGCCTCGCTGCATGGACATGATCACCGTCGATGACGTGGTGCGGCGAATCGAGCTGTACTTCGAGGGAGGCGCACTGGCCCCGCTCACCGACGCGGAACGAGCGGCGGTCGCACCCGCGTTGCGCGCCTGACCCGGCTCTGTATACCCTAGCCATTCATGCCGCCCGTGTCCGTCCAGGCGTCCGTCCGTGCCTACGGCGTCAGGTTCCAGGTCTTCGCAGACGATCAGGCGCTGCTGGCGCGGGTATTGACGCGCCTGCCGCCCGGTGCGCGCGTCGTGGCGGACCGCCGGACTCCCGCGTTTGCCTGTGGCGTCGTGCGGACCGAACGGCCCGCCGCCTGGCGGGTCGTCCTCGATTCCCGTGTGGAGGCGATCGTCGCCGGCGAGGCGGAAGCCCTCGAGGTCGTCGAGGGCACGTTACGGTTCGAGGTGGCCCGGCGGTCGCCGCGGTGGACCTTCGTGCACGCCGGCGTGGTGGGATGGCAGGGACGCGCCATCGTGATCCCGGGCGAAAGTTTCAGCGGCAAATCGACGCTGGTTGACGCGCTGGTGGCCGCCGGGGCGACCTACTACTCGGATGAGTACGCGGTCCTCGATCGGCGTGGGCGGGTCTACCCTTTCCCGCAGCCGCTGACGCGCCGGCTCGCATCCGGTGCCCGCGAGCGCGTGGCGGTGGCCGCCCTGGCCGGCGTGGTGGGCACCGAGGTCCTCCCGGTAGGAGCGGTGGTCTCGACGCGATACAATCCCGGAGCGTCCTGGAATCCGGTGCATCTGTCCCCGGCCCAAGGGGTGCTGGCGTTGCTCGCCAACACCATCCAGGCACAGGCCAACCCTGCCCGGGTCATGCGTGTGCTGGCCCGTGTGGCGGAAACGGCGCGGATGATGGACGGCGTGCGCGGGGAAGCGGATGAGACCGCCCGCGCGCTGTTGAATGAAGCCGCGTTGTGGCGGCAGGACGATCGACCCCGGAGGAATATCGCGTGACGCCGGAATCCCGAAGAGAACAGCTGCTGGCGCAGGACGTCGGGCAGGAGCTGGTGGTCTACGACCAGCAGAACCAGACCGCGCACCAGCTGAATCGCACGGCCGCGCTGGTCTGGCGCCTCGCCGATGGCAAGCGTACCGTCGGTGAGATCGCCAAGATCGTGCACGACACCACGGACGCGCCGGACGATGAGGACCTGGTGCGTGCGGCGCTGGCAGAGCTCGACAAGAGCGGCCTGTTGGTGCGGGGCCTGTCGAAACTCGACGAACAGATCACGCGCCGGCGCATGCTGACCCTTACGGCGGCGCTGATTCCGGTGGTCACCAGCATCGCCGTGCCGCGTGACATCAACGCGCAGAGCACCCCCGGCGGCGGCTCGTCGAGCTCGAGCAGCTCGTCGAGCTCGAGCAGTTCGTCGAGCTCCAGCAGCTCGTCGAGCTCGAGCAGCTCGTCAAGCTCCAGCAGTTCGTCGAGCTCGAGCAGCTCGTCGAGCTCGAGCAGCTCGTCAAGCTCGAGCAGCTCGTCGAGCTCGAGCAGCTCGTCGAGCTCGAGCAGCTCGTCGAGTTCCAGCTCGTCCAGCAGTTCGTCGGGCTTCAGTCAGACGTTCGCCTTCACGGGTCTGCCCGACTCGCTGGTCGTTCCGGACGGCATCTTCGCGCTGTCGGTTGATGCCTACGGCGCCCAGGGCGGTCCCAGCATGGACAGCGTGGCCGGGGGCCGGGGCGGCCGGGTGCAAACGATCATCACGGTCACGCCCGGCGAAACGCTCGGGATTTCGGTGGGTGAATCTGGAGCCACCGGGAACTTCGGCGGCGGCGGCAGCCCGGGTATTGGCGCCATCGGCGCCGGCGGCGGCGGCGGCTACACGGGCATCTTCCGAGGGTCGCAGCCGCTCGTCGTCGCGGGCGGCGGCGGCGGTGCGGGCAGCGGTCCCGCCGGCGGTGCGGGCGGCGCGGGCGGCGGCACGACGGGCGGCGCGGGCGGGGACGACAGCACCGGCGACGCACCGGGCGGCACCGGCGGCACCCAGGCTGCCGGTGGCACCAGCGGCGGCGCCCCGTTGCAGGGTGGCGCCGGCATCGGCGGGACGTTTGCGGCCGGTGGCGGGGGCGGCGGCGGATATTACGGCGGTGGCGGCGGTACGGGTTCGGGCACTCCGACTCCCAGCTCGGGCGGGGGCGGCGGCGGTGGCTCGTCGTATTCGGCCGGCGTCTCCACGACCCACACGCAGGGTGTCAGAGACGGCAACGGTCTGCTGGTCGTCACGGGGCTCGGCCCGGGATAACTCACGGTTGGCGCCGCGGCGGCGCGCGCGGGTAGAATCGCCCCGTGCAAATCATCAGAAGCCGTGACACCTACGACGTCTGCATCGTCGGCTCGGGGGCGGGCGGCGGCATGGCCGCCAAGGTCCTCTGTGACGCCGGTGCGAAGGTCGTGATGCTCGAGGCCGGCGTCAACTGGGATCCCGAGGCGGACCCGAAGATGTTCGCCTGGCCGTACGATTCGCCGCGTCGCGGCGGCGGCACGCCGGAGCGCCCCTGGGGCGAGTTCGGCGCGTGGATTGGCGGCTTCCAGATCGACGGCGAGCCATACACCACCGGTCCGGGCAGCAGCTTCCAGTGGTTCCGGACGCGCATGCTGGGCGGCCGCACCAATCACTGGGGCCGCATCTCGCTGGCGTTTGGCCCCGACGACTTCCGGCGCAAGAGCCTGGACGGCCTGGGCGACGACTGGCCCATCACCTTCGACGACATCAAGCCGTATTACGACCGGGTCGACCGATTCGTCGGGCGATTCGGCACGGTCGAAGGCCTGCCCAATGAACCCGACGGCATCTTCCAGCCGCCGCCCGCGCCGCGCTGCTGGGAACGGCTGATCAAAAACGCGTCGGACAAACTCAACATCACGTGCATCCCGAACCGGCTGTCGATTCTGACGCAGCCGCTCAACGGCCGCGCGGCCTGCCACTACTGCGGCCAGTGCTCGCGCGGCTGCGCGACGCATTCGAACTTCTCGTCTCCCTCGGTGCTGCTCCGCCCCGCCATCGCCAGCGGCAACCTGACGATCATCACGCAGGCCATGGCGCGTGAGGTCACCGTCAACGATCAGGGACTGGCCACCGGCATCGCGTACATCGACAAGACGACGGGGCGCGAGCATCATGTGTCGGCGCGCATCGTGGTGCTGGCGGCCAGCGCGTGCGAATCCGCGCGCATCATGCTGAACTCGAAGAACCCGAAGTTCCCCCAGGGCGTGGGCAACTCGTCGGGTGTGGTCGGCAAGTACATCACCGACTCCACGGGCGCGGGCGTCACGGCGTTCATCCCGAAGCTGATGGATCAGATTCCGCACAACGAGGACGGCGTCGGCGGCGCGCATCTGTACATGCCGTGGGTGCTCGACAACCGGAAGCTCGACTTCCCGCGCGGGTACCACACGGAGATCAGCGGCGGACGCAACATGCCGATGGCCGGCTTCGGCGGCAACATCCAGCGATTCACCGGCTACGACAACGGCCGCGAGATCGGCGGCTACGGCGCCACGCTCAAGAACGACTACCGCCGCTTCTACGGCGCCACGGTCAGTTTCGCCGGGCGCGGCGAGATGATTCCGAACGAAGGGTCGTACTGCGAGATCGATCCGAACACGGTCGACAAGTACGGCATCCCGGTGCTGCGGTTCCACTGGCGGTGGACCGACTACGAATACAACCAGGTCAAACACATGCACGAGACGTTCCGCGCGATCATCGAGGAGATGGGCGGCACGCCGATGAGCACGATGCCGACACGTGAACGCGGTTACGGCATCTCGACCGGCGGCTCCATCATCCACGAGCTGGGCGTGACCCGCATGGGCCACGATCCGAAGACGTCGGTGCTCAACAGCCATTGCCAGGCGCACGATGTGAAGAACCTGTTCGTGGCCGACGGCGGGCCGTTCGTCTCCCAGCCGGACAAGAACCCCACGTGGACGATTCTCGCGTTGTCCTGGCGCACGTCCGACTTCATCGTCGAAGAACGCAGGAAGGGGAATCTCTGATGGCGACCCTCGATCGACGTTCGGTCCTTCGGCTCATCGCGGCGGCGCCGATGGCCGCGGCGTTCACGTGGACGCAGGAAGAAGCGGTGCACGCCAGCGCGCTGGTCAAGGCCGGGCAGGGCCAGGCCTTCAGGCCCGCGTTTTTCACGGACCACGAATACGCCACCGTGCGCGTGCTGGTGGACTACATCATTCCGAAGGATGACAAGTCCGGCAGCGCGACCGACGCCGGCGTGCCCGAGTTCATGGACTTCATGATGACCGACCAGCCCACCCGGCAGAATGCGATGCGGGGCGGACTGGCGTGGCTCGACCTCGAGTGTCATCGCCGCTTCGACAAACGCTTCATTGCGGCCACCGACGCCGAGCGCCGCCAGGTGCTGGACGACATCTCGTGGCCCCAGCGCGTGAAGCCGGGCATGGGACCGGGCGTCCAGTTCTTCAACAGCTTCCGCGATCTGACGGCCAGCGGCTTCTGGTCGAGCGAGATGGGAATCAACGACCTGCAGTACATGGGCAACACGTTCGTCCCGAAGTGGACGGGGTGTCCGCCTGCAGTGTTGACGAAGCTCGGCCTCGAGTAGCCCGCGCGGTTTGACGCCGCCGGTCAAAAAGCTGACATCGCCGGTCAAGTCCGCTGGCCCCCCGCCTCCGTAAAGTGCCCATCGAGGAGTGACTCGATGACGCGACTGCTGATGGTAGGTGTGGCTTTCACGATTCTGACCGGCCCGCGCTGGGGCGTGGCGCCGCTGGCCTGGTTCGCTCCGATCCCGTGGCTGCTGTTCGCGAGGCGCGCGCACGGCCGCCGCGACTGGGCGTGGCTGTTCCTCTCGTTGCTGGCAGGGTACGCCGCCCAGTGCGCGATCTTCGCGACGACGCCCGTGCCTGTCGTCGGGGTGATTGGTTTTGCGCCGCCGCTGGCGTTGATCCGGTTTGCCGCGATTGGCATCGGAGAAGCCGTGCGCCGGCGCCTTGGCGAGGGCGCGGGCCTGATCGCCTATGTGGCCGCCACGGCCGGTGTGGATTGGGTGGGCTACGGCCTGACGGAGTTCGGGGCATGGATGGCCACCGCCAACAGCCAGGTCGAGTGGCTGACGTTCATGCAGATCGTCTCGGTGGCCGGCCTGGCCGGCGCCGGCGCGTTGATGGCCTTCGCCTCGGGTTCGATGGCCATCGCCCTGGGGGCGTCACCCTCAACCTGGCCGACCGGGCACCGCGCGACAGCGCCGGCGCTTGCCGGCCTCCTGGTGACGATGGTCGTGGGATGGGGGGCGATGCGCCTCGATCAGCCCGTGCCGGGACAGACGGTCACTGTGGCGGCGGTCACCACGAAGGTCGGCCCCACCGAACGGGGCCTTCCTGACGCCGACGCGCTGCGCGCCAACACGGATCAGTTGTTCGCCCGCACGATCACGGCCGCCGACCTTGGCGCGCGCCTGGTGGTATGGAACGAAATCGCCACCGTGATGCCGCCCGCCGAGGAGCCGGGGTTCGTCGCTCGCGCCCGCGCGCTCGCGCGCGACCGGCAGATCGATCTGGTGCTGGCGTACGGCGTGCTCGTCGGCGCCGATCGACTGCTCTTTGACAACAAGTACCTCTTCATCAGCGACTCGGGCGAGATCCTGGAGGAGTACCGCAAACATCATCCGGTGCCGGGCGAACCCTCGATTCGCGGCACCGAGCCGCTGCGTGTGCTCGAGCGGCCGTATGGCCGGGTCGCCGGCGCCATCTGCTACGACTACGACTTCCCGGCCCTCGCGCGTGAACATGCCCGCCTGGGCGCGGACCTCGTCGTCCTGCCGTCCTCCGACTGGAGGGGCATCGATCCGGTGCACACGTTCATGGCCCGGACCCGGGCGATTGAAGGCGGCTTCACGCTGTTGCGGTCGGTGCGGTGGGCCCCCAGCGGCGCCTTCGACGCGCGGGGGCGCACACGCGCGTGGATGAGTGCGCTCGACGACACCGACGGCGTCATGGTGGCCCGGGTGCCGGTGGGCAGACTGTCCACAAACGCCACAGCCGTGGGCGACGCCCTGGCGATGGCCGGCCTGTTGTTGTCAGCCGGGCTGCTGCTGGCCGCGGCGGTGTCCAGTAGAATCCAAGCGTGCTCGCGCTTCGCATTGCGGCGGCCTCATTTCTCGTTCTCTTCCTTGAAATCGCGCTGATTCGATGGCTGCCGGCGCAGATCCGGCTGCTGTCGTTTTTCTCGAACTTCATCCTGCTCGCCAGCTTCCTCGGCATCGGGCTCGGGTGCCTCCTGGCACCCACCCGAAGCCGGCTGTTTGCCTGGTTCCCCGCCGTCCTTGCGCTGATCGTCTTCGGGGTGTGGGCCGTGCAGATTGAAGTCGCCGTGCAGGCCAGCGGCGCGATCTACTTCACCTCGGGCACGGATGAGCCCGTGGTCGCCATCGAAAGCGTGTACCTGCTGCCCGCGATCTTCTTCGTGGTCGTGGCGCTGTTCGCCGCGCTGGCCGAACGCATGGGCCGCGAGATGGCCACACTGCCGTCGATTCGCGGCTACCTGTGGAACGTATTCGGCAGCCTGCTGGGCGTGATCGCGCTGGGCGTCATGTCGTGGTCGCAGTGGCCGCCGCAGGTGTGGTTCGGCATCGCCGGTCTGGTGGCCCTGCCCTTCCTGCTGACGCCGGATCCCGGGCAGCAGGCGCCGCCCGCGTGGCTCCGCTGGTCGGGCGTCGCGCTCAACGGCGCGGCGATCGTCCTGATTGCAGTGATGGCGACCCACACGTTGTGGTCGCCGTACTACAAGGTGCTGGTCCGCCAGGACGGGACCGACACGGTCGTGGAGGTCAACAACATCTTCCACCAGTCGATGGCGCCGCTCGACCACAAGGAGTACTTCTACCAGTGGCCCTACGCCGTCTTCGGTGACACCTTCGACGACGTTCTGATCATCGGTGCGGGCTCGGGCACCGACGTCACCGCGGCCCTGCGGCACGGGGCCAAGTCCGTGGATGCGGTCGAAATCGATCCCGTGATCATCCGGCTCGGCCGCCAGCTCCACCCGGACCGGCCCTACGACGACCCGCGGCTGCGCGTCATCAATGATGATGGCCGGCACTTCCTGAGGACGACCGAGAAGAAGTACGACCTGATCGTGTATGCGCTCATCGATTCGCTGACGCTGCAGTCGGGATTTTCGGGTGTGCGGCTCGAAAGCTACATGTTCACCGAGGAGGCGTTCGAGGCGGTGCGGGATCGGCTCAAGCCGAACGGCTTGATGGTCATGTACAACTACTTCCGCGAGGACTGGCTGGTGGACCGGCTGGCCAACACGGCGGCGCGCGTGTTCGAGCAGGAACCATGGCTGCACGTCCATGCCGCGCGCGCGTACCTGGGTGTGATGCTCGCCGGGCCGCGCGTGGCGTCCATGCCGGCAGATCCGCCGATCCCGGATCGTGTGACGGCGTTCGGCCAGTCGCACGCGCCCAGTCCGGCCGTCAGACATCAGCGGGACGCCGCCATCGAGCCGGCCACCGACGACTGGCCGTTCCTCTACCTGCGCGACCGGCACGTCCCGGCCCACTACCTCTGGTCGCTCGCGCTGATCTTCGGGGCGTCGCTGGCGGTGGTGGTGCCGGTCGTCCGGCGCGCCGGGAGGGGCTGGTCGTGGCAGATGTTCCTGCTTGGCGCCGGCTTCATGATGCTCGAGACCAAAGCCATTACCCAGTTCGCCCTGCTGTGGGGATCGACCTGGGTCGTGGCATCGCTGGCGATCACCGGTGTGCTGGTGATGGCCCTGGGTGCCACGATCGTCGTGTCGCGGGTCGACATCCGATCACCCTGGGCGGTGGGGGTCGTGTTGCTGGCGTTGCTGGGAGCCAACTACCTGCTGCCGGTCGGCTCTCTCAGTTTCGACAGCCTCGCCGCCGAATCGCTGGCCCATGCGCTGCTGGGTTTCAGTCCGATCTTCTGCGCCGGCCTGCTGTTCGGGACCGCGATCAAGCGGTCGCCTTCCCTGCCGCGCGACTACGGCATCAACCTGCTGGGCGCCATGGCCGGGGGCGTGGCCGAGTACATCGCCCTGGTGACCGGCTACAACATCCTGCTGCTTGTCGTCGCGGCCTGTTACGTGGGAGCGATCGCGCTGAGGCCACGAACGTGAGGTCGCGTGGCCACGGTGATCACAGGGCCGCAGTGCCGGTCACCGGACCCGCAGGCCCAGGGTGAGTAGCGGACCACCCCAGCGGGTGATGGTCAACGATTGCCCGTGGATGGCCGAAGCGATTCGTGTTTCCGGTATCGGAAACATCATCGACTCGGCGTCGATCAGTTCCACGCGGACCGGGATGCGACCGGGTCCGGTTGACCACTGCGCGCCGGCAGTCAGCGACAGACGGGCGCCGACGTCCACCCCCAGTTCGAGCCCGCCGGTGAGTCCCACGCGCCACGAGTCCTCCAGCCGGAGCCGCACGCGGGCCTCTTCGTAGAACAGGGTCGAGTGTCCGCCGAGGTGGAACTCGTAGAACGACAGCGGCTCGATCCAACCAGCCGCGCGGCTGACCATCGCGCCACCGGCCAGCGTGAGGGTGACGGTTCCAGTCCGCGGCCGCCACACGCCATTGGCCGCCAGGCGCCAATCGGTGAGCCGGCCCCGCAACGAGCCGCCGTCGAGGGTCTGGTCGTACAGGTACGCACGCTCCACGTAATCGGGCGGCTGGCGCGCCAGGTACTGCAGCGTCACGTGTTGTGCGGACGCCGGCCCGGTCAACGGTGATTGGCGACGACCGAGCACAATCTGCGCTCCGAAACGCCTGGTGGCCAACCACGTCAGACCGACGTCCCAGTCACCGAAGTCGTCTGCGTCAAGGCGCAGCTGTTGGCGCGCCTGGCTGGCCACACGGGTGCCGCCCGCCAGCTCAGGCTGGTAGTCGGCGGAGAAGCTGACGTGTGCCGGGCGGGCCGGCAGCACCAGATGCGCGGACACTTCCACCGACGGTTGCGCCCGGGCGGTCGTGGCCACGCAGACGAGGGACATCAGGACCATGGCGCTGCGGGTCATTCTTGACTCTGGTGACGCACATCGGATGCCAACGCGTGGGCGCGGCCTTGCCGGCGGCGCCCGCTCCGCCTCGGCGCGCCGGGCGGAGAGTCCGGCCACCCGGTGCGGGGTCTTCCCCGACGCCACCGGCCTGACCAGCGGCACCGACCCGGCGATCAGCCTCCGCTCGGCCCGATCCGTTGCCTCCCGCCCGGATCAGGCACAATAGTGCAGATGCGAAAGACGGTTGTGCTTGGAGTGGCGGCCGCAGGTCTGCTTGCGGCCGTGACGATGAAGATGGATGTGGCCGCGCTCGAGCGGCCGGACGCGGAGACGCAGGCGCAGGCGCCGGCACCTGCCGAGGTGGCCCGCCTGTATCGGCTGCACTGCCAGCTGTGTCATGGCGTCAACGGCAAGGCCCCGATTCCGGAGATGGCGTTCTTTGAACGCAACTGGAAACACGGCACGTCATCGGCGGCGATGGCCAAGGTCATCACCGAAGGCGTGGCGGGCACCCCGATGCTGCCGTTCAAGGCCAAGTTGAAGCCCGAACAGATCCAGGCGCTTTCGAAGTACGTGCGCGCCTTCGACCCGAAGCTCCCTCCGGAAAAATGACCGACATCAACGTCGCCCTCATCGGCTACGCCTTCATGGGCCGGGCGCACAGCAACGCGTACCGGCAGGTCGGCCCCTTCTTTTCGCCGAAGCTGGCGCCGCGGATGAAGGTCATCTGCGGGCGATCGGCGGCCGGTGTTGAAGCGGCGCGCCGGACACTGGGGTGGGAGGAAGCCGCCACAGACTGGCGCCAGGTCATCACTCGGGAAGACGTCGATCTGGTGGACATCTGCACGCCCGGCGACAGCCACGCGGAGATTGCGATTGCCGCGGCCAGGGCGGGCAAGAACGTGTTCTGCGAGAAGCCGCTCGCCAATTCGCTGCGGGATGCCGAGCGCATGCTGGCTGCCGTGGAGAAGGCCGGCGTCGCCCACATGATCTGCCACAACTACCGCCGCGCGCCGGCCGTGCAGCTGGCGAAACAGATCATCGCGTCGGGCCAGCTCGGTGAGATTCGACACTACCGCGGCACGTACCTGCAGGACTGGATGTCCGATCCGAAGGCGCCCTTCAACTGGCGGCTCGATCGGACCAAGGCCGGCTCAGGCGCGCTGGGCGACATCGCCTCGCACTCGATCGACCTGGCGCGTTTTCTCGTGGGTGAGATCGCCGAAGTGGCTGCGGACCTCAAGACGTTCGTGACCAAGCGGCCATCGGGGGACTCGCCGCGTGGCGCGGCTCGATCCCGGAGCCGCGATCGCGAAGTCACGGTCGACGATGCGGCGCAGGCGCTGGTGAGATTCACGAACGGCGCGATTGGCACCATCGAGGCGACACGCATGGCGCCGGGCCGCAAGAACTACAACCGGTTCGAGATCAACGGCCTCAAGGGCAGCCTGGCGTTTGATCTGGAGCGGATGAACGAACTCGAGGTCTACTTCGAGTCCGACCCGCCGCATCTGAAGGGCTTCCGGACGATCATGGTGACCGAAGGGTCGCATCCGTTCGTCGGCCAGTGGTGGCCGCCGGGCCACATCATCGGGTACGAGCACACGTTCACGCACACCGTGTACGACCTGCTCGAGGGCATCCGAGTGGGCAAGGTGCCGACGCCCAACTTCGCCGACGGCGTGGCCAACCAGCGTGTGCTCGACGCCATGACCCGGGCGGCCAAGTCGCGGCGCTGGGTGAAAGTCTAGGCAGACGCGGCTACTTGCCGCTACTAGCCGCCACTTGCCGCTACTTGCCGCCACTTGCCGCCACTTGCCGCCACTTGCTCAAGCCCAGTACGCCTGCCCTCGGGGTTTGCTGATGATCATCGGCTTGAGGAAGTCGATGGCCTTCTTCAGGCCTTCATCGGGCGCCATCAGGCTGTCTTCGTGTTCGATGGAGATGACGTGGTCGTAGCCGGCCATGCGCAGCGCTGAGATGATGTCCTTCCAGACCAGGGCGTCGTTGCCGAAGCCGACGGTGCGGAAGATCCACGACCGTTCACTCTCGCGGGTGTAGTTCTTCGAGTCGAGTACGCCGTTGGCGCGGGTGTTGGCCACGTCGACGCGGCAGTCCTTGGCGTGGACGTGGAAGATGCGGTCGCCCAGCGCCCGGATGGCGGCCACCGGATCGGCCTGCTGCCAGAACAGGTGGCTGGGATCGAAGTTGCAGCCGATCGTCCGCGGCGCAATGGCCGACAGCCGCAGCATCGATTCAGGGTTGTAGGCCACGAAGTTCGGGTGCATCTCGATGGCCACACGCACACCGGTCGCCTTGCAGGCGCGCACGGTGTCCGTCCAGTAGGGAATCACCCGCTCCTTCCACTGCCAGTCCAACGCGGCCGCGAATTCCGGCGGCCAGGGCGACACGATCCAGTTCGGCTGGGTGGCCTTCGGATCACCGCCCGGACATCCGCTGAAGGTAATCACCGTCCGGACGTCCAGCTGCTCCGCCAGCTGCACGGTGCGCAGGAACGCCTCATGATGAGCGCGCGCGATCTTGCGGTCCGGGTGCAGCGGATTGCCGTGGCAACTGAGCGCGCTGATGACCAGCCCTCGTGACTCAACGGCGTCCTTGAACTCCCGCAACCGCCGGGCGCTGCCCAGCAGTTGCGCCGGCTTGCAGTGCGCATCACCCGGGTACGCGCCGCACCCGATTTCCACCGCGTCAAGCCCGAGCGACGCCACGTAATCGAGCGTCTCTTCGAACGGCTTTTCCCCGAACAGGACGGCAAACACCCCAAGCTTCATGGAGAGATCATAGCTCGTGGGCTGGTGGGTTCGTGGGCTCGTGGGCTCGTGGGTTCGTGGGTTCGTGGGCTGGTGGGTTCGTGGGCTCGTGGGCTCGTGGGTTAGTGGGCTGGTGGGTTCGTGGGTTCGTGGGTTCGTGGGCTCGTGGGTTAGTGGGCGGTCAGCGAAGGTGGGTGCGCTCATGGCATAGCGGTTGCTTGGTCGGCTGGGCATGGACAGGACACGTGTTCGTGAGCTCGAAGCGACGACCCGCAAGCTGACCATCGACGTCATCAGACTCAGTCGATCGGCGGGCCGGGATCCCAGCCTGTGGCCGGTGCTCACGCAGCTCGTTCGTGCGGCCGGCAGCGTGAGCGCCAACCACCTGGCCGTCAGTGGTGCGCGATCCGGCCGCGAGTTCTTCGCGAAGCTCTGTATTGTTCATGAGGAGGCTGCCGAAACGGCTCATTGGCTGTCAATCTTGGTTGAACTCGATGGCTGCGCGCCTTGGGCTGAAAGAGCAGAGTGCCTGCTTGAAGAGGCGCAGCGGCTCAGGAACTTCTTCAGCCGCGCGCGCGCAACGACGCGACAGGGTCTGGGTATTCGCTGACCCACTCCATTGCCCGCGGGGGCCGTCATTACCCACGAGCCCACCAACCCACGAACCCACCAACCCACGAGCCACGAGCCCACCAGCCAACCTTTCCCCGCCGACCCTCGTCTCATACATCGAAGCTTTAGGGACAGACCTCTTATGCCAACCATCCCCCAGGGCACACTCGACCTGCTCATCCTCCAGGCCCTCTCGCGCAAGTCCATGCATGGGTATGCCATCGCCCGCTGGATCGAGGCGTCCACCGACGACCTGCTCGCCGTCCAGGAAGGCGCCCTGTACCCGGCGTTGAGCCGGCTCCAGACCAAGGGCTGGATCAAGGCCGCCTGGGCCGTCTCGGAACTGAACAAGCAGATCAAGGTGTACGACCTGACGCCGAAGGGCCGGCTTGAACTGCGGCGCCGGACCGAAGGCTGGATGAGTCTGGCCCGGGCCATGACCAAGGTGTTCAACGCGCGATGACCCCGGCCGACCGCGATCCGGAACTCGACTTCCACATCGAGATGCTCACGCGCCGGTACGTCGAAGAAGGCCTCGACCCGGAGGCCGCGCGGCAGAAGGCGCTGATGCGCGTGGGCCCGGTCGACCTGCGACCGCATCAGGCACCGCGGCCGTCGGCATCGTGGCTGAGGAGTCTCGGCCAGGACCTGATGCACGCCGCCCGAGTGCTGCGACGCTCGCCCGCGTTCGTGGTGCTGACCACGGTCATGCTGGCTTTCGGCGCCGGGGCCAGTACCGCCGTGTTCTCCGTGGTCGACGGCGTACTGCTGCGCGCCCCGCTGGCCGACATGGACGCCGTCGTCAGCATCCTCGTGCGTCAGCCGGACGGTCAACTCTCGGCGCTGACGTACGAACACTACGAACGGCTCGCCGCACACCGGCCTCCCGCTCTGGCCGCCCTCGGAGCCGACGATATCGCCAGTCCGGTCGCCACCCGGATCGACGTGTCGAAGCGCACGCAGACCGTGTGCCTGTCGGCCGACATGCCCGCGGTGCTCGGGACCAGCCCGCTGCTGGGCCGCTGGTTCACTCCGGAGGAAGCCCGAACCGGCGCGGCCGTCGCCGTGGTCAGCTTCAACTTCTGGCGTCAGTCGCTTGGTGGCACGGCGGACGCCGTCGGACGGGTCATCGCCCTCGATGCCACGCCGGTCACGATCATCGGCGTCATGCCGGCGGGCTTTGATGGCCCGTATCCACGTCTCTATCGAGAGATCTGGGTGCCGTACACGCCAGGACGACGGGTGGAGCCGTCGATGGGGTGTCCGGTGCGTCAGGCGGCGCAGGATCGCGTCAGCCCCCTCGCCCGGTTGAACGCCGAGATCCCCCTTGACGCAGCCACCCAGCAGGTCAATGCCGCATTGAACGCATCCGACATCGTGCTCAGACCATACGCGGAAGACCTGGTCGGAGACCTGCGCAGTCCGTTCCTGGCGCTGGTCGGCGCGGTGCTGGCCGTTCTGCTGATTGCGTTCGCGAACGTGACGAACCTCGGACTTGAGCGACTGGCGGGCCGCCGGCGGGAGCTGGCGATTCGGTTGGCGCTCGGCGCCACACGCACGCGTGTGATTCGTGAAACGGTCGCCGAACATGTCGTGGTGGCCCTGGCGGGCGCCACCCTCGGCATCGGCCTCGCGTACGTCTCCTTCGACGCCATCATGGCGCTGCTGCCGCAGGGCCTGCCCAACGTGGACGCGGTGTCCCTCAATCAGCGTGTGCTGGCGGCCAGCCTCGCGTTGGCCGTGTGTGGCGGCGTCGTGTCAGGACTGGTGTCCGCCTGGCAGGCGTCGGCCGAGGCCGTGCGTGGAGGCCTGGCCTCGGGTGAACGCGGCAACACCGGCGCGCGGCCCCGCATCCGGAAGATTCTGGTCGCGGGCGAGCTGGCCCTGGGTGTCCTGCTGATGGTGGCGGCTCTCCTGATGATCCGAACGTTTGTCACGCTTCGCCCCAGCGACCCCGGCTTCGACCCGGGCGGCAAGTACATGGCGCTGGTGCGATTGCCGCCAGAGACGACGGCCGCCGAACGTGTGCGCTTCCACGAATCACTGCGCGCCCGCCTTCTTGAATCGGGGGGCGTCCGCGCGGTCGCGGCCACCACGTCGGTGCCCATGCGGCGATCACGCGCGGTGCTGCCGGCCGACATCGCCGGAACCCGGGTCAATGTCGACGTGGCGGCCGTGACGCCGAACTACTTCGATCTCATGGGGATTCCACTGCGCGGCGGACGGCCGCTGACTGACGCCGACGAGGCGTCATCGGGGCAGGTCGCGGTCGTCAATGAAGCGTTCGCGCGCCGGTGGTTCGACGGGCAGAGCCCGCTGGGATCGACGGTCACGCTGCGGCGAGGCACCCAGGCCCATCCCGTCACCATCGTGGGCATCGTGGGCGACATCCGGTCCAGCGGATCCGACACGCGCATCCGGCCCTTCGTCTTCACCCCGCTGCGCCAGTCGATCCTCGGGAACGCCTTTGTCGCCATTCATCCGGAGCCTCGCGCGGCGGCAGGTCTGCCTGCGCTGATGCGGAGCGCCGTTGACCGTGTCCAGCCGGGACTGCTCGTGGACGAGATCGAGCCGCTGCTCGACGAAATGCACGCAGAGGTGGCGCAACCGCGCCTGGGCGCCTGGCTCTTCGGACTCTTCGCCGCACTGGCCGTCCTGCTGGCCGCCGTCGGTCTGGCCGCCACGCTGGCGTGGTCGGTGGCGCAACGACGGAGGGAAATTGGTGTGCGCATGGCGCTCGGGGCTCAGCCGCGCGACGTCCGCAACCTGATCCTGGGCCAGATGCTGCGGCTCTCGATCGCCGGCGTCGCCACCGGGCTGCTGGCCGCCGCGGCGTCGACCCGGCTGCTGGCCGGATGGTTGTACGGCGTGGCGCCGCTCGACCCGTCCACGTTTGCCGTCTGCGGCGTGGCCATGCTCATCGTCGCCAGCCTCGCGACGTACGTGCCGACCCGCCGGGCCGTCCGTATCGACCCGGTCGTCGCACTCAGAGGAGACGCGTCATGAGTCCGGCGGACGAGGAACTCGACTTCCACATCGAGATGCTCACGCGCCGGTACGTCGAAGAAGGCCTCGACCCCGAGGCCGCGCGGCAGAAGGCACTGGCCCGCATGGGCCACGTACGGGCCGTCGCCCGCAACCGCAGGTCGCTTCCAATGCCAACGATGGTGATGCAGGACATCCGCTACGCGCTTCGCACGTTCCGCCGGACACCGGTCTTCACCGCCACGGCGCTCATCACGCTGGCCGTGGGCATCGGCGCCACCACCGCGATTTTCAGCGTGGTGCACGCCGTGCTGCTGCGCGATCTGCCGTACCCGAACGCCGGCCGGGCGATGTACGTGTTCAACTCGTACGCGCAGGAGGGACTGGAAGAAGCGGCGATGTCCCCCGAGGAATTCGCGGACCTCAAGAGCCAGGCGCAGACCTTCGAGCGACTCGCGGCGATGCGCCCGCAGATGTCCGCCCTGACCGATGACTGCCCCGGCGGCGGCTGCGAACCGCTGCGCGTCAACGCCGTGGTCGTGTCCAGTGATCTCTTCGATCTGCTCGGCGTGCGGCCCTCACTGGGCAGACCCTTTGCGACCTCCGACGGCGTCTCGGGCGCCGAGCGCGTGGTCCTGCTGAGTGACAGCCTGTGGCAGCGCCGGTACGGCGCCGACCCCGGGATCGTCGGGCGGACGATCAGTCTGGGGGGACTGCCCCGCGTGGTCATCGGCGTGATGCCCCCATCCGTGCAGATGCCGGATGAAGCGATCGGTTATCTGCGCGACAGAGCCGACCTCTGGATCCCGTTTAATTGGGAGCAGACTCGCGACGGCCGAGGCAACCAGTACCTGGAAGTGCTCGGCCTGCGGAAAGAGGGCGTCTCGGCGGGCCAGGTGACCGCGGACCTCGAGCGCATTGCCAGCGAATACAAGACGCGCTTCCCCACCCGCTACGCGGAACCCAGCGTCCGCTGGGCCCTCCGGGCGAAGTCCCTGACCGATGAGATGGTTGGCGACGTACGGCTCGGACTGATGGTGCTGTTCGGCGCCGTCGGTTGCGTCCTGCTCATCGCGTTTGCCAATGTCGGCAACCTGCTGCTGGCGCGCGGTGCCGCTCGGCATCGCGAGCTGGCAGTGCGCAGCGCGCTGGGTGCCGGACGGTCGCGCCTCGTCCAGCAACTGCTCGTCGAAACGCTCGTCCTCACCGGCCTGGGTGCGCTGCTCGGCGTGGGCGTCGCCGCCGGCGGGCTGAAGCTGCTGCTTGCGCTCAATCCCGGCGGAATTCCCCGGCTGGACCTCGTCCGCATCGACGCGACCGTCCTCGCGTTCACGGGCCTCCTCGCGCTGGTGGCGGGAACGGCCGTGGGACTGCTTCCCGCCTTCCGTCAGTCGGCCGCAGGTCCCCAACAGGCGCTGGCCGACGGCCGAAGCGCCGGCGCCGGCGCGCTCAGACGCGGCCTGCGCGGCGCGCTGGTAGTAGCGGAAGTCGCGCTGGCGGTCGTGGTGCTCACCGGCGCGGCGCTCCTGATTCGCAGCTACGCGGCCATCACGTCCACACCGGCCGGTTTCGACCCCGACCGCGTGGCCGTCGCGCGTCTCACGATTCCGCGCGCGCAGTACGACCAGCCGGCCAAGGTCTTTGCCTTCCACACGAATGTGCGCGACGGTCTTGCCGCCATTCCCGGCGTCGTCCAGGCCTCCGCCGTGTATCCGCTGCCCATGTCACCGACGGGCTGGAGCGGCACCGTCGGCATCGCCGGTCGGCCGGAGACCCCCGGCGTGCCGCAACCACACGCGGAATTCGCCGTGGCGCTGCCGGGCTATTTCTCCACCGCAGCCATTCCGCTGCTCGAGGGGCGTGATTTCACGGACGCCGACCACGACGCCGCACCGGCCGTGGTGATTGTCGACGCGGTCTTCGCCCAGCAGTACTTCCCCGGACGCAGTCCGATCGGCGCGCGCCTGGCCATCAACGGCAACCTCCAGGAGGGCCCCTTCCAGACCATCATCGGAATCGTCGGCCACGTGCGCAATCGCGGCGCTCGACAGGAGGGTGAAGGGCAGATCTATCTGTCCGCGCTGCAGAAGCAGGAGTTCTCGCTGTTCTTCGTGACGAAGACCGCGGCCGCGCCCTCGCTGACGCTGCCGTCGATTCGCGCGGTCGTGCGCGAGCAGGACCCGCGACTCCCGGTGGCGCTGCTGACGACGATGGAGGACGTGGTCGCCACGTTCACCGCGCGCGACCGGTTCAACACGGTGTTGTTCACGATCTTTGCCGGGGTGGCGCTGGCCATCGCCGCGGTCGGGCTGTACGGCGTACTGGCGTTCCTCGTCACGCAGCGCACGCGCGAGATGGCGATCCGTCTGGCGCTGGGCGGAGGGCCCGCCGGTCTGGTGCGATCGGTGGTCGCCGAAGGGCTGAGTCTGACCGTCGTGGGGTTGGTCGCCGGACTGGCCGGCACGTGGTTCCTCGCGCGTGGGATGGGCGACCTGCTCTTTGGCGTCACGCCCGCCGATCCGGCCGCCTACACGATCATCGCGGTGACGATGGTCGTGGTGGCGTGTGCGGCGGCGTATGGTCCGGCACGGCGCGCGACGCGTGTCGATCCGGTCGACGTGCTCCGGGGATGACGACCGGCGGCTCAGTCGATCAGGAGGCGCCCTGCCACTCGCGACGGGTCATGGGATGAATGGCCTTGAGCGACCGCAGCTGGTCGACCGGCGGTCGATAGTGCCGCCACCACGACATGGTCTGCTGGGTCTCACGCAGTTCGATACCCAGCAGCATGCAGGCGTAGGAGATGTAGCCGTCCTCGCCGTATCCGGCGTGCGGCCCTTCCAGAAACCCCATCTCGCGCAGGCGCTGCAACGCGCGCTTGCTGAACCCGCTGATGCCGCCCTGGATGTGGCCGACGTGATCGCCCACCGGATACGAGTACCCGGCCGCGCGAGCGATCTCCCAGAAGCTCATGACATCGCGAGTCGCGCGCGTCTCAATCGTGCCGGCGATGGCGCTCCGGCCATGCAGCTGCCGCGCGAACTCCAGGTGGAAATCGGGATCGACGACGTAGGCGTCGGTGTCCATCTTGATGACGAAATCGTAGTCGTCGCCCAGCGCGAGGATGGAGTCGAACATGAAGCGGTTGAATCCGCTGGTGTCGCCGTACTCCTCCATCCAGTGGCCATGCGTCGACCGCCCCGACGCGTGGTAATGCCAGCCGTTGCGTTCGCACAGCTCGCGCACCAGCGCCGACTCGGCTTCCTCGAAGTTGTCGTCGAACACGTGGATGTCGGGCAGCCGGGCCAGTTCCGGGCGGCCGGACCAGTTCTCCTCGAGCAGCCGTCCATCGCGGAACGTCGGGATGAAGATGGCGCCACGCGCCTCCGAGACCGGCGTCGAAAGCACGGGGAGCATCTGCCAGAGGCTGCCGCCGACGAGTTCGAACCGATTCCCCAGCACCTCGGCCACGGCGGTCCGGACCCCTTCAAACCACGTGTAGTCGTGGCCGAACAACACGCCGTCGGGCTTCATCTTGGGAATCCAGGCCAGCAGGTCGCGCTTGACGCCTTCATGGGAATGGTCGCCATCGAGGAACAGCAGGTCGATTGACGCGTCCGCGAAGTGGCGCGCGGCGTCGGCGGAATCCTCGCGGATGATCCGCACGGTGTCGGTGTGGCCGAGCTGCGCCAGGTTCGCCTGGAACACGTCGAAGATGTCGACCGTCCTGGCTTCACCAAAGTGGGGATCGTCGGGCGCGTATCTCCACTGGTCGATGGCATAGATCGTGAGCGCGCGCTCCCGGCAGATGTCGAGCACGCGCGAGATCGATCGCCCCTTCCAGACGCCAATTTCGACCACCGTGCCGCCCCGTGGCACCGCCCGGGTCAATCGCTGATACACGGCGGCTTCGTTGTCCTCGAACCACCCGCCCAGGTCCAGCGTGGCCAGGGTGTTCGTGGTGCGGCCCATTTGTTGCGCCATCGTGGCGGGGTCTTCGCCGACGCCGCGGCGGGGCGCCGTGTTGATCGCCACGCCGCAGGGCCCGATGTCGCGGAACGTCCAGCCCTGCTGCCGGATCGCTTCACACAGCAGCACATCATCGTTGCGCTTGATGAGGTGGGGGTCAGGCCAGTCGAGCGCGCGGATCGCGGACAGCCGCATGAACCAGTTGCCGCCCGTGACGAAGAACCAGCGCCCGTCGCCGGTGCCTTTTCCTTCGAAGTCGTGTTCACCCTTGCCGCCGGGCTCCCACGAGGGGGGCTGCTTCCCCGTGTACCAGGGGGCCGTCTTCACGAACCCGACGACGTCGGTGCCGTAGTTGAAATCCGCCTCGTTGCCGAAGAAGAACACGTGGCCCCACAGCACCTCCTCCGGCCGCGCCTCGTGCGCGACGCGCAGACGGTCGGGCAGCGCCCGCCGGTTCTCGACGAAGGAGTCATCGTCGAACCACCAGACGAAGGGTGTGTCCACCGCCTCGAACATCCGGCGCATCATCGGGCACTTGTTGATGTTGGTGTCGCTGATGAACAGCCGGTCGATGGCGCCGTCGGCGTGCAGCGCCTCGAGGTACGCGCGGGTCTCGTCGCCGACCGCGTTGGCGCCGACGAACAGCAGGTACTCGCGACGATCGCAGTGGCTCAGAATGCTGTCGATGGTCTGCCTGGCCAGCGCCGCGTAGTCCCCGTAGGTCAGCACGCAGATGGTGACGGGGACACGGGGGTACACGAAACGCTGGGCCGGCAGGGACATCGCTGCGATCATAACGAAGAATCCCGCCGGACTCGGGCAGCGCCGGCTGCCGGCAGCTACTTCAGCTGGCCGTTGAGTTCCGCGTACACGCGGCGGATCGCGGTCGGCGCCTGGCTGGCGCGCAGCGTCCAGGATTCGAACTCGCCGAATCGCGCCTGCGTGACGGCCTGGTCGACGGGCACGCCGGCCTTGTGCAGACGGGTGCCTTCGGCGATCACCGCCACGAGGGCCTGACGGAACATGTCGAGTTCTTCGCGCAGCACCTGTGGCGAGTCCACGAAGCCATGCCCCGGCACGAAGGTGGTGACGTCCATCGCCTGGGCGCGCTCGATCGTGCGGACCCACTCGGACGGGTAGGCCGATCGCATCGCGGGAAACACCCGGTGCAGGTACGCCTCGCTCATGAAGAGCACCTTCTCGCGAGGCAGGTACACACTGAGGTCGCCCCCGGTGTGCGCGCGCCCGAGGAAGCGGATCTGAATCTCCGTGCCCCCCAGCGACAGTGTCGTCGTGGATTCGACCGGCGTCAGTTTCTGCGGGACGGCACCGGACGGTCCGCGGTCCAGCAACGCGATGGACGCCGGATGCGCGTACGTCACCGCGTCGATCGGAAACGCCGCGTTGCCGGCGGTGTGGTCGCCATGATCGGATCCGATGACGACGTGGGTGATGGGACGGGGCGTCATCTCCCGGATGCGCGCCACGAGTTTCGCCGTTTCCGCCAGGCTGCCCTGGCCGTCTGCCACGAGGACCCCCTCCGGTGTGTTCACGAAGAGACTGACGGTCGTGAAGGTCTCCTGGCCGGCCGATCGCAGCTGTTCGTAGGTGAAGACGCCCGGCGCGACTTCGGTGACTCGCGGAAAATCCGTCGCAGTCAGCCCCCGTTTGGCAGGATCCGCCGTCCGTACGAGCTGGCCAGGTGCGGCCACCACAGTGGCAGCCAACCAGATCACGATCGGCAGGCGCAGCAGATGGGACATGTCGGCACGGCGCATCGCGCACCGCGAGAAAATCCTACACCCGTCTCTGTGGGCCGTTGACGATCTTCGCGCCACCGGTGCGTCTGTCTCTTGACGACCGCGCGGTGAGGCGTGACGCTGTGTGCATGGCCAGCCCCTTTGACCCATTCCGCCGGCGACGGATTACCAGTGACGGGCTCCGCACCATGGGCGGCACGTCGTTCAAGTGTTACTCGGTGGATGTGGGAGATGCGCCACACGATCGGGCCCGCTTCTCGACGACAGAAGCCCTGGTGGCCGCGGCGGTGCCTGAGGTGGACGACGCGGCGGGCCGTCCCGGG
The DNA here is from genome assembly GCA_964471115.1 of uncultured Solibacteraceae bacterium. Taxonomy (GTDB): domain Bacteria; phylum Acidobacteriota; class Vicinamibacteria; order Vicinamibacterales; family SCN-69-37; genus SYFT01. The sequence goes on from CAYYFE010000005.1 coordinate 42,852, forward strand.
GCCGGCTTTCTCATCGAGCATCAGGGTGCGACCGGCGACTACCTGGTGGCCGGCTGGTGGTCGCAGCAGAACGAATTGCCGATGCGCGTCTGGGTGCGCGCGGACGGCGCCTGGAGACCCGCGGGGCCGCACGAATCCTTCTGCGTCTGGGATCTCGAGATCGTCTGGTTCGAGCGGAACGCGTGGGTGGAAACGATGCTGACGGGTCAGAACGTCGAGCAGGGCCTCGCGGCCTACCTGGCGCGGACGTTCGAGGGGCCCACCGAGGCGCCGGGTGTTCGTCCCGCACCGCAGAAGCCACACATTCCCATGACCGTGGCTGAACAGGTTGATCTGCGCGTGGGCACCATCACCGCCATCGCGCCCGTCGAGCGATCGGACAAACTCATGCGTCTCACTGTCGACTTCGGCGCGGACGTGCGCACGGTGGTGGCGGGCATCCGGCAGGAGCGCGCCCACCCGGAGTCACTGGTGGGCCGGCAGGCGCTCTTCTATTACAACCTCGAGCCTCGCACCATGCGGGGCGTGACCTCTGAGGCGATGTTATGCGACGCCGGCTACGCCGACGGCATCCGGCCGGCCCTGCTCCAGCCGGAGTGGCCGCTGCCGAACGGCACCAGGGCCGGGTGACACCGGACCCGACGCGCGTCTGACGAACGCGGCTAGCTGGGATTCATCGCCGCGACAATCTTCTGGATGAGCGTCGTGGCAAACGGCGTTCCGTCAGGCGATCGCCGGTTGTCGTTCCCCAGCCTCGCCACCACGAGGTCGAGGCTGGGAATCACGTAGCTGTGATTCAGGTTGTGGCCGCGCGACATGAACAGGTCCGCGGGCACTCCGGCCTCGCCGTTGTGCGTCCAGAACGTCAGGCCGTAGTTGTTGGGCGTCTCACCGGTGTCGCGCACGAAGCGGCGTGTGGCCAGCGACATCCACGCCGCCGGCACGAGCTGCCGCGCGCCCCACCGGCCCCGATTCAGCCACAGGTACGCCAGCCGCGCCAGATCCCGCGCCGAACACCGGAACGTGCTGCCGACGATGGAGTTGTAGCCAAGGGGACTGGCGCTGCGATCCGCGCCGTAGGCGTTACACCCCTCGCTGCCGCCGCGGCCCCAACCGGGTTCGTTGCTGAAATTCAACTCGCGGTTGTCCGAGTACGGCATCTCACGGTACTGCGTGTCACGAATCCCGCGCGGCAGCCCCATCGGTCCCAACACGCGGTCATACACGTACGGCCCGACTTCCTGACCGGTGCGAAGGCGCATCGCCAGCGCCAGCATCTCCAGTCCGTAGTTGCTGTAGTTGAACGCGGTCCCCGGCTCGAATCGCAACGTCCGCTGACCCGCGATCCCCTCGAACTGCCACCAGCCGAAGCAGTACTCGTACATCTGGAACGGACCACGGTAGCCTGGCGTCAGCTGTCGCGCCGCCGGCGCCAGCCACGGCTCACGCGTCTCATGACCCGACGTCATCGACAGCGCGTGTTTCACCAGGATGCGGGCCTTACGCGGGTCGGTCAGCGGCTGCTCCCAGATCGGCGGGATCAACGAACGGCTCGCCGAGTCGCCGACCAGCGGCGTGTCGAGGGTGATGTCGCGGTGTTCATCCAGGAACACACCCACGGCGGTGCCAAACACCGACTTGGTGGAAGACTTGATGTCATTGGCCGTGTCCTTCGTCCACGGCTGGGGCCCCTGCGCGCCGGTCACGTAACTTTCCGCCACGATGAACCCGCGATGGATGACGACAATCGCGCCGCCATGGCTGGTAGTCAGCACACTCTCGTCGTGGTAGCGGATGGCCTCGCGAAGCCGGTCGGGATTGATGCCCAACGTGCGCGCATCACCCGTTCTCCACCCGCCGGCCGACTCCGGAGGCGGGAAGTAGCGATCATCCTGCGCGGCCTGGGTGATGGACCGGCCCAGGCCAAGGGTATGAGCCGTCGCACCAGCCAGTCCGGTGCCCAACACCTCCAACGCACGACGCCGTGTCATCGTCATGGAGGCCGAGGGTATCACTTGATCGCGATCACCTGTCCTGCCGTACGGAACACGAGGCCGCCATCGATCACCGCCGGTGTCGCAAACGCCGCGTCACCGAGCCGGCTGGTGCCGAGCTCCTGAAACTCCCGGCCCGCGCGGACGACGGTGACCTCGCCCTCCTCACTCGTGAAGTAGACGTGCCCTCCGGCCGCCACCGGGGACGCCGAGTAGATGGCTCCCACCGGGCCGACGCGCTGTTGATACAAGCGCGTGCCGGTCGTCACGTCGAACGTCGTGAGGACGCCGTTCTGCCCGACGGCATACAACACACCGCGATACGCCACTGGAGTGGCCATGTAGGGCGATCCCCGATCCGCAATCCACGCCAGTGCCGGCCCTGGTGCACCACCAGCCGCCGGCGTGATGTCGCCAGCGGCGTCGGGCCGCACCGCGAAGATGGGGCGTTCCGAACCGCCACCGGCGATGACCGCCAGATCACCCGACGCAAACGGCGAGGGAATCCGGTCGTAGGGCGTGGGCACCCGGTTGTCGAGGCGCCACACTTCACGGCCCGTCCTGGGATCGTGCGCACGAATCCAGCGGGGACTGTTGACGATGAGCCGCGCGGCCAGGCCTGATCCCACGATCGTGGGCGTGGCCCACGTCATGCCTTCATCCCGAGCCACCCGCCACACCTCGCGGCCGGACTCGATGTCGTACGCGGCCAGGTGACTGCCGCGCTGCCAATCGTTCTGCACGAACACAAGGCCGTCGTGGATGACCGGCGAACTCGCGGGATCGTACATGGCCGAGTGATCATCGAGACCGGGGACCCGCCATTTGAGCCGGCCGTCCATGTCGAAGGCGAACAGCCCTTCGTATCCCAGCGAGGCGACGATGACGCGACCGTCTGTGGCGGGCGTCGCGTTCGCGTACGTGCCCCGCACGTGGCGCCCTTGCCTGGGTGCGCTTTCAACGGCGGTACGCTCCCACACGACACGGCCTGTGTCCAGGTCGAGGGCATACAGACGAAAGGCGTGGCGCACCGTGTCGGTCGCAAACACCACCCCCTGCGCCTGCCGGTCGAGCGCGCTCTGCCCCTCGAGACGAACGGCCGACACCACGTAGACCCGGTCGTTCCACACGATGGGACTCGCGTGCGAGAGGCCCGGCAGCGGCGTTCGCCACCGCACGCCTCGTCCACTGCCCATGTCCCAACTGACCGGCGCGGCGGTCTCCAGCACGCCGCTCGCGGACGCGCCTCGAAACGACGGCCACTGCTGCGCGGTCAGCGGCACCGCACACGCGAAGACGCAGAACGCCGCGACCGGGCGAACGACACGCATTCTCATTGTGGCGAAATCATCACCTCGGAGGCCGGGCGGCGGACGGTCCTTGGGACGAACTGCGTCGCGGAGGCGACCGGCAGCACCGGGTTGGGGGGACCACCCGTGAGCGTCGAGGGGCTCGGTCTCAGCGCAGGGCGGCGACTGGCAGCGGACCGGTGCTCGCAGTCGATCCGGTGACGATGCGCCGGAGGTAACCCGCCTGGCCGAGGTGAAACGCGAGGTGGGCGCCCAGGTGGACGAGGAACGTGCCCGTGTTCAAGGTCTGGCCTGCCAGCGGCTCCGGATAATCGCGGTCGAGGTCGGCCTGGGACAGTCGCGCCAGCGTGGTGTCCACGACGGCGCGCGCGGCGGTGAGTTCAGCAATCACGGCGGCGCGCGCCCCCTCGCGGCACGCGAATTCGTGCTCGCGATTGCGCACATAGCCGGTCTGGCCCAGGATCGCGCCCACAAAGTGCTGCAGGTTCCCCGCGACGTGTAACGCCAGATTCCCCGCCGAGTTGGTCACACCCGGCGCGGTCTGCCACAACGCCACATCGTCTGGAAACGCGTCGACTTCACGCACGAAGCCATCGAGCTCCCGAAGGATCTGCGTTCGCAGGATCTGGGTCAGCGCCGGCATGGCCATCTCCCCGCTACGTCGCCGCCGGCCGATCGGCCGGCGGCTTGAAGAACAACGCCAGCGCAATCGCGGCGATCGACGCGGCCGCCAGCGGCACCATGAACAGACCGCGGAAGTCCGTCACGCCGTTGACCGTGTACACGCTTTGGATCAGCCACGGGCAGATGAAGTTCGCCAGCAGGGCGCCGATACCGAGAATCTGAAGATTGAACAGGCCCTGGGCGCTGGCGCGAATGTTCTTCGGGCTGTACGCGTCCACGAAGATGTAGACCGTCGCGAAGAAAAACGCGTAGCAGATGCCGTGCAGCACCTGCACCGCGATGATCATGCCGGCGCTCTCGGGAAACAGCGCATACACCGCGAATCGCGCCGCGTGCCCCAGTACGCCAATCACCATGGTCATGCGCCAGCCCAGTTTCACCAGCGTCGCGCCCAGGATCAGCATGGTCAGGATCTCGGCCACCTGGCCGATGCTCATGACGGGCGTGATCCAGTTGGACGGAATTCCCACACCCCCCGCCTCCTGCGGCGTGCCGAGGAAGACGCCGGTCCAGTTGAAGTAGGCGTTGTGGACGAACGAATCGACCAGCGTCACCAGCCACAACACGAGGATGAACGGATGTTTGAGCAGCGCGAAGGCTTCCGACCATGCCGGCTTGTCGGCGGCGGCGGCCGCCCGCGCCTGCGGCGCCGACTTCGGCAATACGAGGCTGAACGCGGCCAGCGCCAGCGAGGCCATGCCGGCCACGATGAACGTCCAGCGGGTGGCGGCCTTGGCCGCGTCACCGGTCAGCGGATTGCCCAGCGCCGTGCCAATCCAGTTGATGAACCCCGCCGGCTGCGCGGCCTCGACCGCCGCCCAGTCGACGAAGATGAACGTGAACGGCCACGCCGCCAGAATCCATCCGATGGTGCCGCCCATGCGTACGAACCCGAACTCCTTGTCGGGGTTCTTCATGTTCGCGAACGCAATCGAGTTGGTGATCGAGATGGTCGGCACGTACAGCAGACAGTGCACGAGCATCATCAGGAAGAACGGATAAAACGATCGGGTGAACCCGCAGCCGAGAATCGCGAGGCCCGAAATCAGATGCGAGATCGCCAGCACCCGCTCCGGCGACGACGACCGGTCGGCCCACTGGTTGCTGAAGAACATGCCCACGATGGAGGCCACCGGGAAGGCGCTGAGGATGAGCGACTGTTCGAGGGGGCTGAATCCGAGGCTCGGCAGGTACCCGAAGATCAACGGGAGCCAGGCGCCCCAGATGAAGAACTCGAGCACCATCATCACGAACAGGCGGGTGCGGGTGCTCATGGTTACTGCAGACTCCGGACGCGCAGGTTGCGGAACTGTACGCGATCGCCATGATCCTGAATCACGATGTGCCCCTGGGGTTCGCGGCCGTAGCGCGGCCACTCGTTGAACTTGCTGCCCTTGACCAGCGCGGCCCACTCGGGCGTACCTAACGTGTACTCCACGACCTTCTCGCCGTTGAGCCAGTGTTGGACGTTGTTGCCATTCACGACGAGCCGGCCCTGGTTCCACTCACCGACCGGGCGCGTCGCATCCTTGGTGGGCGCATGCAGCGCGTAATTGGCGCCGGCGGAGGTCAGCGGATTCTTCCCGTCGGCATGACGCGCGTTGTCGAGAATCTGATACTCGGGACCGGAGTGATAGGTGCGCTCCAGATCCTCGGTGACGCGGAACATGATGCCGCTGTTGCCGCCGGGCGGCACCTTCCATTCGAACTCGAACTCAAAGTTGCGGTACTGCTCGCGGCTCACCAGGTCCGCGCCGTCACCCACACGCGTGATCGCACCGTCCACCACGCGCCAGCCGTCAGGCACGGTGGCCATCTTGAACCCGCGCCAGTGCGTGATGGTCTTGCCGTCAAAGAGCGACACCCAGTCACTCGCCGGCTGCGCCGCCACGCCCGACAGCATCGCCGTGAGGGCGACCAACAAAGACAATAGACGCTTCATTCCAGAACCTCGCAAGAGCCGCGGCCCTCAGACCGGGCCGCGCTACGCACACTCGCCGCCACTCGCCGCTACAAGCCGCCACTCGCCGCCACTTGCCGCCACTTGCCGCCACTCGCCGCTACAAGCTATACCCCGCCCGGTACGTGCGCGTCAGGAAGTCGTTCGCGCCCGCGTGGTTGGTGACGCGCATGTTCGCGGCGTCGTAGTGGATCTTCGTGCCGGCGCGCATCGAGACCACGCCCAGCAGCATCACCTCGGTCAGTGTCGCCGCATACGAGAACGGGCACGAGATCTGGTCGGTCCCCTTGATCGCGTTGACCCAGTTCATCTCGTGCGCCTGGTGCGGCACGCGGGCCACCCGCTCGCGCGGCGCGCCGTAGCTGTTGTGCGTCTCCACCGGCAGCAGACGCGGCCGCGCGCCATACGTGTTCTGCAGCATCTTGCCCTTGCTGCCGATGTAGAGCACGCCGCCCTCGCCTTCCAGCGCGTCGTCGCCAATCTCTTCCGGCTTGGGTGGCAGCAGGCCGCCGTCGTACCACGTCAGCTTCACCGGCCCGCGATTCCCCTTCGCCGGGAACTCGAAGTACGTGGTCGTCGCATGCGGATAACTGACGAGTCCCGATTGCGGACGACGGTCGAACGGCGTGGAGACCGTTTCAATGACCGTCGGCAGGCCGAGATCGAGCGCCCAGAACGGGTGATCGATCAGATGCGCGCCCATGTCGCCCAGCGCGCCCTGGCCCCAGTCGAGCCAGCCGCGCCAGTTGAACGGGTGATACACGGGGTGGTACGGCACGTCCGGCGCCACACCCAGGAACAGATCCCAGGCCAGTCCGTTCGGCACGGCGATCTCGCCGCTCCCCATCATGGCCGCGGCCAGACGGCGATTGATCGCCGTGTTGTTCCAGTTGGTCGGCGGGTTGCCGGTCATCGCCGTCGGGCGCGGAATGCCCTGCGGCCAGAACGCCAGCGGCCGGTTCGTCCACACGTGGACTTCGCGAATATCCCCCAACACGCCGGCCTGGATGTACTCCTGCCCGCGCCGCGCGCCGTCCTGCGAGTGCCCCTGGTTGCCCATCTGGGTCACCACCTTCTTCTCGGCGGCCTTGCGCGCCAGATGCCGCGCCTCGTGCACCGACCAGCACAGCGGCTTCTGCACGTACACGTGTTTGCCCAGGTCCATGGCGTTGGACGCAATCACGGCATGCATGTGGTCCGGCGTCGCGACAATGACCGCGTCGATGTCCTTCTGCTGCTCGAGCATCGTCCGGTAGTCGCGATACCGGCGCACCTTCGACATCTGCGTCTCGACGAACCGCTTCACGGCGTCGTCGGTGGACATCTCCTTCCACTTGGCGTCGGCGGCCTGCTGGGCCTTGGACGGACCGAAGTCCTGCCAGACGGGCCGGTTGTCCGGCGCGCCGGCGCCCGCGCCCCGTCCGCCACCGCCGCGTCCGCCCCCGGCGGCCGGCGGCTGGGCCGGCGGCAGCGGGAACGCGCGGTCACGCCACTGCGACAGGCGCCGCTCCATCAGCGCGTCGTCCACGTCACAGAGCGCCACGATGTTCTGGCTCATCACCGCCTGGGCGTTGTTGCCGCCCATCCCGCCGATGCCGACCACGGCGATGTTGAGGACGTCGCTGGGGGCCTGGTACCCCCGGCCCAGGACCGACCGCGGCACGATCACAAATCCGGCGCCTGTCAACGCAGCCGTCCGGGCAAAGTCTCGGCGGGATACTTTCGACACGGGGGACCTCCCTGAATTCTGGTGGGCAAACGGTGGCATGACCGAGCGGCAGGGTCAAGCGGTAACATTGGCGGATGCTCGTGCGCCCGTCGGTGTTGTGGAAACAGATGCCCCTCGAGAAACGGCAGGTCGCCGCGGCGGCCTTCTGGGAGGATGAACACGGTCTCGACCAGCAGGTCGAGGTCATCGTCATGCTGGCGCGGAAGCTCAACTTCCGCCCCAAGAGCGTTCAGCAGCTGCCGGCCGAACGCCGCGTGAAGTTGCTGGCGGGGATGAGCGACGTCTCGGAGGCGGTGGCCACCCGGGCGCTGATTGGTTATCACCTGACGGCGGAACGGGCGATGATGGCCACGTTTCTCGACGCGGTGGGCATCGCCCACGACAACGGGTTGATCACCGAGGAGGACGTGGCGGCGCCGCCGGATGAAAAGCTGGCGGCCGGGGTGGCCGCGATCAAGGCTGCCTACCCGGCCGACGCGGTGCAGTTGTATTTGCACACCTTGCTGGTGCTGGATGGGGACACCTGGAGTGGATTGGACGGCCGAATCGACTGAACGGGCCGAAAACGGCGCTGGTCGTAGTGGCATCCCCTTTGCTATCAAGAGCTGTGGGAGGGCGGTGTGCGTCTTACCGTCGTGACGTTCCGAGCCCTCGCGTGTCCAGTCCTCCTCCTCCTCCTAGCTGGAGACGCGGGCCTGGTGTCGCGTGCGTGGGCGCAAACCACCTCCCAGTCCTCGTCTTCCCATTCCTCCACCACGTTTGATCTCGGCCGCATCCGGTCCGGGCTCGATGAGCCGAGCCAGCCCAAGCTGTTGCGGGAAGGCCGCCTGGTGTTCTTCGCCCAGACCGACGAAAAGACCGACTGGTTCGAGAAGTTCACGGTGGGCTTCAACCTGCGGTCGGGACCGGTGCCCGGCGCGGGCATGACGCATCAGGAATTCCTGCAGATGGTCACGCCGAAGAACCTCTACAGCTCCGGCGGCATCCGCGCCATCGAGCAGCTGGAGTGGGGCCTCACCAACTACGCGGCCGTGTGGGCGATCAAGAAGCTCTACAAGGAGCTGGACGAAGCCCGCACCGAATGGCGGCGCAAGCAGATTCAGGACCAGATCGACCGCGAACTGGCGGCGCTCAAGGGCGGCAAGTAGGGCACCTGGCGCGAACGGCCGGCCGCGCGCGTCCGTATTGGTATAAGACATTGTTTTATACATACGGAGGCGGGGATGGCGGCGGACACACGGCTGGGTGAGTTTGAGGCCCTGGTACTGGCGGCGGTCGTGCGCGGGGGCCCGGACGCCAATGGCGTCGCGGTGTATGAATCCATGGTCTCAACCGCCGGCCCCGAGATCAGTCTGGCGGCCGTGCACGTCACGCTGCGCCGACTCGAGGACAAGGGTCTGTTGACCTCACGGGTCGGCACGTCGTCCGAGCGCGGCGGCCGCCCGCGCCGGTACTACGCGGCATCGCCCAGGGGGATACGCGCACTGACGTCGTTTCGCGACCTGTGGCGCAAGGCGTTTCGTGGCCTGACCCTCCCGGAGGGGACGGCTTCATGACGAGTCACCACCCTCCGCCGATGTCGCGTTGGCTGCTGCGGGTCGCCGGCCGGCGACTTGGCCTGCCCGACCTGTCCCCGGACGCGGACCAGATCTTCCAGGTGCGGTGCGCGGAACACGGGCGTCGTGCGGGCTGTCGCTGGTACCGCGGCGAGGCACGCAAAGCCGTCTGGCAGGTCATGCTGGCGACGACCCGAGTGGCACGCCGACCGGCACTGGCCGGACTCTCCCTGGACGCCCGGCTGGGCTTTCGGATGTTGCGGAAGTACCCGGGACTGACGCTCGTCGGAGGGCTGGCGATGGCGTTTGCCATCTTCGTGGGCGCGGTCCTGTTCGAGTTCATCCGCCAGACGCTGCCTGGGCCGGACCTGCCCATCCCTCACGCGCACCAGGTCGTGGGGCTGCGGCTGTGGGACCGGGCGCGCAGCACGGCCGTCCGGTTCACCGGCGACCAACTGGCCTACTGGCAGCGCACGTTGACGTCGATGGAACTGGTTGGAGGATTTTCGGACGGCGCCAGACCCGTCAGCACGGCCGCCGGCCTCGCTCGCGTCGAGCAGGTCGCCGTGATGAGTCCGTCGGGGTTTGCCCTGGCCGACGCGCGACCGTTGCTGGGGCGGGTGTATACCGATCGCGATCTCGCGGACGGCACGACTGCCATGGCGGTCATCTCCGCGGCCACGTGGAAGGAACTCTTCGCCGGATCGCCCGATGTCCTCGGACAGGAGCTGCTGGTCGGCGATCAGTGGGTGCAGGTGATCGGCGTCCTGCCCGATGGCGTCAAGTTTCCGGTCTCGCACACGTTGTGGCTGCCGCTCGATCCCAGGACCGACGGTGCGGCGCCCCTGCGGTTGTTCGGCCGCCTGCGCACATCCGTCACGGTGGAACAGGCCGAGGCCGAGATGCTGGCGCTCATGGGCGACATGCCCGCGCGCCAGCCGCCGGACCCACAAGTGCGACCGATGGTCCAGACGTACCGGGCCTCGCTGTTTGACGCCCCGCTCACGTTGCGTCTCCGTGTGCTCGTCCAGCAACTGAATGCGTTTGCCGCCTTGTTCCTGATGCTGGTCGCCGCCAACATCGCGCTGCTGATGTTTGCGCGCGCGGCCACACGGGAGCGGGAGCTGGTCGTACGAGGAGCGCTGGGCGCCAGCCGCCGGCGCATCGTGGCGCAGTTTCTGACCGAGGCGTTGGTCTTGTTCGCTGGTGCGGCCGCGCTGGGCCTGGCCGCCACCGGTCCGGGTCTGCGATGGGTGGAATACAAGATCGCCAGCATGGGCGGCGGTTCGTCGCCCTTCTGGTTCGCGTCCGCGGTGTCGTTCGACACGATGGTGTACGCGGGACTCCTCACCTTGGCGGCGGCCTTGATCACCGGCGGCCTGCCCGCCTTTCGTGCCACGCGTCAGCTGAGCGCTTCGCGACTGCAGGAGTCCGGAAGCGCCGCGGGCCGGCTGCGGCTGGGCGGCGTGTGGACGGTCGTCGTCGTGACCCAGGTGGCGGCAACGGTGATCTTCACCGCCGGGGCGCTCCTGATGTGGCGGCAAGCCAGACTGAGCGGGTCCTTGGATGCCAGCTTCGTGCCCACCGAGTACGTGGATGTCCTCATCGGTGGCCGCGCCGATCTCGCGGCTCCGGATCGTTTCGCGCGCGTCGGTGGCGCGGTCGCCGACCTCGCACAGGTCGCCGGCGTGGTGGACGTGACCATGGCCGATCGACTGCCGTTGATGACACACGGGGCCATGCGGGTCGAGGTCGAGGGCGAAGCCGCCGCCATCGACGTCTCGATGCCGCGCGTCGACACCGGATTCTTTGACACGTTTCAGGCGCCGATCCTCGCCGGTCGGCCCTTTCTTGACGTAGACCGCTCCACGGCAACCGGCGTCATCGTCGATCAGGCGTTTGCCGCGGAGGCGCTTGGCGGCCGAGGGGCAGTCGGGCGCCGCCTGCGGGTCGTCCCGCCGGACGTGACGACGCCCCCAGGTCCGTGGCTGGAAATCGTCGGCGTGGTGCGCAGCCTCGAACCTGCGTCCTCCCGCCGCCTGTACCTCGACAACCAGCGGCGGCCGGTCGTGTACCGGCTCCTGGAGCCGGCGCAGTTTCCGCAGCTCGTGCACCTCGCCGTGCGGACGTCGCGATCCGACGTGGATGTGCTGGTCGCGCTCCGGCAGCGTCTGCAGCGACATGCGCCCGAACTCATGGTGCACGAAGTCCAGACGCTGGACCGGGCCGCCAGTGCCGAGTCGGCGTTCTGGCGATTCTGGGCGGAGCTGGTGTTCATCACGAGTGTGGTGACGTTGGGGCTGGCGCTGGCGGGAATTTACGCCGTGATGTCGTTCACGGTGACGCGGCGCACACGGGAAATCGGCATTCGGATGGCGCTGGGCGCCCGGGGCAGCCGGGTGGCGCTCGAGGTGCTGCGCAGTCCCCTGCGGCAGGTCGTCATGGGCATCGTCTTCGGCTGCCTTGTCGTCAGCGGCCTGTACTGGACGGTCACCGGCCACGTCGCGCACGTGGAACTGGGCGCGCTGGCGATGTTCGCACTGGGGATCGCCATGGTCTGCGGGCTGGCGTGCCTCGAGCCGGCCCGGCGTGCGTTGCGCGTCCAGCCGTCCCGATCCTTGGGAGACCACGGATGACGCGATAGGATCGCGCCATGACAAGGCCTCTTCGTCGCGTGGTCTCGGTCGTCGCAGCGTGTCTTGTGATTGGCAGCGGCGCGGCGGCTCGCGACCAGCGCGCCGCGGTGCTCGAAGCGCGTCAGGAGCTGGACCGGCTGATCGCCGGGTCGGGCGCCGAGGTCGCCGTGGCGTGGAAGCCGCTGGACGCCAGGCCCGGCGAAGAGATCCTCATCAACCCGGACCTCCGGGTGCACGCGGCCTCGACAATGAAGGTGCCGGTGATGATTGAGCTGTTCCGCCAAGTCGAGGCCGGACAGCGCACGCTCGACGACACGGTGGTCGTCACCAACCAGTTCACGAGCATCGAAGACGGTTCACCGTACACGCTGTCGGCCACTGAGGATTCCGACGGCGAGATCTACAAGGCGATGGGATCACGCCTGTCGTACCGCGCGCTGGTGGACGCCGCCATCACGGTGAGCTCGAACCTGGCCACCAACATCCTCATCGAACATCTCGGCGCGAAGAACGTGCAGGCCACCGTCGATCGCCTCGGCGCCTCGGGCATGCAGGTGCTGCGCGGCGTCGAGGATCAGAAGGCGTTTGACGCCGGCAAGAACAACACCACCACCGCGCGCGGGCTGCTGGTGCTCTTTGAAGCGATTGGACGCGGCACGGCGGTGAGCGCGGCGGCCTCGCGCGACATGATCGAGATCCTCAAACGGCAGAAGTTCGTGGGCGCGATCCCGGCGGGCCTGCCGCCGGGCACACCCGTCGCGCACAAGACCGGCTGGATTACCCGCATCCGCCACGATGCCGGCATCGTGTACGGCCCGCGGCCCTACGTGCTCGTCGTGCTGACGCGCGGCATCCAGGACCCCAAGGTGGCGGATGCGCTCATCGCCGACATCGCGCGCATCGTGCATCGGATCCCGTAGCGCTCAATCGCGCAACAGGCTGACGGGATCGACGCGCATGGCCCGGCGGGCGGGCCGCCAACACGCCAACACCGCCACGCCCACCAGCAGCACCACGACGGCGCCGAGTGCGATCGGATCGGACGGCTGCACGTCGTAGAGCAGCGACTGCATCACACGCACAAGGAACACCGCGGCCACGGCGCCGGCGCACAGACCCACGGCCGTCAGGCGCAGACCGTACCCTAGAATGAGCCGGAAGACACCGGTGGGCTTCGCGCCCAGCGCCACGCGAATCCCGAACTCGCGCAGTCGCAGCGTGACCAGATACGACAACACGCCATAGATGCCTGCGGCGGCCAGCACCAGCCCCATCACGCCAAGCCAGGCGAGCACGGCGAGCACCAGACGCGGCTGTGCAACGGCCGCAGTGAAAGCTTCATCAACCGACCCTGCCGTCCAGACCACGACCGTGGGGTCGATGGCGCGCGCAAGCCGGCGCATCATCGCGAGGGCCGCCTCCGGGTCGGCAGAGCGCGCGACGAACGTGCGGTGGTCCGCAATGATGGCGCTGCCGGGCCGCCTGGCCGGGGTCGCGCCGACCGGCGTCCGCAGGGGCGCGAAGAACTCGAACGACCCATCCTCATCGTCCAACTGCAGTTGCCGGACTTCAGTCGAGACGCCCACGACCGTGCGCCACGCGGTCGCACCGGTGAACCGGAACTGGCCACCGACGGCGGACCCGTTCGGCCAGTACTTCCGGGCAAACGACTCGCTCACGATGGCCGATGACGACGGTTCGCCCTCCGCAAAGGGCCGCCCCTCCACCAGTCGAAGGCCAATCTGGTCGAAGTAATCTGGGTACACGCGGTACGAGGGCACCACCATCGGTTCGGTCTGCTCCCCGGGACGGTGCGCAAACTCAAATCGGCCAAAACTCGAGCCCGCAGGATTCGGCGGCACGTGCCCGACGGTCACGGCCGAGACCTGCCCAGTCTGCCGGATCTGCGCGACCAGCCGATCGCTGAACTCGTCGCGCTGCTGCACGTCGGCGTACCGCGCGGCCGGCAGCCCGAGCCGCAGCGCCACCAGTCCGTTGGTGTCGAAGCCGCGATCGATGCTGACCAGCGCCACGAGGCTGCGCCCCATGAGCGCCGCGCCCACCAGGAGGACCAGCGCGAGCGTGACCTCCACGACGACCATGGCATTACGCCACCGGATCGCGGTCCGGGTGGACGTCGCGCCGCGGCTGCCCGAGGCGAGCGCGGAGGCCACCTCCGATCGGGCGCGCAGCCAGACGGCGGGCCCGCCGAACACCAGCGGCGTCAGCAGTCCGGCCGCGGCGATGATCGCGAATACACGGCCGTCCAGGTCGATGGGATTGAGACTGTCGAGCGTCAGGGCCGGCGGCAGCGTCGCATCGGCGAGCCCGACGATGGCGGCGGCCACCAGCACGGCGGCCGCGGCACCGGCGACGCCGACCACGAGCTGTTCGGCGATGGCCTCACGCGCCAGGTCGAGTCGTGACGCGCCCAGCGCGGCGCGGATACCGGCCTCTCGCGTGCGGGCAAGCGCGCGCGAGAGCGACAGGTTGGCAAGATTGGCACAAACAATGAGCAGCAGAAACGCCACGGCGCCGGCCAGGACCTGCAGCATCCGGTTGCGGCGTGGATCGGACCCGGCGCGCATCGAGGCCATGGCGGAGACGCCCGCTTCACCGCCGCTCGCAGTCTGCAGGCGGGCCCCGCGCGCCCTGACTTCGGCGGTGACGGCCTCGGGGCCGACCCCGGGTGCGGCGCGGGCGATCACCTGGAGTTTCACGCGGCCCGCCACCATCCACATCTCGATGCTGCGGTAGGGAAAGTGGAACGTGGCCGGCATGATGCCCACGACCTGGACCAGCCGCTGGTTGATCGTGAGCGTGGCGCCAACCAGGTCCGGCCGCGCGCCGAACTTGGACCGCCACACACGTTCGCTCACGATCACCGCGTCGCCCGGCGCTGCAGCGACGGCATCCGCCTCGGAGAACACGCGGCCCTGCAGCGGCGGCACGCCCAGCATCGACAGCAGCCCCGGCGTCACCAGCGCCATGTCGGTGACCTCCACACCCTGTCCGCCTTCAAAGATGGCGAAGTCCGTGTCGAATCCCTCCACACGGTCGAACAGGTCCGTCTGTCTCCGCCAGTCCTCGATGAGCGCCTGGCTCATGCCGGGGAACGACACCTGCCCGCGCTCGGAGTAGTTGAGGATCTCCACGAGCCGGTCGCCGTGCGCGAAGGGCACAGGACGGAAGAGCAGCGAGTCGAGCACGCTGTAGAGGCCGGCATTCGCGCCAATCCCCAGCGCCAGCGTCAACACGGCGGTGGCGGTGTGCGCGGGGGTGGCGACCAGGCTTCTGACGGCGGACCGCACGTCACGCATGAGCGGCGGGCGGCCGCCGGCCGGCGAGGCCACTCGTCGAACCGTGGTCACCGGGGAACGGCCGCGCCGCACACCGATCGCCGCCTTCACCAGGTCCACCCACTCCGCACACACGTGTGTGACGACGGCCCACCGCGAACGAGCAGCCACACGGCGGCACGACGATTCGAACGTCGAGAGACACTCGCCCGCGTACGCGGCGCGCCAGGCACGCGGATACAGGCGGAACAGACAGGCCGTCAGGATCACCAGTGCGCGCATTTAGGACTCCCGCAGCAGACTGACCGGATCGGCGCGCATCGCCCGGCGCGCGGGCACCCAGCAGGCGACGACGGCCGCCAGCAGCAACACCAGCGTCACGGTCGACAGCGACAGTGGATCGAACTGGTCAACCTGATACAGAAGGGTCCCGAGAAATCGCGAGAGCGCCATGGCCGACGCGAGTCCCATCACGAGTCCCACGATCGTCAGCGTCAGCCCGCTGCGAAGAATCGCGCCGAACACGGCGGCTGGACGCGCGCCCAGCGCCACCCGGATGCCGAACTCGCGAAGCCGCTGCGCGACCTGATGCGTCAACACGCCGTAGAGACCCGCTGCCGCCAGGATCAGGCCCAGCCCGCCGAAGATCGCCAGCGCCACGGCCAGCACACGCGGCCGCTCGATGGCCTGCGAGAACATGTCGTCCACCAGATCGGTTTCCCAGATCACCACACGGCGATCCACCTCGTGCACCAGGGCGGGCAACCGGGGAATGAGCGCCGCCGCATCGGTCGCGCGCACGGCAATCGTGCGGTAGTCGACGATGGCGGCCATGGCGTCGGGGGTGGCCGGCGCGGTGCGGCCCGGCGGTGTCCGCAACGGCTGGAACCATTCATACGCGCCGTTGGCGTCGTCGAGGTCAAACTGGCGAACGTCGGTGGCAACTCCGATGACGGTCTTCCACGTCTTGCCGCCCGCGAATCGGAACTGCGCACCCACGGCCGAGCGGCCCGGCCAGTAGTCGCGCGCGAACGCTTCGCTGATGACCACCTCGTTGGCAGTGTCACCGTGAGCGAAGTCGCGGCCCTCCTTGAGACGGAGACCGAGGGCATCGAAGTATCCCGGCCACGCGGTGTAGATCGGAAAGATCAGTTCCTTGTCTGAAAGCGTCCCCGGGTTGTCGGCCAGTTCAATCTTGCCCCAGCTGATCTGACTCGAGTCCGGCGGCACGCCGCCGGCGGTCACGGCCACCACGCCGGCTTCCCGCTGGATGCGGGTCATCAGATCGTCGGTGAACCGGTCGCGTTCGTAGGGATCGATGTAGCCGTTGGCCGGCAGGCCGACACGCAGCGCGATTAGACCGGCGGTGTCGAAACCGCGATCGATGGAATGCAGCTGATACAAGCTGCGGGCCAGGAGCGCCGTCCCGGTCAGCAACACGATGGCCACGGTCACTTCGCCTACGACCAGCAGGCTGCGGAGGCGGCGGGCGGTGGGAGACCCCGCCGATGCGCGCGTGTCCTGGCGCAGGACAGTCATCACGTTCGGGCGCGACGCGACCAGCGCGGGCGGCAGGCCGAAGAGCAGCGGTGTCAGGACGCCGAGGCCCGAGGCAAACATCAGGACGCGCGCATCGAGATCAATCGCGTTGACGGTCGCGAATGTCATTGAGGCCGGCAGCATCGACGCACCCAGTCGCATCGTCACCCACGCGACCAGCACGCCCAAGGCCGCGCCGGTCACGCCCAGGACGAGGCTTTCGATCAGCGCGTGACGCACCAGGTCGCCGCGCGACGCGCCCAGGGAAGCGCGAACCGCCAGATCTCGCGAACGGCCGAGCGCACGCGACAAGGAGAGATTCGCGATGTTCGCGCAGACAATCAGCAGCAGGAACGCGACCGCGCCGGCCAGGATGTAGAGCGACTGGCGCGTGCGGGTATCGATGAACTGTTTCGGCTGCGTCAGCCTGGCCGTCAGGCCAGGCCGTCCGCCGGCGGCGGCGTTGAGTGCGCCGCCTCTGTCGCCCACCTGCACGGCCGCAGCGGCGGGATCCACGTCGGCCCGAAGCCGGGCAAACGCCGTCAGCGACATGGCGCCCTTCAGGCGTCGGGCCGGCGGCTGGTCCACATCCAGCGGCAGCCACAACAACTGCGGCTGGTTGGGGAAGTAGAACGAGGCCGGCATCACGCCCACGATCTCGTGCGGCCGGCCATTGAGGGTCAGCCGGCGGCCGATGACCGACGGGTCGCGCTGCAGCGTTTCGCGCCAGAAGCGTTCGCTGATCACAACCCGATCGTCGGTGCCGTCGCGACCATCGCCGTCGACGAACGTTCTGCCGGTCATCGCCCCGACACCCAGCAACGGCATGAGGCCCGGTGTCACGTAGCTGGCCGCCACCATCTCGGCGCCCTTGGGTCCCTCGTAGATGGCCGATTCGATCTCGTACCCCTCGACGCGCTCGAACACGTCCGTCTGCTTTCGCCACTCCAGCAGCAGCGCACGCGAGAGCCGCGGAAAGCTGAACTGCTGCGCGTTGACCGACCAGATCTCGAACAACTGCTGCGGCTGCTGGAACGGCAGCGGACGGAAGAGCATGGAATCGAGCATGGAGAAGAGCGCGGTGCTCACGCCAATGCCCAGCGCCAGTGTCGCGACGGCAATCGTCGTCGTCACACGGGTGGCGGTCAGGGTGCGAACGGCGAGCCTCAGGTCGGACCACAGTTTCTGCATCACACCTCGTCCTTGTCTGCGCGCCGGGGGTTGCCAGCCGCTGCTGATGGGCGTCTTCAGACCCAGGCGACGACGCAGACCGGCGCGAATGAGATCGGTGATTTCGGCCAGCGCCACGGCGGCTGCGGCAAATCGGCCGTGCCGGCGGCGCGTGTCGGCATACACGTCGTGAAACGTGACGGCCATGTCGGGGTCCCACGCCAGGCCCAGCAGACGCCGCATGTCAGGCTCCGCTGGTGTCGCCCAGCACGTGTTTGCGCCGGGCATCGCCGATGAGCGCCTCGAGCCGCCGGGCTTCCGCCCGCAACACCTCGTCGCCCAGCGGCGTCAGCTGGTAGTACTTCCGCCGTTCATCCCCGCGCTCGGCGCCGTCGGGCAGCGGCGCCTCGGCTATCAGGCCTTCCTCGAGCAGCCGGGCCAGCAGCGTGTACAGCGTGCCGGTCCGGAGCTTGACCGTGCCGCCGGAACGCTCCTCGACCTCTTTCATGATTCCGTAGCCGTGCCGCTCACCTTCCGCCAGAGCTAACAGCGCCTGGAAGGCAAACGGCGTAAGTGGCAGAAAAGAAAGGGGATTTGTCATAAGTAGATTAGTTATACATCGAAAGTCAGTGCATTTGACGTGTACATAGGGAAAAAGGTTTGGCGGGACAACGGTGCCTGAGACGGCGTCGTCCAATGGGCCACGATGCGGCTGGGGCGGCAACTTCTGGTGTTGGGTGCGGTGCTGGCCGCGAGCGTCAATGCGGCAGGCCAGACGCCGGACGACTGGAGGGCGGACCTGGCCTCACTGGCCGCGGAGCTTGAGCGTCGGCACCCCAACCTCTACCACTCGACCTCGCGCGACGCGTTCCAGGCGGCGCTGCAGGCGTTGGCGGCGCGCGCGGCCACGGACACGCGCGAGCAGATGGTGTTTGGCCTGGCGCGCGTGCTGAAGACGATCGGCGATGGCCACACGGGTCTGTTCCCCGCCTTCGACACCGACCTCAGACGCCAGCGGTATGCCGTTGAGGTATTCGACGCCGCCGATGGCCTGGTCATCACGGGCATCAGCCCGGCGCTCCAGGAGGTGTTGGGCGCGCGGATCATCCGGATCGGCGACAGGAATGCGGATGAGTTCCGTCAGCAACTCGTCGCCCATCTGCCCGCCGACAACGCGCAGACCCCACGAAGCCTGCTCGCGTACCTCTTCCCGCTGGTCGCCACCCACACGGTGTTTGGGTCGGCACCGGCCGGACCACCACTGACGCTGACGGTGATGGATGCGCAGGGCCGGGAGCGACGCGTGGCCGTTCCGGTCGCCGACCCGCAGGCCGCTCTTCAGCGGGTGCAGGACAGGCCCGGCGCGTCGTGGCTGCAGCGACGAGGCGAGTCGTACTGGATGGAGTTCGACGCCGCGACCCGCACACTGTTCGTGCAGTACAACCGCGCGGACTCGGAACTGGATACGGACCCTCTCGTGCAATTCGGCGCGCGGCTCGTGCAGCTGGTCGAGCGCGAGAAGCCGGCGCGCATCGTCGTGGACTTGCGGTGGAACAGCGGCGGCTCGGCGTGGTGGTCCAACATCCTGCTCAACGCGCTGATTCGAGCCGAGCCGATCATCGCCTCGGCGCGCGGCCGCCATCGCGTGCCCCATGGCCGGTTGTTCGTGTTGATCGGACCGTCCACGTTTTCGCAAGGCACCAATCTCGCGCTGGACCTCGAGGCGCACACCAACGCGACGTTCGTCGGGGTCCCGACCGGCGGCCGCCCGAATGTGTTCAGCGGTCCGGGACGCCTCACTCTCCCGCGCACCGGCCTGGTGGTGCGCTACTCCAACGGCTGGTACATGGGTTCGCGGCCTGGCGACACACGGGATGCGCTCATGCCTGACATCGCGGCCGACATCACCGCCGAGGATCTCCGCGCCGGCAGCGATCCCGCCATGCGCGCGATCCTGCGCCCTAGTCAGCCCGAAGGAGCGCGGCAGGATCGATCCGCGCGGCCCGGCGCGCGGGCGCCAGAGCCGCGAGCGCCGCGACGCTGAGCAACACGATCGCGGCGCTGCCAAGTGTCCACGGGTCCCCGGCCTCGACGCCGTAGAGGAAGCCGCTGACCAGCCGCCCACCCGCCACACTGGCCGCAATGCCGAGGACGACACCGGCCGCCGCCGGGCGCAAGGCGCCCGACACCACGCTGCGCCCCAACTCAGCCGGTGATGCGCCCAGGGCCAGTCGCACGCCGTGTTCACGTTCACGTGTCGCCACGGCGTAGGCCGTCACCGAATACACACCCAGGGCCGCCAGCAGCAAAGCCACTGCGGCCAGCCCAGCGACCAGCACCGCGCGGAACCGTTCATCGGACAACGTGGCGCTGACCACGTCTTCTAGACGGCGTGGTTCGGCGACAGGTACGGCCGGATCGATCTCGGCCAGGCGAGCCCGAATGGCCGGCAACACGGCAAGCGGGTCGCCGCTCGACACCCGCACCGCCATGGTTTGCGGCCGACGACCCGCCTGGGACCACGGCAGGATGAGTTGCGGGGCACCGGCCGCCGACAGCGATCCCTGATGGACGTCACCCACCACGCCCACGATCTCCCATTGCCGCCCGGAATACGGCACACGTTGTCCCACCGGCGCGGACGGATCCGGTAACAGCGCAACCGCCGACTCGGTGATCATCGCCACGGCCGCATCCGACGCCTGCTCGGCCTCGGTGAGCGCGCGGCCCCTCAGCACCGGAATCCCAAGTACGTCGTAGTACTGGTGCGATGTGATGTTGACGCGAACCATGACACGCTCCTCTGCAGATCGACCCGGAGGTGTCACAGGAAACGACCAGCCGCTGGAGACAAACGGCACGCCAATCGCCAGCGCGGCCGACTGCACGCCAGGGATGGTCGACACGGCCTCGAGCGCCGCGCGGTGAAACGCTGTCGTCTGCCCCGCCGCACCGTAGCGTGATCCCGGCGGCGTGGCGGAGAACACGAGCACGCCCTCACTTCGGAACCCGGGATCCACCGAGGCCAGGCGCACGAACGTGCGCATCAGCAGCACGCCGGCCGTCATCAGGACGATCGAGAACGCCACCTGCGCGCAGATGAGCGCCGACCGCACTCGTCGATCCGCACGGGTGCCGGTCTGTCGATTCGATGCCTGTATCTGAATCATGGCCGCGCGACCGGCGTGACGCATCTGCGGCAGCGCCAGCACGAGCGCGGCGAGCGCGGTGAGTACAGCCAAGGCGCCAAACACCACGCCACCCGGGGCGAGGTGGGCCGCGGGGAGCGCGGCCGGATACGCCGCCACGAATCCTCTGACCAGCAGCGGCAGCAGTCCCATGGCCACGCCACCGCCAATGGCGGCCAGCAGCAGCGATTCGATGCCGACCTGGCGGCGCAGCAGCGCGGGACCGGCGCCAAGCGCCCGCCGGACCGAAAACTCGCGGCGCCGTTCCTCGGACTGTGCCAACAGCAGGTTCACGAGGTTGGCGGCGGCCACCAGCAACACCGCGAGGATCGCCGCCGCAATCAGCGCCGCCACCGATCGGCTGTCGCCCAGGAGCGCCACGCGAATCGGTTCGGCGGTGACGCCGGTTCGGCGCGCGTTGCTCGCGGGATACGTCTGCGCAAGCTGTTGCGCAACGGCGGTCAGCTCGGCCGCAGCCGCGTCACTCGTCGCATCCGCCTGGACGCGTCCGACGGCAGTCAGCCATCCAGTCCCGCGCTGATGCTGCCAGAACACGCCTGGCTGTGCGATCAGGGGCACCCACACGTCGTGGGCCTCAGCGGGAAAGCCGACGGAGAGCGCGGGCAGCACGCCGGCGATCAGGTAGGGTTGCTCATCAAACATGATCGTGCGGCCCACCGCTGCCGGGTCGCCGCCGAATTCGCGCAACCAGAACTGATGCGTCAGCACAACGACGCGTTCACGGCCGGGCTGGAACTCGTCGGCGGTGAAGGCGCGGCCCGCGTGCACCTGCACACCGAGCACGCGATCGAAATCCGGCCCCACACGCATGGCGCGGATGCGCCGGGCATCGCCGTGGCCCGTCAGCGTGTACGTCTCGGACACGTAGCCGCTGACCGCCGAGAACAGCCGGCTGGCGCGCCGCCAGTCATCAAGGTCCTGCAACGACACGACCGGGATGCTGGCGCGTGACGGTCGCGCGGACGCCAGGTCGGGCCCGGTCGTCCAGAGGTGGACGATGCGCGCTTCGTCTGGGAACGGCAGTGGACGCGCGGCCAGACCATACAAGACGGCTCCAGCGGCGCCAGCCGCGCCGAGCGCCAGCCCAAGCGTGGCGATGACCGCACCGGCGGTCCGAGGATGCCGCGCGAGCCATCGAAGCGCCTGACGGAGATCGTCGCCGGCCGGGCGCTGTGACGACAGCCGGGACGCGGCACCGGCGCGCCTGGCCAGCAGGGGCACCATCGAGGTGATCGCCTGTCGCCAGTACCATCGACGCGCGGCGGATGGTCCCCGCTCCGCCGTGAGCTGGGCCAGTTCCTCATCAAGGTCCTTCAGCAGGAACGCGCGGTCTGCCGGCCTGGTTGCCATCGAGAGCAGCGCGCGCGCCAGACGTGGCGGCGTCATCGCGCGCCTCTGTGCCCGGCCATGCCCGGCAGCATCCGCGCGAGCATGGCCGCGGAGTGGTCAAGCGTGCGGCGGCCTTCCGGGGTCAGCCGCGCGAACTTGCGCGAACGGCCGCCGGGGATGGGCAACGGATCGGAGATCTCAAACACGACAAGGCCTTTCTCCGCCAGGCGCTCAAGCGTGGCGTAGACGGCGCCGATGGCGACCGGCCGCCCGGCGCGCGACTCGATTTCGCGGCAGATGGTCATGCCGTACGCGTCATCACCGAGCCGGACGATGGCGCCCATCACGTACAGCTCGAACTCTCCCAGGTAGCTTCCCTTCGGCATGGTCTTGATCTTCTACAAACGTGAACATCTGTCAAGAAGTTCCCGGGACCGGCGTGGCATGATGACGAACCATGCCTGCTCCGAAGCGTCATCCCGCCGACGCGCACGACCTGATTCGCATCCAGGGCGCCCGTCAGAACAACCTCAAGGACATCAGCGTCGAGATTCCCAAACGCCGCCTGACCGTCTTCACCGGCGTGTCCGGTTCCGGGAAGTCGTCATTGGTGTTCGGCACGATCGCGGCGGAATCGCAACGGCTGATCAACGAAACGTACAGCGCGTTCCTGCAGGGCTTCATGCCGTCCCTCCGCCGGCCGGAAGTGGACGTCCTTGAAGGTCTCACCACGGCCATCATCGTCGACCAGGAACGGATGGGCGCGAACGCGCGCTCGACGGTGGGGACGGCGACCGATGCGAACGCGATGCTGCGGGTGTTATGGAGCCGCATCGGCAAGCCGCACATCGGATCGTCAAACGCGTTTTCGTTCAACGTGCCATCGGTCAAGGCCGTGGGCGCGATCACCGTGGAGAAAGGCACGGGCGCGCGGCCGCAGAAGGTGACCTACAGCGTCACCGGCGGCATGTGCCCGAAGTGTGAGGGCATGGGGTCGGTCAATGACATCGACCTCAAGGAGATCTACGACGAGAACAAATCGTTGCACGAAGGCGCGCTGAAGGTGCCCGGGTATACCGCCGATGGCTGGCACATGCGGGCGTTTGCCGCGGCCGGGGTGGATCCCGATACCCCCATCAAGAAGCTCTCGAAGAAGGCGCTGCACACGTTCCTCTACAATGAGCCGATCAAGGTCAAGGTCGACAAGATCAACCTGACGTATGAAGGGCTGATTCCGCGCATCCAGAAGTCGTTTCTCTCGAAGGATGTGGACGCGCTGCAGCCGCACATCCGGGCGTTCGTCGAACGCGCGGTCACCTTTTCGACGTGCCCCGACTGCAAGGGCACCCGGCTCAACGAGGCGGCGCGCTCCTCGAAGATCAAGGGCATCAACATCGCCGAGGCTTGTGCGATGCAGATCAGCGATCTGGCCGACTGGATGCGCGGCATCAAGGAGCCGTCGGTCGCGCCGCTGCTGGCGAAGCTCCAGCACACGCTCGACTCCTTCGTGGAGATCGGTCTGGGATACCTGAGCCTCGACCGGCCGGCCGGCACGTTGTCGGGCGGCGAAGCGCAACGCACGAAGATGGTGGGCCACCTCGGATCGGCGCTGACCGATGTGACGTACGTGTTCGACGAGCCGTCGATTGGGCTGCATCCACACGACCAGCGGCGGATGAACGATCTGCTGGTCCGCCTGCGCGACCACGGCAACACGGTGCTGGTGGTGGAACACAAGCCGGAGATCATCGCGATGGCCGATCACATCGTGGACCTGGGACCGGGCGCGGGGTCGGCGGGAGGCGAGGTCGTGTATCAGGGCAGTGTGGACGGGCTCCGGGCGAGCGGCACCCTGACCGGCCGGCACCTGCGCACGCGCGCGGCGCTCAAGGACCACGTGCGGTCGCCCACCGGCGTCATGAAGGTGCGAGGCGCGCGTACGCACAATCTGAAGAACGTCAACGTCGACATTCCACTGGGTGTGCTTGTTGTCGTCACCGGGGTCGCCGGCTCGGGCAAGAGTTCGCTGATCCATGACTCGGTGGCCGGTCGCGAAGGGGTCGTGACGATCGATCAGGGGCTGATTCGTGGGTCGCGCCGCAGCAATCCGGCCACCTACACCGGTGTGCTGGACCCGATCCGGGCGGCGTTTGCCAAGGCGAACGGCGTGAAGCCGGCGCTCTTCAGCGCCAACTCGGAAGGGGCGTGTCCCACGTGCAACGGCGCGGGAGTCATCTATACCGACCTCGCGATGATGGCGGGTGTCGCGACGATCTGTGAAGAGTGCCAGGGCAAACGGTTCCAGGCATCGGTGCTCGAATACCGGCTTGGGTCGCGGAACATCGCGGAGGTCCTCGACATGCCGGTGGACGAGGCCACGCGGTTCTTCGCCGACGGAAAGGCGAAGACGCCGGCCGCCCACGCCATCCTCAGCCGCATGGCGGACGTGGGCCTCGGCTATCTGCGCCTTGGGCAGCCGCTGACGACCCTCTCAGGCGGTGAACGCCAGCGCCTGAAGCTGGCGACGTACATGGGCGACGCGGGCGGTGTGTACGTGCTCGACGAACCCACGACCGGCCTCCACCTGGCGGATCTCGACCGCCTGCTCGGCCTGCTCGATCGCCTCGTCGACGCCGGCAAGTCCGTGATCGTCATCGAACATCACCAGTCGGTGATGGCGCATGCGGACTGGATCATCGACCTCGGGCCGGGCGCGGGCCATGACGGGGGCACGATCGTGTTCGAAGGGACGCCCGCGCAGCTGGTCAAGGCGAAGTCGACCCTCACGGGGAAACATCTGGCGGAGTACGCCCGCAACCGGACAGCCTGAGGCGGTAGACTCCCGCGCATGTCCAGACTGCCCGTGGCCATCGGGCTGCTCCTTACCGGGGCTGTCGCGGCGCTCGTGTGTGTCGTGGCCCCGGCGCCAGCCCCGATTGCAGCGGCCCGAAACGGCGACCAGTGGCTGCACGTGACACGCGCCTATCCCACGGGCCGGATCCCGGATCTGCGTCCGACACTCGATCGCATCACCGGCGACCGGCGGGAGGCGCGGCGCGCCAGACCCGCGCTCGACGTCCCACACACAGCCTGGGTCAACATCGGCCCCAGTCCGATCCACGTCCAGAACACGCAGCCATACGCGGGGCGCATCACCGCGGTGGCGACACATCCGACCAACCCGTCAATCATCTACATCGGCGCCGACGCCGGCGGCATCTGGCGCTCGGCGGACGCAGGTGTCACGTGGACATCACTGACCGACGACCTGCCGCTGCCGGCGATTCAGTGGATCGCCATCGACCCGGTCAACCCGCAGCTGATGTACGCCACCACGATTCAACGGGCCTACCCGGCACGCTGGCTGCGATCGACCGATGGAGGTGTCACGTGGGACGTCTCGACGCTGACCCTGACGGACGGCCGTCAGTTGTCGCCGGCGTTGTGCGCGGTCAATGTCTTCAAGGCCTGCATCCCGCCATCGTCGGGCCGCATCCTCATCGACCCGACGCGCGCGGGCTCGCCCAACACCAGCACCGTGTTCTTCGTCGGCGCCAGCCACATCCTGCGTTCGGACGACAGCGGGCGCACGTTCCGCCCTGTGCTGACGTTGCCGGTGGACTTCGACTTCGCGGGCGCGTCGGCGCCGGCCGACAACCCTGAAGCGCCTTACCTTCGCGATGCGGTGATCGACCCCACCAGGCCGGAACGGCTGTACGCCGTGGTCGCCCAACCCCGCTGCCTGGATGCGGCATGCGGGCGCATGGAAAGCGCCATCGTGGCGTACCGCAGTTTCAACGGCGGCGCCAACTGGACATCGCACACGTTGACGACGGTGGGGGAATACGTGCTGGCCGACGACCTCAACGTCCGGTACGCCGATCCGGGCGCGGTGTACGTGCCTCGGGCGAGGGTCGCGATCGCCCCGTCGGCACCGGATACGGTCGCCATCGCCGTCCGAGATCTCGTGCGCGCGCAGCCGCGTGTGTTTCGCAGCACCACCGCGGGTGACGAGTGGACGGAAACCACGCCGCCGGCCACATCGCTGACCTGGCCGCTGGCCCTCGCCTTTTCACCAACCGACGCCAATACGATGTACGTCGGCAGCAACGCGGCGTACAGGACGACCAACGGCGGCCAGTCGTGGAGCACGTTGTCGCCCACCCACGCCGACAACATCATCGTGACGTTCACGGCCGACGGCGTGCCGCTCATCGGCAGCGACGGGGGCCTCTATCGCGGAGGCACGGGGACCAGCCTGACCGTCCTTCATCACAAGCTGCCCATCACGGAGTTCTATTCGGTGGCCACGCACCCGTCCAATCCGTTGCTGATGGCCGGCGGCACGCAGGACAACGGCACACTGGTCTACCAGGGGGCGGTGGGCTGGTCGCTCATCACCGGCGGGGACGGCGGCGACACCGTCTGGGATCCGAACCCGCAGAACACGATCCTCTACGCCGAAATCGAGTGGATCCGCATCGGGTCGGGCAACGTCTTCCAGTTCTTCCGCTGTCAGGTGGGCGGATGCCTGCAGCGCAGGACCGGCATCGATCTCACTCTGGAAGGTCCGTTCATCCCACGTATGGCGATGGACCCCTCCAACCCCGCCACCATCTGGTTGACCGTCGAGCGGCTCTTCCGGACCGACAACCGGGCGGATTCATGGACGGCCGCGTCGCCCTCGGTGCGCGACCTCGAGCGCTGCTGGACCGACCCCACGGCAGGCCGCCGGTGCGCACCGGCGCGCTACTTCACCGCGGCGGCCGTCGCGCCCACGGCCTCGCACATCGTGTATGCCGGCACGCTTAATGGCGACGTCTGGCGCACCACCGATCGCGGCGCCACGTGGCAAAGTGTCGCCGGCACCGAGGCCGGACCGCTGCCCGTCCGCGCCGTCACCGACATCGTTGTTGACCCCCTCGACGCAAACATCGTGTACGTCGCCTATTCCGGCTTTGCGTCGGCAGGCGCTGGGAATGGTCACGTCTTCCGCTCCACCAACGGCGGACAGACCTGGACGGATGTGACCGGCACCCTGCCGGACGTGCCGGTCAACACGTTGCTGATCGACCCGGACTCGGTGGGCTCGGCCACGCCGGTGTTGCTGGCCGGCACGGACGTGGGGGTCTACCGCGCGGCGCTCAGTGGATCGGGAACGTGGGTCCCGTACGGCACTGGCTTTCCCCCGGTCATCGTCACCCGCCTGGCCTGGAACACGACGACGAGGCAGTTGGTGGCGGCCACATATGGCCGCGGGGTGTGGGTGCTGTCGAACCGGTTTGCGCGATGAACAGGCGAATTCTCGCGACGATGGTGCTGGCGCAGCTGCTGATCGGGCTGATCTCGATCGCAGGCTGCGACAAGGCGCCCACCACACCAACGGTGTCGCTGGCGGGCACATGGACCGGCACCTGGACGTTTCGCGTCGGGGGCGCGACGGTCACCGACACGGTGTCGTTCACGCTGACGCAGGGCAGCGGAAATGCGAGCGGGACGTGGACATCGACCGGTGGTCCATCGGGCTCAGTGATCATCAGTCCCGCCACAAACATCACCGGCTCGTTCCGCATCACCCAGACGCTGCTCAACGGTCAGGTGTGTGAAGCCAACACCTCGCTCACGGGCACGGCCGGTGACGCCAGTCTCCGGTTCACGGTCGGAGCATTGACGTCATTCGGCCTGTGCCAGTGGGCGACCGATCAGCAGTTCGATCTGACGCGCTGACCACTCCGGCGACGCGCTCGGTTACTTCCGCGCGGCGGCAATCGCCGCGGTCACCTCGGCCCATGGCGTCGGCGGCAGATGCATGCCGAACACACGTTCAATGGGGCCCAAATGCTCGCGCTCGGCGGCGGCGGCCACCTCGGCCAGCATCATCGGCATGAAGAACGTGTTGCTGCCCGGGCGGCCGCGCTGAATCAAGTCGCTCGAGTACAGCAGCCGGGCGCCCGGCAGCCATGCCAGCATCATCCGTTCACCGGTCTCGCCGCGCACCGGGAACAACTCGATGCGGGTGTCCCCTTCGCCGATCACGGTGCGCTCGGACACGGCCCGGAACTGCGGGGCCTGCGGAGCGCGCGCCTGGGCGTCGGGCGACATCGTGCGAGGCGCCGCGATCATGCGGGTCAGGATGGGAATGTTCAGATCCAACGCGTAGATCGGAATGCCGCGCGCCACGTACTCCCGGATCCCCGACAGGTGCGGCCACGCGTCCGAGGTGGTGACCAGCGCTTTGACCTTCACGCCGGGGTACCGCTTCTCCGCCAGCGCCAGCACCGACGCCGAATAGGCCGAGGTGGTGGTCGCTTCGAACACGACCAGCCCGTCCGGCTGGCGCACGAAGGCCACGTTGAACCCGCCCGGCACCTGCGTCACCCAGTCGGTCACCGATGTCACCCGGCTTTCGTCCAGCGTCAGGCTGCCCATGCCGACCGGCCGGGTCGCATTGGCGGCGAACCCCTTCACCGCGTCCTCGGGCACCTGGAATACGGCGTCATCGATCGCGGGATTGAAGGTCAGCCGGTGGATCGTCCAGTCGGCCCAGGGACGGCCGTTCCATTCGATGGACGTCTGACGCGGATACATCAAGCCGCCGCTGTGCATGGTCCAGAACGAATACCAGCGGCGCTCGGTCACATCCCCCCACATCGCATCGTCGCGCACGAACTCGAGCATGGTGGGCAGCAGGGTCCACGCGTTCAGCGCGAGGCGATGTCGACGTCCCTGGAAGCTGAAGTCGATCACGCGCTGGCGAACACCCTGGTGGACCTCATCGGGCAGCAGACGCGCGTCAGCGGCGGCGCGCACGGTCAGCAGCAACCGTTCAGGATCGAGCGCCAGCGCCTCGAGGTCGCGAATGTCCTGCGGCGATCCGCCAAGCCAGCGGTCGCCGTTGCGCCGGGCCGCGACCGCGGGCGTGACAATTGTGTCAATCGCCGGACTCCACTCCGGGAAATTCCAGTCGCGCTGCTGCTGCCGGATCGTGCGCCGGCCGCCGGCCAGGTCACGCACTTCGGATCGCTGCTGATAGATCGACAGCCAGGGCCCGTCGGGACGTTCAGACTGTTCCAGCGCCCACTGGTGGCCCATGGCATCAAACGACAGGCTGCGCAGTGCCCGAAGCGTGGCTTCACCGCCCTGCGCGTCGATGGCGCGCGCGAGCACCGTGGCCGCGTCGGTCGGGACCGCAGGCGGCGCCGCAGCCGGTGGTGGTGTGCGCTCGCTTGAGGGCGGCACCAGGCCCCTGAGCCGCAGGTAGACGGCCATGTAGCCGTACATCTCGTTCAGGTGCGCGAGAAACGCGGAGACGATCACGCCGTGTGCGCCCTTGATCGCCACACGCTGGCCGTCCCTGGTGACCGTGGTTTCGTAGAAGCGGTCGGTCAACTGGGCGTTGGTGGTGAGCCCGTTGAAGTACCCGTCACAGAACTCGGCCGTGGCAGCCCATGCCGACACCACTTCGGCCTTGGTGGCCAGCGAGGTCTCCAGGGGCTGCCCGGTCAACGCGTGGCGGGACGCCGTCAGGTTGCCGCACTGATTCACCGCGGCGCTGATCAGGTGGCCGGCGCTGCCGGCGAAGGTCCGCATCTCGGGGGTGGGACGGAATCCGTACTCGCCGTCAGGCATCTTCTCGAGCGTGCGCGTCACCAGCCCACGCACCGCCCGCCACTGCTGGACGATGCTGCTGTGGAGGGGAAACTCCTGCGGGGCCGGGGATTGCATCGAGGCGCGCCCGCCCTGACACAACACGAGCACGGCCATGGCGCCGGCAAATCCACGCATCCCGCGTCGGCCGCGCCATCCGCCCGCCCGTTCACTCCCCCGCCGATTTCGATCGCCTGTGCTCATTGACCGCTCCTTCAGCCGTCCATTGACGAGCAACCTGGCGGGTCCGCACACGGAATGCAGCGAACCGCTGGCCTCGTGCGGCCAACCGTGGACTAGCGGGACGAGGGACGGCCGGCGAGGCGGGCTTCGATGGCTCCGCGGTGACTGCGGCTCACGCGGATCTCGCGTCCGCTGGCCAGCGTCGCGACGGCGTCGCCCGACGGCAGCGGTCGCAGGCTGCGGACCGCCGCAAGGTTGACGGCCGCCGACCGGTGGACCCGCATCACGCCGTGCGGTTCGAGCGCGGCCAGCAGCGATTGCAGCGTCCGGCGGACCAGTGGTTGCCTGGCGCCGGCATGGATCCGGACGTAGTAGTCCTCGGCCTCCAGGCTTTCAATTTCAGAGGGCGGCAACACGTACGTGCGGGCGCCGTCGCGCACCACCAGCGGGGCCGGCAGCTGAGGGTCCCGTGCCAACGCGCCCAACGCGGCTTCGAGCCTCGTCGTCAAGGCATCGTAGTCACGCGCCCGCAGCCGGTCCCGCACGCGATCGAGCACCTGACCAAAGCGGGCGTCGGAGAACGGCTTCACCAGGTAGTCCACCGCCTGCTGTTCAAAGGCTCGAACGGCGTAATGGTCGAACGCGGTGACGAACACCACGGCCCGCGGCATCTCGGGCAGGCGTTCAAGGACCGCGAATCCGTCGCCGCCGGGCATCTGCACGTCCAGAAACACCACATCAGGTGTGTGGTCCGTGATCAGCCGGCGCGCCGACTCCCCATCGCCGCACGACCCCACGAGTGTGATGTCCGGATGCCGCGCAAGCAGCCACTCCA
The DNA here is from genome assembly GCA_964471115.1 of uncultured Solibacteraceae bacterium. GTDB lineage: Bacteria > Acidobacteriota > Vicinamibacteria > Vicinamibacterales > SCN-69-37 > SYFT01. Next base: position 73,932 of record CAYYFE010000005.1, read on the forward strand.
GCGCGCGGCGGGCCGGCGGCTCGTCATCCGCGATACAGGCCGTGATGATGGTCGTCATTGCGGCGGGGCGGCCGGCAGGTCGATGGTCACGAGAAATCCGCCGGATGGCTGCGGGCCGGCGTCCAGGCGCGCCGAGCCGCGGTACAGGGTGGACAACCGCGCCGACAGGTTGGCCAGGCCGACGCCGCCAGGCTCAGGCGTCTCCGCCGGCACCCCATCGTCGGCCACCTCCAGGCGAAGACGATCGCCATGCCGGTGCACACGCACCTGCAGGTGCCCGGCGCCGACCTTCCGGGCAAGGCCATGCCTCAGTGAGTTTTCCACCAGCGGCTGCAGGATCAGAACGGGAACCACCAGCGCGCGGGCTGACTCATCAACGTCGATGGCCACCTGCAACCGGTCTTCGAAGCGGACCCGCTGGACATCGAGGTAGGTCTGCACGAGCGCCAGTTCGTCGGCCACGGTGTGCCACACACGATCGGTGTCGAGCACCCGCCGCAACAGAGTGCTCATGTCCGCGATGAGCGTGACGGCCTCGGTGTTTCTGGATTCGCGCACGAGCGAGGCGACGGCGTGCAAGCTGTTGAACAGCAGATGTGGATGCAACTGGGCGCGCAGCGCCGACAACGTGGCGGCCGCCAGTTCGCCTTCCAGTCGGGCCGTGCGATCGAGTTGCTCACGCCAGCGCGCCCAGGTGACGAAGGCGTGTCCGCTGGCCGCGATGCCGGCGTAGACCACGACCTGGGTGTACAGGCGCCCGCGCCACTGTCCGGTCCAGAACGGCAGGAGCGGTTCCTCGGGCAGCATGTCCACGGTCCCCACGACGCCGAGGACCACGGTGGTCTGCACCACCGACACGACCAGGCACACCACCACATGCCAGCCGAGCGCCTGCCACCATCGGCGGTCGACCAGGCCACGCCGGGCCACCGCTCGCCACACGAGGACGGTGATGGGCACCCAGGAGAGGTAGAAGGTGGTCTGCCAGATCAGCGTCCGTCGCAGTTCCAGCGACTCGGCTGATCGTTGCGCCAGCAGCCAGATCTGAAGGCCCAGCAGCGTGGCGACGAAGCTCCAGAACAGTCCGGCCGCGATCCACTGGAATCGCGGGCTGAAGTCAGCGCGGTGTGCGGATGCCCCAGAAGGCATGATTCCGGCAGGCCACGTTCATCACGCCGACGAGTCTAGCACCGCGATCGGGCCGTCGCTGAACGCGTAATACCGGCGCGAGGCGCCAGGAGCAAGAACGAACGTGGATCGCCGAGTTGGTGCTAACGCACGACGACCAGCGGAGCCGTCGTCGTGGCGCTGCGACCTTGCGCGTCCGTGACATGGAATCGCACGGTGTACGTGCCGGGCGCGAACGGTTCACGGATGCGGAGGTCCATGTCCCACGCGCCGCAGCCGCAGTACACCAGGCTCCAGTCGTCGCGGTAGGGCGCTCCAAACTGCGCCAGGTCGGCGGTGACTTTCAGCCCCGTGCTCGCCGGCACCTCGGCCCGCTCAACGAAGGCGTTGCACGGCCCTCCGAACACGCCGATCTGCGACTCGCGGCACTTCGCGGTGATCGCCAGGTCCGCGGCCTGCTGGTTCCACTGCACGGACCGCCCGCCGACAGCGATCGTCGCCGTTCGTGGCTGGGCGGCGGCACCCGCTCGGATGACCACGTCCCCTGAGCCGAAGCGGGTGACCGCTCCGACGAACGTGACCCACTCAGGCCCCGCGACGTGCCACTGGCAATCGGCTCGCTCCGTGGTCACCGTCAGTGTCGTGGACCCGCCGGCGAGGGCCACGGTCGAGCTGGTCACCTCGGCGGCGATCACGCAGGGTGAAGAGGGCGCCGGCGCGGTGACTTCTGAAGAGGTTGGGACGGTGATGCCGCCGGAGCAGCCGGCGATGAACGCGACCGATGCCATCAGGGGCCACGGACGTCGGACCGGGACAGACAGCCTCATTGGTCTGCTGTGATTGTGACGTACCGCCGGATTCTGTGGTGCGCTGGTGCGTCGCATGGTCATCTGGTCGTCGGTGTCGTCGGTCGCGGCCACCTGGCTGCCAGCCCGCCGCGCCGCTCTGGCATGGCCTGGTTCGGCGGACGCCGTCCCCTACCTCGCGACCGCCCACTCCATCAGCGCCGCCCGCTGGCCGTTGACGTTCGGCATGGGCTCGGCGCGCAGCCGGAAGCCGTCGCCCGCGCGAGTGTAGGAGGGGGGCTGGCCTGTCGAGGCATCCACCGGCAACGCCGGGAGATAACCGGGCACCAGACCTGAGAGCGAGTCCGGGTAGTGACCGCGGTCCAGGCGGAACCGGCGCAACGCCACGGCCAGTTCTGTGAGGCCATGCTGAGTGGCGAACAGGTCACTGGTCTCCATGGCCCGCTCTAATCCTGGCCGGCCCACTTCGGCCACGTTGACGAACACCGTCCAGCGCGATGGGGCTGACCGGACGAACGCCGGCCGCGGTCTGGGGCCAGTCTGCACATCGAGCGCTCCGCCGACGATCTCCAGGTACCGCGCATGTTCCAGGCGCGGCAGCGGCCACAACGCGCGGCCCAGGATCTCGCCCCGCGCGAATGCGCCATGAAAAAGCGCCAGTTCGCCGAGTAACCCGACGTCCATGGGGCGCGGCAGCCGGTCTTCGGCCAGCCGCAGCGCCAGCTCGTCGAGCGAGGCCGTCGACGGTTCCGCGTGCGTCACCAGTCGCTGTACCGCTTCAGCGTGCTGCATGCCAATGGCGCTTCGAATCAGCTGCGCGACCAGGCTCGGCTCCTGTCTGATGGACGCCGACAACGCCAGACCTGAGGCGACGGCCGCGGCCGCGTCCTCGACCCGTCCGTCTTCGAGACTGCTGAGCGCGGCCAGATACAGCAGGCGCGACAACGCGCGAAGCTCCAGCCAGAGCGGCACGTTGGCACCCTGAACATGATTGACCTCCCAGTTCGATTCGGACCGCAGGCGCGCCTCGTGCGCCACGCGCACCGCCTCGCGGTTGGCGTCGACGAACGCGCGCAACGGAGCCGGCAGGACCGATCCAGGTTCGGCGCGAAGGCCGGCCAGCAGACGGTCCAGGTCGCGCACATCGGACAGGGGCGCCTGGTCGATCAGGGCCGACGCCGCACGGAACACACGCGCGCGATTCTCGCCCGCCGGCACCGGGGGCACGATGAGTGCGCGCTGGTCCAGCGGTCCGTATCGTTGCTCGAGGCGGGCCACGGCGGTGGCGACCCGCCGGCCCGCCCAGATGTCCACGGCCGCCCGCGCGCCAAGGAGCAGCAGGATCGCGGCGATGCCGACGACGATCAGCCTGCGCACACGTGTCGTCATTCGTCTCCGCCCTTCGGCATCAGTTCATCGAGCAGCACCTCGACCGACAGCGCGCCCTGTTCGATGGCGGATGCCTCCGCGAAGCGCGCCGGCGTGGGCTCACTCACGCCGCGGCGATCCGGCGCGGACGCAAACTCGGCTGCCACGATGGCCAGCGCCGCGATCACCCCGGCCATCCTCCAGCCTCTGGAGAACCAGACGCGGTCTGACCACGTCAGCCGAACGGGCATCACGACCACCGTTGCCAGCACCCGGCTTCGCAACTGCGATGACGGATCAGGCTGCGGCAGCTGAGCCACAAGACCTTCAATCTCTCTACGCGTCATGCCGGTGCCCTCCGCGGCTGCTCCAGCGCCGTGCGCAGCCTGGCGATGCCCAGTCGATACCGTCCGGCCGCCGTGAACAGCGACACACCGGTCATCCGGCCTACCTCTCGAAACGAATGCCCTTCAATGGCGTGCAGCACGATGACTTCCCGCTGCTCGGTCGGCAGCTCCTCGAGCGCACGAGCCAAATCGAGGTGCGCATCGATGTCGACCCCAGCGGTCCCCATGGACCGCCGCTCGTCGTCCACCACGCGCGCGCCCACGGCCGCTCGTCTGCGGGCGTCGATCCACGCGGTCTTCAGCATGCGGTGCAGGTACGCGGCCGGCGACCGGACGGCCAACAGTCCCGCGCCGGTCGTCGCCAGCTTCACAAACACCGCCTGCACCAGGTCTTCCGCCTCCGACGCACTGCGCGTCAGCGCCACGCCATGACGAAACAGGGCGGCCCCATGCCGGTCGTACAACTCGGCGACGGCCTCCCGATGACCTGCGGCCAGTCTGGCCAGCAGCTCGCGGTCGAGCCGGTCATCGGGGGAGAGAATCACGTCGATATGAGGACGACTGAGCCGGCCGATTTTGTCAATGCCGGCCTCCCAGCCCTCCAGTGCTCCTTGTGAATCTGGAGGCTTACCCTCGCGCCGCGGCCTGGATCTTGAGCAGTGTGGCCCAGTTGCGCATGGTGTTCTGGTCCTTGCCGGCCTTCATGAACGCCGCCACGGCCTCACTCGACAGCAGGCCGCCTGGACACCAGCAGTAGACCGCCCGGCGCGTCACCACCATGCGCTCCGGCGCCTTGACGTCGCGCGCAATGGTCTTCGCCGCGGTCAACACCTTGCCGTCCATCACGAACGCCACGATGTACCGCGAGTGGTCGGTGGCGCCTTCCGCGATCGGGTCGTCGTCAATCACGGCATCCAGGTCGGAGGCGGGGATGACCCAGGTGTTCGTGTCGAAGCCGCAGACCTCGGTAATGGCGCCGCGAATCTTCTTCGCAAGCGCGTCAGCCGACGCCTTCGCGGAGAACACGGCGTTGCCGGAGTTGAGAATCGTCTTCACGTCGCGGCCGCCCACCGACGAGATGATGCCGGCAAAGTCGGCCATCGCGATGCGTTTGGCCGGACCGACGTTGACGCCACGAAGCAGGACCACAAAGCGAGTCATCGGAGCACCCCGCGCGCGAACGCCTCGACGGCCGTCCGCGCTTCAATCCCGCCGTTGCTGACCACCGCCAACCCCAGATCCTTGCCGGGCACGAAGGCCACGAACCCGTACCACAGCGTGTTCGAGCCGTTGTGCCACACCATGGGCGAGGACGACCCCGCGTCGCGCACCCATCCCATGGCATACGCGTTGTCGGACGCCAGCGGCGTGTGCATGCGGACGAACGTCGTCGCCGTCACCAGGCCATCCTGCGCGCGTGCCCCGCGAAGATGAATCTGCCCCCAGCGCGCCAGGTCGCCCACCGTCATGTGCAGGCGGCCGGCCGGACCCATGTAGGGCGGATTGTCCGCGAAGGGACCGGGTTCCACCGGCGCCTTGCCGCCACGATGACCACGCGGTTGGGTCAGCTCAGTAACGATGCCGGGAGGCCCGTGGCCGGCACTCGTCAACGACAGTGGCACCAGCACCTCTGCCTGCAGCTGGTCTTCCCAGGACCGGCCGGTCCTGGTCTCGAGCGCCGAGGCCAGCACCGCGTACCCGAGATTCGAATAGAGAAACGGCGTCCCGGCCGGGCCGGACGGCGTCGTCTTCAGAGCTTCGCGCGTGACGCGGCGGCGGATGGCCACGACATCAGTCGGCCCACCTGGTGTGCCCGTGGCCAGCATCGCCGGCGTGGCGTTGGCCGGCAGCCCCGATCGATGTCCCAGCAGGTGCGCGACGGTCACCGGACCGTAGGCGCCCGCCTCATCGCCGAGCAGATCCCGCAGGGTTGTGGTCCACGACAACTCGCCGCGCTCGACGAGGCGGGCCACCAGCATCGAGGTGAACGACTTGGTGATGGAACCGATATGCCAGAGGTCATTGGGCGTCACGGCCACGTCCGCGCCGGCCCTGCGGACGCCCACGGCGGCGACGTCAGGCGCGCCTTCGGAGGTGAATCGCGCGGCGGCCATGGCCGGAAGGCCATACTCGGCCCGGACGCGCTCGAGGTCCGCCGCGAGGGAACTCTGCGGCGCCTGCGCCGCGGGCACCGCCACCCACACACCGAGCGCCACGACAACGAGACGCCGGCGCCACGAGTTCATCGGAGCGTGACGCCAATCGCGTCACTGACGGCACGCGGACCACTGGCATCCGACGGCTGATTGATGACCTGCCCCTGCACGACCATCGTGCTCGAACCACCGCCGTCGAGATTCAGCGCATCGGTCAGCTGCAGCCGATCGGCCAGACGCTGCAGATCCGCGAACGACATGCCGACACTCGACGCCTGCCGGCCGTCCACCACGGCCAGCCAGATGTCGCCCCGGCGGTCCACACCGATGAGCGTACGTGGATGACGACTCGTCACGAACGTCGGACTGCTGAGCCGCTCGGCCTCCCACGATTCGATGCGGCGGCCCCGCACCCGTAGCAGCCCGGCGCCGTTGACGACGTGGTCGGCGGAGTCGAGCCGCTCTGGTTCCAGACCGTTGACCGTCGTCCAGTGCGTCGCAATCTCCACGGATGTGCCCACCTGCAACGCCTGCAGTTCTTCCGGCAGCTCGAGACCGCCGAACGACAGGACGAAACCATTGGCGGGAATCGGGGTGCTGCCGGCGTCCCGATGCACCGCCGTGACCGCCAGCGGCGAGCCATCCAGAACCCACTCGACGCCGTTCCCCGCGGTGTCGGTGTGTGGGTGATACCTCGGCGTATAAAGCATCAGCTTGCCGCGCGCCCGTGTCGTGTCGACGCCATCAACACCCATCGCGACCGCGGCGTCGCCCGAACCAATGCGCAAATCGAGCCGAGCCGCAATCTGATCGAACACCAGCGACGTCCGCCCATCCTCCGGCGACCAGATCGCCACCGCGCCTTTCGTGACCGGGGTATCACTCACCAGCACGCCGCCCACTTTCAACAGGCCCACCGGTTCGCCGTTGCGCACATTGAAGAAGCCGGCGTTCACGGCCGCGACGGCCTTCGCGCGCTCGGCCATCGGCAACACGGGTTCGGCGTACATCACCTGATCGTTCGACAACAGGCTGGTCAGCCTGACCCTCAGCGGATCGAGCCGCAGCAGCGCGACCGACACCGGGCCGGGCGGGTCCACCAGGGTCGCGTCGGTCGACGTATACAACGTCACGCCCGGCGCCACCGTCCGGCCTTCGCCCAGCCAGTCGCCGGACGGCTGCGACGACCAGACGCCGCAGGCCGACAAGCAGACCACCGCCGCCAGCGCCAGCATCGTCCGGACGGGAAAGCGTGGTTTCATGGGTTTCGGGACTATTCTTTCACGCGCCATGCATCGACGCACCTTTCTGGCCGCCGCCACTGCTCCGCTGCTTCTGCCCACCGCAGGGTTGGGCCTGCGAGCCCCGCTTGCCCTTCAGACGCCGGGCGTCACCCGTCCGCCGCGTCTGAAGCCGGGCGACATGGTGGGTCTGGTCACCCCGGCCACCGCGATGTACCAGCAGGAAGAGGTCGACATCGCGCGCGAGTCCCTGGAGGGCCTGGGCCTGAAAGTGGAACTGGGCCGGCACATTCGCGACCGGCACGGTTCACTCGGGGGGCAGGACCGTGACCGCGCGGCTGACATCAACCGGTTTTTCGCCGATCGGAACATCAGGGCGGTCCTTCCGACGCGCGGCGGCTGGGGCACCTCACGCCTGCTGCCGTTGCTCGACTTTGACGCCATTCGCCGCAATCCGAAGGTGATGATGGGTTACAGCGACATCACCGCGCTGCTCAACGGCATCCATGCGCGCACCGGACTGGTCACGTTTCACGGTCCGAACGCCGGCGGCCGCTGGGATGAGTTTTCGGTCGACTACGTCCGGCGCGTGCTGTTCGGCGCCGAGGCCGTGACGTTCGAGAATCCCAAGGGCACCAGCGACCGCAACGTGTTGACCCAGGTCGAGAACCGCATCCGGACCATCACGCCTGGTCAGGCAACCGGCACACTGCTGGGCGGCAACCTCACCGTGTTGACGGCGATTCTCGGCTCTCCGTATGTCCCCTCGTTTGACGATGCGATCCTGTTTCTCGAGGATGTCGGGGAAGACTGGTACCGCGTGGACCGGATGATGACGTCGCTCAAACTGGCCGGCATCCTCGATCGCATTCGCGGCTTCATCTTCGGCACGTGCAGCGAGTGCGGTCCGGGCGAAGGCTTCGCGTCGCTCACCCCCGAAGAGATCTTCCGCGACCACATCGAGCTGCTGCGCGTGCCGGCGTGGAGCGGCGCGATGATCGGCCACAGCCAGCCGCAGTGGACGTTGCCGGTCGGCGCCCGCGTGACGATCGACGCCTCCAAGGGCACGGTGACCATGGCGGAACCGGCGGTCTCCTAGAACAATTCACAACGAGCATCTGGAGGGCTGGGCCAAAGGCCGGCCGCGTCATGCCTTCCGGAAGGTCCTACCTCCCAGCCCTCCATGTCTCCATGTGAATGGAGATCTGAAGTCAGGTGCGCAACGCGATGATGGGATCGACCTTCGACGCGCGTCGGGAGGGGATCCAGGCGGCCAGCAGGCCGATGGCCACGAGCAGCGCGCCGGTAGCCAGGTACACGCGCAGATCGCCCGGTTCGACCTGGAAGAGGAACGTCTTCACGTAGCGCGAGAGCGCGTACGCGCCGGCGAGGCCCACCACCAGTCCCGCAGACACGTACACCATCGCTTTGCTGAGCATCATGCCCAGCACGCGACGGGGCTGGGCGCCCAGCGCCATGCGCACGCCGATTTCCTGCGTACGCTGCTCCACGACGAACGCCATCACGCCGTAGATCCCGACGCCGGTGATCACGATGCCGAGCACACCGAAGATCGACAGCAACAGCATGTTGAAACGCCGTTGCGCAATGAGGCGCCCGTAGAACCCCTCGAGCGTCTGCGTCTCACCCAGCACCAGATCGGGCGCGATCTCACGAAGCGCCGCAAAGACGGCCGGCGCGACCGCCGCCGGATCGCCCGCGGTCTTGACGACCAGATCAGCGCCGAACATCGACTTGGGCTCGAACGGACTGTAGGCCTCCGGCCGGACTTCACTCTCGGGCCCACCCAGCCGCACGCTCCCCACGACACCGACGACCGTCCGTTCGCCGTTGATGGTGATCTGCGCGCCGATGGGATTCCGATCGCCGAGGTACCGCTTGGCCGCCACATCATTGAGGACGATCACGCGCGCGCCCGTGCGGTCCGCCTCCTCCAGCAACCGGCCTGCCAGCAGCGGAATCCCCATCACGTCGAAGTAGCTGCTCGACACCGCGCGAGTGTCGACGGAGTCCCCGTCACCCTCGAACTTCTTGTCGGACCCGGGAACGCTGACGCTGGTCCGGCTCCAGCTGCCTGAGAGGGGCAACCCGTTGGCGATGCCACCCACATTGACGACACCGGCCACCGCGCGCACCCGTTCGATGGCCTGCGGCACCAGCTGTTCGGCGCGCGCCATGCCGGCTTCGCGCTGCGCCGGATCACTGAAGACAAACGGCGGATACACCGGCACGGTCAGGACGTTCCGGTAGTCGATGCCCACGTTGATGCTGGTCAGCCGCAGGAAGCTCGACACGAACAGTCCGGCACCGACGAGCAGGACGACCGCAAGCGCGACTTCGGCCGCAACCAGCGCGCTGCGCAGTCGCTGCCGGAGGCCGCCCACCGTGTTGCCGCGCCCGTCCCGCAGCGCGCCGGTCAGGTTGGGCCGCGTCAACTGGAAGGCCGGCGCCAGGCCGCAGAACAGTCCGGTCGCCACCGCGGCTCCGGCCGCGGCAACCAGCACGCGCAGGTCAAGTCCGATGTCCTGGGCACGCGGCAGATTCGCCGGCAGTGCGGCCTTGAGCAGCGCAATGCCCCAGTACGCCGCGATCACGCCAAGCGCGGTGCCGATGAGCGACAGCACGAGGCTTTCCACCAGAAAGCCTCGAATGAGCTGCCAGCGAGACGCGCCAAGCGCCGACCGGATGCCCACGTCACGCACGCGCGCCGTCGCGCGCGCCAGGTACAGATTCGCGACGTTGACACACGCCAGCACCATCACGAACGCCACCGCACCCAGCAGCATGAGCAACCAGCCGCGCACACGCCCCACCAGCGACTCGTGCAGGGTGCGTACGCGAATTTCACGCTGCGGATTCCACTTGGGAAACTCCTGCTGGATCCGCTGCTGGATGGCCGTCATCTCCTGCTGCGCCTGCGCCACGGTCGCGCCCGGCTTGAGCCGGCCCACCACCGTGAGGTTGTAATTGCGGCTGTTCCCCCGCTGCTTCAGGCTGGCAGGCACGACGTACGGCACCCACAGCTCCGACGGCCGCGTCGCGCCGACGGGATACTCGAAGTCCTCGGGCATCACGCCCAGCACCTCGTACGTGCCGTTGTCGAAGCGCAGGGTCTTGCCGACCACATCCGCGGCGCCGCCGAACCGCCGCTGCCACAACCTATGTGAGATCACCGCCACCCGGTGGTTGCCGTCAACTTCATGGCCGGCCGTGAACGCCCCGCCCACCTGTGGCTGGACACGCAGCAGGCTGAACAGATTCGCGGTCACCTGTGACGCCTGCAGCCGCTCCGGGATCCCGTCGTTGCGCACCGTGAATCCGGTGCCGGCCACGGCGGCCAGCCCCTCGAACTGCGTCTGCTGCGCGGCCCAATCGAGGTAGTCCTGCGGCGTGGTCGTCCCTCCGACGAATCCATCCGGCCGCAGATCGATATCCGCGACATGCATGAGCCGGTCGGGCTCGACAAACGGGACGTTTCGAAGGACGACGCCGTCGACCACTGAGAAGATCGCCGTCGACGCGCCGATGCCCAGCGTCAGGACGACCAGGGCCACCGCGGTAAACGACGGAGCCGAACGCAGGGCTCGAAAGGCGTTCAGGAAGTCTGCGCGCATGCGCTATTGGACGACGAGTTCGGCCCCGCGGTTAGATCGCCACCTCGCCATCTCGCCACCTCGCCACCAACCTCACCTGACGGTGACCCGCTTCACCTCTGCGCCTTCCAGCATCGCGTCCAGGTGTTCGATTCCGGCCGTGATGCGGGCAAACACGGTGTATTCGTGGTCAAGCCGGGGCACGTCGACCAGGTCGAAGAAGATCTGCGCGTCGCCGGTGTCGTAGCCGCGGGTCGAAATGCCGACCGCACCGCGCACGTGGGACTGCAACCCGACCTCGTCGCGCATGAACCGGTCGTCGCCCACATATTCATTGGCGCCGGGGCTCAGGCCCTGGACGACGAAGTTGGGCACGACACGGTGAAACGTGAGGCCGTCGTAGCGGCCCGCCCGCGCAAGAGTGACAAATCGCGCAAGGGTCATGGGAGCCTCATCGGCCAGAAGGGTCAGCGTGAGGGTGCCGCCGGACGCCATCTCGATGGTGGCCGTCTTCGTCTGGAGGGCGGTTCGCAACTCCTCGAGGCTGGGCTGCAGGGGATACCGGTATTGCCGCGGCCGCGTGGGCACCTCGACCTTGGCGGCCGTGAACGCGCGGATCGCCGCCGCGCGAACCGCGGTATCCCAGTCCGCCGTCCACTCGGCCAGTTCTCCCACCCTGGCGGCGCCCAACAGCTCGGCAAGGCGGTCGACGATGGCCACGCGAGGATCGCGCGAGGTGTCGGACCCACCGGCCGTGAGACGACGGAGCGCGGCAAACAATGCGTCGGCCGCCGCGGGATTGGTCGACCCCTGCAACGCGCGCGCAGCGGCCCGGACCACCTGGTGGTCGCGATCGGGTAACGCGGCAATGGCGGCGCCCGCCACGTCCGGACTCTTCATCCGCGCCAGCGCATCGATGGCCGCGGTGCGAACGTTGGCCGTGGCATCCTTCGCCAACGCGACGGCCACGGGCGCATCGTTCAGCACCCCCGCGGCTGTGGCGGCCGTGGCGCGCACCTGCCACACGGCATGCGACTGCGCCGCGCCCAGCCGCTTGCGCGCGTCATCAGGTGCCAATCGCGCCAATGTGGTCAACGCGCGCGCCGGGCGGTGCCAGGTCGTCGCCGAGGCACCGGGCAGTTTGTCGGCCTCGGCGGCGACCGCGGCCACGATACCGGGCAGATCCCGGCAACCGGTGGTCAGCGAGTCCATCGCCTGCATCGCGACAAGCGGCGCGGTGTCCCCCACCATTGTCACGATCGGTGCGCAGTCGTTGATGGTCTGCAGGCCACGCGCGAAGCTGCGGATGGCCTCGATGCGCACGTGCATCTGCGGGTCCTTCAGCAGCGCCAGGACGGCGGGACGCACCTGCTGGATCGCCGCGTTCATCATCTGCACCGCGATGCGGCGTACCTGCCAGTCGGGGTCGACCGTGGCCTCCAACTGCGTGGTGATGTCGGTGTCCCTCGCCACCTGCAGCGCCGTCATCGCCATGCGGCGCAGGCGGGCCAGCATCTCGCCGCGTTCACCCGTGGCGGTGCGACCCAATGAAGCGATGTCGCGCAGGCGCTGCCGGGCCGGCTCGGCGAGCGGGCGGCGAGGATTGCGCCGGGCAAAGGCCTCCAGCCCCATCGCGGCGCCCACCAGACGATCGGGGGCCCCGGCTGCGTTGTCGGTGAGCCAGGCCTCGACCATCTGGAGATCCGCCTCCGCGTGGCGCATGCGCCCAACGCTGGCCAGGATCACACCGGCCACCTCGTCGTCGGTCTCCTTGTCGAAGCGCGCCTGCAGTCGTTCCCGGGCGGCGCGAATCGCGGCAGGCGCGGGTGCTTCCTCGGGCCGCAGGTCACTCCGCAGGCCGGACAGCGCCTGCGCCACGCCATGAACGGCCGCCATCCGCACCGGCGGCGCGGCATCGTCCACCAGCGGCAGGATGCGATCGACCAGCGATGGCGCGACCATCCGGCCCAGGCCCTGCACGGCGATGCGCCGGAAGTCGGCGTTGTTGGACGCGAGCGCCTGATCGAGCAGCGCCAGGTCGCGGCGTTCGAGATGATCGTCGCCGTGCGTGCCTGTCTCGCACGGGGAAAACAGCCGGCGATCGGCGGCCAGGATGAGCGCTTCGCGACTCAGTGCGTGTGGCTGGGCGAGTACCCGGTCGGTGCCGCAGGTCTCGATGGGTGCGACCGAGGCCGGTGTTTGCAGCAGGCCGGCGGCGGCCACGAACAGCAGGGCAGGGCGCACAATCATGCGGGCATGTTACTGCGGCTTCAACGCGCGCCGCGCTGATCGTCAGTCAGGATTGGAGGAATACCGATCGCCGGGGTCGCCCTGCAGATCTTTGTTTCCGGCCCTTCAGGCGCACCGACCCAGACTTTCGTGATGGTGGTGCCCTCCATCACGCCTTCGAAGTTGAAGACTCGCCCAAGGACGGTTTCGCGCCGGTACCTGGACGGATTCTCGTGATCGCGCACGGCGAACCGACCATCAAGCGTGTCACGGTCGTGTCCCAACAGGACGAACTGGGCGCCGTCTTCGCGGACGCCAACTTCGTCACGAATGAACCTGGCCAGCGACCCTTCGTCGTGCCCCTCGCGAGTGCCGCCGATGGCGATGTCATCGTTCACCCGGTGCAACACGGTCCCGGAGTAGTGGTTCGAATTGATGAGCTGCACCAGGCGAGCCACCGCCAGCGGCGCGATGCGTCTGTCGAAGTACACCGTCCACTCGGGCCCGTTCTCCTGAGCGAAGGTGATGCAGGCGGGAATGGACCGCAGTTGTGCAGCCGTCACCTGCTGCGGCAAGCGCCGCGTGGGTGTCGCGCGCGTGGGCACGCCGGTCATTCGTTCAATAAGCTCGGCGCCGGCGACGGCCACAACCGGATCAACGTCTGCCAGCACCACGCGCCCCAGACGGATGGCCCACAGATCGGCATCCAGCGTCCGCATCGGCAGCACCTCGCCGAGCCGCTCGAGCAGCGCCAGCCTGGCGCGACGGCTGGTGTCGCGGCCCATCCGGGTCAGCCGCTCGAACGCGTCCAGCAGCGGTTGTCGAGCGCTCTCCTGGTCGGGAATGCCCTTGAGAAGGCCGGCAATCGTGATGACCAGATGGTGGTCCGACGCTTTGGCCAATAACTCGAGCGCATCCTCCCAGGGCCCAGGGGATCGAACACTGAACAATCCCTTCAGCGCCTCCGCCTGGACCGTGGGTTGGTTGTATGTCAACAACTCCGCCAGCGACGCGGTGTCTTCAAGGCGCGCGGCTGCCCGCGCCGCCGCCGCGCGGGCCTGCCAACGGCCGTGATTCGAGGCCACCTGCCGCACCGTGAGGCGCAGCGACTCGCGATGCAGCGTCAACGCCTGCGCATCCTCGTTGACCGGCGCGGCGTCATGGCTCGCCAGGCGGGCGGCCAACGTCTCCATGGCGGCGGCCGGAAGGATCCAGGCATGGCCGCGCGAGGCCGCGGGCAGATCGTTGGCCAGATTCAGCAGATGCTGCGAGGGGCTCCACGTCCCGCACAGTTCGTATCGGCGCGGATCTCGACTGACGAGCGCGCGAATGGCCTCCACCTCCGTCGCCAACCCCTTCGCCAGGTCGACGAGGTCACACAGAGGCATGAACGGCGAGGCTGCCAGGCGTCGCACCGCCAGCGCCGCCGTCTGCGGATCGGTGCGATCGCGCGCGGCCGCGCGCAAGGGGGCGTAGTGAGCTTCGTTCAGCGGGTTCAGCAGCCGGACACCCAGCTGCCGGATATCGGCGCCGCACAAGAGACCGCCGTTGCGACAGACGAATCGCGCGGCGTCCGCCGCGATGTCGTCATCGTCAGATCGAATCGCCTGCAGGATACGGAGAAAGTCAATCGTCAGGCCACGGTCGGTGATGCCGACTCTGACGGCCGTGCTGCCTTGATCGAGTCCCGTCTGCGCCCACTCGTGCACGGCGTCCTTCGTGACGCTCCGAAGACCGCGATCCGGATTGCGCCGCACCATGAACAACAGCGCCGTGATGGCGTCCTGTCTCGAGGGCCGGAGCTGCAGGATTTCCTGGTACCAGTCAGACTCGAGCCGCGACAACAGCGGCTCCGGCGCAGGCAACTGCGCGATCGCCTTCCACAGATATCCACGGCTGGGCGAGACCTGTTCGCGCTTGAGCCGCTCTTCGAGCGCCAGCACGGCAGGCATCGCTTCGGAATCGGGACGGTCGACCGTGGATTGCACCAGCGCGTCCGCCGCGGCCATCCGGACCCCGAGGACGGGGTCATCAAGGAACGTGGCGAGAAACGGAATGTTCGCCGTGGTTTCGAAGCGGCCGAATTCCCGGATGGCCACCGCGCGCAGATCCGCTGATGGTTGCCTCACGGCCAACATCAGCAGATCCATGTCGGCGGCGCGGTTCAGCCGTCCTGCGTGGGAATCTCCGATGTCGGTTTCCTCCGGATACCAGCGATCGGCACGCATCCGGTCGGCCGCGAGCACGACCTCTTCAACGGTCAGCGAGCGTTCCTGCGCTGAGACGACCGCCGCGACGCCGACCAGCGCCAGCACGACGGCCGCAGCCTTCACCGCACGGGCTCCGTCGACAGAACCGGTGCGGCCAGGCTGTCGAGCCGCGAGGTAAAGGAGGCCGATGCGGGAACGGTGACAAGCCGTGTGACACTGCGCACGGCTTCCGCCGACCACTTCCGCCACGCGGCCAGCGCCTCGGCGTGGCCCGGCAACGACGCGCCGTCGCGGCGTTCCACCGTCACCCGTGCCTGCCCCGCCCTTGCCACCAGTTCGGCCACCTGCAGCGACATCGCCTCATCAGACGATGCGAGGAGCCAGGCGGTCGTGGCGACCGCCACCCCGACGTTGCGCATTTCGTCGGCGCTGACCTTGTCGGGCGTGTCCAGATTGGTGTGGTAGTAGCGATCGGTGAAGTGCCAGTTGAGCAACGACGGGATGCCGGCCTGGCCAAACACCGTGTGATCGCTGCCGCCTTCGTACGGATTGGTCGACACCACCCACCCGGTGCGGGCGGCCACCCGTTCACACACGGCCAGGTGCAGGTCGTTGAGCAGGTCGCCCTTGAGGGAGTCCGCCTTCACGTTGCCCGATCCCCACTCCGAGTTGGGATCCCAGGGCCGGCTCCACACCGCGCCCGGGTCGGGCCAGCGCTCCACCAGGAACGTCGCACCGGTCTTCACCGGGTTTTCGCCGGTCATGTCCATCGAGAACATGTACTTGACGGCCGGTACCTGATCCTTGTGCCGCTGCAGCCACGCCCGGCTGCCGCTGATTTCGTTGAGCCACAGGAACGTGATGGTGCGGGCCGGCCGGGGAATCGCGCCCCGCTCGATGCCCAGTGTCAGCGCACGCGCCAGTTCCTGCAGCGTGGCGACACCACTGGCATTGTCGTTGGCGCCGGGCTCCTGCACGTGCGCGGCAATGACGATGCGCTCGCCGGGCAGCGAGGCGCCGCGAATCTCGTGGACGAGCGTGCGCTCGGGTTTGTCGGCGAACGTGCTCGCGACCTCGACCCGCACCCGCTGCGGCCCCTGCTTCAGCGCGGCGCGCAGCGTCTCGTTCGCGCGGCGCGACGCCTTGAATCCGAAGGCACGACGCTCCGGATCACGCGGAATGCTGCCCCACTGCAGCACATCGGGATCATCCGTGATGTACCGGGCGATCGTCGTTGAGATGACGCCCAGGGCGCCACGCTGCACCACGGCCTGCCGGAACAGGCCCCCGAGGTCGCTGTCGCCAAGCACGACAGCGCCCTTGACGTCCTTGCCTTCGAAATCCGCGGCCTGGCCTCGGCCGACGTCCACCAGGGGCGCCTCGACCGGGCCGTTCGTGGAGTACGAGTTGATGGCCAGCGCGAGGCGTTCGCGCGCCTTCGACAACACGACGACATCTGGTTGACCAGGCCGGACGAGTGACAACGTCCCGACCGAGTGGTCCCAGCCCGGGCTTGGCCCCTCGGCATTCTCGATCCACGTCGACGATACGGCGCCGCCGCTGCGGACGCGCGCCATCACGCGGTCGAGCGTGGCGTCGTAGCCTTCATTGCCGGCGAGACGCCAGTACCGCGATGCGAACTCGACGGTCGCCATCGCCTCGTTCCGATCGAACGTCGTCCACGCCGACTCGATGACCGGCGACAGCGTCGCGGCGAGGCCGGCCGGCAGCGCCCGCGCCGCGGCCAGTTCGGCGCGCACGCGCGACTCCTGGTTCTGCGCCCGCGGCGCCGCCACGGCCATCAGGACGATGGCCAGCAGCGCTCCGGTGACTGCAGCGCATTTCCTCATTTCCTCATTTCCCCATTTCCCCAATGCAGCATCTGCTCCTCGAGTGAGAGCGGATAGGAGATGGTGGCGTCTTCGATTTCGCCGGCTGCGTTCCTGACGGCAGTCAATTGCGGCTGGACGAAACCGGTGTACGACGGCAGGTTGAGCTTCTGAACGCGGGCGACGATCTCATCGCGCAGCGCGGGATCGAAGTGGGTGCCGTACGTCTCGAACAGCGCCTTGGCCGCGGCGTAGTCACCGGTCGACTTGATCCGCTGCACCTCGCCCAGCAGCCGGCCCACACCTTCGTGGAACGCCCTGGCATCCACCATCACGTAGTACGTCTTGCCGTCGCGCACCCGCCGCTCGATGGCGCTCGTATTGGCCATCAGCCAGTGCACGATGGCCTGACGGTTGCGCATGTGATCTTCCTCGATCGTCGTGCCCTCACGGATGCGCCGCAGCTGCACGAGGGCGTTGCGCGTGTACGCCTCGAACTCCGCGCGGACGATCTCCTCCTGGTGTTCGGCCGGCAGCATGCCGATGTCGGCAATCCGCGGTTCCGTCACGAAATACAGCGCCACCAGGTCCGCGCGTGTTTCCTCGAGCGACGCGTACTGTTCCTTGATCGCCAGTTCCGGCTTGCCGTTCAGGTGCGCTTCCACCACACCGGATCCGTGCCCCAGCACTTCATGGATGGCCGTGGTCACCTCGCTCGCCAGCGACTGCCACCGCTCCGCGCGCGCCACCTCGGCCTCATCCCAGCAGAACTCGCGCCGGTAGGACGGCGGCATCGACTTGTCGTAGGCCTCGTTGACGTTGGCCAGTGACACCGACTTCGAACCGTGCTGCTCGCGAATCAGCTGATCGTTGGGCAGGTTGATGCCGATCGGCGTCATGGGACCCGAATCGCCCGTTTCCATCACGACATCGATGGCGCGCGCGGTGACACCCACCACACTCGTGCGCCGCCACTTCGGATCCCACGGCATCCGGTCCTCGAACCACTGGGCCGCCTCGGCCAGCCGATGGATGCTCTCGGTCTTGGCCGGATTCACGTAGAACACCAGCGCTTCCCACGCGCCCTTCACGCCGCGCGCGTCCATGTAGTTCTCGATGAAGCCGTTGATGGTGTCGACCGGCGAATCCTTGTCGGCGACCCATGCGATGTCGTACGCCACGCGGTCGGCATCTTCGCCCGTGCGGTAGAAGCGAATCAGCGCCTCCAGCGCCTGCCGCATCGCCGGTGTGGCATACGGCAACGCGTCGGTCAGGTGCGCGACGATGCGCGCAATCTGTTCGCCGTACAGCCCGCCCTCGCGCGCGACCTCTTCCACGAGCGTTCCCGTCTCCGGGGCCTTCACCAGTCGCGAGTTCAGGCCGTAACGTTCGTCGAACCCCTCGAGGTCCGCCATGGTGACGCCGGCATAGAGGTTGTTCGCGCTCTCCGCGAGGATGTCCTTCCCGTCGCCGGGCGACTTGTTGGTGACCAGCGGTTCAAACGCGGCGTCAAAGAACGGCTGGATCAGGTGGGCCGGCACCGGCACGCCCGCGGCCTGCGCAGCGGCCGTGAAGGCCTCAGGCGTACACGCCAGCACGAACTTGCGCGCGGTGAGGTTGTTGTACGGGCCCGTGTTCAGCCAGAAGAGCTTGGTGTACCGGCGAATCTCGGCCAGCGTGACGGCATCAAAGCGCGACGCATCCTGCCGGGCCGCGCGCATGATGGCCTCCAGGATCCCGCGCATTTCCAGGTTGTACCGGTACCGCTGGTCCCAGTAGATGTCGCGCCCCGCCAGGGCCGCCTGGGTGAGGTGCCACACGAGAATCCGGTCGTTCTTCGAAAGCGTTTCGAATCCGTCGGCATACAACTGCACGACCGCGGCATCGTCTATCTGTTCAAGCAGGTACTGTCGGTCCATGGTCAGATCGTGATCGTTTCGCGATGCGACGGCGTCTTCACCGTCCATGTCAACTCGTGCTCAATCGTCGCCTTCAGCGCATCCATGGGGCCCGGTTCTCCGTGCACCAGGCACACCAGCGACGGCGGCGTCTTGATCGACTTGAGCCAGCGCATGATTTCGTTGCGGTCCGCGTGCGCCGAGATCGAGTCGAGCGACTCGATCCGGGCGCGCACCGGAATCTGTTCCCAGTGAATCTTGACCGTGCCGGCGCCTTCCAGGAGCATGCGCCCGCGGGTCCCTTCGGCCTGATACCCGGCGAACAACACGGTGTTCTTCTCGTCGGGCAACACCTTCTTCAGGTGGTGCAGCACACGGCCGCCGGTGGCCATCCCGCTGGAGGAGATGATGATGGCCGGCCGCGTGTCTTCCTGAATCCGCCGCGAGTCGGCAATCGACGACACCACGTTCAGGCGCGCCGTGCAGAAGTTGCGCAGCCCTTCGTCGAGTTCGTGCAGGCGGTCCCGGTACTCGGCCAGCACTTCAACAGCCATGGGGCTGTCGACGTACACCGGCAGCGCGGGAATCGCCTTCCGGTCTTCCAGTTTCCGCACCCAGTACAGGAGCTCTTCCACGCGGCCCAGGGCAAAGGCCGGGATGACCACCTTGCCTTTCCGCTCGAACGTCTCACTGATGATCCGCGCCAGCTTCGCGCCATCGTCATCCGGTTCGTGCGCGCGATCGCCGTAGGTGGATTCAACGAGCACAACGTCGGCGTCGGGGGGTGCGGCGGGATCGGGCAGGACGGGCCGGCGGTAGCGGCCCAGATCGCCGCCGAACAGGATGGACTTGCCCTCCGACTCGACCTTGATGTGCGCGTACGCCGAACCCAGCAGGTGGCCGGCGTTGTGGAAGGTGAGCTCCAGCCCCGGCGCGATCGGTATCGGCCGGTCGTAGCCGATGGGCTGCAGCTGGAGGATGGCCTTGGCGGCGTCGTTGGAGGTGAACAAGGCCAGCGCGGGCTTGTGTTTCGTGCGGCCGGTCCGGTTGGCGCGTTCGGCGTCTTCTTCCTGCAGGCGCGCGGCGTCTTCCATCACGATCTGCGCCAGCTCCTTGGTGCCGCCGGTACAGAACACCCGGCCGGAGAACCCCTGCGCCACCAGCCTCGGCAGCAGACCGCAGTGGTCCAGATGCGCATGCGTCAGGACGACCGCATCGATCGACTCGGGCGGCACCGCAAACGGTTCCCAATTGCGTTCCCGCAGCGATTTCAGTCCCTGGAACATACCGCAGTCGACCAGCACCCGGGTGTGGCCGACCTCGAGCAGATACTTCGAGCCGGTGACGGTGCGCGCGGCACCAAGAAATGTCAGTTTCATGCAAACAGTCCTGGCTGACCGCCCGTGTGCCAGAACAACACACGATCGTCAGGGGTGAAATGTCCCGTGCGGACAAGGTGAATCAGGCCGGCCATCGCCTTGGCGGTGTACACCGGATCGAGCACGACGCCTTCCGAGCGGGCGGTGAGCTCCAGCGCTTCGGTTGAGCCCGGTGTGGGGATGCCATATCCGTCGCCCACGAATTCGTCGCGAACATCGATCTCCCGGTCCAGACCAACGGCGGCCGATGACGCACCGAGGTCGGCCGCCAGCATGGTGAGCAGATCCCGGATGATGCCACTCAGCCGCTCGCGGGGTTCATCGGCGCTGATCCCGATGACGCGGCTGGCCATCCCGAACAGGGTTGTCCCCGCGATCAGTCCAGCCTGTGTACCGCCCGAAGAGCTGGCGTGCACGATGTGGGTGGGTGAGACGTCGGCGGCCACCACCTCTTCGATGCCACGCGCGAAGCCGGCGGCGCCGATTGAGGTCGACGCGCCGAGGGGAATCACAAACGGGATCCGGCCGGCCCGGCGTTCTTCGTCGGCCACCGCGTCCATCATCGTGGCGCGGCCATCCCTGGTCTCGACGTAGCGCACATCGGCGCCAAACAGCTGATCCAGCAGCGCGTTGCCCGTGACCTTCGAAGGTCGGGCGCCATTGACCACCAACACCACCCGCAGGCCAAGGGCGGCGCCTGCCGCCGCCGTGGCCCGGCAGTGATTCGACTGGACGCCGCCGCAGGTGATGAGGGTGGCCGCGCCGGCCTTCTGCGCCTGGGCGAGCACCGTCTGCAGCTTGCGCACCTTGTTGCCGCCCATGCCGAAGGTCAGCAGGTCATCCCGCTTGATGAACAGGTGTGGCGCCCCCGGCCCCAGCGCAGTCCGCAGGCGATCGAGGCGGTCGATGGGCGTGGAGTGGCGCGTGAGGGCGACCGACGGCACGGCCCTCAGTGTTGCCAGCGCTGTGGCCATTCACCTGCAAGTCTATACTTCAAAGGCTGTGCGGAGCGCCGTGTGCTGACTGCGAACCCCCTGCTTGACGCCCTGAGGTCCACGCCTCACGTGTTGTCGGTCGAACTGCGCCCGCCCCGGGCGGAACTGAACGCCGAAGCCGGGATGGACGCGTGGATCGACACGTATCACGCCGTGCGCGGCCTGGTGCGGCAGGGTCTGTTCGTGTATCTCACCGACAGCGCGGTTGGCGAGAAGGAGGAGAACAACCTCCGGCACCTGGTGATCAATCTGGGCAACGACGTGCCGCGCAGCCACGTGATTCCGTTCCTCACGACAAAACACACGCGGGAGTACTGTCTGTCGTACGCCGAACGGGCGCTGCATGCCGGGTTTCCGACGCTGGTGGTGCTGGGCGGTGACAAGTCGGTGGGGCCGCCTCGGTGCGTGGAACACGCGTGGCAGCTGCGCGAGGACATTCGCAGGCACGTACCCGAGCTGGCGCTGGGCGGCTGGGCCAACCCGCACCAACATCCGCTGACCCAGGTGAGTTATCTGGCCGACGCGCGATTCTCAGGCGAGCTTTTTCTCACGCAGATCGTCTCGCACCACGACCTGCCCAAGGTCGAGGCGTTCCTGCAGGCGCAACAGCAGGCGGGGGTCACGCTGCCGGGCATCTTCGGCGTCTTTTATTACCGCAGCGCCAACCCGAAGACGTTGCAGACGTTGTCGCAGTTTCTCTCGGTGCCCGCCGAAGGCCTGACCCGCGAGTTTGGCGCGGGCGACTCACCGGAAGCGATCTGCGCGCGGTCCATCCGCGAACTTCGCCACGCCGGCGTCCGCCACATCTATCTGTCGAACCTGCCCATCCGCGGCACCGCGCGCGTCCTGCAACGGATTCTGGATTTGGTGTAAATGAGCTCGGAGGTCATTTCCACGTCCCTTCGAAGACCAGCGCCGACAGCGGTTTGCGCGAACGCGGCGTGACTTCCAGGGCGCGGTGTTTCTCGAGGGCCAGCGACTCGGCCGGCCCCGGGTACCCAATCGCCATGACCACGGCGATCTCGTAATCCTCCGGCACACCGATGACGGCCGTCGCCGCGGCGCGGTCGAATCCCTCCATCTGCCGCACGCCCAGGCCCATCGACTGCGCCTGCAGGGTCAGAAGCGCCACGGCGTGGCCGGTGTCGTAGTAGGCGTGCCGGTTGGCTTCGCCCGCATCACCCACGTGCAGCTTGACGGCCACGACCACCAGCACCGGCGCGGCCGGGGCCCACGCCTGGTTGCCCGCCGACAGCGTGGCCACCAGCGACGCATGCACCTCCGGGTGCGCGCGACGGTCGACCAGCACGAAGCGCCACGGCTGTTCGTTGCGCGAGGAGGGCGCCCATCGGGCGGCCTCGAACAGCCGCGCCAGCGACGCCTCGTTAATGGCTCGCGATGCATCGTACGCACGCGGACTCCAGCGCAACCGGATCAGATCGAGCACTTCATGATCGGTACTGGCATGTTTCGGATGGGTCATGGCCTCGTCACCAGCTATCATCTCCCGAATGGCCCGGTTTCTCGACTCCGTCCCCTTCTCCGGCATCATCCGCATCCGCGATCTGATGTATTCGGTGGATCGCCCGTTCCGCCTCGATCAGGGCGACGTCAGCTTCGACGCGCCGGATTCGGTGAAGGAGGCGCTGCGGAAGGCCGTCACCGACAACCGCACGCACTACGTGCAGACGACGGGGATTCCGCGGCTGCTGGAACTGCTCGTCGACAAGATGCAGACGAAGAACCACATCCCGGTGGCCGGCCCGGATGAGGTGATGGTCACCAACGGCGGCATCCACGCGCAGTACATCGCGTGCCTCGCGCTGCTGGAACCCGGCGATGAAGTGCTCGTGCCCGATCCGGCATGGCCGCCCACCGTCAGCAACATCCTGGCGGCCCAGGCCAGGCCGGTGCCGTACCCCGTGCATGAATCGCTGGGCTGGCGTCCCGACATTCTGGAAATTGCGTCGCTGGTCACGCCGCGCACGAAGGCGATTGTCCTCAACACGCCCTGCAATCCCACCGGCGGCGTGTTGACGAAGGCCGACCTCGAAGCGCTGGCGGCGCTGGTGAGCGAGCGGGACCTCTGGGTGTTCTCAGACGAGGCGTACGAAGACTTCCTGTACGACGGCCGCGAGCATCACAGCATTGCGGCATTCCCGGGGCTGTACGACCGGACCATTCCGCTGTTCACGCTGAGCAAGACGTACGCGATCACCGGCCTGCGCCTGGGGTATCTCGCGATCAAGGACCCGAAGATCCGCGAGCGCGCGAAGAAGGTCGTGTTCTGCACGACCTCGAACGTCTCGTCCATCGTGCAGTACGGCGCGGTGGGCGCCCTCGAGGGACCGCAGGACGTGATCGAAGCGTTCCGTCGTGAGCTGGCGGCCCGGCGCGACATCTTCTACGAGAAACTGCCGAAGGCGTCTCACGGCCTGCTGTCGGGCGCCCAGCCACACGGCGCGTTTTACGCGTTCGTGCGCGTGGACCCTGCATGGACGTCACCGCTGCCCAACGCCCCGGAGTCGTTGTCGTGGGCGATGACGGAGTTCCTGATCAAACGCGCGCGGCTCGGCTCGGTGCCCGGCGTCGACTTCGGCGCGCGCGGCGAAGGATTCCTCCGGTTCTGCTTCGCGCGCGATCGCGCGGAGATCGAGGGCGCGCTGGACTCAATGCACGAGGCCCTTGGCGCGCACCAGTGAGACCACTTCGGCGAGCCGTTGCGCCTCGAGCGACAACACCTCACGGCCGAGCGGCGTAATCTCGTAGAAACGTCGCCGACCGTCGGCGGGTGTGTCCGCGCCGGACTCGGCCACCAACCCGGCGTCCACCAGCCGCCCCAGCGTGCCGTACAACGTCCCAGGGCCCAGCTTCACCTGTCCCTGCGTCCGTTCGGACGCCTCTTTGGCAATCCCGTAGCCGTGGCGCGGACCGTCGGACAGCGCCAGAAGAATGTGCAGCACGGGCTGCGTGAGTGGGAGAAACTGCTGCGCGTTCATGCGTCGCCTCTCAACACGGCCACCGGGTTGACGCGCATGGCGCGCCGCGCGGGCAACCACGCCGCCGCCAACGCGACGACCGACACCACGACCGCGGCCGTGGCGATGACCGGGACGTTCGTTCCGGTGACCCGATACAACTCACCCGCGACCTGACTGGCCGCCCACACTGCCAGCCCCGCGCCGGCGACCAGGCCCACCGCCAACAGACGCGCCGTGCCGCCAATCACACCGGCGAAGATCTGTCGAGGCACCGCGCCCAGCGCCAGGCGGATA
This sequence comes from uncultured Solibacteraceae bacterium, assembly GCA_964471115.1. Lineage (GTDB taxonomy): Bacteria > Acidobacteriota > Vicinamibacteria > Vicinamibacterales > SCN-69-37 > SYFT01. The sequence continues at coordinate 98,407 of CAYYFE010000005.1, forward strand.
CCAATGGCGCGTTGTGACAACACCACCTGATAGGCCACGACCCCATACGTCCCGACCACCGCCAGCAGCAGCGCCACCAGGCCAAACGCCGCGGACAGCTGCGAGAGGAATCGTTGCGGCGCCGTCGCCAGCGCCACGCGCTCCGCGATGTCGTACGACACGGTCAGCGGCACCTGCGGGTCGAGGGCGGCCACCGCCTGTTGCACCGTGCCCGTCAACGACGCCGGCGGCACGGTGGTGTGCATCACGAGCCAGATCGTCGAGGTGGGCCGCACGGCAAACGGCAGGTACAAATCCGGGTCCTGCGTCGGATTGTCGGGCAGCCCTCGGAACTTCGTGTCGGCCACGACGCCGACGATGCGCATCCAGGGCCGGGGGGAATCCGATCGGCCAAGTTTGATGCGCTGGCCCACGGCGCTCTGTCCGGACCAGAACCGGGCGGCCAGCCGCTGACTGACGACCACCGGCACATCCGGTTCAGCCATCGAGACGGGTTGCCCGTCAAAGGCGGGCACCGATGCGCCGTCGATGAGGGCGATGCCGGCCGCGCGGAAGAAGTCATCGCTGACTTGATGCACATACACGCGGCCTTCGCGCTGCGCGGGCTCGGCGTGCGCGACATCGGCCGTGTAGAATGACGCCGACGATCCGCCGCCCAGCATCGCGTCAACACTGACAGATGCGGCTTGCACACCCGGCAGCGTCGGCAGTCTCGTGTGGAGGTCCCGGATGACCGTCAGTCGTCGCGCCGGCTCGTAGCGGCTGTTGGGCAACTCGATGCTGGCCACAAATGTTTGACTGGTGCGGTATCCCGCCTCCACCTCGCTGAGGTTGCGGAAACTCAGACCCAGCAACACGGCCGTGGTCAGCAACGCGACGGCGCAGGCCACCTGCACTGTGGTCAGCGCCTGACGCAGGCGGACCGTTCGCGAGGAATCCGAGGCGCCACGTGATGAGGACAAGCCTGACTGCCCGGACCTGACTGACGCAATCGACGCCAGCGTAATGAACCCCGCCGCCGCCATCGTCAGACCCGCCCCCACCAGCAGCACGGGCGCCGACACCTCCGGCACGGCGAAGGTCGGCAGCGATGCCGGGTCGAGCCGGCGCAGCAGGGCGACCAGCCACCACACCAGTGGCGTGGCGGCCACCGCGCCCATCAGCGCCAAGGCGAATCCATCCGCCGCCGCCAGCGACACGATGCGGCCGCGTGTGGCGCCCAGCGACGATCGCACGGCAAACTCGAACTGCCGCGCACTCAGGCGCGCGACCAGCAGGTTGGCGACGTTCACACACGTCATGAAGAGGATGACGCCCACGGCCGCGAGCAGGATGACCAATTGCGGCCGCACGGTGCCGTACAACGCTTCACTCAGCAGTCGCGCCTGCGCGGTGTAACCCTTGTTGCTGACCGGATAGGCCTCGGCCAGTTGCGCGCCGACGGCGGTCAGCGCCGCGTTGGCCGCCTCGAGCGACACGCCCGGCGCCAGGCGCGCAATGGCGCCGAAGCCCCGATTGCCGCGGTTGTTCCACGAGGCATCGGTCACCAGGAACGGGTGGCGCGCAAACGGCACCCAGGCCTCCACCGTGCCGCTCGTGCCCCGGAACGTCGCCGGCATCACGCCGCTCACGATGAATGCCTGATCGTCGCCGTACAACGTGCGGCCCACCACCTGCGGGTCGCGGTTGAAGTGCCGCTCCCAGAGCCCCTCGCTGATGAGAATCGGCGGTGTGTCATCCGCGTCGTCGCGTTCCGGCCAGACGCTGCCGACGAGCGGCGACACGCCCAGCAGGGAGAAGTACGTCGCCCCCACCATGGCCGAGGACGTCGGCACGCCGACCCCGGTGGCGCGCACGGTCATCGTGAAACTCGACAGCGCCGCCATGTCGGTGAAGACCGACGTGGTGCCGGCGCGATAGTCGCGCAGGTCGGGCACCGAGAAGGCGCGCGGCTCGAGCTGGTCGCGCTGCACCATCGTGCGCACCTGCAACAGACGATCGGGGTCGGCAAACGGCAGCGGCCGGAACAACACGCCGTACGCGACCGCGAAGATGGCGAGTGTGCCGCCGAGCCCGATTGCCAACGAGGCCACCGACGTGGCGGTCAGCCCGGGCCGGCGAAGCAGCGAGCGGAAGGCGTAACGAAGGTCGTGAATCCAGGACATGAACCAGGGGTCTCCTGACGGGGTGGGCTCGTGGGCTAGTGGGTTCGTGCGCTCGTGGGCTCGTGGGTTCGTGGGCTGGTGAGCTCGTGGGCTCGTGGGCTGGGGGGTGACCCAGCAGCGGATCAGATCCCAGAGCAGGCCGGCCACCGTGGCGAGAACGCCGGTCAGGCCGCGCTCACGCCGGGCCTCGGCCAGCGAAATCCGCCAGAATTCGCGGATTTCGGCCTCCCGGTGTGCCAGGCGGCGCGGGTAGAGCCGTGCGATGGAGAACATCCGTGGCCGCTGCATCCGTTACGGATGTATTACGCAGCGAAGGCCTGGAGGTTCACTCAAACACGAGTTTGGCGCCGGCCACCACCAGTACAGCCCCAAGCACCTTCTTGAAGGTCGGCGTGCCGATGTGGCGACTGCCCAGCTCGGCGCCAATCAGCCCGCCGGCCACGGCCGCACCGGCCCAAAGCGGCAGTTGATCCGGCAGGTTGCCAAGGCTCGACGGGTTGCCGGCCAGACCCGCGGCGGAGTTGACCAGGATGAACGCGGCCGAAACCCCGCCGGTTTCTCGTGCGCCGGCCCAGCCCATGAACAACAGGAGGGGGCTGAGGAAGATGCCGCCTCCAGTGCCGGTGAGTCCCGCCAGCAGCCCGATCCCGGCGCCGCTGATGATCGCCACCAGTCTGCCGGGCGGCTTCGGATTCGCGACACGCAGGTCCAGCCAGAGGCGGGCGGCCGCGGTCCACAACACGAGTCCCACCAGCGTGCGATACCACTGCCCCGGCAACGTGATGGCGCCGCCGACATAGGCCAGCGGAATCGATCCGACGATGAACGGCCAGAACAGCGACCAGGAGAACAGCCCGGCTCGCCCGAACCGCCACAACGCAATCGACGCCACCAGCAGGTTCAACACCAGCGCCGTCGGCCGCATCATCGGCGTGGGCATGCCAAGGAAGGTCATCGCCGCGAGATACCCGGACGCGCCGGCGTGCCCGACTGAGGAATAGAGGATGGCGGCCAGGAAAAACGCGACCGTGAGCGCGACGGTGGAATCCATCAGCGCAGGTGCCGGCCGCCGTCGACGCGAATCGTTTCGCCGGTCAGGAAATCGGTTTCCGCGAGCGCGACGACGGCCTTGGCAATTTCGTCCACGCCGCCCCAGCGGCCGACCGGCGTCGCGGCCTCGACACGCGCGCGGGTGTCGACCGTCATGTCGTCGGGCGGCAGCACGGGTCCCGGCGCGATGCAGTTGACCAGGATGTTGTCGGCGGCCAGTTCGAGTGCCAGCGCTTCGGTGATCGCCTTCACGCCGGCTTTGGCAATGTAGTACCCGGTGTACCCCTTGTAGCGGGGCCGTCCGCTTGCCGCCGTCCAGTCACTGAAGGTGATGATGCGCCCGCCGCCGGCCGCGCGGAGGTGAGGCACGGCGGCCATCGCGCACACGAACGTGCCGCGCATGTCGACGCCCAGCGTGCGTTCCACCTCCCACGTATCCAGCGTGTCGAATGGGGCGGGTTGATACCGTGACGCCATCAGCACCAGCACGTCGAGGCGCCCCATGGTGTGCGCCACCTTGCGCACGACGTCGTTCACCTGGTCCACCTCTGCCGTCACGTCGCACGCGATCGTCATGGCCCGGCGTCCCTGCGCGCGGACCAGCGCCGCGGCGGCGTCCGCCTGTGGTTGTGACTGGCGGTAGGTGAACGCCACGTCGGCGCCACGCGACGCCAGAGCGAGCCCAATCGCCTCGCCCATCCGCGCGCCGCCCACGACGAGGGCGACTCTATCTGTCAATGTCATCGGAACTTGCGCCACTCGCCGCTACTTGCCGCCACTCGCCGCCACTTGCCGCTACTCGCCGCTACTCGCCGCCACTCGCCGCCACTCGCTCACACCTTGCCTCGCAGCCGCGCCTTGCCGGCGGCGCGTTCGTGGGCCGATCGCGCGCGCGATCCGTCGATGGACCATTCGCCGGCCCCGGTGAGGATGAGGCACAACAGGCTGCCAAGCAGCAGCACATGAAACTCCATGCCCTGGCCGCGATCCGCGGTGCCCGTCCAGTTGAGGAAGAAACCCGCCGGCCACGTCCATTTCCACATCGTGACGGCCGTGGTGATCATGAGCGCGGGCGCCGCCACGCGCGTCAGCCATCCGATGATCAGCAGGGCGCCACCCAGGACCTCGATGGCGCCGAAGGCCACCGCCAGTGCAAACGCCGGCTCGAGGCCGACCGACGCAAACTGCTGAGCGACGGCGCCGGGCCCGCCGACGCCAAGGGCCGGGCCTGCGAACAGGCCGAACAATTTGTGGGTTCCGTGGGCGATGAACACCCCGGCCAGGACCAGCCGGAGCGCCATCAGGCCAAGTCCGCTCAAAAGGGCCCCCTTTGCCCGCCATTCTGCCACCTTTGGGGCTATGATTCGCCTGTTTTTGAGGGCCGACCATGCTGAGCCGACGCCAGTTCCTCCATCGCACAGGTCACGCCACCGGCTTTGCGGCCCTGGCCTCGTTCAACCTCGAGGGATTGCCCCGGCTGCTGGACGCGGCCGCGTCGCAGAACGGCCGGGCGGCGTCCGACGTCGCGCGCGACGAGGACTTCTGGCGCGAGGTGCAGGCCGGGTTCACCCTGGACCGCACGATCATCAACCTCAACAACGGCGGCGTCTGCCCAAGCCCCCGCGTCGTGCACGACGCGCTCAAGCGGTACCTCGACATCTCGAACCAGTCGCCGGTCTACCACATGTGGCAGGTGCTCGAGCCGAACATCGAGAGCGTGCGGCGCGAGCTGGCGCGCGACATCGGCGCGGACCCGGCGACGATCGCCATCACCCGCAACGCCAGCGAGTCTCTGCAGAGTGCGCAACTGGGCATCGACCTCAAACCGGGCGATGAGGTCCTCACCACCAATCAGGACTACGGCCGGATGCTGCAGACCTGGGAGCAGCGCGTCGCGCGCGACGGCATCACGCTGACGAAGATCCCGTTTCCCGTGCCGCCATCACAGGCCGATCTCGTGCAGCGGTTCGAGCGGGCGATCACCCCGAAGACCCGGGTCATCCACTTCTGCCACATCACCAACCTGACGGGCCACATCTTTCCGGCGAAGGAGATCTGCGACCTCGCCCGCCGGCGCGGCATCCTGACGATTGTGGACGGCGCGCACGCCTACGCGCACTTTCCGTTCAAGATCACGGACTTCGATTGCGACTACTACGGCTCGAGCCTGCACAAGTGGCTGCTGGCGCCGATCGGCACCGGGCTGCTCTACGTCCGTCCCGACCGCATCGAAAAGACCTGGGCACTCCAGCCGCCGCCGGCCGGCATGAACAATCAGATCCGGAAGTTCGAGGAGATCGGCACACACCCGGCGGCCAACCACAACGCCATCGCCGAAGCGCTGGTGTTCCACCGGGGGATCGGCGCCGAACGCAAGGCCGCGCGCCTGCGCTACCTGAAGGCGCGCTGGGCCGAACGCCTCAAGACCCTGCCCCGCATCCAACTGCACACGAGCCTGGATCCGGCACTCTCCTGCGCGATCGGCACCGTCGGCATCGCGGGAATGACCCCCGGCGACATCGCGTCGAAACTGTGGGCCGACCACCGCATCATCGTGACCCCCATCACCGTGGGGCCGGCCGACAACCCCGAATACGCGGGCGTCCGAGTCACCCCCAACGTCTACACGACACTCGACGAGGTGGACACGTTCATCGGCGCCATGGAACGGCTCGCCAGGAGCTGATCGCCCCGCTCTACTGCTAAGATCGTCCGTCATGCCGACGCAGACCCAGGTGCGTGTCGCCGCTCGCGTTTCGGGGTTCACCTACGCCATTCGCAACGTCGTCGCCGAGGCGAAAAAGGTGGAGGCGTCGGGCCGGACCGTGCGTTACCTGAACATCGGCGACCCGATTCCCTTCGGGTTCCAGCCGCCGCCGCACCTGATTGAAGCCGTTGAACGCGCGATGCGGGATGGCCACAACGGCTACACCGCCTCGGTCGGCGTGACGCCGGCCCGGGAGGCCGTGGCGGCCGAATACGAACGCCGTGGCATGCCGGTGGGGGTCGATCGCGTGATTCTCACGGCCGGCACCTCCGAAGGCATCGAACTGGCGCTGGGCGCGCTGGCCGACGCCGGCGACGAGGTGCTCGTGCCCACGCCCACCTATCCGCTCTACACGGCGGTACTGGCCAAGCTGGGCGCGCGGGCGGTGCATTACCGCACGGATCCGGGCAACGACTGGCAGCCGGACGTGGAGCACATCAAGAGCCTGATGTCCGCGCGGACCCGCGCCATCGTCATCATCGATCCCAACAACCCGACCGGCGCGGTGTATCCGGAAGCCACGCGGCGCCAGCTGATCGATCTCGCCGAGCGGGCCGGAGTGCCCATCCTGGCCGACGAGGTCTACGGCGACCTCGGCTTCGAGGGGCCGTCGCCGCTCATCGGCAGCCTGGCGCCGGACGCGCCGATTCTGTCGTTTTCCTCGCTGTCGAAAGCCTACGTCGCGCCGGGCTGGCGCGCGGGCTGGCTGGCGGTGGGCCGCTCGGAGCGGCTCAATGACGTGCTGGCCGCGATCAAGAAGCTGGCCGACGGCCGGCTGTGCAGCACCGGCCCGATGCAGTACGCCGTGGCCGCGGCCCTCAACGGTGATCGCTCACATCAGCGCGCGTTCGTGCAGGAACTCGCCGTCCGCGCCAGGTTGACGGTGGACCGGCTCAACGCGATCGACGGCATCCGGTGCGTCGCGCCGCGGGCGGCGTTTTACGCCATGCCGAAAGTGGATCTGCCGCGCGGCGTGACCGACGAGGATTTCGTGCTGGCGCTGCTGCGCGAGACGGGCATCCTCTGTGTGTACGGGTCGGGGTTCGGCTTGCCCGCCGACCAGGGCTACTTCCGCGTCGTGTTCCTGGCGTCACCCGACACACTGACGTCGATCTACGCCGACATCTCGGCCTTCACGCACGACTTTCTGGCCCGACACTCGTGAAACTTTCCATCATCATGCCCGCCTACAACGAGAGGCGGACGATCGAACAGATCATCGCGCGGGTGCAGGCCGTCGATCTGCCCGGCCTCACGCGCGAAATCGTCATCGTCGACGATGCGTCGACCGACGGCACGCGGGAGATTCTGGCGGGCCTTGACGGCCGCGACGGCATCCGCGTCTTCACGCAGACCCCCAACCAGGGCAAAGGCGCCGCCGTCGCGCGCGGCGTGCGTGAAGCGACCGGCGACATCCTGCTCATCCAGGATGCCGACCTGGAGTACGACCCGTCCGACTATCCCAACCTGTTGCGGCCGATTCTGCGCGGGGACGCCGACGTGGTGTACGGCTCGCGCTTCCTCGGATCGCCGCACGGCCACCGCGTGCTGTACTTCTGGCATTCGGTCGGCAACAAGCTGCTGACGCTGCTGTCCAACGCCGTCACCGATCTCAACCTGACCGACATGGAGACGTGTTACAAGGTCTTCACGAAGGACATCGCGCGCCGGCTGGATCTGCGTTCGAAGCGGTTCGGCGTGGAACCGGAAATGACGTGCAAGGTCGCGCGCCTGCGCGCGCGGATCTACGAAGTCCCCATCTCCTATCACGGGCGCACGTACGCCGAGGGCAAGAAGATCGGATTGAAGGACGCGTTCCAGGCGGCCTGGACGATCCTGCGATACGCGCGCTGGTCACCGCCGCGGCAATGACCCGGCGGGCCGTCGTCATCGCCGCGGCCCTGTATCTGGCGGCAACCCTGATCACGACGTGGCCCCTCGCCACGGTGATGCACCGCGAGATTGCCTGGGATCTGGGCGATCCGGTGTTCAACAGCTGGGTGCTGCTGTGGACCAGCGGCCAGGTGCTGGCGTTCCTCTCCGGCGACATGGCCGCGCTCAGCCGCTACTGGCACGGCAACATCTTCCATCCCGAGCCGCTGACGCTGGCGTACTCCGAACACCTGACCCCGCAGATGCTGCAGGCGCTGCCGGTGCTGGCCGCCACCGACAACGTGGTGCTGGCCTACAACCTGCTGTTCCTCTCGACGTTCGTGTTGTGCGGCGTCGGCATGTTCCTGTTCGTGCGGCAGGTCACCGGACACCCGTTGGCGGCGTTCGTCGCCGGTTTGGCGTTCGCCTTCGCGCCCTATCGGATGGCGCAGGTGTCGCACCTGCAGGTGTTGTCGGTGCAGTGGATGCCCCTGGTGTTGTACGGGTACCGCCTCTATTTCGAGACGGGCCGGCGGCGGCCGCTGGTGTGGGGCTCGGCGGCATTTGTCGTCCAGAACCTGTCGTGCGGGTATTACCTGCTTTTCTTCGCACCACTGGTCGCGTGCTACGTCCTCTGGGAGCTGGCCACGCGCCGCCGGCTCGGCGACTGGCGCGAGTGGCGGCGGTGGCTGGCGGCCGCCGCCGGGGTGGCCGTGTGCACGCTGCCATTTCTGCTGCCCTACTTCGACCTGCGTGAGACCGCACAGCTGGGTGTTCGCGACGCCGGGGAGATCAGACTGTTCTCGGCCGACACCCACGCGCTGCGCACGCCGGCGCCGCATCTGTGGCTCTGGGGAGAACGGCTCGACGGATTCCCCGGCCCGGAAGGTGAAGGGTTCCCCGGCTTCACCATCCTGGCGCTGGCGCTCGCGGCCGTGGCCACCGGCGCGTGGCGCGCCGCCGCGCGGATGGCGAGCCATCCGCACCCGGTGCCCGTGTGGCGGGCCGTGGCGACCGGTGCCGTCGCCACGCTGTTCATCGCAGGCGTTGCCGCGTCGCTCACGTACCTGTCGAGCGGCGGATTGGCGCTCCCGATCGATGGCGTCTGGGCGATCCATCGTCGCGCCGGTGACACGCTCCTCTGGACGCTGCTCGCCGGACTTGCGCTGGTCGCGGTCTCGCCGGCGGTGCAGCGAGGGTTGCGGCAGGCCGCGGGATCCCCGACGGTGTTCCTGTTCGTCACCGCTGTTCTCGCCGCGCTGCTGGCCTTCGGGCCCGTCATCCACGTCAGCGGCCACGCGGTCGCCGCGGGTCCGTACGCCTGGCTGGTGGCGTTCGTGCCGGGTTTTGACGGCGTCCGGGTGCCCGCGCGGTTCTTCATGGTGATGGCCCTGGCGCTGGCGGCGCTGGCCGGAATCGGGTGGGGCCGGCTGTGGCCTCGCCCGGGCCGTCACGTGACCGTGCTGACCGCAGTGGTGTCGGCGGCCATTCTCGTCGAGGCCTGGCCGGGCGTGTTCCGCACGAACGTGCCGATGGACTCCATCGGTCTCCACGAGCCGCCGGCGGTCCTGCGGACCGGCGATGACCTGCCGGACATCTACCGGCACCTGCGCGGGACCGACGACCCGGTCGTGCTCATCGAGTTTCCATTTGGTGTCATGGCGTGGGATCTGCGGGCGGTTTTCTACGCCGGTCACCATCAGCGTCCGCTTGTGAACGGCTATTCCGGATTCTTCCCGCCGTACTACGAGGAACGCACGCGGATCTTCAGTCTGGTCGACCAGGTGCCCGACGAGGCCTGGACGGCCCTCATCGACTCCGGCGCCACACACGCGTTGGTGCACGAGAGCGCGTTTCCCGACAGCCAGCGCGGCGTCCACGCCCACTGGCTGGCGGCGCACGGCGCCACGGAGATCCTGACCGACGGCACGGACCGGCTCTTCCGCATCCGTTGATGCCGAATCCGGAATAGACTGGGCCGCATGCGTGTCGATCCGCTGGCGTATCTCACCACCGAACTGAATTCCCTTCGCGAACAGGGCCTGTACCGGCGGCTGCGCATTCTCGAGGCGCGCCAGCAGGCGACCACGCGGTTTGACGGCCGGTCGGTGGTCAACCTGTCCTCCAACAACTACCTCGGCCTGACCACACATCCCAAACTGGTCGAGGCGGCCATCCAGGCCATTCGCGACTACGGCGTCGGGTCCGGTTCGGTGCGCACGATTGCGGGCACGATGTCGCTGCACATGGAGCTCGAGCGCCGGCTCGCGGCGTTCAAACACACCGAAGCCGTCGTGGTGTTCCAGAGCGGATTCACGGCCAACGCCGGCACCGTCTCGTCGATCCTGACCAAGGACGATGTCGTCATCTCCGACTCACTCAACCACGCCAGCATCATCGACGGCTGCCGGCTGAGCCGCGCGGCCATCAAGGTCTTCCCGCACAAGGACGTCGACGCGGCGCGGACGATTCTCAAGGACCTGCCCGCGTCACAGCGCAAGCTGCTCATCACCGACGGCGTGTTCAGCATGGACGGCGATCTCGGCCCCCTGCCGGCGCTGTGTGATCTGGCCGAGGAATTCGGCTGCATCATGATGGTCGACGACGCGCATGCCAGCGGCGTGTTCGGCCGCAACGGACGCGGCACCGTCGATCACTTCCAGATGCACGGCCGCGTCGACATCCAGGTGGGCACGTTGTCGAAGGCGATCGGCGCGCTGGGCGGCTACGTGGCCGGATCGCGCGACCTGATCGAGTTCCTCTACCACCGCGGGCGCCCCTTCCTGTTCTCGACCTCACATCCGCCCTCGGTGGCGGCCACGTGTCTCGCGGCGCTCGACGTCCTCGAGCAGGAGCCCGAGATCATCGATCGCCTCTGGGAGAACACGCGGTTCTTCAAGGCCGGGCTGGTGGCGATGGGATTCGACACGGGCATCTCGGAAAGCCCGATCACGCCGGTCATCGCCGGCGAGGGCAGCCGCGCCATGAAACTGTCGGACCGGCTGTTCGAAGAGGGGGTCTTCGCCCAGGGCATCGCGTTCCCGACGGTGGCGAAGGACAAGGCCCGCGTGCGCACGATCGTGACCGCCACGCACACGCGTGAGGAACTGCAGTTCGCGCTCGACGCGTTCGGCAAGGTCGGCCGGGAGTTGGGCCTGATCTGATGGCCCCCAAGGACGGTCCCTCGAAGTTCTTCGACGAGTACACGAGGGGATTCGACCGTACCGAGTTCCAGCGGCTGTTCACGCGCGACACGGCCGAGGCGTACCGCTACTTCTCCCGGGGCATCGATCTCAAGGCGCTCGCCGCCGAGCCGTGGTACCGGCGGTGGCCGGTGCATGCGCGCCTGTTCCTCACGGCCTTTGCGATGCGGCTCTCACCGGGCCGCCGCGTGTTGTACGGCTTTGCGATGGTCGCGGTGCTGTTCGGCCTGCTCGATCTGTTTGCCGGCTTCGGACCGCTGCACATCCTGTTGTTCCCGTTCGACATCACGTTGTGGCTCCCGCGATGGGAGGAGGGCACGTCCTGGATGGTGCTCGCCTTCCTGGCGATCCATCTGCTGGTCCTGATGGAGGTGGCCGATCGGCTGTCGCTCAAGAGCGACCTCGAGATCGCGCGCGACATCCAGATCGCGATGTTGCCGAAGGGGGAACACGCCACCGGTGACGCGCGCGTGTTCGGCACGACGCGGCCGGCCAACACGGTCGGCGGCGATTTCTACGACGTGCTCACCCTCACGGACGGCCGCCTGATGATCGCGGTGGGCGACGTGGCGGGCAAGGGCAGCCCCGCGGCCCTGCTGATGGCCCTGTTGCTCGCGATGTTGCGCACGCTCGTGGACGAGGGCCTCGACGCCGCGCGGCTCATCACGCGCCTCAACGTGCAGATCTGCCGGCACAGCCCGGGGTCGCGATTCATCACGCTGTTTTACGGGCTGTACACCCCGTCCACCGGCGCCCTCGAATTCGTGAACGCCGGTCACTTGCCGCCGCTCGTGCGCCGCGCATCGGGCACCATTGACCGGCTGGACGGGGGCGGCATGGCGCTGGGCATGTTCGATCACGCCGCCTACGAAACACGCCGGGTCACCCTCGCGCCGGGCGACACGCTGGTCCTGTATACCGACGGCATCACCGAGGCGGAGAACCGCGAGGGCCGCGCCTTCGAGGACGCCGGACTGGAAGCCATCCTCGCGCATCGTCGCGACGAACGCGATCCCGAAACGGTGGCGCGCGCCATCATCGCGGCGGTCGACGCCCACGCCGGCGACGTGCGCCTGCACGACGACCTCACCGTGGCGGTGCTCACACGGACGCCATGATCGCGCGAGCCCTGCTGCTGTTCGTCCTGTCGACAACCGTCGCGGCCCAGACACCGCAGACGCCCCGCCCGATGCAGGCCGACGGCATCGTCCGGCTGCTGACCGAGCTCGAGAACGTGCTGACCGTGAACGACCCGGCCGAGTTCCGGCGGTTGACGACGGCGACGATGCCGGCGGCGGATCGATCGGGATTCCAGGGCGCGGCGTTCGCCGAGGGGCAGGATTTCGCCTCGGTGCGCGAACGGGACCGGCGGCCCACCGAGCAGGGATCACTCGTGCTCGTCGAGATGCTGCTGGGCCGCGGCAATCGCGGGCGCATCGCCACCTGGCAGCTGCAGATCGATCGGAATCCGGCCACCGGCGATCATGAGATTGCCGGCGCGACGCCGGTGGCGTCGGTCGACGGGCTCGTCCAGATGGAGCTGGACGTCGCGCGCCAGTTCGAGGCGCGCGACCTGGTCTTCAACGCCCCCGGACTGACCGTGCGGATGCAGTCGGGCGCGGTGTTTCTGGCGCAGGTGCCCGACGGCGCCACGGCGCTGCTCTTCCGGGGCAAGGGTGTGATGGTGTTTGCGCCCGCCGACCCGGCTGAACAGGTGCAGGTGCGGGCGTTTGCCGGCAAACTGGCGCTGGAGTCGCCGGTGGAGGCGGTGTTTCTGCGCCTCAGTCCGTTCGAATTCGAGTCGCGGCTGCAATCCGCCCAGCTGGCGCCGGTCGACGTCAACCCCGGCGACGTCGCGCGCGCGAAGCAGATGTTCGAGGAGTTCAGCCGGCGCAGTTACACGCTCAATCTGGGCGACCTGACGACCGACCGCTGGTCGCTGCTGCCGCCGGTGGGCGACACCGTGGTGGAACTGCGCACACGCCGCCACGGCACGCTGACCTACGTGCGGTCGAGTGATGACCCCGAAGACGTGTCGCTGTTCGACCGGCAGCGCGGCCGGAACATCTCGGTGTATGCCTCACCCGAGCGGCTGGCGACGCGGGGCCCGTACTACTCGGAAGACGAGTCCGCGCCGTACGACGTGGAACATTACGCGCTTGACGTCACGCTGGATCCGGAGCGCGACTGGATCAGCGGGCGGGGATCGCTGCGGCTGCGCACCCGGGTGGACGGCCTGTCCACGTTGTCGCTGCGGCTGGCGGAGTCGCTGGCCGTGTCGTCGGTGTCGTCGCCGGAACTGGGCCGCGTGCTCACGCTGCGGGTCGCCGGTCAAAGCGGCGTCATCGTCAGTCTGCCGAGGGCGATGCCGCAGAACAGCGTGATCGTGCTGGATGTGTTTTATTCGGGCCGCCTGCCGCCGCAACCGATCGATCGCGAGGCGCTGGTGGTGGAGGCGGTGCCGCAGCTGCAGACCGCACCGGATCCCCGCGTCGCGCAGGAGATCATCATTCCGCCCGAACCCCGGTTCCTCTACAGCAACCGGACGTACTGGTATCCGCAGGCGTCGATCACGGATTTTGCGACCGCCGCCATCCAGCTGCGGGTGCCCGCGCAGTTCCAGGTGGTGGCCAGCGGCAGCCTGCTCAACTCGACCGTGATGCCGATCACCGAAGGCGCGGGCCGCGGCGGTGATTCGCGCGCCGAGCGCGTGGTGCAGTATCTGGCCGACCGGCCGGTGCGCTACATCGCGTGCATCATCAGCCGCTTCGTGCCGGTGGGCAGCGTGGTGGCGCCCGCCCCGGCGGTGGCGCCGGCGGCGTCAGTCGTCTCGGGCGTGCGCGTCGGCGCCGACAACGCCACGTCGGTCGGCATCGACGTGGTCTCGACGCCGCGGTTGCTGCGTTCGAACCGCTCGTTGCCCGATCGGGTGGCCGACATCGTGGCGTTCATGGCGCGACAGGTGGGCGAGGCACCCTACCCCAACCTGACACTGGCCACGCTGGACGCCGAGATTCCAAGCGGCCACAGTCCCGGGTATTTCGCGATCTGGAACCAGCCGACGTTGCCGACGAACCTCTCGTGGCGCGAGGACCCGGTCGCCATCAACGGGCATCCGTTCTTTTTCCTCGCGCACGAGGTGGCCCACCAGTGGTTCGGACAGGCCATCGGCTGGAAGAACTACCACGAGCAGTGGCTCAGCGAAGGACTGTCGCAGTATTTCGCGGCGATGTACGCCGCCCAGGATCGGGGGCCGGAGGTCGAACGGCAGCTGTTTTCGCAGATGCGCGCGTCCGCCATGGACCTGTCGCGTCACGGGCCGGTGCATCTGGGCTACCGGCTGGGCCACATCCAGGGGGATGGCCGGATCTTCCGCGGCCTGGTCTACAACAAGGCGGCGGTGGCGCTGCACATGTTGCGCCGCATGATTGGCGCCGAGCCGTTCGACCGGGGCATCCGCCGGTTCTACCGGGCGCACCGGTTCCAGAAGGCGGGGACCGACGACCTGCAGCGGGCCTTTGAAGCCGAGGTGGGGATCTCGCTGGGGCGTTTCTTCGAACGGTGGATCCTGGGTTTCACCCTCCCGGAGGCCCGCCTGAGCTGGCGGATGGATCCGGATCAGGCCCACGTGTTCATCCGCCTGGAACAGACCGGCGACACCTTCGACTTCCCGCTGACGGTGACCCTGTCGTTCCGGGAGGGCCCCCCGCAGCCCCTGACCCTGCAGGTCACCAGCGCCGTGCACGAGGTGCGAGTGCCGGTCCGGGGCCCGGTCCGGCAGGTCGACGCCCGCGACGACCTGACGCTGGTCAACGTCCGGCGCTGATAGAATTGCGGGGTTATGGAAACGGTCACGCTCACGATTGACGGCCGATCGGTCACGGTAGCCAAGGGCAAGTCGGTGCTGGAAGCGGTGCTCGAAAGCGGCGGGCACGTGCCGTATTACTGCTACCACCCCGGTCTGGGCATCGACGCCTCGTGCCGCGTCTGTCTCGTGAAGATCGAGAAGATGCCGAAGCTGCAGACGTCGTGCTCGACGCCGGCCACCGAGGGCATGGTCGTGACGACCAATTCCCCCGACGTGCAGGCCGCGCGCGCCAGCGTCTTCGAGTTCCTGCTCGTCAATCACCCGCTCGATTGCCCGGTCTGCGACAAGGGCGGCGAATGCCCGCTGCAGGACTACTCGTATTCGTACGGTCCCGAGCGCAGCCGCACCGAATTCCCACGCCGCACGTTCGACGGCGAAGGCGTCAAGGCCGACGTGGATTTCGGGCCGACGCTGATGCTCAACCGCAACCGCTGCATCATGTGCACGCGCTGCATCCGCTTCATGGAGGAAGTGGACGGCGACGCGCAGATCGGCGTGTTCCAGCGGGGCGTGCACAGCGAGATTTCGACCTTCGAGGAAAAGGGCGTCGTCTCCCTGCTGTCGGGCAACCTGATGGATGTCTGCCCGGTGGGCGCGATCACCACGCGTGATTACCGCTTCAAGTCCCGGCCCTGGGACAACCCGATGGCGGTCGACACGATCTGCACCGGGTGCGAAAAGGGCTGCAACGTCACGGCCTGGATCAAGGCCAAGCCCGAGTGGGCCAAGGGCACCCGCCTCATCCGCCTGACGCCGCGGTTCAACCCCGACGTCAATCAGTACTGGATGTGTGACATCGGCCGCTTCGACTACCACTGGGTGGAAGGCGACCGGCGCCTGCGGCAGCCGCAGGTGCGCACGGCGCGGGGCCTCGACTCGGCGCCGTGGGACCAGGCGCTCATCGCCGTCAAACAGGCGGTGGACGCGGCCGGCGCATCGCAGTCGCGTGTCTTCGTGTCGGGGCACGCCTCGCTCGAAGAGCTCTACATGCTCAAGCAGTTTGCGGGCCTCACCGGCGGCGTGACCTTCGGCTGGCGGCACCGCGTGAAACCGCAGCCAGCCAACACGAAGTTCCGGATCCCGGCGACCGACGCGCCGAACCTGCGCGGAGCCCGCGACCTCGGCTTCAAGCTCGGCGCGGCCGACGCGCCGGCCGACGTCACCGGGCTGCGCGCCGCGGTCGACACCGGCGCCGTGAAGCTGCTCTACGTGATTGACCCGGGTCCCGATGGGTCGCTCGGCGACATCGAGTGGATCCTCGCCGCGAAGCAGTCCGGCCGGATCTCGACGCTGATCGTCCAGGGTGTGCTCAAGAACGCCCTGACCGAGGCGGCCGACATCGTCCTGCCGGGCTCGGCATTCGCGGAAAAGGACGCCACCTATACGAACGCCACCGGCCAGGTGCAGCCGGTGTCGCGCGTCATCACGCCTCCGGGCGACGCCGTCGAAGACTGGCAGATTCTCTCGAAGGTGGCCGTGGCCTTCGGTGCGACGGTTGCGCAGACCTCGTCGAGCGCGGTCCGCCAGGCTCTGGCGACCGAACTGGCGTCAACGCCCGGCTACAGCGCCCTGGCCGACATGGCCTTCGCGCGGCCGGTGTCGGCGCGGCAATACCTGGAATCCTCCAACCCGATGGAACGTGGCAAGTGGGACTCGCTCTTCCAGGACCTGCCGCCGGTCAAGTTCGGCGACGAGTTCGGGCCGGTGCCGCGCGCCGACGTGATTCCGCTGCGGCCGGTCTAGCAGGGTCCACAGGGTCCACAGGGTGCCTCATGGAACGCGTACCTGAAGCGCCGAAGGGGCGACGCGGATATGCGCGGGTGACGTCAGTTCGCAGACTTCCCCATCCAGGTGTGCCAGCAGGCGGGCGCCGGTGACGGTCGCCTCAGACAGCCGAAAGCGTGTAATGCCTTCCGCCGGGGCGTGATGGCGCCAGAACAGGCGCCGGGCGCGCCAGATCTGCCGCCACGGTGACCCCGCGTCCGCCAGAATGACATCCAGCTGCCCGTCTGACGGATCGGCGCCGGGCGCCAGCACGGCCCCGTTGCCGTACTCGGGCAGGTTGGCCACGCCCAGCAGGAACAACGGACCCGACCGCCGCCCCTCGGCCCACACTAACGTGTAGTCGAGCGCGCGGTACGACCAGACCAGCTTCGCGCTGTTGACGATGTAGCCCCAGGCGCCACGCGTGGACCGCTTCGCGAAGAGCTCGCCGACGGCGGCATCAAAGCCCAGTCCCAGCACGTTGAGGAACGGCTGGTCGTTGACGTACCCGACGTCCATGGCGCGCGTGCGTCCGTCCACGACGATCGAAAACGCGCGCGAAAGATTGGCTGGAATCTGAAGACCGCGCGCAAGGCCGTCGCCGGATCCACACGGCAACACCCCCAACGGCACTCCGCTGCCGACCAGCGCCTGCGCGACCTCGTTCACGGTGCCGTCGCCGCCCATCGCCGCGACGACCTCACATCCCTCCTGCAGGGCCTGCGCGGCCAGCTCACGCGCATGACCGGCGCGCGCGGTCACCGACACGCGCAGATCGAGACCACGTGCGGCGGCGGCGCGCGTCACCCAGTCGCGCCGGCGATCGGCTTCGCCGGGCCGGCTGCCGCGACGGCCCGAGATCGGATTGATGACGACGCCCAGTCGGGTCAAGGCAGGTGTTATAGTAGCGTTCCATGCCGAACTCTCGTCGCGGCCTGTGGCTTCTGCTGCTGGGTGTGGTACTCGCAGGGGGCGCAGCGTGGCAGACGTGGCAGTTCGAGCAGCAGTTCACCACCCGACAACTCGATCGTGATCGCCTGGCGCGACAGTACGCCTCGCTCGAACTGACGATCGCCGACTTGAAGAACGCCCAGGCCGGGTACGTCGCGGCGGGTCAAGGCGCCGACTTCTGGATGACGCGGTTCGACGAGCTGGCGGATCAGCTCGAGGCGCTGCTCATCGCCCGGCGTGACGCCGCGGACGCGGCGGCGCAGGCCTCGTTGACGGCCGCGCTCGCGCAGCTGGAAGCCCTGGGCACCTCGGACCAGCGCGCCCGCCGGTATGTCGGCAACGACCAGCGGCTGCTGGCGTCCGACGTCATCTACGTCGAAAGTCTCGAGATTCTCAATCGCCTGTCGACCGAGGTCACCACGGCTCGCGAAGTGGATTGGGCCGCGGCGTCGGCCGCAGCGACCCAGCCGCGTGTCTTTCAGGCGTCGGTCGCCGGCGCCGCAGCGGCGCTGCTGCTGATCCTGCTGGCCGTGGCCGTGCGCACACGCCAGGCCGAGGCACCCGCCGCGGAGGCGCAATCGCCTGGTCAGACAAGTCCGGCGCCCGCCGCGGCTCCGCCGGCACCGCCGGTCGAACGTCCGGTCGCGGCGGCCGGCGTGGCCCAGGCCGCGGACGTCTGCGTCGATCTGGCGCGTCTGCTCGACGGGCGCGACCTGCCGGCGCTGCTGGCCCGCGCGGCGGATGCGATCCAGGCCAAGGGTCTCGTGTTGTGGGTCATCGATGATCGCCGCGAGACGCTCACGCCCAGCCTCGCCCACGGGTATTCCGAACGGACCGTTCAGAAGCTCGGCACGCTGCCGGTCTCGGCCGACAACGTGACGGCGGTGGCCTGCCGCACGATGTTGCCGCAGACCGTGCCCGGCGCGCTGGCGGTGCCGCTGATCGGACCGGCCGGCTGCGTCGGCGTCCTCGCAGCGGAGGTGACCGGCGCCACGGCGGGATCGGTGCTGCCGGTGGCGCGCATCATCGCCGCCCAGTTGTCCGCCGTCATTTCTCCCGTTCCCGCCGCCCAGGCGCAGACTCGACCCGCCGCAGGCGCACACTGATCCGATGGCCGAATTCCTGCTGATGGCGGAAGACGATCCGGACATCCAGATCGTCGCTCGAATGGCGCTGAGGAAAGCGGGCTTCCGCGTGGAAGTGGTCAGCAACGGCCTGGCGCTCCTGGAGCGCGTGGCGGTCGAGCGCCCGGACGTGATCCTGCTGGACTGGATGATGCCGGAGATGAATGGCCCGGACACCTGTGCGGCGCTCAAGGCCAATCCCGCCACCGCCGACATCCCCGTCATCTTCATGACGGCGAAGTCGCAGGGGTTCGAGCGTGACCACGGTCTGGCCAGCGGGGCGCGGGGGTACATCATCAAGCCCTTTGACGCCCTGACGCTGGGCGACCGCATCCGCGACATCCTCCGCTGATGGCCCGATCGCCGCGTTCCTACCCGCCGATCCCTCCCGACGAATCGCAGCGGCTCGAAACGCTGCGCAGTTACCGGGTGCTCGACACGCCGGCCGAACCGGTCTTCGATGAAATCGTGGAGCTCGCCGCCCGGCTCACCGGGGCGCCGATGGCGCTGGTCACGCTGGTGGACGAAGACCGCCAGTGGTTCAAGGCCCGGCTGGGCCTGGACGGCACCGAAACCAGACGCGAAGACGCCTTCTGCGCGCACGCGCTCGGACGCACCGACCTCATGGTGATTCCGGATGCGAAGCAGGACGAGCGGTTCGCTGAAAACCCGTACGTGCTGGCCGACCCCCACGTCCGGTTCTACGCCGGCGCGCCGCTGGTCGCCCCCGACGGCCACGGGCTTGGCGCGTTGTGTGTCCTCGACCGCGTCCCTCGCACGCTCACCGACGACCAGGCGATGACCTTGCGGGTCCTGGGACGCCAGGTGATGGCGCAACTGGAACTGCATCGGCATCTGCGTCGCGCGCAGGAACAACGCCGCGACCTGCTGACATTGCTCGATGCGCTGCCGGCCGCGGTCATCATTGCTGACGCCCCCGACGGCCAGGTGTCGTTTCAGAACCGCGCGGCGGAGGCGCTGCTCGGCCTGAGCCATCATTCGAGCGAAGACCTGCGCGCGTTCTGGCGCGCGACGGGAGTCAGCCGGCAGAACGGCGAGCGGCTGGCGCCCGCGGAGTGGCCGGCCATGCGCGCGCTCGGCGGCGAGACCGTCATCGGCGAGGACCTCACCCTGCAGCTTCCGTCCGGGCGGACCCTGTCCATCCTGATTTCCGCCGCGCCGGTGCGCGACCTCAGCGGCGCGATCACCGCCGCCGCCATCGGCTTCCAGGACGTGAGCCAGATGCACGAGGTCGCGCGGCTCAAGAACGAATTCGTGGCGACGGTCAGCCATGAACTGCGCACGCCGCTCACCTCCATTCGCGGGTCGTTGCAGTTGCTGCTCGCCGACGACGAGATGTTGCCGACGTCGGACGGCCGTGACCTGGTGCAGGTGGCGCTCAAAAACACCGAACGGCTCGTCCGCATCATCAACGACATCCTCGACATCGCGAAGATCGAAGCCGGCCAGCTGCCGATGGCCGTCCGGCGCGTGGCCGCCGACGCCCTGGTGCGCATGTCCGCCGACGCGGTGACCGGCATGGCGCAGGAGCGGCAGGTGGCCATCCTCTGCGACGTCCCCGACGATGCGCCGTTCGTGCTGGCGGATCCGGATCGTCTGGTGCAGTCGCTGATCAACCTGCTGTCCAACGCGATCAAGTTCTCACCGGCCGGCGGGCACGTCACGGTCCGCGCGCATCGGGACCCGGGTGGACGGGTGCGCCTCTCGGTCAGCGACCAGGGCCGCGGCATCCCGCCCGAGGAACTGGGTCGCGTCTTCGACAAGTTCCACCAGGTGGGCGGCCCCAACCGCCAGGGCACGGGGCTCGGCCTGTCGATCACCCGCGCCATCGTGGAGCAACACGGCGGCGAGGTGACCGTTGCGTCGACGCTCGGTGCCGGGACGACCTTCACGATTGCCCTGCCCGAAGCGGCGGCCGACACACCGTGACGACACGCCACCGGATCCTGGCCGCGACGGCCGTGTTGATCGCTGCGTCGGTCATCCAGTTGGCGCTGACGGCCTCGGTCGCCCGCAACCGCCAGGCCGCGTTTGATGAACTCGAACGGGCCAACCTCCGGACGGTACTCATCGGCGACATCAGCCGGCTCGTCAGCGCCATGCAGGCGGCCCAGCGCGGGTATCTGCTCACCGGCGCCACGGACCTGCGGGTCCAGTACGACGCCGGTCAGGTGGCGCTGCGCACGCAGCTGGAGGCCCTCGAGGCGGGTAGCGTTCGGCAGTCCCGCCGCGAGGCCATCGCCGAGATCAAGGCGGCCGTTGACGACTGGCACACAGCGGTCTCGATCCCGTTGTTCCGGCAGGTCGACACCGACGGCCCCGGCGGCGCCGGGCTGAGCGATGTGGTCCTGCGTGATGGCCTGCCTCGTCTGAAGCGCATCGAGTCCCTCGTCGCGCAGCTGTCGGCATCGCTGCGGGACCAGTCGTCGACGCAGGTCACCGTGGCCCTCGCGTCCATCGAAAACGGGATGCTGGTCCTGCTCGCCCTGCCGTTTGTCTCGGTCGCCCTGTTCCTCTTTCTGGCGAGTTACCTGTACCAGCAGGTCCTGCGGCCCATTCAACACTTCACGGACGCCTCCACGCGCATCTCGGCGGGCGACTACGGCGTGCAGGTGCCCACGGGCCGTCAGTCGGGCGAAATCGCGACCTTCGGCCGGGCGTTTGATGCCATGCGTCGGGACGTGTCGAGACGCGAGGAAGCCCTGCAGTCGGAACGCGAGCGCCTGAGTCTGGTCGTCGACTCCGCGCCCGTGGCGCTGGTGCTGTATGACGGCCAGGGACGCGTGTTCCTGCAGAACGCGCTCGCCGACTCGCTGTTCGGTCAGCGCCCCGGCGACGCCGCCGCGCCGGTCGCGAGTCCGCCGCCCGCGCTGACGCGATTTGACGGGCGTCCCGTCGAACGCGACCGATGGCCGCCGCTGCGTGCGCTGGCCGGCGAACACGTCGCCGGCGATGAACTCGTGTTCGAGTCGTCGCAGGGCCGGCGCGTGCCGGTCATCGCCGGCGCCGTCCCGATCCGCGACGGCGCGGGCGCGCTCATCGGCGCCGTCGCCGTGTTCCAGGACGTCAGCCACCGGTTCGAACTCGACCGCATCAAGGACGACTTCGTGTCCATCGTCAGCCACGAACTCCGGACGCCGCTGACGTCGATGCGCGGCGCGCTGCAGCTGGCGCTGGACGGCGACACCGAAGAGGCCGAACGCCGCGAACTGCTGACCATCGCGTTGTCGAACACCGAGCGGCTGGTCCGCATGGTCAATGACATCCTCGACATCGCCAAGATTGAGGCCGGCAAGCTGACGCTGAGTCCGTCACCCACCACCGTTCCGGCCATCCTCCAGACCGCGTGCGACGCGATCCGGATCACCGCCGGACAGGCCGGTGTGCGGCTGGACGTCCGGTGTGACGGTGCGTTGCCGCCGGTGATCGTCGACGTCGACCGCATCGTCCGGGCGGTCGTCAACCTGCTGTCGAATGCGGTGAAGTTCTCGCCCAGAGGGGCCGCCGTCGAAATCACGTGCGCGCCCGCCGGCGCGGGCGTGGCGATTGCGGTGCGGGATCACGGGCCGGGGATTCGTCCGGAGAAGATCCCGCTGCTCTTCGAACGGTTCCAGCAGCTGGAGAATCTGGACGTTCGCCGCAACCAGGGCACGGGCCTCGGCCTGGCGATCACCAGAGGCATCGTGCACGCCCACGGCGGCGAGGTCACGGTGGCGTCGGTCCCGGGGCAGGGGGCGACGTTCACAATCACGCTGCCGCCGGTGCCGCCTTCCGAGGTCAGCAGCGCCTGAGCCGGCTGCCCACAGCAGATGCCAACCGCCGTTTGCCGAGCAAAAACTGGCGTGATTCTGGCGATTCCAGTACGGCACGGGTCTTGATACATCCGCTGCGAAACCGCCCGGCATCACGTGGGGTGTTGTCTATCTCACGACAGGCAGGCGCTGGCATCGCAAGCATCCCGCGGTACGTGGGCTGATGTCCGGGCGGTTTTCCGATGTCCGGAATCAGTGCGTCGCGGGCGGCAGGGTGAACTTGAGGGCGACGATGGTGGTGTCGTCGTTGGGCGGAAACCCGGCCCGGTGTGACTCCACCGCTTCGACGATCGAATGCACGATGTCCCGGGCGCCGAGATGACGCGTCTGCGAGACGACTTCACACAGCCGTCCGCTGCCGAACTCCTCGCTGCGGCGGTTCATGGCTTCCGAGACACCATCCGAACAGAACACGAACACGTCGTCTGACGCGAGCGGGAACGTGACTTCGTCGTACGTGATGCCGTGGAACGAGCCCAGCGGCACGCCGCGCGCCTCGATCAGCGCGCAGGACTGACCGGACGCCCGCACCGGGTACGGGACGCCCGAGTTGGCCAGCGTCACGGTGCGCCGCTTCAGGTCGAAGATCGCGTAACACAGGGTGCAGTAATACTCTTCGAGCTGCCGCTCGTGCAGGATCGTGTTGATCGACGTCAGCACCGCGGCCGGCGACGACCGCTCGGGCACGTAGCGGCGGCGGAAGGTGCGGCCGCGCACCAGTTCACCCGCGAAGACGCTGTATAACGCGGCGGGCACGCCCTTGCCGGACACATCCCCCAGCGCGACGATCAACGTGTTCGACTCGGGCACCAGGAAGTCGTAGAAGTCTCCGCCCAGCTCGCGCGCGGCGGAAAACGACGCCGCCACGTCGACGCCCTTGATCTTCTTGGGCAGCTGACTGGGCAGCAGCGCGGCCTGGACACGGCGGGCGAACTTGAGTTCCTTGTCGAGCCGCGCTTCGGTGGTCGACACTTCTTCGTACAACCGGGCGTTTTCGATGGCCACGGCCGCCTGGCTGGCCAGCAGGGTGAGGATCTCGACGTCGCGCTTGGAGAACGCGTCAAGCTCGGGACTCTCGAGGTCGAAGACGCCGACGCAGCGATCCTTGAGCAGCATCGGCACGGCCAGTTCCGACCGCACGTCTTCCACGACCTTGATGTAGCGGGGATCCTTCGACACGTCGGGCACGAGCACGGGCTCGCGATGCAGGGCCGCGTAGCCGACCAGGCCGGCGCCCATCGGCACCTTCGGCAGCTCCACGCGGTCGCCGAACTGCACGGCGACCTTGATTTCCAGCTCCTGCGTCGTGTCATTGAGCAGCAGGATGCCGAACGTGCGGTAGTCGACCACGCGGCGCGCCAGCTGCGCGATGCGCGCCAGCAGCTCGTCGAGGTCCATCAGCGCGGCCACGTCACGGCCGATCTCGGCCAGCGTTTCAAAGGCCTCGGCATCGAGTCGCTGCTGTTCGAACAGGCGCGCGTTGACCAGGGCCAGCGCCACGTGCGCGCCGAACTGACGCAGGATGGCCGCGTCACGCTCGGAATACATGTCGCGCGACCGGCTGAGCACGTTGAGCGCCCCCACCGATTTGCCCTTGTGCACCAGGGGGATCGCCAGCGTCGAGGCCATTCCCGGCGCCACCTCGACGTAGTTGGGCTCGGTGCTCACATCGCCCACCACGACCGACTCCTGCGTGGTCACCACGTGGCCCACGAGGCCGTCGGTGAGTTTGGGGCGGTAATACGCCGTGTCGGGGTACCCGACCGCGTAGGCGATCCGCAGCTCGCTGCGGCGGTCATCGACCAGATACACGGCAAAGGCGTCGAACGGGATCAGCCGGCCGATGAGTTCGGGGATCTTCTGAAGCAGCTCGTCGAGGTCGATCACCGAGACGACCTGCCGGCCCAAATCAAACAGGGTCAGCAGGATGTCCCGTTCGTGAGATCCGACCGAGAGATGGTGGGAGGCGCGGACGTTCAATCCTTTGCAATTATACTTGGTTCGCTGACTGATGCCCGACCTGACCCTGCCCCTCGACTACACCGCCATCGAGCGGATCCTGCCGCACCGGTATCCGTTCCTGCTGGTCGACCGCGTCACGGAGTTCGAGCCCGACGTGCGCATCGTCGGCATCAAGAACATCGCGCGGGACGAAACGTCACTGTCCTCCGTGCCGGGCGAATCGCCGGCGCTGCCGCCCACGCTGCTGACCGAGGCGGTCGCTCAGGTCGGCGCGATTCTGATCCTCTCCAAGCCGGAGAATCGCGACAAGCTGATCTTCTTCATGGGGATCGAGCGGGTGCGGTTCCGGCGGCCCGTGCGCCCGGGCGATGTCGTGCGCATCGAAGCGGTCGTCAGACGCCTGCGCAGCAAGATGGGTGTGCTCAGCGGCACAGCCACGGTGGACGGCGTGCGCGTGCTTGACGGCACGATGACGTTCGCCCTGGGTCCGCGCGAGGCCTGACGCGCCGTCCGTGGTCTGGGCGCGCGGTCAGCTCCGCCGATCGCAGACCCGGACCAGCACGATCCCTTCAATCGATCGCAACGTGGCCTGCAACGCGTCGGGCACCGGCGCGGCCGTGTCGATCTGCCCGTAGGTGACCTCACCGCGGGTGGCGCTGGTCGACGCGGACGCGGTGATCCCGGCAGACGTGAGGGCGGCCCCGACCGCCGCCGGCGCGTCGGGACGCACCGCCGCCCAGCAGAGCCGGTGCGTGAAGGCGCCAGGCCCGGCCACCGTCGGAAAGTTGACCGAGTGCCGCACGTCGCCGCGCTCGAGATACTCGCGCACTTCGTCGGCCACCATCACCGCGCAGTTGTCCTCGGCCTCCACGGTGGACGCCCCGATGTGCGGCATGGTCAGGCAGCGCGGATGCCGCTGGGTGGCGCGCGTGGGAAAGTCGCTGACATACGCGCGCACGTGGCCGGACTCGAGCGCCGCCAGCACGGCCCCTTCGTCCACGATGCCCTCGCGCGCGAAGTTCACGACCACCGCGCCGGGAGCCAGCAGCGCCAGCCGTTCGGCGTTGATGAGCTGCCGCGTGGCGGGTCCCAGCGGCACGTGGACGGTCACGAAGTCGGCCATACGGAACACGTCATCCACCGCGCGCGCTGCCGTGACGCGCGGATCCAGCTGCCAGGCGCCCTCCACGGTCAACGCCGGATCGAAGCCGACGACGCGCATGCCGAGCGCCACCGCCGCAGTGGCGACGCGGCCGCCGATGGCGCCAAGCCCGACCACGCCAAGCGTGCGGCCGGCGATCTCGACGCCGCCAAAGGCCTTCTTCCCCGCCTCCACCGCCTTGTGAATCGCGGCATCGTCGCCGTCGAGATCGCGCGCGAACAACCAGCCGGGACCGATCGATCGCGCGCCGATGATCAGCGCGGCGATGACCAGCTCCTTGACGGCGTTGGCGTTGGCGCCGGGGGCGTTGAACACCGGCACACCGCGCGCCGTCATCGCGGCCACCGGGATGTTGTTGGTGCCCGACCCGGCGCGGCCGATGGCCTTGACCGACGCGGGGATCGTCACCGCGTGGAGATCCGCCGACCGCAGCAGGATCGCGTCGGGATCGGTGAGGGCGGCGCCGGTCTCGTAACGGGACGCGTCAAGGCGCGCCAGGCCGGCGGCCGAGATGTTATTGAGTGTCTGGATGCGATACCGAGGAGCGCTCATGGCGCCCCACAGGATATCGAACGATCGCAATGCCGGTCACGATGATTACCGCCGCCGCCAGCATCGACAGGCGGAAGGGCTCTCCCAGCAGCAGCGTGCCCAGCGCCACCGCGATGACCGGGTTGACGTAGGTGTAGAGCGACACGGTCGAAACCGGCAGGTGCCGCAGGGCGTACGAATACGCGGCGAAGGCGATGAGCGAGCCCGCCACCGTGAGGTACACGAGCGCGCCGGTGGTCTTGCCCGTGAATCGCAGCGCCGCCCACTCACCCGACACGGTGCCAATCAGCAGCATGAAGAGGCCGCCGAACAGCATCTGCACGGCCGCCACCGCCAGGACCGAGTGCCCGAGCGCGTGGCGCTTGGTGTAGGACGACGACACCGCCCAGCCGGCGCACGCAATCTGCAGCGCCAGAATGCCCAGCACGATGTTGACCGTTTCGGCCCCTTCCAGCGAGATGTCGGGCCACACGAGCAGGACGATGCCGGCAAACCCGACGGTGAGACCCAGCCACTTGCGCGCGGTCAGCCGCTCGCCGCCGGGAAAAAACGCGTCAACCGCCACCATCCAGAACGGAGACGTCGCAATCACCACCGCGGTCAGCCCGCTGGCCAGGTACTGCTCGCCCCAGTTCACGCCGCCGTTGCCCAGCGTGATCATCAGGAAGCCCAGCCACGCCAGCCGTCCCCACTCGCCGAAGGCCGGCAGCCGCTCGCCGCGCGCCACCAGAATGCCGCCCAGCAGAACGCCGGCAATGACGTAACGGATGCCGCCTAGCAGGAACGGCGGAATCGTCTCGAGCGCCACCTTGATGGCGAGGTACGTCGTGCCCCAGATCACGCAGACCGCCAGAAACGCGATCCACGCGTTGCGCCGCACGAGCGGACTCATGACGGTCCGGGCCCGCCGGCCCCCTCGAGCGGCAATGCGATGGTTTCCTTGTGGCTGCCCAGCACGATCGTCGTGCGCGTCGACAGCACACCCTTGATCTGGCCGACGGTGTACTTCAGCAGGTGGCCGAGGTGGTCCGTGTCGCGGGCGCGGATCTTCACGAGGAAGCAGTCTTCGCCGGCGACGTGATGCACTTCGAGCACGCCGGGGACCTGCGCCAGCTCATCACCCACGCGGTCCTCCTCGGCACCGACCTCCGAGGTGCGGACCGAGATGAACGCCAGCAGCGGATACCCCGCCTTCACCGGATCCACACGCGCCACGTACCCGCGAATGACCCCGCGCGCCTCGAGCTTCCGCAGCCGCTCGAGCACCGCCGACGGCGCCAGGCCCACGGCTTTCGAAATGTCGACCTGCGTCATCCGGCCATCGGCCTGAAGGAGCGTCAGAATCTTGACATCGACGGGGTCTTTGAGGTCAGACACGTGGAGATTATTACATGAACATTTAAGCCTGTCTAATAATATTCATGTAACAGGTATAAGGTAAGAATTTAAATACGTGCAGTGACCTGGCAGGTCAGGCTTGGCGAGGGCCCTTGTAGAGGACGCGGTCCAAGCGGCGATGGTAGGCCGTGAAGGGGCCGTCGGTGTCGTCCGCGTCGATGTGCCGGCGGACCTGATGGATGCGGGCGTCCAGGTCGTCGGCGGCGGCCAGGATGAAGGCCTCCACCGTCATCGGATCCACCGGCGACCCCAGCGCCTTGGCGCCGTGATGGGAAAGCACGAGGTGTTCGATCTGGACCCGCAGGTCGTCGGGGAACCCCGGAATTTCACGCGTCACGTCGCGCACCAGCTGCGCGCCCATGGTGATGTGGCCCAGCAGGTTGCCTTCCACCGAGTAGTCGGTGGTGACGCCATACGAGAGTTCGAACAGTTTGCCGATGTCGTGCAGGATCGCGCCGGCGATGAGCAGGTCGCGGTTGGCGCCGTACGACGTGGCGAGAAACGAGACGCTCTCCGCAATCTTGAGGATGTGTTCCAGCAACCCGCCGCGATAGGCGTGATGCACGGCCTGCGCCGCGGGCCAGATGCGCAGGCGGTCGCCCTGGGCAGTGACGACGCGCTCGAGCAGGTCGCGGACATGCGGCGACTCCACTGACGCCACCACGCCCAACAGTTCCTGCCACATCTCGTCGATCGGCCGCGGCGCGCACGGGATGCACTCCTCCTCCCGGAACCCGTCGAGCGCATCGCGCAGCGGATCCACGCGACGGATGCGGTCCAGCACGAGTTCGAGCTTCTGGTTGAACAGGTTGCCCCGCCCCTGGACCTTCACGAACTCGCCGGCGTCGAACTCCTCGCGAATCTGGTCGACATCCTGAAACACCTTCGCCTTGATCTCCCCAGACGTGTCCTGCAGGACGATCGCCAGGTACGCGCCGCTTTTGCCCGTGCGCACCTCCTTGCGTGCGCAGAGGAAGAACCCCCAGCCTGACGAAGACGCGGACAGATCGGCGATACGAGGCAGCGTGGCCATGGTGCTTCGAGTGTAATGCGGGATGGTAAGGTGTATCCGGGTTTCCCGTGCCCGATCACCTCGGCAACGACGCCTTCCTCAACTACGCCACCGGTCTGCGGGCCGGCGTCTACATCGGCCTGCTGGACGACGCGGAAACGGCGACGCTGGCCGCCAATCCGTTCCTGCGCCTGATGTTCGGCTGGCCGGACGCCCTCGCGTCGACCGACGTCCGCCCGTTTGACGCCGACCGCTTCGTTGATCTGAAGGCGCGCGAAGGTTTTCTCGCGTTGCTGCGCCGTGACGGCGCGGCGCACGATCACCTGCTGCGCCTGCGGCGCGCGGATGGCTCGGGTTTCTGGCTCGAGGTCACCGCCCGCGCCGAACCGGTCTCGGCCGATCGGCAGGTGCTTCGCGTGGAAGCGCTGATGCGCGACGTGACCGAGCGCAAGAAACTCGAGGACCAGTCGCGCGACGTCCTGCACGAGCTGTCGCAGGCCGAAAAACTTGCCGCGCTCGGACAGACCATGTCCGGCGTGGCCCACGAGCTGAACAATCCGCTGGCGACCATCCTGGCATGCGCCGAGCGGCTGGCGGGCCGCCGCCACGACGACCTGACCCGCCGCGATCTCGACGCCATCCACAACGCCGCCGAACGCGCCGCGCGCATCGTCCGCAACCTTCAGACGTTTGCCCGCAAGCGGCACACGACCAGGACGATGGTGGAGGTCAATCAGGTGGTGCGCGACACACTGGCGCTGCGCGCCTATGAACAACGCGTCTCCAACGTCGCCATCGTCGAGGCGCTGGCGGCGGGACTGCCGCCCGTGTTTGCCGACCCGCACCAGATCCAGCAGGTGCTGCTCAACCTGATCATCAACGCCGAACACGCGATGATCGGCGCGCACGGCCGGGGGCTGATGGTCGTGCGGTCCTGGCACGAGCCCGAGCGCGACGCGGTGATGGTGGAGGTCAGTGACGACGGGCCCGGTGTGCCGCCGGAAGTACAGGAGAAGATCTTCGACCCGTTTTTCACGACGAAGGCGGTGGGCCAAGGCACGGGCCTGGGACTGACCGTGGCGTACGCGATCGCGCAGGAACATGGCGGCCGCATCGTCATGTCGTCGCCCGATGGCGGCGGCGCCGCGTTTGTGCTTGAGTTGCCGGCCGGCGGACTGGCCGTGCGGCCGGTCGTCACCGCGGCCGCGGCGGCGGCTACGGCCACCGCCGTCCCGATCGGCACACGGGCGCTTGTGGTGGAAGATGAGCTGGCGCTGGGCGAAGCCGTCGCGGACGCATTGCGCGACGCGGGATTTGACGTCGATCGCGCGCAGGATGGCGAGGAGGCGATCGAACGGGTGCAGGCGCGTGCCTACGATCTGATTGTGTGTGACCTGAAGATGCCGCGCGTGGATGGCATGGCGTTTTTCTCGCACCTCGCCTCGACCGCGCCGGCGCTGACACGCCGGCTGGTGTTTGTGACCGGCGACGTGGCCGGCACCGAAGCGGAGGCCTTCCTGGAACGCAGCGGCTGCCGCTGGCTGGCGAAACCGTTCAGGCTGCGCGACCTGATCCAGACCGCCCGCGACGTCGTGCGGTGACCCGGCCGCGGCCTACGCCACCGCCTGGCGCCGGAACGGAATCACTTCCGCCGGCGTCTGCGGCGACATCGCCTTGCGCAGGCGCGACATGGCCCGGGCGTGCAACTGCGACACACGGGATTCGTTCACGCCGATCGCCTTGCCGATCTCCTTCATCGTGGCGCCGCGGAAGTAGTACAGGCTGATGAGCCGGCGCTCGCGCGCCGGCAGCGTCGCCAGCGCCTGGCGGATCCGATCCTTCAGCTCGCGCTGTTCGTACTGCGCGTCGGGCGCCGGTGGTTCGCTGGGCACCAGCACAGCCGGCAACGTGGCGGTGTCAACCGCCTCGAGGTTCGCCAGCGGTGACGTGGACTCGATCGTGTTGATCCGGAGGATGGTCCGCTCGAGCCGATCCTCGTCGGTGCCCACGCGCTTGGCGAGGTCGGCCAGTGTGGGCTCGGCACCCAGCTCGCGACGCAGCGATTCACGCGCGGCCTCGAGCTCACGGCGCACGCGACGCACGCCGCGCGGCCACGCATCCCGCCGGAGCGCGTCGATCATCGCGCCGCGGACGCGCCGCTCGGCGAACGTCTCGAACTTGATGCCGCGCGCATCATCGAAGCGGTGCGCGGCGTCCATCAAGCCAATGACGCCGTCCTGCACCAGGTCAGCCACATCAATGGAATGCGGCATCGTCGACGCCATCCGCCGGGCCAGTGACTCGACGAAAGGCAGGGTCGCGACGACCCGGTCGTGCTGATGTGAAGCCAACTGCGCGCGTGCCATGCAACCTCCTGAAAGCCGCCGGCGACGGGCCGGCACACTCTCAGTAAGGCAACTCAGGTACCAGATCGACCTGGGTTGGCAGCCTTCCGCATCAAAATGCCATTAAGTTGTTGCTGGATATAGGTTTATGTGCCGTGAATCGCTGTGAACTCGTGTGCAATTCCGTGAGAGGACGTGCCGATTCAGTCAATATTGTGACGATTTGAACCGGCAAATAGTCAAAATATTGACTGTTTTGTCAGTCTGTCGGGCCGGCCAGTTGTCGAATCTGGTGCGAGGTCTGGATCGCCTCCAGCGCACTGGTCACGACCTGGCCGGCGCGGGCCCGATGCTGAGGCTCGGCAAGCCGGTGTTCGAGCAACTCGGCGTTGGCGAGGATGACACCCAGGTGGTTGTTGAGCTGGTGAAACAGGCGCGTCAGATCGCTTTCGGCCCGCGACGCTGCTGGCGGGGTCGTCATGGTGAACACCTACGCGCTCTTGTGCAGTTCAAAGGCGGCCGGGGCGCCGGCGGGCGGCTGAGGCACGTCACGCCAGAGCGTGTCGACGAAGATTCTCACCGACCCGCCCGCGGTGCGGACGTATTGGACTTTGCCACTCGACATCCAGTTGTAGATGGTCCGCCGGCTGACGCCAACGACGTCGCAGGCCCTGGGGATGGACACGGTCTTCCGCTCAAGCATACGTCGGGAACTATCGGCGCCCCTTGAGTGGAACTGTAGTGGGATGTCAAGATACCGGCGCCAATCCAATGACAGGCGAAGAGTCCCCCCCGCTGCACCTGCTCCTTGTCGAGGATGAGGCGGCGTATCGCGAGGTCATTGCCGAGCGGCTGGCCGAGCAGGGGTATCGCGTCGCTCAAGCGTCGAGCGGCGAAGAGGCGCTCGACCGCCTGAACGGGTTTGCGTACGACATTCTGCTGACCGATCTGCGGTTGCCGGGTGTGGATGGCCGCCAGGTGCTGGACGAAGCGTTCGCGCGGTACCCCGACATCATTGCGGTCGTGATCACAGGTTTCGGCACGGTCAAGGAAGCCGTGGAAGTCACCCGGCTCGGCGCGGAAGGGTTCATCACCAAGCCGTTTCAGTTTGAGGAATTGATGCACGTGCTGCAGACCGCCGTCGAAAAGCGGCGGCTGCGCGCCGAGAACGCGTATCTGCGGGAGCAGCTGCGCGGCCGCTTTCACCTGGGCGGGATCATCGGACAGACACCCATCGTCCTCAAGTTGATCGAGCTGCTCGAGACGGTGGCCGCGACCAGCAGCACGGTGCTGGTCACCGGCGAGACGGGCACCGGCAAGGAGCTGGCGGCTCGGGCCATCCACGACGCCAGTCCCCGGCGCATGCAGCGGTTCGTGGCGATCAATTGCAGTGCGATTCCGGAGACGCTGCTCGAAGCGGAGTTGTTTGGCCATGTGCGCGGCGCGTTCACCGGCGCGGTGGCCAACCGGCAGGGCCGTGTGGAACAGGCGCATCGCGGCACGTTGTTCCTCGACGAGGTCGGCACCATGAGTCCGGCGCTGCAGGTCAAGCTGCTGCGCGTGCTGCAGGCGCGTGAGTTTGAGCGCGTGGGAGACTCGCAGACCATCAAGGTGGACGTGCGCGTGATTGCCGCCACCAATTCCGATCTCAAGCAGATGGTGGCCGACGGCACGTTCCGCGAGGACCTGTATTACAGGCTCAATGTCATTCCCGTGCATGTGCCCGCGCTCCGGGATCGGCGCGCGGATATTCCCCTGCTCGCGCAGCACTTCCTCGATCGACTGAGCCACGAAACGCCGGCGCGGGGACGGGTGACGCTGGGGCAGGATGCGCAACAGGCGTTGATGGCGTTTCCCTGGCCGGGCAACGTCCGGCAACTCGAAAACGTGATGGAGCGGGCCTTTGCCCTGTCCCCCGGGCGCGCGCAGCTGGGCCTCGACGATCTGCCGGAAGAGTTCCGGGCGCTGCCGCAGGCGGCGTCTGCCGATGCGATCGCGATCGGTGACGAAGGCATTCCTTTTGATGCGCTGGTCGCCGGCTTCGAGCGAAACCTGATTGGCCGGGCGTTGGAGCACGCGGGCGGTAACAAGAGCAAGGCCGCGGATCTGCTGCGGATCAAGCGAACGACCTTGATTGAACGGCTCAAGCGATTGGAGCGACACTGACGTCATGGCCACCCCACACGCCTGCTGGATCATCCTGGCTGGGACCGTCCCCACCTCCTTTCGCGCGCGGACGCGTGAAGAACTGCTGCCGATCTTCCGGCAGCTTCAGCGCACCCAATCAGAGGTGGCGCTCCGCTGGTTCGAACGTGGCAAGGTCTGGGAGTCGCCGGATGCGGCCAGCGCGGCGGCCAAGTTGTCTCGAACCGAGGGGCGCCGGCCACGAAAAGCACCGGAACCCCGCGGCCGCGACTGGCGGCCAGGTGGTGCGCATAAGGATCCGAAGACTCGCTTTGAAATGAGCCGTGACCAGAAGCGGGCCAAGTTCAAGCGGAACCTGGTAAGGCGATCGACCGAAGAATCAGGTGCTGGTCAGGCGAGAACGAAGCGTGAGCGGACGTCTGACGACCCGTTCAGAGACAAATAAAATACATGTAATAGGTTAAATGACAAGAACTGTGTATTTACTATGTATTAATTGTAAATGCGTGGTTCTTGTAGAAGAACTCGACTATCAAGTCGCGGAGTTCTGGGATTGATCTGGCTGAGTTGATGCCGACGCGCAGTTGCGCGCCGCCGTCGAGCCCCTTGGTGTACCACGCGCCAAGTGCCCGTAACTTGTTGATAACCCAGCGTTCTCGGCCTCTGGCTTCTGGCGGTGGACCAGACAGGTGGCCCGGCGCCACGTGCCGGAACCCCTCGGACTCCCCCACCCGTTCGTCGAGGAGCAATTCCATGTAATCAAGCAGGAATTGCCCCCGTTCTTCCAGAGAGACCTGCTGCGGGGTCCGCCCGGCGGCGGCATCTGACGCCTGCCTGAAGATCCAGGGATTCCGCAGCGCGCCCCGGCCGACGAGGACGCCCCCGACGTTCGTGGACCGGAGCCGGTCCACGACATCCGAAGGTTCGACGCAGTCGCCCGAGCCCAGCACGGGGATCGACACCCCCTCGGCGACCTTGGCAATCAGCGACCAGTCCGACTGCCCCGTGTAGCTCTGCGCGGCGGTCCGGCCGTGCACGGCGACGGCGGCGGCGCCGGCATCCTGCGCCATCCGGGCCAGTTCGGGCGCGTTGATCTCACGCTCGTTCCAGCCGGCCCGCATCTTCACGGTGACCGGAATCTTCACGGCCTTGGCCATGGCGTTGATGATGCTCGCCGCGTGCGACGGCTCACGCATCAGGCTGCACCCCGCGTGGTGTTTCGCGATCTTCGGCACGGGGCAGCCCATGTTGATGTCCACGATGTCGGCGCCCATACCCTCGACAATCTGTGCCGCGTCGGCCATCTTCGACGGGTCGCCGCCGAAGATCTGGATCGACACCGGCCGCTCCTCTTCGGTGTACTCCGCGTACTCCAGCGTCCGATCGATGCCGCGCACCAGGCCTTCGGAGCTGACCATTTCGGTGACCACCAGGCCGCAACCGCCCTTGCGTTTCACCAGGCGGCGAAACGCCGTGTCGGTCATGCCGGCCATCGGCGCCATCACCACGGGATGCTCGAGTGTTACCTTGCCGATTTTCGTCACTGTTGCACCCTGTCGCACCCTGTGGACCTTGTGGACCTTGTGGACCTTGTGGACCTAGTATTTCCTGACATCCGCCGCGTCGACTTCCACCGAGACACCCTGGCCGATCAGATCCACCGACAGCACCAGCCGCGCGTGCGAACCCTTCCGCACGAGGCGCCCCACGACTCCCTTGAGGGGCCCATGCACCACTTCAACCTTGTCGCCTTCGTTGATGAGCGGACACGGGTCGTATTGCAGGTCCGACTGCACGAGTGTGCGAATACTCGACAGCTCTTCCTCGGGAATCGGCGCGGGCACGCCGTCAAATGAGACGATGCTGACCGCGCCGGCGCACTTGAGCACCGGCACACGCTGCTCAGCCGTGAACTTCGCGAAACAGTAGCCGGGAAACAGCGGCCACACGATCTGCTTCTTGCGATCCTTCCAGCGGCTCCATTTGGTAATCGTGGGCAGGAAGACGTCAATGCCCTTCTGTTCGAGCTGCTGGCGCAGCACCTGCTCGTGGCGCGATCGCGTCCAGATGGCGTACCACGCCGCAGGGTCAGGACCGTGCACCGGTGGTCCTCAGTTCGTCTTCTTCCGGCTGGCGAGATGCTGCTCGTACATCGTCTTGAGCTCCTCGTCCTTCCATTCGATGATCGCCTGCGCCCGCATGCCCTCGAGATAGGTCTCCATCAGCGCCTGACCGCGTTCCTGCGCGACCCGGTTGCCGATGTCGTTCCGCACTTTCTCGAAGGGTTCGGGCTGCGCTTCGGATTTCGACTCGACCTTCAGCAGCTGGTAGCCCTTCGGCGTGCGAATGGGTTCGTCGATGTCGCCCGTCTTGAGCGGCTCGAGCCGCTTGCGCAGCGCCTCGGCCAGCTCGTTGAGGTTGATGGGCCCGATCAGGCCGCCGTTGGCCTTGGACCCCGACTCGGAGTATTCGTTGACCAGCGCGGTGAAGTCTTCACCCTTCAGAGCGCGTTCACGGGCCTGCAGAATCTTCTTTTGCGCCGCTTCATCGGCCGCCTGGTTGAAGCCCGTCACGCCGCCCTGGGTTTCCGTCGGCACCGAGATGAAGATCTCGCGCAGCGTCATCATCGGCGGCGTCATGAACTGCTCGGGATTCGCGCGGTAGTACTGCCGCGCTTCCTCCTCGGTGATTGTCAGCTTGCTCATCACCTCGTTCTGCCTGACCGCCTGGGTCAGATACGACCGCTCCACCTGTGCGCGCAAAACGTCCAGCGTCATGCCGTTGGCCTTCAGGGCCGCCTGAAACCCGGCATCGTCGAGTTGATTTTCCTTCTTGATGTTGTCGACGGTCGACTTGAACTGCTCTTCCGACAGCGTATAACCGAGCTCGCGGCCGCGCTGGATCACGATGAGCTCGTCGACGGCCTGTCCGAGAATCGCCGGGGTGATTTCCACCAGCATCGCGCGCAGTTTTTCGTCGTTCTGCAGGTCGAGCTGCGAGAGGTTGCGCTGATTCCGCTCCGCCAGCTCGGCGATCTGTCGTTCTTCCAGGTCCGTCTTGGTGAACACCGCACCGTTCACCTTGACCAGCACGCGCTGCAACACGACCGGCCGGCTCTGCGCCGGCGCCTGCTGCGCGGACACCACGCCTGCCGACACCACCAGCGCGGCCACCCCGCCCACAATCCACTGCCTCATATGTTCCATCCTACTCCGGCCACGGCTTGCCGCTACTTGCCGCCACCTGCCGCTACTTGCCGCCACCCGCCGCCACTCGCCGCCACTCGCCGCCACCCGCCGCTACTTGCCGCTACTCGCCGCTACTCGCCCCTGCCTGCCTCAAACTCGCGCAACACCTCGCGCACACGCTCGAACAACCCCCCCGGCGCCCGCGGGTTGAGCGGCCCCTCGGCCAGCACCTCTTCGCGTGAGAATCCCGCCGTGACCTCAGAGGCGGTGGCCCTGGTCGCCCACCAGGACTCCCGGCCGGGCTGGTCCACCGGTCTCGCCGTCCGGATGTATCGGCCTCCGGCACCTTGTTCAGACTTGGGTTTGAGCTTTCCGGGCGGGGGCGGCGCCACCGGCTTGGGGGCCTCCGGCCGGACCGGCGACTTTGTCATGTCCAGCTTGATCGCCGAGGGTGGGACCAGGGTGAGATCTCCTCGCCGTTCAACCAGCTTGAGCAGCCAGATCGGGTCAACTTTGGTGTCGTTGCGGAACTTGAACACAACAGAAGGGCCCTCTCGGTCGGCCGAATCGAGCCCAATCTGGTCAGCGGCGACTCGGATCTTGGCATATTCAATTAGATTCAACACTGATTCTGTTGGTTGACCATATCTATCTAAAAGTTCTTCAAATAGACTGTCTACTTCTTGGACCGATCGGCAGCTCGCCAAACGCCTGTAGGCCGCCAGCCGCTGGTTCATGTCGGTGATATAGGTGTCCTCGATCCGCAGGTTCAGCTTCAGGTTCACTGCGGCACGGCGGTCGTCCTCCAACTCCTCGCCCTTGAGCTCGCGGATGGTCTCTTCCAGGAGCTTGGTGTACATGTCGAAGCCGACGGCTTCGATGTGGCCGCTCTGCTGGCCGCCCAGCAGGTTGCCGGCGCCGCGGATTTCCAGGTCGAGTGCGGCAATCCGGAAGCCGGAGCCCAGATCGCTGAATTCGCGGATGGCCGCCAGCCGCCGCCGGGCGATGGGCGACAGCGCCTGTTCGGGCGGAATCAGCAGGTAGGCGTACGCGCGCCGGTCGGACCGGCCCACCCGCCCGCGCAACTGATACAACTGTGCCAGGCCGTACCGGTCCGCGCGATTGATGACGATCGTGTTGGCGTTGGAGATGTCGAGGCCGTTTTCGACGATGGTGGTCGCCACCAGGACATCGAACCGGTGCGCGACGAAGTCGACCATCACCTTCTCGAGTTCGCCCTCCCCCATCTGTCCGTGGCCGATCCCGATGCGCACCTCGGGCACCAGCCGCTGCACCAGATTCGCAATCGAGAAGATGGACTCCACGCGGTTGTGGACGAAATACACCTGCCCGCCGCGTTCGATCTCCGTGCGAATCGCGCGCGTGATGACGTCCTGATCGAACTTGACGACCTGCGTCTGAATCGCCAGTCGGTCGCGCGGCGGCGTCTCGATCACCGACATGTCGCGAATGCCCACCAGCGACATGTTGAGGGTTCTCGGTATCGGCGTCGCGGTCATCGTGAGCACGTCGACCTTCTTGCGCATCTGTTTGATGCGTTCCTTGTGGGCCACGCCGAAACGCTGTTCTTCGTCCACCACCAGCAGGCCCAGGTCGCGAAACACCACGTCCTTCGACAGCAGCCGATGGGTGCCGACGATGATGTCGAGCTGGCCGGAGGCGAGTTTGTCGAGGGCCTCCTGCTGTTCGGTCTTCGTGCGGAAGCGGCTGACCATGTCGATGCGAACGGGGAAGCCGGCGAAGCGTTCCTTGAGCGTCCGTTCGTGCTGGAACGCCAGGACCGTCGTGGGCGCGAGGAACGCCACCTGTTTGCCGTCCATCACGGCCTTGAACGCCGCGCGCATGGCGACTTCGGTCTTGCCGTAGCCGACATCGCCGCACAACAGGCGGTCCATCGGCGTCGTGGATTCCATGTCGCGTGTGATGTCGGCGATCGCGGACTGCTGGTCGACCGTCAGGTCGTACGGGAACGCGGCGTCGAACTCGTGCTGCCAGTGTGAATCGGCGGAGAAGGCGTGCCCGACCACGGCCTTGCGCGCCGCGTAGAGCTTGAGCAGCTCCTCGGCCATGTCGCGCATGGCCTTCTTGACGCGCGTCTTGGCCTTTTCCCAGGTGGTGCCGCCGAGCTTGTCGAGCGCAGGCGCCGCGCCGCCGGTGTACTTC
Source organism: uncultured Solibacteraceae bacterium (assembly GCA_964471115.1). GTDB lineage: Bacteria > Acidobacteriota > Vicinamibacteria > Vicinamibacterales > SCN-69-37 > SYFT01. Next base: position 136,952 of record CAYYFE010000005.1, read on the forward strand.
TGCACCAGGTCGAGCCGGTCGAGCGGCACGAAGAGTTTGTCCTCGCCCGCATAGTGGAGTTCCATGAACTCCTGCGGATCGCCGATGCCGACGGCCATCTTCTTCAAGCCGACGAACTTGCCGATGCCGTTGTCGACATGCACGACCAGATCGCCCACCTTCAGGTCGCGGAAGTCGGACATGAACGTGCGCGCGGCGGACTTGCGGCGTTCACCCGTGCGGCGTTCTTCCTCGAACAGGTCCGTTTCGGCGAACACCAGCAGGGTGCCCGACGGCAGATGGAAGCCGCGGGAGAGCTGGCCGGTGGTCACCAGCACGCTGGCGCGCGCCAGGTCCTCGTTGTCGCCGATCGCGCGGGCGCGCACGTCGTAATCGGCCAGCAGTTCAATCGTGCGTTCGGCGCGACCCTGCGTGGCCGCCACGAACACCGTCGTTTCGCCGCGCGCCTGCGCCTGGCGGAGCTCTTCGACCCAGTCGCCGATGCGGCCGCGGTACTCGAGCACCGGCTGGCAGGGCACGTGCACTTCATCGGGCGCATCAAAGGTCAGCTGGCTGATGCGCCTGGCGCCTTCGAGCCACGGCGCAAGCAGCGTCCAGGGCGCGGCGTAGTGTTCAAACGGCGGCGTTGACGGCGTGCGCGCGAGGGCGTCGGCGGCCGACGCGCGCCACTGTTCTTCAAGACTCTGTGCCCGCTGCGCCACGTCATCGATCTCGTAGACGAGCACCGTGGCGCCGGCGGCGCGTGTGTAGTCGATGAACGTGGCCGACCGGTCGAGGTCGTCGCCGGCGGGCAGCAGTTCCCGCTGCGGACTGAGCGTGAACGTGTCGAGCGAAGCGAGCGAGCGCTGCGTCGCCGCGTCGTACCGCCGCACCGATTCGACAATGTCGCCGATGAACTCCAGGCGAATCGGCTGATCTTCGGAAGCGGGGTAGAGATCCACGACGCCGCCGCGCACGAAGAACTCGCCGTGCTGGTCCACGGGATCTTCCGGGACGAATCCCGCATCCACCAGGTGCTCGCGGAGCAGTTGCGGATCGATCTCCACGCCGGGCTTGAGGACCAGACTGGCCGCCTTCACGCGCGCCGGGTCGCTCAGGCGGGGCAGTGTCGCGCGCGCGGACGCGATCACCAGGCGCGCGTGACCCGTCGCCAGGCCCGTCAGCGCCCGCGCCCGGGCGGACGCCACCGCAAGGTGCGGCGCAAGGCCGCGATACGGATCCACTTCCTGCGAGGGAAACGGCAGCACCGCCTGCGCGGCCTGCGTGTCCGACAAGCCGAGCATCGCGCTCAGAAAGAAGCGGGCGTCGCCGGTGAGTTGTTCAACGTCGGCGTCGGTAGGCACAATCAGCACCACCTTGGCGTCCTGCGCCAGCGCGGCCGCATGAAAGGCGGTCGCGCCGGGCCCGAGCCCGGCCAGACGTGGAACGGCCCGAGTCAGACCCGCGCGGGTGGCGGCAGACTTGAGGAGGGAACGGAAGGCCAGAGACGCGGACGGGTGGAGCACGTGCAGTCAGCGATCGTAGCAGGCCTTCTCGATAATCGACGTCGTTGACCACCCGTCTTCGATCTTCATCCGCACCACGCGGCCGCCGCGCGCTTCCACAGTCTCGCGCCCGACGATCCGGTCTGCGGCCCAGTCGGCCCCCTTGACCAGCACGTCGGGCTGCACGGCCGCGATGATCTCGGCCGGCGTCTCCTCGTCGAACACCACCACCGCGTCGACACACGCCAGCGCGTCGAGCAGCTCGGCGCGTTCCGCTTCGGTGTTGATGGGGCGGGTCGGTCCCTTGATGGCGCGCACCGACCGGTCTGAGTTGAGGGCGACGATCAACGCGTCGCCTTCCTGCCTGGCGGCCTGGAGGTACCGGGTGTGGCCGGGATGGATGATGTCGAACACGCCGTTGGTGAAGACCACGGCGCGGCCGGCCCGCCGCTGGTCTTCAGCCCAGCCGGCAGCCGCCTGTCGGGAGGGGAGGACCACCGGACGTCAGCGCGTGGGGTTGCGGAACGCCCACGCCCGGCTGAACTCATCGTCGTGCCAGGCGAGGTTGTACTTCTCGGCCCAGCGAAACACGAACTCGCGGGGGCTTTCGCAGAACATGTAGGCGGCCTGCAGCGGCGGCAGCTCGCCGCACACGTCGGCCCAGCTTCGCGCAAGGTGAATCCGGCACAACGCGTCGACCTTGAAGGCCCACTCGTCGAAGGTGGTCGTCATCAGATTGCTCCGTCTGAAGGCGAGCATAGCACCGGGATTAGCGTCATTACGTATGTATTGACGCCACTTTTTCGTGGCGCTACGCTCTTTTGCGTCCGATGCCTCCCAAGACCCAGCACCTGCAGATTCGGGTGACGACGGCCCAGAAGGCGCTGCTCAAGCGCCGGGCGGCAGCCTGCCGGATGGATGTCTCGAGTTACGTCCTGCGCAAGGTTCTGCCTCCCGTCGAGGTGCGGTGGGAGGAACTGCTGGAGGCCCTGGCGGGTGACGAGGACCATCGGCCGGCGTTGGCTGCGCTCAACGTGTTCTTGTCGGGGCTTGATTCGGCCACGTTCCGGGAGGTGACAGGGCAGGCCGACCTGCGGCGATTGAGCCCGTTTCTGCAGAACTATGTGGCGGCCATGGTGGAGGAGTTGGCCCGGCGCCTGGGGGTGCCTGCGCCGGCCTGGGCGGCGGACGTGGAGCCACTGGACGACCCGCACTTCGGCGCCTCCCTGCCTGAGGTGCGGCCCATGTTGTTGCGGAACTCGCCCGTGGCGTTCAAGCGCCGGAACCTCTTTGTGGATGCCGGCGTGGGGGAGCACCTCTGATGGCGGCGCCACGGCTGACCCGGGCCGACATCCTGCGGCTGTTCGAGGCCCTCAACGCCGAGCTGGCCGGGCAGGGAGTGCAGGGCGAGGTGCAGGTGGTGGGTGGGGCGGTGATGTGCCTGGCCTACGACGCGCGGGACGCGACCATCAGTGTGGATGCGCTGCTGCAGCCGTCGGAGGCGGTACGCGAGGCGGCGGCCCGGGTGGCCGTGACGTCCGCGGTCGATCCAGGCTGGCTCAACGACGCCGTCAAGGCGTTTCTCACGCCGCGCGGCCGCTTCGAGACGTTCCTCGAACTGAGCCATCTCAAGGTGTTCGTGGCCCATCCGCACTATCTGCTCGCGCTCAAGTGCGCGGCGCTGCGCCTGGGTGAGGAATTTCACGATCTCGACGACATCCGCTATCTGCTGCGCCACCTTGATCTGCACACCTCCGACGAAGCGCTCGCCATCGTCGAACGGTATGTCGACCTCGGCCGCGTTCCACGCAAGACGCGCGTGATTCTGGAACTGCTGCTCGAGGGCGGGACGCCTCGCGTGCGCGACCTCATCCGCCGGTTCGCGACACCCAAGCCGCGCGCGACGCGTTAGTCTTCATCGTCCACACAGTAGGCATGTAGGCATGTAGGAATCTCTTCCCGGGTGCTGCGTCAGCATGAAGGGCGAACGGATGGAGCGACGGATTCGAGCCGTCCGACGCGACGCCAGACAGAGTCAGAGACCCGCCACGGGCCGTTGGGCAGAGCGGGTGCCGTCGGAGGACGGCGACCAGCGGCAGTATGAAGCCGGAGCGGAAGGCGTGAGCCCTGCGAGCCTCGCTCCACCATTTGGAGCGAGGCGACGGGCGCCAGTACGCAGGGCGAACGGATGGAGCGACGGATTCGAGCCGTCCGACGCGGCACCCGCTCTGCCCAACGGCCCGTGGCCCACCTCTGTGGAATCCGCCGCGTACCGCCGCCGAATATCGCCCGGCCGTGGCCGTGCGGAACGCCCCGAGTGACGGGCATCGGTCTTTCCGGCCCGTACCCGCTGGAATGGTACTTGCTCGCTGTACACGACAGCACAAGTGTGAGTTGTCGGTGCCATGGGCGACCTCTGGACGATCGTGCTGGCTGGCGGCGAAGGCCGCCGATTGAGTGCCGTCACCGGTGGTGTGCCCAAGCAGTTCTGGCGGGGACTTCAGAGGCTCTCCCTGCTCGAGCTGACCGTCGACCGCTTCGCGCCACTCTCGCACCCGGCCAACCGGGTGGTGCTGGTCGCGGAACAACATCGCGCGTTCCTGGCCGACATGCCGCCGCAGGCGGCCTGGGACACCACCATCTTCCAGCCTGACGACCGCGGCACGGGCGTCGCGGTGATGTTGGCCCTGTTGCCCATTCTCGATTGCGACAAGGACGCCCTGGTCGTGGTCACGCCGGCCGACCACGGGGTCAACGACCATCGGGAGTTCACCACCGGCATCCTCGAGGCCGCCGCGTTCGCACGGAAGCACTCCACCGCAGTCCTGTTCGGCGTCACACCAACGTCCACACACCAGGACTACGGCTGGATCTCACCTGGCCGGACGATTGGCCGCACACCGTTCAGACAGGTGGACGGCTTCATCGAAAAGCCCAGGCCGGACCTTGCGGCGAAGCTCATGGCCGATGGCGCCGTCTGGAACACGATGGTGCTGGTGGCGCGCGCCGGCATCCTCTGGCAGCTCTGCACCGCGCAATGCCCGGTCGTCGCCGATGTGTTCGCCCGGGCCTCCCGCCTGCGCCCCGAAGCCAGGCCGCGGTTCATCACTCACGCCTACCAGAAGCTGCCTCGACACGACTTCTCACATGAAGTCCTCTCGCGCTCACCGGGGCTGGTCACCTATGTGTGGCCGGACCGCATGGGGTGGTCGGACCTTGGCACGCCGCAACGACTGCACGCCTGGTTGACCGAGGTGCAGCCACAACACGTGGCATGAGTCATGAAGTTCTGCGTGCTGGCGATCGATTTCGACGGCACGTCGGCGACGGCCGACGTCCTGCACCCAGACGTCCGCGCCGTGCTGGCGGAACTGCGATCCCAGAACATCGTCGTCGTGCTGGCCACCGGCCGGATCCTCAGTGATTTGCAGCGCGTGGCCGGCGACCTGCATTTCGCGGACGCCGTGGTCGCTGAAAATGGCGCGGTCGTGGCGTTCCCCGACAGCAATCACACCCGCGCGCTGGGCCCGCCGCCGCCCGAAACATTCCTGGCGACATTGCGCCAGGACGGCATCGGCCACGAGGCCGGCGAGGTCGTCGTGGAGGCCGATGCTGAGGAAGCGCCCCGCATCCTCGCAGTGATTCGACGGCTCGAGCTGCCGCTGATCATTGCGTTTAATCGCGGCCGCATGATGGTGCTGCCGCAGACGGTCAGCAAGGCGGCGGGCATCCGGATGGCCCTCGACATGCTTCGACTGTCGCCGCACAACGCGATGGCCATCGGCGACGCCGAAAACGACCACGAACTGCTGCGTGCGTGTGAGTTCGGGGTGGCGGTGGGATGGGGCAGTGACGCGCTCAAGGCCGCCGCCGATCACGTGCTGGCCGGCGCGGGGCCACAGGCCATTCCGCCGTTCATCCGCTCGGTGGCGGCGCAGCGCGAGCTGCCGCCGCCCCGTCTGACCCGCCGCCACCTGCAGCTCGGGTTCACCGACGACGGCCAGCCGCTGTCGCTGGGGGTGAAGAGCCGGAATCTTCTTGTGGCGGGCGACCCCAAGTCGGGCAAGTCCTGGGTCACGGGCCTGCTGTGTGAACAACTGATCCTGCTGGGGTACTGCGTCTGCATCATCGACCCCGAGGGCGACTACGTGTCGCTGGAGGCCCTGCCGAACGTGCAGGTGCTCGGCGGCGCCAGGCCGCTGCCGCGGCCGATGGATTTGTCGCGCAGTCTCCGACATGCCGACGTCAGTCTGGTGATTGACCTGTCGCACGCCTCCGCGACCGAGAAGGACGCCTTCGTGCGCGCGGCGCTTCCGGCGCTTGCGACCCTGCGACGGCAGACCGGTCTTCCACACCGGATCATCGTCGATGAAGCCCATTTCTTTCTGCACGACCCCGATGTGTTGTCGCTGCTCGATCTGGAGCTGAACGGGTACACCCTCGTCACGTACCGCGCCTCGGCGCTGCACCCTGAGGTGCTGAAGTCGACCCAGGCGGTGGTGGTCACACGCGAGTCCGATCCGGTGGAAGCCGCGGCCCTGTTTGATCTGTGCGGCGCGTGCTCCGGCCGCCCGGGCGTCCGCGAGTGGCGGCAGATCCTCGGCGGCGTGCGGTCTGGTGAGGCCATCGTTCTGCCAATCACGGATGAGGCGCAGGGGGGCACGCGGCGCGTGAGACTGGCCGCGCGGCTCACCCCACACATTCGGCATCTCGCGAAGTACATCGACATTCCGGTGCCTGAACCTAAGACGTTCGTCTTCCGGACGGACGGCGCCACGCGGATGCGTCGGGCCAGGACCCTGCGCGACTTCGTGCAGGCGCTCGAGGAGGCGGCGCCCGGCGTCTACGACGGCCATCTCCTGCGGCATGACTTCTCGAAATGGCTGTCCGATGTCGTCGGCGACGTGTTGCTGGCGCGCGCGGTACGAGCGTTTGAAGACGGGACACCGCAGATCACGCCGGCGGAGGCACTGACCGCGATCGCGGGCGCGGTACGGGCCCGGTACGAGTTCATGGAGGCTGTCAATGGAGTCACGCCGGACAGCCGGACGGTCATGAGCGGCGTGTGAGAAGTGTCGGATAAAGGAGGCTGTATGCGACTTCGTGAAGTGATGAATACACCGGCGATCACGTGTCCGGTCAGCAGCACGCTCGACCAGGCGGCGCGCCTGATGTGGGAGTTCGACTGCGGCATCGTCCCCGTCGTTGACGATGCGGGACGTGTGGCGGGCGTGATCACCGACCGGGACATCTGCATGGCGGCGTACACCCAGGGCCGGCCGCTGACGGAGATTCAGGTCAGCAGCGCCATGGCGGCGCCGGTCGTGGCCGTCCACGCCGACGAGCCGGTGGAGCACGCGGAGCGGCTGATGGCTGACAACCAGGTGCGGCGCCTGCCGGTGCTCAACTCGGAGCAACACGTGGTCGGCCTGGTGTCGATGAACGATTTGGCCCGGCTCGCCGCGCGCGTGCACCGCACGACGGTCGATCGCGAGTTCGTGCAGGCGCTGGCCGCGGTCTGCCAGCCCCGTGGACATCATGCGAGCGCGTCGCACGGCTCGCTGCCGGCCAGGGCGTAGGCGCGGAGCGCCGGGGTTGATGACTATCTCGGGGGCTTGAACCTGACGTTGGGGGAGAAGTCCCAGCGGTGTTTCGGGCGGTAGATCCCGACATCCTTGATGCGTGACTTCACCCGGAAGGTGTGGAGCAGGCGATGGTAGTCGTACGGCGCGCCGTCGCGTTTGTGCACGGCGACGTCGAGTTTGTAGGTGCCTTCGACGAGGTCCAGTGAGTCGACGTGCAACGTCACGGTCGCCTCGCCTTCAAGGCGATCCGACTCGAGCTCCTCGATCGCGGTGTTGGTGCCATACACGCCGTGGCCGTCGGCCTTGAGAATGCCGAAGCCGAACACGAAGTCGCGCACGGGCGCCGCCGCCTTGACGGACAGCGTGATGCGCATCGGCTCGCCGGTATGGAACACCTGGGTGGGTTGCCCCTCCGCGGTCTCGAACGCGACGCCGGTGATCTGTACGGTCCCGGATCCCCAACGTCCCGCGCCGGCCTGACTCATGTCGGCGGCGGCATCCGCCGCGTCAACCGGACCGGTCGAGGCCGACGGTCCCGCGTCACCCGCGGGACCCGAGTGCTCCGCCCCCGCCTTCGCGTCTTCGGCCGCGAGGAATCGCTCCTCCTGACGCGCCACGTCGGTGACGTACACGCCGACGACCCGCTTGGGATCGCCCTCGGCCTTCTTTTCGCCGGCATCCAGCCACACCGCTTCGTCGCAGAAGCGTTCGACCAGCCCCAGCGAGTGCGTGACCAGCAGAATGGTCTTGCCCCGCTGCTTGAACTCGCTGAACTTGTCCAGGCACTTGTGGGTGAAGCCTTCGTCGCCGACGGCCAGCACCTCGTCCACCAGCAGGATGTCCGGGTCGACATGAATGGCGACCGCAAACCCCAGCCGCATGTACATGCCTGATGAGTAGGTCTTGACCGGTGCGTCGATGAACTCGGACAGTTCGGCAAACTCGACGATCTCGTCGAAGCGCTTCTGAATCTCACGCTTGGACAGGCCCAGCATGATGCCGTTGATGAAGACGTTTTCCCGGCCGGAGATCTCCGGGTGGAAGCCGGCGCCCAGTTCGATCAACGCCGAAATGCGCCCCTGGACCTTCACGTGCCCCTCGGTGGGCTTCGTAATGCCCGCCACCAGCTTCAACGCCGTGCTCTTGCCCGACCCGTTGCGCCCGACGACGCCGTAGGTGCAGCCCTTGGCCACGGAGAACGACACGTTCCGGAGCGCCTGGAACGTCTCGTCGGGCCGCAGCTGCCGCACCAGATCACCGGAGAGCAGCGCGCTCTTGAGGGTGGAGAACTGCCGGCCGCCGTACCGGCGGTAGATTTTCGAGACGTTGACGAGTTCGATCGCGGGCGTGCTCACACCGCCTCCGCGAACGAATCACGCAGGCGATCGAACACCCAGTAGGCCGCCAGGAAGAACACGACCGACCCGGCGCCCATCGCGAGCAGCCACTTCCAATGCCCGAACGGGCCCTGGAAGAAGAGGATCTCCTGATACGAGATCGCGAGGTGCGAGAACGGATTGAGATCGAAGTAGAACTTGTAGTCCTTGAACCGTTCGTCGGCGTACCAATAGATGATGGGCGTCGCAAAGAACCAGAAGGTCAGCAGGTTGGACACCAGGTCCTTGACGTCGCGAAAGTGGACCGCCAGCGCCGAGAGCAGGAGGGCGAGGGCGGTGGTAAAGACCAGTTGGACCGCCACGATGGCCAGGAACCAGGGCAGCTGCGGCCAGTCCGGAGTCACGTCGTAATACGCCATGAAGGCGGCGAGAATCGGCAACCCGAAGACGAAGTGGACCATGTTGCCCAGGACGGTGACGATGGGAAGCACCTCGGCGGGAAACAACACCTTCTTGATGAGGTTGCCTCCCGAGATGAGCGATCCGGTCGCTTCGTTCAGGGACGACTGAAACCACGTCCATGGCAACAACGCCGTGAACATGAACACCGCGTACGGCTGCGTATGCGGCGACCGGTTCTCCAGCAGATACGTGAACACGAAGTTGTAGATCAACAACAACATCAGGGGGTTCACGAACGACCAGAAGAACCCCAGCACCGACCCGCGATACCGCGCCTTCAGATCGCGGGCCACCAGGCTCTGGATGAGCCCGCGATACCGCACCAGCGCCCGCAGATTCTCGAACATCAGTGACGAATCAGGATGACGGTGATGTTATCAGGGCCGCCGGCATCATTGGCCGCCTGGATGAGTGCGGTCGCAAGATCCGAAAGCGCGGCGGGTCCAGGGTCCGAGGGTCCAGGGTCCAGGGTCTGAAGAATGCGTTCGATTTCTTCGAGGGGGACGACCGACGACAGGCCGTCGGAGCAGATGAGCAGCACATCGCCGGGCTCGAGCGCGAGGTCGGAGACTTCGACCTCCGGGTCATCACCACCGGCGATGGCGCGGGTGACGACGTTGCGCCAGGGGTGCCGCTGGGCGTCGGAATCCGTGAGCAGACCGGCGCGCACCTGTTCACCCACCCACGAATGGTCGTGTGTCAGTTGCCGGAGCCGGCCGCCGCGAAGCAGATACACGCGGCTGTCGCCCAGGTGCGCCACGTGCGCGTGGTCATCCTTCGACAGGAGCACGGCCGCGGCCGTCGTGGCCATCCCCTTGAGCGCGGCATCGTCGGCAATCGCCGCGGCCACGCGCCGGTTGGCGAGGCGCAGCGCCGCCATCAGGCGATTGGCTTCCAGGGACTTGGTCGTATCGTACGGGAAGGGCCAGGTCTGGTTCAGATCGGCGTCGCGGGTGTCGTGGATGAACGACTCCACCACATCCACGGTCAGGCCGGAGGCCACTTCGCCGGCCTCGTGGCCGCCCATGCCGTCGGCAACGATGAACAGACCGAGGTCGGGCCGCTCGCGAAACGCGTCTTCGTTGCTCTCCCGTCGCAACCCGGGATGGGTGACGGCGGCCGACGACACCGGCGCCATGTGACTCAGCGGCGCCGGGCGTGCTGCGATACCTGGAGGCGGGTAATCGCGCGGAGGAGCGCCAGGCGCGCGCGCTCGTAGTCCATCTGGTTGCCGCCCTTGGCGACTTCGGCCAGGCGCTCTTCGGCGCGCCGTTTGGCGGCCTCCGCGCGCTGCAGATCGATGTCGTCAGCCTTCTCGGCGATGCGCGCCAGGATGGTCACGCGATCGGGAAGGATCTCGGCGAACCCGAAGCCGACGAACGCAAATCGCGTCTCCGATCCCTTGCGGTACCACATCTCGCCCACCTTGAGGCTGACGAGCATCGGCGTGTGGCCGGGCAACACGCCGAGCGAGCCCTCCTCGCCGGGCAGCTGGATCTCATCGACGTCTTCGTGCGCGATGAGGCGCTCAGGGGTGACGAATTCGAGTCGCATTACTGCTGCTTCTTGGCGCGCTCCACGACCTCATCGATCGTGCCGGCCATGTAGAACGCCTGCTCCGGGATGTCGTCGTGGCGGCCTTCGACGATTTCCTTGAACCCGCGCACGGTTTCCGCGATGGGCACGTACGCGCCCTTGAGACCGGTGAACTGCTCGGCGACGAAGAACGGCTGCGACAGGAACTTCTGGATCTTGCGCGCGCGCGAGACCGTGAGCTTGTCGTCCTCCGAGAGTTCGTCGATGCCGAGAATCGCGATGATGTCCTGCAGGTCCTTGTACCGCTGCAGGATCTGCTTCACGGCGCGGGCCGTGTTGTAGTGCTCGTCGCCGATGACGCGCGGATCGAGAATGCGCGACGTGGAGGCCAGCGGATCGACGGCCGGGTAGATGCCCAGTTCGGCGATGGCGCGCGACAGGTTCGTCGTCGCGTCGAGGTGGCCGAACGTGGTGGCCGGCGCCGGGTCGGTGTAGTCGTCGGCGGGCACGTAGATGGCCTG
>CAYYFE010000006.1:0-145870 GCA_964471115.1 uncultured Solibacteraceae bacterium
GGCCACCACCGTGGAGATGACGCGGCTGGAATCACGCATCGGCTTTCTCGCGACCACGGCGTCGATCACGCCGTACATCGGGTTGTTCGGGACGGTGGTCGGCATCATGGCCTCGTTCCAGGGCATCGGCGCGACCGGGTCCACGAGTCTAGCCGTGGTGGCGCCCGGCATCGCCGAAGCGCTGATTGCGACGGCCGCGGGCCTGTTCGCGGCCATCCCGGCCGTCTATTACTACAACGCGCTGACGGCCGAGGTGAAACACTTCGCGGGCGTGATGGACGACTTCTCGCTCGAGTTCCTCAACCTGGCCGAGCGCAACTTCACGTAAGCCATGCCGAAGGTGGAACAGGTTTCACACGGGACGGGCCGCAGCCGCCGCGGACGCGGGCACCGCGTGTCGACGTCGCTGGCCGAAATCAACGTCGTGCCGCTGGTGGACGTGATGCTGGTGCTGCTCATCATCTTCATGGTCAGCGCGCCGATGATGCAGCAGGGGTTCGGCGTGCAGCTGCCGCAGTCGACACGGTCGCAGGCGGTCAACGCCGAGCCCGTGTACGTGTCGATTCCCCGGACGTTCGGGCGGGATCAGACGGTGCTCTTCGCCGGCGAGCGCGTCCGGCTCGGGTTCCTCGCCGAACGGGTCCGCCAGGAACTCAAGGGCCGGACGTCGCAGGACGTGTACGTGGGCGCAGACGACCAAGTGGCCTTCGGGCACGTCATCACTGTCATGGACCAGTTGAAGGCGGGCGGCGTACGCAACGCCATGTTCGTGACGGCGCCGCCTGACGGGAGCCGCCGGCCGTGAACACGGGCGTCACCGACATCCTCGCCGCGCGCGGGGTTGACGACAGCCGTCTCACCCGCATCGTCGCCTGGTCGATTGCCATTCACGTCGGGGGGCTGGTCATCGCCGCCCTGCTGCCGCCGTCGTGGCTGACCAATACGCCGATGAAACCGGACGTGATGGTGATCAGCCTCGGCGGCGCGGTGGGCCCGCGGTCCACCGGCACGGCGCCGATCTCCGGCCGCCAGGTGGACGCGGTGACCGAGTCGAAGCGTCCGGAACCGCCGCAACCGCCCGCCGCGGTGAAACCGGACACGATTCCGCCGCCGCAGAGCAAGCCGGCCCCGCCCAAGCCGGCGCCGCCCAAACCGGATCCGGTCACGGCGCCGCCGGCCGTGACGACCAAGCCGCCGGTGACGGGGGCCCGGGTGCAGCAAGGCACGGCCGCGGCCGATACAGGGGCATCGGGCATCAATCAGGGATTGACGCTGACAGGGGGCGCGGGCGGCGGCGACGCCGTGGACCTGAGCAACTTCAATCCCGAGTGGGTGGCGAAGTTCAAGGATGCGATCAACCGGACGTGGCAGCGGCTCCAGCCCGAAACGGGGTATGCGGTCCTGCGGTTCACGATCCGGCGCGATGGCACGGTGGTGGAAGCGGTGCCGCAGGTAATTGAGAGCAGCGGCAGCTTCCTGCTGCAACAGGCCTCGCGGCGCGCGCTCACCGACGCCAGACTGCCGCCGTTGCCGGCCGATTACGAAGGGGCCACGCTGGTGGTGCGACTGCGCTTTGACTACGACCGGCGCTGAAGGAGAGAAGAACGCGTGATGCACACAACTCGACGAGTAGCCGCCCTGTCGCTGGCGGGCGCGATGCTGGCGCTCGCGCCGGCCCTGCCGCGCGCGGACCGCGCCGGCGACTTCCTCATCGCGTCCACACCGGTGGCGCAGCAACGCGAGGTGGCGATCACGATGAAGGGCGAAGGCGGACGCACGCCGCGCCTGGCGATTCCCGAGCTGCTGGTGACCGGTGATGCCGACGCGCGCACCGCGGCGGGCACGGTGGCCGAAGTCCTGTGGCACGACCTCGAGTTCGAGCGCGAGTTCACGATGATCGCGCGCGCGTCGGCCGCGCAGGTGGCGGCCGCGCCGGTCGAGGCCCTGCCCTACGAGACGTGGAACGAGCTGGGCGCGGACTTCGTGCTGGCCGGCACGGCCACTCGCGCCGGCAACACGCTCACCGTCGAGGTGCGCGTGATGAGCCTCGAAAAACGCGCCAGCGCGTTCGGCAAACGCTACGCCTGCAGCATGCGGGATCCGCGGTACTGCGCGCACACGATCGCGGACGAGATTCACAAGGAACTGTTCAACCTCGACGGCATCGCGCGGACCAAACTCGCGTATGCCTCGGACCGCGACGGGGAGCGGCTCGGCGGGACGATTGAAGAGCGGTCGATCAAGGAGATCTACATCTCCGACTACGACGGCGCGCGTCCCATGCGCTTGACGCCGCATCGCACGCTCAACATCGCGCCCAGCTGGTCGCCCGACAACCGGTACGTGGCCTACACCTCGTACGCCTCGGGGTTCCCCGACGTCGTGCTGCAGTCCATCTACGAGGCGCGGCCGGCCCAACGTCCGGCGCGCGGTACGCCGGACGCCCAGAACTTCCTGCCGAAGTTCTCCCCCGACGGCTCGCGGATCGCGTTTGCGTCGAGCCGCGACGGCAACTTCGAGATCTACACGATGCGCGTCGACGGCTCCGACCTCCGGCGCCTCACGTTCCATCCGAGCATCGATAATGCGCCGACCTGGTCGCCGAACGGCCAGCAGATCGCGTTCACGTCCGATCGCGGCGGCCAGAACGCGTTGTACATCATGAGCGCCGACGGCGGACCGGTGACGCGGCTGCCCACCGGCGGCGGCAAGATCGACCGTCCGACGTGGTCTCCGGCGCCTTTCAACTACATCGCGTACACCCAGGAAATCCCGGGCGGCAACCACGTCCGCAAGATCGAGCTCGGCACCAACACGGTCACCACGCTGACCACCGCGCTGGTGGGCACCAATGAAAGTCCGTCGGTCGCGCCCAACGGCCGGCACATCGCCATCACGACGACGCAATGGGGCAAGGAACAGATTGCGATCATCGGGTACGACGGCAAACTCGAGCGCCAGGTGACCCGCTCGGGCAACAACCGCTACCCGAGCTGGTCGCACCGCTGACAGGAAATCATCATCATGTCCACACGCCACTCGCTGACTCTTGTGTTCCTGCTGACGGCCGGCCTGGCCGTGGGCGCCTGCGGCAAGAAGCAGACGCCCGTCACGGCCCCGACGCCGCCGCCGGCGTCACCGCAGGCCTTCCCCGCCGCGAACGATCCCGCGCGCCCGCCCGCGCCGCCCACGCCGGTCCCCGAACCGCCGCCCATCGTCGTCGACACGCCGGTGCCGTCCGACCCACTGGCCGGCCTGAGCACGGATGACATCAACCGGCAGAGCCCGCTGGGGCCGGTGTTTTTCGCCCTCGACTCCGACGTGGTCGACGAGGCGGGCCAGAAGGTGCTCAACGCCAACGCCGAGGTGCTGCGCAAGTACCCGACGTGGACGATCACGATCGAGGGCCACAGCGATGAACGGGGGACGGCGGAATACAACCTCGCGCTGGCCGAGCGGCGCGCGCTGGCCGCCAAGGCGTATCTGCTGTCGCTGGGGCTGGCCGCCGACCGGATGCGCACCGTCAGTTACGGGAAGGAATTCCCCTTCGATCCGGGCCACGACGAGGCCGCCTGGGCCAAGAACCGGCGCGCGCATTTCGTGGTGACGGGGAAGTAACATAGAAGGATGAGCCGCCGATTGCTGCCCGCCGCGGGCCTGCTCGTCGCCATGCTGGTTGCGTTGCCGGCGTCTGCCGGCGCCCAGAACCGCGAACATCAGCAGATGTTCGCGGACCTGCGCATGCTCCAGGAACAGACCCAGCTGCTGCGCGCGGCGGTGGCCGAACTGGCCACGGCCCTCAAGGCGGTCAACACCCGGGTGGACGAACAGGCCGCGCTGACGCGCAAGTTGTTCGCCGACCAGGGCGTCCAGATCGGCAGCCTCACCGACACGGCGCGGGTGCTGCGCGAGAAACTCGACGCCACCAACGTCAGCCTGTCGAAGGACGCTCATGAAATGGAGACGATCCGGCAGGAACTGGCCAACCAGCGCACGCTGCTCACCCAGATCATCACGATGCTGACGCCGGCGCCGACGCCGGTGGATCCCACGGCCCCCGGCGCGGCCGGCGTGACCGGAGCCGCCGGCGCGACTCCGCCCACGGGCGGCGCCGTGACGCCGCCCGCGTTGCCCCCGCCGCCGCAGAATCCCCAGCGCGCGTTCGACTCCGCGTTCGGCGACTACGCGACCGGCCGGTTCGACATCGCAATCGTCGGCTTCCAGTACTACATCGACACCTTCCCCACCTCTCCGGACGTCCCGAAGGCGCGGTTCCACATCGCGGAATCCCATTACGGCAAGGGCGCGTACAAGGAGGCGGTGACGGCGTACGAACAGGTCATCACCCTGCACAAGGGGACCGACTGGGAGCCGCAGGCGCTCTACAAGCAGGGCCTCGCGTACGAACAGCTCGGCCAGACCGAACGGGCGAAGGCCAACTGGGAACTCGTGCGGCGCGAGTTCCCGACGACCAGCGCGGCGATGCTGGCCGCCCAGAATCTGGCGCGCATCATCAAGATTTCTCTGATCGAAAAGGACTGACGGACATGGGCAGCGTGAACAAGGCGATTCTGGTCGGTAACCTCGGGCGTGATGCCGAGATGCGTTTCACCCAGGGCGGCACGGCCGTCGCCACCGTCAGTCTGGCCACCACCGACGTGTACACCGACCGCGAAGGCCAGCGGAAGGAAGAAACCGAGTGGCACCGCGTGGTGATCTGGGGCAAGACCGCCGAATCGATTCAGCCCTACCTGACCAAGGGCAAACAGATCTACGTCGAAGGCCGCATCCAGACGCGCGAGTGGACCAACAAGGAAGGCCAGAAGGTCAAGACGACCGAGATTCGCGCCGACCGCGTCGTCCTGCTGGGTGGAGGCGGCGGTGGCGGCGGCGAACGCGCCGCGCGGCCGCAGCGTGAACGCTTCGCGCCGGCCGGCGGCGGCATGGGCGCCGGCGCCGACAGTCACGACGACATGGGCCCGATCGACGCGCCCAGCGACGACGACATCCCGTTTTAGGGTCCGAGGTCCGGCACGGTCCGGGGTTCGGCGGGGTCCCCCGTCAGCTCTTGCGGCCGTACCGGTCTTCGAGCCGCACGACGTCATCGAGCTGCGGCGTCGACACTTCCATGATGTCGGAGTCTTCCAGAGCCGTCATCCGGTGGATGGTCGGCGGCGTGACGTGGACCGACATGCCCGGCGTCATCTCGCGCCCGACCAGCGTGCCGCCTTCGTCGATCTCGAACAGAATCCGGCCCGCCCACACGAAGATGGTCTCGTCCTTCTGGTT
This sequence comes from uncultured Solibacteraceae bacterium, assembly GCA_964471115.1. Classification (GTDB taxonomy): domain Bacteria; phylum Acidobacteriota; class Vicinamibacteria; order Vicinamibacterales; family SCN-69-37; genus SYFT01. The sequence goes on from CAYYFE010000006.1 coordinate 5,290, forward strand.
GTGGTACTGCAGGCTCAGGGCGTGGCCCTTGTTGATGTGGATGACCTTGCCGACGTACTGGTCGGTCTTGGCCCAGTGCAGTTCATACCCCCAGGGCTTCTCCACGCGGATGACCGGTTGCTCCATCCCTCGATTCTACGTTTCACTCATCACTTTTGCGAGCGGCGCGAGCAACGCGTGAACGGCGTCGGCCGAGCGGGCCGTCAGCGCCTGGCGCGCCAGCCGCGTGGCCTCGCGGCTGCCGACACAGCGCAGCCCGCGTTTGACGACCGGGATGGCCGCCGGCGTCATGCTGAAGGCGCGGAAGCCGAGGCCCACGAGCAACGCGACATACAGTGGATCGGCCGCCATCTCGCCGCAGACCGACAGGTCGCGCCCGGTGCGCCGTCCGGCCGCGGCCACCATGCGCAGCAGGCGCAACACGGCGGGTTGCGCCGGCTCGTAGTGCCCTGAGAGCCGCTCGTCGGTGCGATCGATCGCCATCGTGTACTGAATCAGGTCGTTGGTGCCGACGCTCAGGAAGTCCATCTCCCGGGCCAGCTCCTCCGCGGTGAGGGCGGCGGCCGGCACCTCGATCATCGCGCCGATCGGCACGTCCGAGGCGCCCGGCACCTCGCGCGCCAGGTCGGCGATGAGCGCCCGGGCCTGCGCGGCCTCGTCGGCCGACGTGACAAACGGCAGCAGGATGCGCAGCGACCCCGCGGGTGCGGCGCGCAGCAGGGCGCGCACCTGGATGCGGAACCGGTCGTCGTGCTGAAGCGCCGCGCGAATCCCGCGCAGACCGAAACGTTCGCGATGGCCGCCGCCCCGCCCGGCGAGATCCCAGCGCTCTCCGCCGGTGTCGAACGTCCGCACGGTGACCGGCTGCGGCGCCATCCGGGACAACAGCCGGCGATAGACCTCGGTCTGCGCCGCCTCATCGGTGGCGATGGCCGGCGATCGATCCAGCAGGAACTCCGATCGATATAGGCCGATGCCTTCGGCGCCGGCATCCTGCACACGGGCGGTGTCCTCCGCCAGCTCCAGGTTCGCCTCCAGGCGCACGCGCACGCCGTCGGCGGTGGCCGCCTCCACCGCGCGCAGTTCATCGAGCTTGCGATGCGCCGCTTCCACCACCACGGCGCGCTGGTGCCAGCGCTCCAGCGCCTGGTCGTCGGGTTCGACCACGACTTCGCCGGTGGCGCCGTCGACGGCCACGGTCTGCCCCGGCGCGACGAACTGGGTGGCCGACCCGAGCCCCACCACCGCCGGAATGCCGAGTGACCGCACCAGAATCACGGTGTGATGCGTCGGGCTGCCGACGTCGCACACCAGCCCGCGAATGCGGCTCCAGTCGAGCTGCGCGGCGGTCGATGGCGACACTTCGTCCGCCACGACAATGAGCGGGCCGTCGAGGCCGCGCACGAAGTCCACCAGCGGTTCGCGTCCCGGCCGCAGGTTGCGCAGCAGCCGCCCGCCCACGTCGTCGAGGTCGCCGGCGCGCTCGCGCATCCAGGCGTCGCCCTCGCGCGCGAACGCGTCGCGCAGTTCCCCCAGCGCGCGATCCAGCGCCCAGTCGGCGTTGATGCGTTCGGCGCGGATCAGGGCATCCACACGCGCGACGAACATCGGATCGTCAAGCATCAGCAACTGCGCGGCGAAGATGGCCGCCTGCGCCTGGCCGAGCGTCCGTGAGACGCGCGAGGAAATCTCCTCCAGCTGACGCCGCGTGTCTTCCCGCGCCGCCCGCAGACGCTGGCGCTCGCGATCGATGCCCGACGCGGCCAGCCGGTACCGCACCTGCCCGGCGTCGCGCACGGCGACCACGGCGCGGCCCACCGCGACGCCGGCGGAGACGCCCCGTCCGACCAGTCGGAGGTTGCGGCTCATGGGTCGTCAAACCCTCGGGCGGTCAGGTCCACGAGCGCCCCGAGAGCCTCGGCCTCATCGGGCCCCTCCGCCGTGATGTCCAGCGTGGTGCCGCGCGCGGCGGCCAGCAGCAGCAGCCCGAGGATGCTCTTGCCATCCACGGTCTGGCCGCCGCGGGTCACGCGGATGCGACTGCGGAATTGTGACGCCCGGTGCACGAAGCGAGCGGCGGCCCGGGCGTGCAGGCCGAGGGCGTTGATGACCGGGACGGACTGGGACCGCACGTCGTCACCGGGAGGGCGGGTTGGCGCGCAGCAGGTCGGAGGCCACGCGAATGGCCGCGCGGCCGTCGTCACACACCAGGCGCGCCAGCGTCGCGACATCCTGCTCGTCGCGGGCGCGCGCCAGCTTGATCAACATCGGCAGGTTGACGCCGGTGACCACCTCCACGCGGCCCGGCTCGAGAAACGTCATCGCCAGATTCGACGGCGTCCCGCCGAACATGTCGGTGAGCAGCAGGACGCCGGCGCCGGCGTCCACCCGCGTGATCGCGCGCGCCATGGCCTCGGTCGCCACGGCCACGTCATCGTGCCATCCGATCGACACGGCGGTAAACCGCGGCAGATCGCCGACGATGGTCTCCGCCGCGTTGAGCAACTCGGTCGCCAGCACTCCGTGCGTGACGACCACGACGCCGGCCTGGGCTCCTGCCGTCTCAGACATCTGGAATATCCCGGTGACGCAGCCGCAGTTCGATGCCGCGCGTGCGCCGGAGCGCGCGCCCCAGCGCTTCGGCCACCGCCACGCTGCGATGGCGGCCGCCCGTGCAGCCGATGCCCACGGTCAGGTACGACTTCCCTTCCGCGATGTACTGCGGCAGCAGGAACCGCAACAGGCTGGTGGTCAGCGCCATGAACCGTCGAGCGGCCGGATCCCGGAGCACGTACCGGGCCACACGGGGTTCACGGCCCGTCAGCGGACGCAGGGCCTCCACGAAATGCGGATTGCGCAGAAACCGCACGTCGAACAACAGATCGGCCTCGGCCGGCGCGCCCCGCTTGAATCCGAAGCTCTGGAGGGTGACGACCAGCGGCGTCGCGGTCTCGCCGCCAATCAGCGCGCCCATGCGGCGCCGCAGTTCGTGGACGCTCAATCGCGATGAATCGATGACGTGATCCGCGAGGTCACGCAGCGGCGCCATCCGCCGCCGCTCCTCACGCACCGCCTGCAGCGGCGACAGCCGCCGGCCCAGCGGGTGCGGCCGGCGCGACTCGCTGAAGCGCCGGACCAGCACCGCCTCGTCCGCCTCGAGGAACAGCAGCTGCACCCGCAGGTCACCGCGCCGTGTCAGCTTGCGGTACACCCCGGGCAGCCGCGCGAGGTTGCGGCCGTCCCGCACGTCGACCACGACCGCGACGCGGCGTTTGCCGTGGTCTTCGTCGATGGCCAGATCCGCGAACGTGCCCAGCAGCGCCACCGGCAGGTTGTCGACACAGAAGTACCCGAGGTCTTCCAGCGCGTGAATCGCCTGCGACTTGCCCGCGCCGGACAAGCCGGTGACCAGCAGGAACTCCGCGGCGGGCGGACGACGCGTCGCCGGCATTACTCGTCCCCTTCCAGATCGAGCGCGTGGCTGCTGACGTGGTCGGCCGCCTCGGCGAGCCGCGCCTCGAGCCGCTCGGCCAGCAGCCGCGCCGCGTGTCGGCCGCGCGCGCGCAGCAGGGTGTTCCGGGCGGCTACTTCCACGAGCATGGCGATGTTGCGCCCGGGCGCGACCGGCATGCGCACCACCGGCACGGTCACGCCGAGAATCGGCATCGTATCCACGGTCAGGCCCAGCCGGTCGTAGTCGCGCCCCACTTCCCAACGCTCGAGCTGCACGACCAGTTCGATGCGCTTGGAGGAGCGCGTGGCGCTCACGCCGAACAGGTCGGTCACGTTGACCAGTCCCAGGCCGCGAATTTCGACATAGTGGCGCGTCAGCTCCGGGCAGGTGCCGATGAGCACCGACTCACCGCGGACCTTCACCTCCACGGTGTCGTCGGCCACGAGCCGGTGGCCGCGGCACACCAGGTCAAGCGCGCATTCGCTCTTGCCGATGCCGCTCTCGCCGGTGATCAGCACGCCGAGGCCCAGGATGTCCAGCAGGACGCCGTGCAGGATCTCGCGCGCGGCCATCTGATCCTCGAGGAACGACGTCAGGCGCGCGATGGTCGTCGGCGTGTTGGCGGCCGTCCGCAGCACCGGCACGCCCGCCCGTTCGGCCTCGACCACCAGATCGGCCGGCGGCTCGAGGCCCAGCGTCATCACGACGCAGGGAAAGTCGTGGGCCAGCAGCCGTGTCAGCGTCTGCCGGCGCAGGGCCGGGTCCATGCGTTCGAGGTAGCGGACCTCACTTTCGCCGAACACCAGCACGCGGCCGGGCCGGAGGTACTCGTCGAACCCCGCCAGCGCCAGGCCGGTCTTCTGGATGTACGGCAGCGTGATGGACCGCTCGAGCCCCGAAGCGCCGGCGAGCAGATCGAACTCGAGGTCCGCGCCGGCGCCGCGCGCGCCGAGCAGCGACGCCACCGGCACGGCGCCCGGCATTACAGGAACACCTTCCGCTGGTTGGACGTGGGTATCTTCAGCTCTTCGCGGTACTTCGCAATCGTGCGCCGCGCCAGCACGAGGCCTTCGTGCTGGAGCATCTGCATGATCTTCGAATCACTCAGCGGGCGCTTCGGATCCTCGGCCTCGATGATCTTGCGAATCCGCTGCTTGATCGTCACCGACGAGACGTGTTCCCCGTACGAACTGCTGATGCCGCTGTGGAAGAAGAACTTCATCTCGTACACGCCCTGCGGCGTGTGCATGTACTTGTTGTTCACCACACGGGAGACCGTCGACTCGTGCATGCCGATGTCGTTGGCGACGTCGCGCAGCACCAGCGGCCGCAGGTGCTCGATGCCGCGATCGAGGAACTCGCGCTGGAAGGTGATGATGCTGGTCGCCACCTTGATGATCGTCTTCTGCCGCTGGTCGACCGACTTGAGCAGCCACAACGCCGACCGGAACTTGTCCTTCACGTAGGCCCGGGTCTCATCCGAGGTCTCGGTCCCCTTGTCCTTGTCGAGCAGCCGCCGGTACGTCGGGCTGATGCGCAGCTGCGGCAGGCCCTCCTCGTTGAGCACGGCCCGGTAGCCCTCGTCGGTCTTGATGATGTAGACGTCGGGAATGACGTACTGTGAATCGGCGGGGGTATACCGCGCGCCCGGTTTCGGATCCAGATGACGGATCACCTCGAGGTGGGCCTTCACCTCCTCGGGACTCAGATTCATCGCGCGGGCCAGTTCCGGAATCTTGTGGTTCTGGAGCAGCGACAGGTGATCGAGCACCAGCGTCTCCACCGGCGTCCCGCCGAACCCGTGCGCGCGGAGCTGGAGCAACAGGCACTCCTGCGGATCACGAGCGGCCACGCCGATGGGGTCGAACGACTGCACGTGCGTCAGGGCGCGTTCGACGGCCGCCACCGGCCACGGCCCCAGCGCGGCGATCTCATCCACCGACGCCGCCAGATACCCGTCATCGTCGATGTTGCCGATGATCGCGGCGCCGATGTCGCGCAGCTGGCCGTCGGTCGTCTGCAGGCTCAGCTGCCACATCAGGTGGTCGGCCAGCGACCCCTTGCTCGACAACGTGTTTTCAATCGGCGGCAGTTCGCGGACCTCGACGGCGGCCCGTGGCCGGTAGCCGTCATCCAGGTAGTCCCCGAAGAAATACTCGTAGTCGGCATCGTCCCAGGTATCGCCCTTGTCCTCCGCCTTCTTGTCGGCGGCCGCAGCCTCGGCTTCCGCTTCCTGCGGTGTCTCGGCGACAGGCGCTTCCTCGACGACCTCCTCGAGCAGGGGGTTTTCCACCATTTCCTGCGTCAGCAGGTCGGCCAGCTCAAGGGTCGTCATCGGCAGCAGCTTGATGGCCTGCTGCAGCGACGGCGTCAGGATGAGCTTCTGCGACAGGCGCGCCGACAGTTTCTGCGAAAGTGCCATTCCCGGTACGGTCCTTGCTTACAGTGTAGCCCGTCTCAGTCGAGCCGGAAGTCGGCGCCCAGATAAATCCGCTTCACGTCCTCGTCGGCCGCCAACCGGTCCGGCGTGCCGCTCCGGAAGATCACGCCGTCATGCACGATGTAGGCGCGGTCGGTGATCTTCAGGGTTTCCCGCACATTGTGATCGGTCACCAGCACCCCGATGCCGCGTTCCTTGAGGTGCGCCACGATTTTCTGGATGTCGCTGACCGCAATGGGGTCGATGCCGGCAAAGGGCTCGTCGAGCAGGATGAACTTCGGCGAGTTGACCAGGGCGCGCGTGATCTCGGCCCTGCGGCGCTCGCCGCCCGAAAGGGTGTAGGCCTTGGCCTTGGCCAGCGAGCTGAGGCCCAGTTCCCCCAGCAACGACTTCAACCGCGTCCGGCGCTCCGCGGCCGACAGCGGCAACGTCTCGAGGATGGCCAGGATGTTCTGCTCGACCGTCAGGCCGCGGAAGATCGACGGCTCCTGCGGCAGGTACCCGATGCCCTTGCGCGAACGGGTGTACATCGCGTCGCGCGTCACGTCCTGTCCGTCGAGCAGCACGCGGCCGGCGTCGGGCGCAATGAGGCCCACGACCATGCCAAACGTGGTCGTCTTGCCCGCGCCGTTGGGTCCCAGCAACCCGACCACTTCACCCGACGACACCTCGACATCCACGCCGCGCACGACCGTCCGGCCGCCGAACGCCTTGGTCAATCCTTCCGCCCGCAATGACGCCATTACTTGATGACCTCCGCGCACTTGGCTTCCCGAATGACCCCCACGGCGCCTCCGCGGTTGATGCCTTCCGATGTGCCGGCCGTGCGATTGAACCGCAGTTCGGTGGCCGAGGTCACGCTGCATTCACCCGGGCCGCGATCGGGCGCAGGGGCGATGAACAGCGCCGGCGCCCCGAATACCTGATACGTGTCGGACGCCGCGTTGTAGAGGACGCGCGCGCCCGCCGACTGGCGGCCTTCGAGCAGCGTGATCCGGACCTCGCCGCCCTGCGCCGCGGTGCCCTCCATCGACGCCAGCCGACGCTCGTTCTTCTCCAGCTGAAGCGTCAGCCGATCGCCGCGCAGCTGCTCGCCCGTGGCGCCATCAAACACCACGCCGCCCGTATAGACCCCGGTCCGGGCGGATTCGGTGTAGACCAGCGCGTTGGCGCTGATGCGGACCGGCTGCGCCGCGCCACTCGCCGGCCGATCCTCCGGATCCAGATCCAGTCGCGACACCACCTTGCCGGTCGCGCGGACGTCGCTGCGACGGTCGTCGAACTCGATGCGATCACCGGCCAGACTCGACTCGCCCTGACGCAGATACGCCGCGCCCTGATACACCGCCAGACCGGTGGTCCGGCTGTATTGCAGCCGGCTCGACGCGCCCGCGATGGGTTGCCCCGCTTCAAACAGGCCCTGCCCGGACGGGGAGGCCGGCGCCCGGGCGCCGGGCTTGAAGAACGACTCGACCCGGTCGGCGCCGGTCGCCCGGGCGTCAAAGGCGTCGGTCTTCAGGTCCGCATCGATTTCCGACGCGTCGACCTCGAGTTCCGCGTCGACGACGCGCGGACGCGCGGCCCGGTTGTCGCCTCCCGCGCGCAGTTGCAGCGTCTCCGCCGCGCTGTCGTACACCGCGGTCTCCGCGGTCGCCGTCAACCGGCCATCGACGATCTTCACGTCCTGCCGGAAGGTCGCCGATTCGACATCGGCGAGATCACCCGCCAGGCGCAGCTGCAGCGAACGGGCCGTCACCACGCGCGTCTCCGCGGGTGCGCCCCGGCCGCCCGGCCGGCTCTCGCGATACGTGATCCCGCCGTCGAACACGGCGCGGTCGAGTCCCTTGGTGCCGCTGCCCTCGGCCAGCAGCCACGACGCGTCGATGGTCCGCGCCGGCTGCGCGTCCTGGCGCGGCAGCGCGACGGCGACCGGCGCGGTGGCCTGCAGCTTGGTCAACGTCTCGCCGTCCGGGCCGACGAACGTGTCGATCTCGGAGCCGGCCACCCGCGTCACGCCGCCGGTCTCGCGGATCTCGATCACGGCGCCGCCCACCTGCCGCGTGTGCGTCAGCCGTCCCGTGTCCGGCGCGAACTCCAGATTGATGTTCTCGGCCGTCAACTGCGGATCGGCCGCCCGCGGATCGAGGGACCGCACGGCCGACTGGCCGCGCAGTTCGATGTACTGCACCGTGTCGCCGACGGGAGTGAAACTCACCCGCGCCATCGCCGCGCTGAGCCGTCGCGTCTGGTGCGTCATCGACGCCTGATCCTCGAGCACCATGTAGTGGTCGGCCTCCGCCAGCCCGATGCGTCTGGCGCGCGCCTCGATGGGCGCGCCCCCCTCCGCATCCGGCGCCACCGTCAGCGTCGCCTGATCGTTGATCCACAACACGGACCGGTCCATGTAGAGATCGGCGCCGACGCCGCCGCCCGACAGGCGCCCGCGTTCAAACGTCATGGCGCCGGGCATCACGACCTTCTGCTCGTTGTTGTAGAACGTGGCTTCTTCCAACGTGCGGACGGCCACTCCGCCCTCGGCCGTCAGCGTGACGCCTCGCCGGAAGATCAGCCGCTCGGGCTGATTGCCGGCCGGGCCGGCCTTGCCGACCGCTTCGGTCTCGGGAGCCGACAACACATGGGGCACGCCGCCGCGCGCGAACCGGATCGTGGCGTCCTGGAACACGTTCCGGCCATCGGCAAACGACAGGCGTTTGCCGTAGTCAATCGTGTACGCGACCACGTCCCCGTCGAAGATCTCGAGCTTGCCCCCTTCGCTTTCACTCTGAGCGGTCGGGTCGCTCAGCGACACGGTCACCGGCGGCTCTACCGGGACCTCCCGCTCGCGCCACTGCAGGGCGACGAGCGCGGAGACGCCAATCAGCGTCGCGCCCAGCAGCAGGCGCACCAGCGTCTGCCACCTCATGACGCGGCCTCCGCCGGTTCGGGTGTGCGCACGTCGGCCACGGTCAGTTCGGTCACCCGTTCCCCACGGAACTCATTTTCGTCGAGCGAGTACGCCAGTTCGAGTCCGAAGCGGTTGGCCGCCAGAAACGGCTCACGTTCGGCCGCCCGCCACGCGACGCCGCGAAACGACCGGCCCTGCTGACGGAAGATCAAGGACAAGTGCCGTTCCTTGAGCACACGGGGCGCCTCGACCAGGTCCACCGGCGCGGCGCGAAAGATCGGTTTCGGATTTGCCATCCCAAAGGGTCCCAGCCGGGCCAGTCCCTCGACGACATCCCCCGTGATCTCGCGCAGGCCCAGCGGCGCATCGATGCGCAGCCTCGGCCGCAGATCCCGGGGCTCCAGCCGCGCGTTGGCCCAGTCGGTCAGACGCCGGCGCACCTCCGGCAGACGGGCGGCCTCCACCGTCACGCCAGCCGCCTGGCGATGGCCGCCGAACTTCACGAACAGATCCGGGTGCGCCTCGAGCGCGCCCAGCATGTCGAACGCCGGAATGCTGCGGCACGATCCGTGCCCCACGCCCTGATCGATGGCAATCACGATGGCGGGCTTGTGAAACTGGTCCACCAGTTTCGATGCGACGATGCCCACCACACCGCGGTGCCAGCCCTCCGCGGCGACGACCAACAGGTTGTGCGCCCCGATGGCGGGATCGTTCTCGACCATCTTGCGCGCCTCGGCGAGGATGCCGGCTTCGCTGTCCTGCCGGCGCGTGTTCTCCTCGGTCAGTTGCCGCGCCAGCGTTCGCGCCTGCAGGCGCGCGGCGTCGTCGCGCCCGCGCGCGAGCAGCAGGTCGACCGCCAGACCGGCATGACTCATCCGGCCCGCCGCGTTCAACCGCGGCGCGAGGACGAAGCCGATGTGAAAGCTGTCGAGCCGCTTGCCCACCAGGCCGCTTTCCTCCAACAGCGCCTCCAGTCCGGTGCCATGCGGGCCACGCGTGAGCCCGTCCAGCCCATACCGCGCAATCACGCGGTTCTCCCCGACCAGCGGCACCACGTCCGCCATCGTCCCGATGGCGGCGAGTTTGAGAAACGACGGCAGCAGGTCCCGGCTGGCCCCGCTGTCCTCTAGCAAGGCCTGGACCACCTTGAACGCCACACCGGCGCCGGCCAGCGACTTCTCGGGATAGGCGCAATCCGGCCGGCGCGGATTGATGACCGCCACCGCGCGGGGCAGGCTCGCCTCGGGTTCGTGGTGGTCCGTGATGATCAAATCGACGCCGAGCGCGCGGGCCTGGTCGGCCGCTTCTCCGGCGCGGATGCCGCAGTCCACCGACACGATGACTCTGGCGCCTTCGGCCGCGAGCCGGCGGATGGTCTCTGGTTGCAATCCATACCCATCCTTCATCCGGTCGGGCACAAAATGCCCCACGTCCGCCCCGACCACCTCGAGCGCGCGCCGCAGCAACGCGGTCGACGTGATGCCGTCGGCGTCGTAGTCGCCGTGTACCACGATGCGTTGGCGGGCCTGCACGGCCGCGCGCAGGCGCGCAATCGCGGGCCGCATGTCGGCCAGCAGCCAGGGGTCATGCAGGTGCGACAGACTGGGATTGAGGAAGCGGTCGGCGGCGGCCGGATCGTCGAGGCCCCGCTGCGCGAGCAGCCGCGCGATGACGCCCGGAACGCCAAGCGCGTCGGTCAGCCGCGACGTGCCCGCGGGATCGGCGGGCACCTCCTCCCAGAGTCGGCGAACCATCACGCTCCGGCGGCTGGCAGCGGAGCGCTCACGAAGGCGTGCCCCTCGTGGCCGATATCCCGGAACTTCTGGTAGCGCGCCTCGAGCCGGTCGGCCGACGACATCGCGGAGACCTCGGCGAGGTGCCGCGCGAGGGCCTCGTCGAGCAGCGCCGTCGCCAGCGCGTGATCCAGATGCGCCCCGCCCACCGGCTCGGGCACGATCTCGTCGATCACGCGCATCGCCAGCAGGTCGGGCGCGGTGATCTTGAGCGCTTCGGCCGCCTCAACCTTGCGGGCCGCGTCACGCCACAGGATGGCCGCGCAGCCCTCCGGCGGAATGACCGAATACACCGCGAACTCCTGCATGAGCACCCGGTCGCCGATGGCGATCCCCAGCGCCCCGCCCGACCCGCCCTCGCCGCAGACGACGACCACGATCGGCGTGTCGAGCAGCGCCATCTCGCGCAGGTTCAACGCAATCGCTTCCGCCACGCCGCGCTCTTCCGACTCCACCCCGGGATAGGCCGCGGGCGTGTCGACAAACACGATGATGGGCCGCTTGAACTTCTCGGCCATCCGCATCACCCGCAGCGCCTTGCGGTACCCCTCGGGCTTGGCGTAGCCGAAGTTCCGGTAGATCTTCTGCTTGGTGTCGGTGCCCTTCTGGTGGCCCACGATGCACACGGGCTGGCCGTGGAAATGCGCCATGCCCGTGACGATCGCCTTGTCGTCGGCGAACCGGCGGTCGCCGTGCAGTTCGGTGAACCCGGTGAACAGGCGGCCGACGTAGTCGAGCATGACGGGCCGGTCCGGGTGCCGCGCGACGAGCACACGTTGCCACGGCGTCAGGTGGGAGAACAGTTCCGCGCGCAGTTCCTGCACACGCGTCTCCAGCCGCTCAATGGTGAGCGCGCGCTCCGGCGTGGACGGCATCAGCCGCAACGCCTGGATCTCCTTGAGCAGAATCGCGACCGGTTCCTCGAATTCGAGCGTCTCAGCAGGCATCAGCCTCTCCCTCGCATCTGGTCATCTCGCCACTTCGCCACCTCGGCACCTCGCCATCTCGTCACCTGAGATGGACGGTGCCGGGCCCGCACAACGCCTCGACATCCCGCACAAACCCTTCGCTGGGCCTGATCCGGTGCGACGTCGCCGTGCGGACGCGCAGCCCTCCGGTGCCCCCCGGCAGATCGACGCACAGGGCGACACGACGGTCGCCCGGGTGCCGTTCGAACACCTCGACGAGCGACCGCAGCCGGTCACGCGCCGCCGCCTGTCCGGCGAGCACGATCTGCACTTCGCGGACCGTGCGTTCGCGCGCGGCCTCCAGCGTCATGATCTCACTGGCGACCATCTTGCTGGTTTCCTCGTCGCGTTCGTACTTCCCCCGCACGAGCAACAGCGCATCGTCGGTCACCAGGCTGCCGTACTTGGCGAACGCCTCGGGAAAGACGACCACTTCAGCCTTGCCGGCTTCATCTTCCAGGTTAAACGCCGCCATGCGGTCGCCGCGTTTGGTCTTCAGCGGGCGCAGCCCCGACACGATGCCGGCCGCCTGCACGTCGGGCTCGGACCGCGTCAGCGCCGACACCGGGAACGCGCGGTTCGCGGCGATGACCTCGGCGTACCGCTGCAGCGGATGCCCGCTCATGTACAGGCCGAGCGCTTCCTTCTCGAACGTCAGGGCCTGGGTTTCGGTCCAGGGCGCCGCGTCGGGCAACACCGCCTGGTCGTCGAGCGGCGCCCCCGCTTCCTCCTCGCCCCCGAACAGACTCGACTGGCCCTGGTCGCGGTCGCGCTGGTGCCGGCTGCCGTGATCGAGAATGCGATCCACGCCCTGCAGCAGGCGCGGGCGCCAGGCCAGATAGTCGCGGCCCTGCTCGGGCGACAACAGGTCGCAGGCGCCGGCCTTGATCAGGCACTCGAAGACCTTCTTGTTCGCCAGTCGCAGATCGATCTGCTCCGCCAGCGCAAACAGCGATGTGATCCGGCCGCCCATGGCCGCGCGCGCCGCCAGCAGCGACTGCACGGCGCCTTCGCCGACGCCCTTGACGGCGCCCAGCCCGAAGCGCACCCCGTCGGGCTGCACGACGAACTGCCACTCGCTGCGGTTGATGTCGGGCGGCAGGATCGGCACGCCCAGCTCCCGGCACTCCGCCAGGTACAACGCGACCTTGTCGGACGACTGCGACTCGATGGTCAGCAGCGCCGCCATGAAGTGCCTCGGGTAATTGGCCTTGAGGTACGCGGTCTGATACGCCAGCAGGGCGTAGGTGGTCGAGTGCGACTTGTTGAAGCCGTAGCCGGCGAAGAATTCGATGAACTGGAAGATCTTGGTGGCCTTCTTCTCGCTGATGCCCCGTTCGGCGCAGCCGGACATGAAGCGCTCGCGCGTGGCGGCCATCTTCTTTTCGTCCTTCTTGCCCATCGCGCGGCGCAGTTCATCGGCCTGCCCCAGCGAAAACCCGGCCAGGTCGCTGGCCAGGCGCATGACCTGCTCCTGGTACGCGATGATGCCGTACGTCTCCTTGAGCGACGGTTCCATCGCGGGCACGTCGTACTTGATCTCGGCGCGGCCGTGTTTGCGGTTGATGTAGTCGTCGACGACGCCGGCGCGCAGCGGCCCCGGCCGGTACAACGCGTTGAGGGCGATCAGGTCCTCCAGACACTGCGGCTTGGCCTTGCGCAGCGTCTCGCGCATGCCCGAACTCTCGAACTGGAAGACGCCGTGTGTCTGGCCGTTGGAAAACAGCTGATACGTCTTCGCGTCGTCGAGCGGCAGGTGGTCGAGGTCGATCTCGACGCCGGTCGTTTCCTTGATGTGTTTGACGGCGTCATCGAGCAGCGTCAGCGTGCTCAGGCCCAGGAAGTCCATCTTGAGCAGGCCCACCCGCTCGACTTCCTTCATGGCCCACTGCGTGGTGATTTCGTCCTTCTGGCTGCGGTACAGCGGCGCGAACTCCACGACCGGCCTCGGGGCGATGACGACACCGGCGGCGTGCACCGAGGCGTGCCGCGTCATGCCTTCCAGCCGCTTCGCGACCTTCATCAGCTCGCGCACCCGTTCGTCCTTGCGCTCCAGCTCGGCCAGCGCGGGCACTTCCTCCAGCGCCTTGTCGAGATTCATGTCGAGCGTGCCGGGAATGAGCTTGGCGACCTTGTCGACCTCCGAGATCGGGAACTCCATGACGCGGCCGACGTCGCGCACGACGGCGCGGGCCTTCATGGTGCCGAAGGTGATGATCTGCGCGACGTTTTCGCGGCCGTACTTCTGCGTGACGTACTGGATGACCTCGCCGCGCCGGCGTTCGCAGAAGTCGATGTCGATGTCGGGCAGGGTCACGCGTTCCGGATTGAGGAAGCGCTCGAAGTACAGGTCGAAGTGCATCGGATCGACGTCCGTGATGCGCAGGCAGTACGCCACCAGGCTGCCCGCCGCCGATCCACGGCCCGGGCCCACGGGAATCTGCCGCTCACGCGCGTACCGGATGAAGTCCCACACGATCAGGAAGTACCCGGCGTACTTCATCTTCCGGATCATGTCGATCTCGTAGGTCAGGCGCGTCTCGTACTCGGCCAGGCTGTGCCGCAGCAGGCCGCCCGCTTCCATCTCCTTCCACCGCCCCAGCCGCTCGGCGAACCCCTGCCGCACGGTGTGTTCGAAATAGGTGTCGGTCGTGAACCCCGGCGGCACGTCGAACTCGGGCAGGTGGTGCACGTTCGACGGGATGTCGACCTGGCAGCGTTCGGCGATCCGCACGGTGTTGGCCAGCGCGTCGGGATGATCGCCGAACACGACGGCCATCTCCTCGGCCGTTTTCAGGAAGAACTGGTCGCCGTGGTACCGCAGGCGCTTTTCGTCGCTCGCGTTCTTGCCGGTGCCGATGCACAGCAGGATGTCGTGCGGATGCTGGTCGGTGTGTTTGAGGTAGTGGACGTCGTTGGTGGCGACCAGCGGCAGGCCGAGATCGCGCGCAATCGGCAGCAACCCCGTGTTCACGATCTTCTGTTCCTCGATGCCCTGGTACTGCATCTCGAGGAAGAAGTGCTCCGGCCCGAGAATGTCGCGGTACACGGCCGCGGCGTCCAGCGCCTTGCGCGCCTGGTCGGTGCGGATGCCCGTCGCCACCTCGCCCTTGAGGCAGCTGCTCAGGCCGATGAGGCCCTTGCTGTGTTGCGCCAGCAGCGCCTTGTCGATCCGGGGCTTGTAATAAAACCCTTCGGTGTAGCCGGCCGAGACGAGTTTCATCAGGTTGTGAAACCCCTCGGTCGTCTCCGACAGCAGCACCAGGTGGTTCGCCGTCTCCCCCGGGGTGCCCGAACGGTCGCGCCGGTCGCCGGGCGCGACGTACACCTCGCAGCCGAGGATCGGCTTCAGACCGCGTTTCTTGGCTTCGTCGTGGAACGTGACGGCCGAGAACATGTTGCCGTGTTCGGTCACGGCCACGGCCGGCATCTTCAGGGCCGCGACGCGGTCGAGCAATTCGCCAATCCGGCACGCGCCATCGAGCAGCGAATACTCGGTGTGCAGGTGCAGGTGGACGAACTCGGGCATGCCTACTCCCACTCGATCGTCGCCGGCGGCTTCGAGCTGATGTCGTACACCACGCGGTTGATCCCGCGCACCTCGTTCACGATGCGCGACGAAATCGTGGCGAGCAGGTCGTGCGGCAGGCGCGCCCAGTCGGCCGTCATGCCGTCCCGGCTCTCCACCGCGCGAATCGCCACCGTGTATTCGTACGTACGCTCATCCCCCATCACGCCGACGCTCTGAACCGGCAGCAGCACCGCAAACGACTGCCACAACTTCCGGTACCACCCGGCGCGCCGCACTTCGTCGGCGACGATGGCATCCGCGGCGCGCAGCAGGGCCAGCTGCGGCCGGGAGATCGGCCCCAGCAGTCGCACGGCCAGACCCGGCCCCGGGAACGGCTGGCGCCACACGAACTCGTCCTCGAGCCCCAGCGTCGTGCCGAGCGCGCGGACTTCGTCCTTGAACAGTTCGCGCAGCGGCTCAACGAGCCGGAACTTCATGCGTTCGGGCAGGCCGCCGACGTTGTGATGGCTCTTGATGACCGCGGACGGACCGCGGACCGACACACTCTCGATGACGTCGGGATACAAGGTGCCCTGCGCGAGGAACTCGAAGTCGCCCAGCGCCCGGGCCTCCGCCTCGAACACGTCGATGAACGCGGCGCCGATGATCTTGCGCTTCTGCTCGGGATCGCTGACACCCTCGAGCCGCGAGAGGAACTCATCGGCCGCATCGGCGAACACCAGATGCAGCCCGAGCCGTACGAAGCGCTCGCGCACCTGCTGCGCCTCGTTGTGGCGCAGCAGCCCGTTGTCGACGAAGATGCAGGTCAGCCGCGGGCCGATGGCCTTGTGGATGAGCAGCGCCGCGACGGTCGAGTCGACGCCGCCCGACAGTCCGCACACGACCCGCCCCTCGCCCACCTGCGCCCGGATGCGGGCCACGCTTTCCTCGACAAATCCCGCCATCGTCCAATCGCCGCGGCATCCGCAGACGCCGAACGCGAAGTTCCGCAGCAGATCGGCACCGTGTTCGGTGTGCACGACTTCCGGATGGAACAGCAGCGCGTAACACCGCCGCGTGTCGTCGTGCATGGCCGCCACGGGCGCGTTGGCCGATGTGGCGCTCACGGCGAACCCGGGCGGCGCCGCCGAGACGAAGTCGCCATGGCTGGCCCACACCCGCAGCGACGCGGGCACGCCGGCAAACAAGGCCGAGGTCGAGCCGGCCGCGTCGACGATGGCGTGGCCGAACTCGCGGTGCGACGCCCGGGCCACCGCGCCGCCGAACTGCTCCGTCATCACCTGCATGCCGTAGCAGATGCCGAGGATCGGCAGGCCGAGCGACCAGATGCCGGGGTCGGGCCGCGGCGCGCCCTCCTCCGACAGACTGCGCGGCCCCCCCGACAGGATGATCCCTGCGGGCGCGCGCGCGGCCAGGACGCTGGCGGGCGTGTTGAACGGGAGAATCTCCGAGTACACCGAGAGTTCGCGCAGGCGTCGCGCGATCAACTGGGTGTATTGGGATCCGAAATCGAGAACGAGGATGGTTTGATGCGTCACAGGCGACCGCGGGAATCCCGATATTATAAGCCGTGGGTCCCCGACTGCCGCCCCTGTTCGCACTGCTCTGCTGCGCGCTGACCGCCGTCACCGCGCAGGAACGCGCGGTGCCTCTGTCGCCTCTCACGCCGATCTGGTCCTCGGCGCTGCCGTTTGGAGAGTCCGTGCGTCTCATTGTCGGCGAGACGCGCCTGATCGTGGCGGCCGAGTCGCGGCTGGACGCGCTGGCGTGGGCGTCAGGCGCGCCGCAATGGAGCGCGGCGATGGCCGGCACCGCGACGCCGCTGGTGGCCGATGGCCGCGTGTTTGCCGCCGCCGACGGTCACATCGCCGCCCTGTCCGAGGTCACCGGCCACGTGGAATGGCGCTGGCCGGCCGCCGGCGTCACGGCCCCGCTCGCGTACCGCGCGGGCTGGCTGTTCGTGATCACCGCCGACGGGAACGTGACCGGTCTGCGCGCGGCCGATGGCGCGCCGCAGTGGACCGCCCCGCACCCGCCCGCGCGGCTGGCGGCGCCGCTCACCGTGGACGGCGACGGACTCTTTGGCGTCTTCGACGACGGCTCCCTCGTCGCCTGGCAGGTCTCGACCGGGCAGGTGCGCTGGACGACGCAGGTGGCGCCGCGGCCGGGGCAGATCCTGGCCGCGCACGGGCGGCTGTACGTGTCGGCCGGCGGGCGGCTCACCGCGTTCCGTCAACGCGACGGCCGGCCGGAGTGGTCGTTCGCCGTCAACCTGCCGGCCGTCAGCCGGCTGGCGGCCGACGCCACCCACATCTATTTCGGCGCGCTGGACAACAGCGTCCGCGCGCACCGGGAACGCGACGGCACGCTGGCCTGGAACGCCAAGCTGAGCGAACGGATCGTGGAAGGCCTGTCGGCCGATGCGGGCATGGTGCTGGTCCCGCACTCGAACGGCGCGGTGCAGTTGCTCCTGGCGACGTCGGGCCGGCGTGCCGGGACGCTGGCGTCGCCGCTGCCCGATGCGCGCGGCGCCACGCTGCTGGCCACGGCCGGCGAGGGCGCCGATCTGCGTCTGGCGCGGCTGACGGCCGCCGACCAGTCGCGCACCATCGAGGCGTTCGCCCGGCGGACGCTGGCGGTTACCCCCGCGTCGACACTGACGGGGACGCCGCTGCCGTGGCCACCGGCGGCGCCGCCGCGTCGGTAAGCGCCGCGGCCAACCGCCGCGCGCCCTCCTGCATCCGCTCGGGCGAGGCGGACGAAAACGACAGGCGAATGAAGCGGCGTTCCTGACCCGACACAAAAAACGCGCTGCCGGCCACGTAGATGACGCCGCGCGCCTGCGCAAACGGCAGCAACACGTCGCCGTCGACGGCCCCGGTCAGTTGCGCCCAGAGGAAGAAGCCGCCGCGCGGCGCCGACCAGGCCAGCGCCCCCGGGCATGCGCTCGACAACGCGGACGCCATCGCGTCACGCTGCGCCTGGTAGTGACGCCGCAGGACCGGCACCTGCGCCGCGAGCACGCCGCGCCGGATGGCCTGATCGACGATCTGCTGCGCCAGCCCTCCCGTGCAGAGATCGGCCGCCTGCTTGGCCACCTCGAACTTCGCCGTCAGCGCGGGCGCCGCATGCATCCACGCCACGCGCACGCCGGGCGCGAGCGTCTTGGAGAAGCTGCTGAGATAGATCACCCGCCCCTCGGTGTCATCGGCGGCAATGGGCCGTGTCTCCGATTCGCGCGTCACGTCCTCGAAGTACAGATCCCGGTAGGGATCGTCCTCCACGATCAGCAGCTGGTTGCGCGCGGCCCAGTCGAGCAGACGCCGGCGTTTGTCGAGGCTGATGAGCAGCCCGGTCGGGTTCTGGAAGTTGGGCACGACGTAGAGGCACTTGACCGTGCGCCCCTCGGCGCGCACGCGGACCAGCGTGCGGTCCAGCGCCTCGAGGTCGAGGCCGTCGGCCTCCTGCGCCACACCGACCAGCTCCGCGCCCACGTTCCGAAACGCCGTGATCGCGCCGGTATACGACGGCAGTTCGACCAACACGACGTCGCCGGGATCGAGCAGCACACGCGCCAGCAGATCCAGCCCCTGCTGCGACCCGTTGGTCACCGTCAGCCGATCGGGATGGCTGGTGATCCCGCGCTCGGCCAGCAGGCCGGTCAGGCTTTCGAGCAAGGGGCGCAGGCCGCGTGTGGCGCCGTACTGCAACACCGTGCCCTGCCGGCCGCTCAGCAGATCGTCGGCGATGGCCCGGAACGCGTCCCACGGGAAGGTCGACTCGGACGGATACCCGGGCGCAAACGACACCATGTCGCGGGCGTCGGCCAGCACCGTGCCCATCTTGCGGATGGCCGACTCGCGCATCGACTGCCCGGCGCGGGAGAAAAACGCATCAAACGTGATCATGCTCGTGACACCCAGAGCGCCGGCGGCTCGTCGAGCGCCGGATCCACAAAACGGCGGTACTGGCTCTGGTACGCGCTCCACGCCGCCAGGGCCATGTAATCAAAGACCAGGCCGCGCACCAGCCAGGCGGCCATCTGCAAGGGTACTACCGCCAGCCCCACGATGGGGACCCAGGCAATCAGCGCCAGCCCGGCCGTCGCCAGCAGCGACGCGGCCCACGCCAGCGCGCCCAACGCCGTCACCACCCCGAACACGCCGGCCACCTGGCGGGCGTCGTGCCGGACAAACGCCGCGAGCCGCGACACCGCGCGGCGCAGGCCGACGTCCTCGGTGACGACGATGACCTGGATGAGGACGTAAGCCAGATTGATGGCCCCCAGCACCACGGCGGTGGCGGCCAGGGCGATGACCGTGCCGAGACTGCCCAGCGCGCTCCACGGCCCCCCCACCATCAGCAGGAACAGCGCCCACACACCGCTGAGCGTGACGAGCCCGACGATCGCGTAGGCCAGACAGAGCCACGCGCCCAGCCGCAGGAACCGGCCGCCAAACCGCGCCATCCCGGCAAAGAGCCCCGCCAGTGAAAACACCGCCGCTGCGCGCCAGAGACCCGTGGTGAACGGGCCGCGCTGCGTGGCGTCCGCGCGCGATTCGGCGTCCACCAGCAACGCGCCGGCGCCGGCCTGCATGAGGAACACCACGGTCGCGCCACCGACCGCCACCAGGCCGACCGCAACGAGGAACGTGACGAGGGCTTCGGGGCGCCCAGCGAGGGACGCCGCCACCAGTCCCGTCGCGGCGCGCAGATCCTCGGCCAGCCATCCGCCCATGTCGCCGCCGACGAGCACGGCGGCCACGAAGATGCCACCGACGACCGGCACGGCCACCGCCGCGCGATACGTCGCGACCACGAGGAACTGGAAGAGGACCAGCGGCCAGTTGGCCGCGGCGATGCAGGCCCCGCGCGTCAGCGCCGCGCGCAACGGAAGGCCGCCAAGGCTGCCGCGCATCCGTGCGAGTATAGCCCACGGTGCTTCGACGTCCGTTCGTCATCGCGGCCCTCGGCGCCGCTCTGGCCGCCGCGGCGGGCGGTCTGACGTGGGAACGCGCGCGCTTCGGCGCGGGTCCCGCCGACGCCGGGCCGCGCCTTGAGGCGGAAGTGCGGCATCGGCTGATCGACAGCGCCGCCCGCCTGCGCGCCGTCGCCGAACGCGTCGCGCGCGATCACGCGCTGATTGCCGCGGCCACCACGGCGCCCGATCGCCGCGCCGAACTGTTCGCCGCGCTCGACGCGGCCCGCCTGCCCACCTCCCCGCTGCACGCCGTCACGTTGTACGTGCCGGATGGGTCCGGTGGCTTCCGTCTGCTGGCCTGGAGCGATGGCCCGGCGGAAGACCTCGACGCCCAGGCCGCGCTGGTGGCCGCCAGCGGCGCGCCCGCCATCGTGGTGTCGCCCGGCGCGCTGGGTCTGCGCCTGCTCGCCATCCATCCGGTGACCGACGGCAGCCGATCCATCGGCCTGGTCACGGCCGAACGGATCATCGCGCCCGGCGATCGCCTGGCCGGCACGACCGATTACCCGCTGGTCACTGCACTGGGCGAAGTGCGCCTGTCGCCGGCCGCCGCGCCACCCACCACCGCGTACGCCATCGTCGTGAACGACGATCGCGGCCGGCCGCTCGTCCACGTCAGCTGGGATCCCGCCACGGTGGCGCAGGCGCGGACCGTCTTTCGTGGCCGGACGTGGGCCGCGGCGCTCGCGCCGCTGCTGGCGCTGGCCGTGTGGGCCGCCAGCACGTGGGTCCTGGCACGGCGGCGGCGCGCGAACGGCCCGGCGTTTGCGTTCTGGAGCGCCGGCCTGGCGCTGCTGCTGCTCGGCGCCGGGCTGGCCACACGCGCGCTGACCCAGTGGGCCTCGCTGTCGCTGGTCACGGGCCAACTGGCGGTCGCGGCGGCCGCACTCGGCGCGGCCGTGGCCTGGCCCGTCTCGTGCTGGTGGCGCGGCGTCCGCCGGCGGGCTGTCGCGCGCACGGACTGGCGGCTGCCGCTCGCGTTGATCGGCGCCGGCGCGTGGGTGGCGGTCCTGCTGGCCGGGCTCGCGTTCCTGATCGACACGCGGCTGGCGGTCGACCGGCTCGACCGCCTCGCCTCGCCGTTGTTTCCGTTCGACGCCGGAGTGTTGTGGATTCATCTGACGCGGCTCATCCTCGCGCTGGCGGCGATCTGGAGCGGGGTCACCGTTCTGGCGCTCGTTGTGGAGCGCTGGCGTGTGCAGTGGCGCGGCCGCTGGGGCGTCGCGGTGATCGCGCTGGGCAGCCTGCCTGCGGCCGCCCTGAGCGCGGCGCGCCCCTGGTGGCCGTCGGCCGAGGCGATGGCCCCGATCGTCGTGGCGGCGGCGTTGCTGCTGTCGGTCGCGGCGCTGGCCGCCGCGCCCCTGCGGCGCCGCTATCGGCACTCGACACAGTCCACGCGCCTGCTCTGGCTGTGCGGCGCCACCGTCCTGCCGGCGCTCATCATCGATCCCATCGTCTCGGTGTCGGCGCAACGCGCCACCGACACCGCGATCGAGACGGTGCACGCGCCCGCCACGGTGGATCACCCGGCGCATCTGCTGGAGGTGCTGCGGCAGGCCACCGCGGAGATCGACGGACTCGGCGATCTCTCCGCGCTGGTCGATCGCGCTCCCGGCGCCGCCGCGGTCACCACCGACGCGGCCTTCCGCGTATGGAGCCGCACAGGGCTGTCGCGTGAGCGGCTGACGTCCGCCGTGGACCTCTACGGCCCCGACCGGACGCTCACGAGCCGCTTTGCGCTGAACGTCCCCGAGTACGGCTTCGATCAATCGATGATGGACCTGCGCTGCGACTGGGACATCTACGGGGAGGTGGACCGATCCGAAGAACTCCGGATGCTGCACGCCGAACGTGGCGTCTGCGACGCCGCGGGCCGCGTGCGCGGCGCCATCGTGCTGCACGTGATCTTCGACTACCGCGCGCTGCCGTACCTGGCGGCGCGATCGCCGTTCGACGTGCACCGGCGGCCCGAGGGCGCCGGGGCGCTGGCCGACCGGCTGCAGGTGGTGGTGTACGGCTGGAGCCGGCTGCCGCTCTTTGCGTCGGGCCCGGCCGCCTGGCCGCTCGATGATGCGCTGCTGGCGCGCCTCGAGCGCTCGCGCGACCCGTTCTGGATCACGCGGACGACCGACGCCGGCCGCGCCCGCGTCTACTTCCGCAACGACCGCGCGGGCATCTACGCCCTCGGCTACACCGAACCCTCCGCGTTCGAACATCTGTCGCGCCTGGCCGAAACCACGGCGCTCGCGTTACTCGTCTTCGTCGTGCTCATCGCCGGCGCCAGCGCGGCCGCCGCGATCAGCCCGCCGGCGCGCGCGCCCTTCCGGGCGGTCGTCGACGAAGTGCGCACCAGCTTTTATCGCAAGCTGTTCCTGCTGTTCGTGCTGACGGCCCTGCTGCCGGTGGCCGTCCTCGCGCTGGCGTTCAGCGCCTACATGGGCGAGCAGCTGCGGTCGGACGTCGAAACCGAGGCGATCAGCGCGGCCACGATCGCGCGGCGTGTGCTCGAGGACACGATCGCCCTGCAGCAGGGGCCGCTGACCGACGACCTGATGGTGTGGATCGGCCGCATCATCAACCAGGACGTCAACGTCTACGACGGCCCTCGGCTGCGCGCCACGAGCCAGCGCGACCTGTTTGATTCGGGCGTGTTGCCCGAGCGCACACCGGCGCGCGCGTATCGGGCGGTCGCGCTCGACCGCGTGCCGACCTTCGTCGAAGAGTCGCAGGCCGGCCTGTTCACGTCCCTCGTGGCCGCCGCGCCCGTCCCGCGCCTGGGGCGGGAGGCCGTGTTGCTCGTCCCGCTCGCGCCGCGGCAGCGCGCCATCGAACGCGAGATCTCCGACCTCAATCGCGGCATCCTGCTGGGCGCCATCCTGATCGTGCTGCTGTCGGCCGGCCTCGGCGCCTGGGTGGCCCAACGCGTGGCCGACCCCGTGGCGCGCCTGACACGCGCCACCCGTCAGATCGCCTCCGGCCGGCTCGACGTCCGCATCGCCGCCGACACGGCCGACGAACTGCAGCGGCTGGTCACCGACTTCAACTCGATGGCGGCCACGCTGCGCGAGCAACGCGCCGAACTGGTCCGCACGCACGAACTCAAGGCGTGGGCCGAGATGTCACGGCAGGTCGCCCACGACGTGAAGAACCCGCTGACGCCGATTCAACTGGCGGCCGAACACCTGCAACGCGTGCACGACGATCGGCAGCGGCCCCTCGGCCCCGTGTTCGATCAGTGCATCGCGACGATCCTGCAGCAGGTGCGCCTGCTGCGGCAGATCGCCTCCGAGTTCTCCAATTTCGCCGCAGCCCCCACCCCGACGCTGGTCG
This sequence comes from uncultured Solibacteraceae bacterium, assembly GCA_964471115.1. GTDB lineage: Bacteria > Acidobacteriota > Vicinamibacteria > Vicinamibacterales > SCN-69-37 > SYFT01. Next base: position 28,696 of record CAYYFE010000006.1, read on the forward strand.
ACGTCCGGCTGCATGAACTGCTGACCGATGTGATCGCGCCGTATCTGCCCGGCCTGGCCTCACACACGCGGGTGACAAACGCCGTGCCCGCGGATCTGCCGCCCGCCTATGCCGACCGCACCCTGCTGGCGCGCGCGCTGACCAACCTCGTGGAAAACGCCCTGCAGGCCATGCCGCAGGGCGGCGACCTGCGCTGCGCCGGTTGGGCCGACGACACCCATGTCGTCGTGACGCTGACCGATACGGGCATCGGCATGAACGCCGACGCGCTGGCGCGCGCCTTCGAGCCGCATTTCTCCACCAAGACCGGCGGTTCCGGCCTGGGACTGGCCAACGCCCGGCGCAACATCGAGGCGTGCGGCGGCATCATCACCGCCGACAGCGCGCCGCAGCAGGGCACGACGATGACGGTGCGGTTACGCCGGCGTCCGTGAGCCGCGCAGCCGCGTGACCGCCAGCTCAACGAAGCCCGAGACGACGTAGGCGTACGCCATCACGACCAGCGCGATGCGGGGTTCGGTGGCGATGATGACGATCAACGCCGCAAAGGCGAAGAGTTTGCCGTACGACCGGTCCCAGCCGAAGTTGATCGTCTTGAAGCTGCGGAACTTCACCGTGCTGACCATCAGGACGGCCGGGATGACCACGACGGCAATGGCGGCCATGGCCTGCGCGGTGCCGATGAGCGGATAGGGATACAGAAACACCGTCGCCGCCGGCACGCCGGCCGCCGCGGGACTGGGCAGGCCGATGAAATACCGTTTGTCGGACTGGCCGGTGGTCTGAATGTTGAAGCGCGCCAGACGCATGGCCGCGGCCGTGACGTAGAGGAACCCGGCGGCCCACCCCCAGCGGCCCAGCTCCGACAGGCCCCACGCAAACGCCAGCACGGCCGGCGCGACGCCGAACGACACGACGTCGGCCAGGGAATCCAGCTCGACGCCGAACGCGCTGGTGGTCCCCGTCAGCCGGGCGATCCGGCCGTCGAGTCCGTCGAGCAGGAAGGCGATGCCGATGAAGGGCGCGGCCGTCGCCAGATCGCCGCGCATCGCGTACATCACGCAGGCATACCCGCAGAACAGGTTGCCCACCGTGAACAGGCTCGGCAGCAGATACATGCCGCGACGCGTCCGCTTGTCGAGCGACATCATCGGCTTATTGTCCCACGCCTCAGACCAGGAGCCGGGCCAGAACCGTTTCGCCCGCCCGCGCGCGATCGCCGGCCTTGACGGTGAGCGACGCCGTGGCCGGCACGAACACATCCATGCGCGATCCGAACTTCATCAAGCCCAGATGGTCGCCCGCGCGCACCTGCTGCCCTTCCTGCAGCCGGCACACGACGCGCCGGGCCAGAATGCCCACGACCTGCCGGGCCACGATCGTCGTGCCGCCATGGTCGAACCAGATCTCGGAACGCTCGTTCTGCGCCGATTCGGGTTTGTAGGCGGGCAGGAACGTGCCCGGCTGATACCGCACGCGCGTCACGCGCCCGGAGACCGGCGTGCGATTGATGTGGACGTCGAGCACCGACAGGAAGATGGTGATCTGCTGCCAGGACGGGGCCGGCACCGTGTCCCCGACAGGCACATCGTCGGGCCGCGCGGGGCCGGCGTACATCACCTTGCCGTCGGCCGGCGACAAGACCAGTGTCGGATCCTGCGACGCCGTGCGGTCGGGATCGCGGAAGAACAAGGCGATGGCCACCGGCAGCGCCAGAGCCAAAGCCGCCGCCAGCCACCAGCCGGCCAACGCGAGGCCGGCCGACGGCAGGCCGGCGATCAGAACGAAGGGCGCGGCAGCGCGATCAATTCGCATCAAGGCAGATCAAGCCCGTCACGGCGCGTGCCCCGGCCCAGTCCGGGGACACGCCTCGCGGCGGGTCCCGACCATACTACTCGCGCGGCGGTCAGGGGTGGGCGGCGGCGCGGTCGGGCGTGCGCAACGCGGCCATCTGATCCTTCAGGGCAAGTTTTCGTTTCTTGAGGGCCACTTCGCGCGCGCGTTGGGCGCTGGTGAGGAGGGGGTATCGAGCGAGGTCCTGCAGTTGCGAGTCGAGCGTCTGGTGCTGGCGGGCGAGTTGCTCGTAGAGCGGCATGTCCGGAGCGTCAGCCATCACGGCCTCCTTTCCGATATGCAGCGCACCTTACCACTCCCCTGCCGGGTCGGCAAGCGCATAACGCCACAGGACCAGGCCGTCCTCGGCCGGGTGCTCGTAATAGTTGCGACGGACGCCCGCCTGCTCGAACCCGAGGCCCTCGTACAACCGCAGCGCCGCGACGTTGGACCGCCGCACTTCCAGTGTGGCCGCGGTCGCGCCCTCGGCAATCGCCTCACGAAACACGGCCTGCAGCAAACGCCGGGCATGCCCCTGACGACGCCAGGCCGGGGCGATGGCGAGACTGTTGATGTGCAGTTCCCGCGCCACGATCCAGCAGGCGCAGAAGCCCACGAGCTCGCCCGTGCCGGTCTCGAGTCGGTACAACCGGCCCGCGCCCGATGTCAGTTCCTTGCGCAACGCCGCCACACCCCAGCCGCGATGGAAGGACGCCTCCTGCAGCGCCGCCACATCGTCAAGGGGATCACCGACGGCGGCGCGCCTGACGACCAGGCGATCGGTCATGACCGGCGGGCCCGCGCCAGTTCGACGTCGGGGGGCCGGACGTAGGCCGCCGACAATCCGTCCGGCGACACCTGCGGCCAGTCCTCGCGCACGGCCAGACGCGCAGCTGACGCGGCCAGCGGTTCGGCGGCGTCGAGCACCTCGGCGCCGCAGGCCCGCCAGTGGTCCGCATACCGCACGGCGCCGTTGCCGACAACGACCACGGGGGCGTCCGCGTCCAGCAGCCGCTCACCCGCCGGCGCATGGACGGCCGGGTCCTGGAGTGGCGTGAAGGCCTCGCCGTCCCAGCGATGAATGGCGGTGAAGACCTCACCGCGCATCCCGTCCAGGCACGAGACGACGATGGCCGGCGTCGCGGCGGCGTGATGGGCGCGCCACCCTTCGGCGAGCGCGTCGAGCGTGGCGACCGGCGACACACGCCAGCCGCGTGTGACGGCCAGCCCCTGCGCGCACGCCATGCCGATGCGCACACCGGTGAACGAGCCCGGTCCGACCACCACCGCCAGACGATCGACGTCGGCCAGCGTCAGACCGTGCCGGTCGAGCCACTCGACGAGCGCCGCCGGCAGCCGCACCGCATGCGGCTGCGCGCGGTCGCCGTCGGCGGCCGTGAGTACACCCTCGCGCCAGAGCGCCACGCTGCCGGCCGGTGTCACCGTCTCGAACGCGAGAACGACCATGCGTGAATGTTATACTCGCGCCAGTCAGTCTCGATCCCGTGACAACCGTACCCGCCCTCCCGGCCGCCACTCCGGCCATGCGCCAGTATCTCGACGCGAAGCGGCAGCACCGCGACGCCATCCTGCTGTTCCGCATGGGCGACTTCTACGAGATGTTCTTCGAGGACGCGATCGTCGCCTCGCGTGTGCTCGAGTTGACGTTGACGTCGCGCGCCAAGGACGCCAGCGGCACCGCGATTCCGATGTGCGGCATGCCGTTCCACGCGGTGGATGGCTACATCGCCCGCCTGGTCAGGCAGGGCTACCGCGTGGCCATCTGTGATCAGGTCGAAGATCCCAAGAAGGCCAAGGGCGTCGTCAAACGCGAAGTCACACGCGTGATTTCACCGGGGACGTTCACCGACGCGGCGTATCTGGACGCGCGCGAACCGGCGTTTCTGGCGGCCATCACCGCCCTGCCCGGCCCGCGGGTGGGCCTGGCGGTCATCGATGTCTCGACCGGAGAGTTTTCCGCGGCCGAATGGGAAGGTGCTTCGGCGGCATCGGCGGTGGCCGCTGAGGTCAGCGTGCTGCGCCCCAGAGAGCTGCTGATCGCCGACGACGTCGCTGACGTCAGCGCCTGGGTGCCACCACTGGTCTCACCGCGGGTGACCCGGCTCGAGGGCTGGCACTTCGATCCCGCGCGAGCGCGCGAGGTGTTGCTCGATCAAGTGCGCGCGGCCTCGCTGGCCGCGCACGGGCTCGACGATGCGCCGGCGGCGACGGCGGCGGCAGGCGCGATCGTCGGCTACCTGCGCGAAACGCAGAAGGTCGACCTGGCGCACGTCCGCGACATCTCGCGCCGCGTCACGACGGACGGCCTGCTGATTGACCCGGTCACGCTGCGGCATCTGAACGTGATCGAAGGCGTGGATGGCGGCCGCGCGGGGTCGTTGCTCGATGAAATCGATCGCACCGCCACCTCGATGGGCGGCCGGTTGCTGCGCGCCTGGCTCATCCGCCCGCTCGTGGCACTGGCGCGCATTCAGGATCGGCTCGATGCGGTGGAAGACTTTGCGTTCCGGTCGACCGAACGCGCGAAGCTGCGGGACCTGCTCAAGGGGATGCACGACCTCGAGCGGCTGGTGGCGCGGGTGTCGCTGGGCACGGCCGGTCCGCGCGACCTGGTGGCGCTGCGGCAGTCGCTGACGCTGCTGCCCCGCCTGCGCGCCATCCTCACGCCCATCCAGGCGCCGCTGGTGCTGAGCCTGCTCGCCGAGCTGGATGACCTGGTGGACGTGCGCGATGCGATTGAACGGACGCTGGTCGACGAACCGCCCGCGCTGGCCCGGGACGGCGGGGTGATTCGCGACGGCGTGGACGCGGAGATCGACGAGCTGCGCGCCATCAGCCGGGGCGGCAAGACGGCCATCGCCGCCATGGAAGAGGCGGAACGGGCGCGCACCGGGATCGCGTCGCTCAAGATTCGCTACAACCGCGTCTTCGGGTATTACATCGAGGTCACCAAGGCGAACCTCGCGAACATCCCGGCCGACTACATCCGGAAGCAGACCATCGCCGGCGGTGAACGGTACATCACGTCGGCGCTGAAGGAGTACGAAGACAAGGTGCTGCACGCCGACGAGCGGCTCGTCGTGCGGGAGCTGGAGTTGTTCGAAGCCCTGCGGGCCCGGGTCGCCGGCGAGGCGCCACGGGTCCTCGACACCGCCCGCTCGGTGGCCGCGCTCGACGTGCTGGCCGCGCTGGCCGATACGGCGGCCGCCGGCAACTACACGAAGCCGCACCTGCACGACGGCGACGAGTTCAGCGCCGTCGACGCCCGCCATCCCGTGGTGGAGCGCCACGTGGCGTCGGCGTTTGTGCCCAATGACGTCTCGCTTAACGGCAGCTCGCGGCAGCTGGTCATCCTCACCGGCCCCAACATGGGCGGCAAGTCGACGTTCCTGCGGCAGACGGCGCTGCTGGCCGTGCTTGCGCAGGCCGGGGCGTTCGTCCCCGCGCGACGCGCGAAGCTGTCGATCGTCGATCGCATCTTCGCGCGCGTGGGCGCGTCCGACAACATCGCGCGCGGCCAGTCGACGTTCATGGTGGAAATGCAGGAGACGGCGGCCATCCTGCACGCCGCCACCTCGCGCAGCCTCGTCATCCTCGATGAAATCGGGCGCGGCACCGCGACGTTTGATGGCCTCAGCCTGGCGTGGGCCGTCGCCGAACACCTGGCCACGAGCGACCGCGCGCGGCCCAAGACGATCTTCGCCACGCACTACCACGAACTCACCGACCTGGCCGACGCGATCCCCGGCGTGGTGAACTTCCACGTCGCCGCCCGCGAGTTCAAGGACGACATCGTGTTCCTGCACAAGGTCGTCGACGGACGCTCGGACCGGTCGTATGGCATTCAGGTGGCGCGCCTCGCCGGCCTGCCGCCGGCCGTGGTGGCGCGCGCCACGACGATCCTGCGATCGCTGGAACAGGATGAACTACAGCGTGGGGGTCGACCCGCACTGTCGGGGGCGCCGCCCCCCGCGCAGGCGCAACTCGGCCTCTTCCAGGCCCCGCCCGAAACACATCCCGTCGTGGAACGGCTGCGCCAACTCAACCTCGACCGGCTCACCCCGCTCGAGGCGCTGAACCTGCTGGCCGAGCTTGCCAAGGAGGCCGGTGAATGAGGGCACGCGCTGCCGTCTCCATCGTCCTGCTGCTCGCCGCCTGCGCCGCGCCCCCGCCCCGGCCTGCCGACGTCATCGTGATCGGCATGGCGAACAGCCCGACGAACTTCGACCCGGCGGTCGGGCTCGACGAGGCGTCGCAGAAGATCCATCAACTGCTGTACGACCCGTTGCTGCGCATCGACGACCAGTTGCGTGTGTCCCCCGCACTCGCCACCTCCCTGGAATGGCCCGACCCGACGACCTACGTCGTGACCATCCCGTCAGGCGTGCGCTTCCATGACGGACGCGCGCTGACCGTGCGGGACGTCGCCTACACGTTCCGGCGGTTCCTCGACCCGGCGTTTGCCTCCGGCCGAAAGGGCGCGTATCGCGCGCTGCGCGCGGTGGACATTCTTGACGAACACCGCGTGGCGTTCCGGCTGTCGGAGCCCTCCGCGTCCTTCCCCATCAACCTCGTGATGGGCATCGTCCCCGAGGGCACCGGCCCCGAGGCCGCGCGCGCGCCGATTGGCAGCGGCCCGTACCGGCTGCAGTCGTTCGTGCCCGATGAAAGCACCACGTTGGCGCCGTTTGCCGAGTACCATCGCGGCGCTCCGAAGAACCAGGGACTGGTGCTGCGGGTGATCCCCGACGAGACGATGCGGGGGCTTGAACTGCGCAAAGGGTCGATCGACCTCGTGGTGAACGACCTGTCGCCGGACCTGGTGGCGGGTCTGCGCGAGTCGGACGACCTGCAGGTGGCCACGGGGCCGGGCACCGACTACGCCTATCTCGGGTTCAACCTGCGTGACCCCGTCCTGCAGAATCGCGCGCTCCGCCAGGCCATTGGGTTCGCCATCGACACCGGCGCCATCGTTGACCACCTGCGGCAGGGACTGGCCGAACGCGCGACCAGCATCGTGCCGCCGATGTCGTGGGCGCACAACGCCTCGACGTTCCGTTTCGATCGGGACGTGACACGGGCGCGGCAGCTCCTCGATGAGGCCGGGTATCCCGACCCGGACGGTGACGGACCGGCGCCCCGGCTGCGCCTCTCGCTCAAGACCTCAACCGCCGAGGCCTACCGGCTGCAGGCCGCCGTGATCCAGCAGCAGCTGGCCGAGGTCGGGATCGCACTCGAGCTGCGATCGTACGAATTCGCCACGCTGTTTGCGGACGTCATCCGCGGCAACGTGCAGCTCTACACGCTGCAGTGGGTCGGCGTCACCGACCCGGACATGCTGCGGCGCGCCTTTCATTCCTCTCAGGTGCCGCCCGCCGGATTCAACCGCGGGTATTACCGGAACGCCGACGTCGACCGCCTGATCGACGCCGCCACCTCCGCGCTCGACGAGGCCGAGCGCAAGCGGCTGTATGGCGAGGCGCAGGAGCTGATTGCGCAGGACGCGCCGTACATCAGCCTCTGGTACAAAACCAACGTCGCGGTCGGCCGGCGGCAGCTTGACGGTATTTTCCTGTCGCCGACCGCCGAGTTCACCTTTCTGCAGTTCGTCTCGCCCCGGAGTGAGTAATGCCCAGACCTGAATACGATCACGCGCCCGCCTTGTCGTTTCTCGGCGCGCTGCCCGAAGCCAAGTCCTACGAGGAGTCGGCCGCCGTCATCCTGCCGTGCCCGTTCGAGAAGACCGTGTCGTACATGCCGGGCACACGGTTCGGTCCTCGGGAAATCCTGCTCGCCTCAGCGCAGGTGGAGCTCTGGGACGAAGAGATGGGCGCCGACGTGCATCCCAAAGGCATTTACACCCTGCCGGAGATGGATCTCACCCACCACACCATGCCCGAGGCCGTCGCCGCCATTCGCGACGCGGCCGGCGCCGTGATGGACGATGGGAAGTTTCTGGTGACGCTGGGCGGCGAACACTCGATTACGCCGCCGCTTGTGGCGGCCGCCGCCGCGCGCCACCCGAACCTGACGGTGCTGCAGATCGATGCGCACGCGGACCTGCGGGACGGCTACCAGGGCGAACCCAACAGCCATGCCGCCGCCATGCGCCGGTCGCTCGACCACGCGCCGCGCCTCGTCTCGGTGGGCATTCGCAACATCTCGCAGGAAGAGGTCGAGGCGCTGCCCGGCCTGAACGCCACGATCTTCTACGACTGGAACATGCGCGACGACCCGCACTGGATGGACCGCGTGCTGGAGGCGGTGACGGGGCCCGTGTATCTGACGATTGATCTCGACGGCCTGGAGCCCGGCCTGATCCCCGCGACCGGCACGCCCGAGGCGGGGGGCCTGTCGTGGCGCGAGACCACACGACTGGTCAGACGCGTCTTCGAAGAGCGTCAGGTTGTGGCCGCCGACGTGGTGGAACTGTGCCCGATCCCCGGGCACTGGTCATCGAACTTCGTCGCTGCCCGGCTGGTCTACAAGCTGCTGACCTATCACCTGGCCTGACCCGAAGAGCATTCACAGGAGACACGGAGGGCTGGGAGGAAATGCCAGCAGGTGTTCGCACGCTCAGGGGTTGGGGCCAGGCATCGCCTGGCCGACAACGCGAAGAAGGGCGTCTCGGACGAACAAGCGATTGAGTGCACCGCGTGCTCGTCCGGGACGCCCTTTTTCGCGTGTTCGCCGCCGAAGGCGGCACCAACCCCTGAGTCTGCGGGCCTCCAGTGCCTCCAGTCCTCGTTGTGAATTTCCGCTCTTATCCGAGTTTGACCAGCTCGGTCCGCGCCTGCGGCACGAAGAGCGAGTCGGGGAACTCGTCGACCACGCGCTTGAACGCGGTTTTGGCTTCGCCGCTCTTGCCGGCCTTCTGATAGGCCTTGGCCAGCTGCATCAGCACGCCGTCGACCGGCAGCACGCCGTCACGATCGGCCGACAGTTCCTCGAGCACCTGGATGCCGCGATCGAACTGCCCGCTGGCGATGGCCGCTTCGGCCAGGCCGAGTTTGGCCGTGGCCCGGAACAAGGGACTGTCGGTCGCCGCGATGGCCGCTTCGAATCCGGTGATGGCCTCGGCGTACTTCCCGGTGGCGGCCAGCGACGCCGCGTGGTGATACCGCGCGGCCACACCCGCCGTGGTCGACGGATACTGATCGACCACCTGCTGGAACGCCGCCAGGGCCGCGTCGGTCCGGGCCTGCTCGGTGGGATACGTCCCGGCCTGCTGCTGCGCGCCGGGCACGGTCGGAGCCGGAACGATCGGGGCGTCGTAAATCTGCATGGCCGCCGACAGCAGGGCGTCGGCCTTGGCCGCCGTCCGCCCGCTCCACCACGACCACGCACTGGCGATCACCACCACGGCCACGATGCCGACGATGCCGAAGACGATCTGATTCTTGTAGGTGCCAAACGCCTCGGTCGCCTTGGCGACCTGGATGGCAAACTCGTTCTGCTTCAGCTTATGGCGCTGCTCTGACTTCATAACCCTGCGAGTTTATCGCAAGTGGCGGCGGGTGGCGGCAAGTCGCGGCGAGTGGCGGCAAGTGGCGGCGGGTGGTGGTAAGTCGCGGCGGGTGGCGGCAAGTCGCGGCAAGTGGCGGCGGGTGGCGGCAGGTGGTGGCGAGTATGGTGCGCCCGGACCGATTTGAACGGTCGACCCCCGCCTTAGGAGGGCGGTGCTCTATCCAGCTGAGCTACGGGCGCTTCCGACGCTGGGCGACTGGCGGCTGCCGGCCGCTACTTGCGGCCACTCGCCGCGACTTGCCGCCACTCGCCGCGACTCTCAGTACGCTAGCACCGCATTGACCCGTTCGTGCGCCAGTTTGGCGCGGCCGCCCAGGGCCAGCAGTTCAATCAGGAACTGGACGCCGACGACATCGGCCCCGAGGCCGCGGACCAGCCCGACGGTTGCCGAGGCCGTGCCGCCCGTTGCCAGCAGGTCATCCACCACGAGCACCCGCTGGCCCTTGGCGATGGCGTCCTCGTGAATCTCGAGCGCGTCCGAGCCGTACTCCAGGTCGTAGCTGGCGCGCACCGTGGTGTGCGGCAACTTCCCCATCTTGCGCACCGGCGCGAAGCCCGCGCCGAGGCGGTCGGCCACGGCGGCGCCGAAGATGAACCCGCGGCTTTCGATGCCCACCACCAGATCCACGGGCTGGCCGACGTAGGGCGCCGCCATCGCGGTGACCGCCTCGCGGAAACCACCGGGGTCCTTCATCAGCGTGGTGATGTCGTAGAACAGAATGCCGGGCTTCGGAAAGTCCGGCACGTGGCGGATGTGCGTCTTGAGGGAATCCATGAACGGTCCAGGGTCCAGGGTCCGGGGCCCAGGGTCCAGGGCCCAGGGTCTTAAGTGATCCCTGAGCCCTGAGCCCTGTGCCCTGTGCCCTGATCGATTACTTGACCACCACCGCCGTCAGCTTCGCGCTGGTGGCGATCTTGTTGTAGGCCGCGACGTCGGGGCCCAACAACTGGGTGATCGTCGTGAACAGCGCCTTGGTCTGCGGCTGCAGGTCGTTGTAGCGCTCGATGACCGACCGCATCGGCCACCGCTCGGCGCCCGAGGCCGTGGAATACAGCGCCGCCCACTGGTTGTCGAGGCGGCCCGGGTAGTTCAGGCCATCCTGCCCACCTTCACCCTGCACCTGCGTCAGTTCGCTCTCGGCGGCGAAGATGCGATCGTGCAGCGCCTGCGCGGCCTTGCCCGCCGCGCTGGTCGCGCCGGCCGTCTTGATGTGTTCCTGCAGCTGACGCTTCACGTCGCGCATGCGGGCCAGCTCATCCCACAGCCGCTTGGTCGTCGCGCCGATGTCGACGGTCATCTTGAACTGCTCGTCGTACTGCGCCGCGGTGGCCGCCGGCCAGCGCGGATCAGGCAGCAGGTTGAACGTCTCGGTGGCCTCCCACGAGCCGGAGGAGACCTTCACGCTGTAACGGCCCGGTCGCAGCTTCGGCCCCTGGCCGCCGCCGATGCCCCAGCCGACGATGCCCTGCGGCACCTGGTACGGCGACGGCAGACGCGGGTTCCACGTCATGGAGTTCATGCCCTGGTAGCCGGTGACACCGCCCCCGCCCCCGCCGGGGAATCCGCCGCGACCGCCGCGGCCGGGCCCGCCGCCTCCGCGCGCTGCGCCACCCCCACCGGGACCGCCGCGACCACCACGCGCCGCGCCGGGAGCCGGCGGCAGCGGGCGATCGCCCGGCTCACCGCTGGCCGTGTAGACCACCGCACCGGAGGCGTCCGAAATCTGCACCTGGACGGCGGCCGTCGGCTTGTCCTTGAACCAGTACTGGATCGACGGCAGTCGGCCGCCCGCGCGGAAACCGTCCTCGGGCTTGAAGAGGATCGCGGCCGGCGTCGTCGCCTGCGGCACCATCGACTGCAGCGGCGACAGATTGTCCATGATCCAGTAGCCGCGGCCCTGCGTGGCCACGACCAGATCGTTGCGGAACACCTGCAGGTCGGTGATCGGCGTGCGCGGCAGGTTGTTCTGGAACGACTGCCACGAGCGGCCGTCGTTGAACGAGATGTACATCCCGAACTCGGTGCCGGCGTACAGCAGGCCCTTCTTCTTCGGGTCTTCCTGAATGGCGCGCGTGAAGTGGCCGGCCGGAATGCCGTTGGTGCCGTCCGCGATGCGCGTCCACGACTTGCCGTAATCATCGGTCCGCCAGATGTACGGCGTGAAGTCGCCCACGCGATACCGGTGCATCACCACGAAGGCGCGGCCGGGATCGTGATCGGACGGGTCAATCGTGTTGATCGTGCCTTCCGGCCAGTCCGCCGGCGTCACGTTCGTCCACGTCTTGCCGTTGTCGCGCGACACATGCACCAGGCCATCGTCGCTGCCCGCCCAGAACAGGCCCGGGGTCGTCGGCGATTCCTCGAACGCGAAGATGGTCGCGTAGACCTCGACGCCCGTGTTGTCGCGAGTGATGCCCTCGCCGCCCGAGTACTGCTGGCGGCGTTTGTCGTTGCGCGTGAGATCCGGGCTGATGACGTCCCAGTTCGCGCCGTGATCGGTCGTCCGGTGCACCACCTGCGACGTCGTGTAGACGACATCCGGGTTGTGCCAGGAGATCCGGATCGGCGCGTTCCACTGGAAGCGGTACTTCATGTCCGCGGCGCGCTGGCCGGTCTGCGAGTCGGCGTAGACCCGCACGTTCTCCGACAGGCCCTTGTTGCGGTCGATGCGGTTGATCGTGCCGCCGTAGTTGCCGGCGTAGCTGACGTTCGCATCACGCGGGTCGACGGCCACGTGGCCGCTTTCGCCGCCGCCCATCGACGGAATGAAGTCCGTGTTGGCGCTCGAGACCCCCGACGTGTTGTTGTCCTGCTGGCCGCCGTACACGTAGTACGGATAGCGGTTGTCCACCGACGCGCGATACATCTCGGAGGTCGGCTGGTTGTCCTGGCCGCTCCAGCCCTGGCCGGTGGTCACCGCGGCGCCGCCGTCATTGGCCACCACCTTCAGCGCGTTGTTGGTCGGGTTGATCCACAGGTCGTGGTAGTCGCTGTGCGACTGGATGCCGGCCGAGCCGAACGTCATGCCGCCGTCGGTCGACCGGAACGCGCCGACGTTGAGGGCGTAGACGGTGTCGACCTCCACCGGGTCCGCGTGAATGTGCGTGTAGTACCAGGCGCGCTGCTGCAGCGCGCGGCCGGTGAACCCGCGCGTCCACGTCAGGCCCCCGTCCTTCGAAATGTAGACGCCGCCCTGGTTGTCGGCCGCTTCCACCTGCGCGTAGACGCGGTTGGAATCCGCGCCCGAGATCGACACGCCGATGCGGCCGACCATCACCTTGTCGGGCAGGCCGCCGCCGAGCTTCGTCCAGGTGGTGCCGCCGTCGGTCGACCGGAACAGGCCGCCTTCGGTCGACCCCGACTCGATCGTCCACGGCTTGCGCTCGGTCGTCCACATCGCGGCAATCAGGATGTCCGGGTTCTTCGGATCCATCGCCAGGTCCACGGCGCCGGTGCGGTTGCTGATGAAGTGCACCCGCTGCCACGTGGCGCCGCCGTCGCGCGTGCGATACACGCCGCGTTCGTCGCTGGGCGCGAACATGTTGCCGAGCACCGCGACATAGGCGACGTTCGGGTTGGTCGGATGGATGCGCACGCGGCCAATCGTGCCCGAGCCGCGCAGGCCCACGTGTGACCACGTCTTGCCGGCGTCGGTCGACTTGTACATGCCCACGCCCGGCGACACGTTGCCGCGCGGACAGGCCGACCCGGTGCCGACATAGATCACGTTGGGATCGGACAGCGCCACGTCGATGGCGCCCACCGAACCGGCTTCAAAAAATCCGTCCGAGAGGTTCTCCCACGACTCGCCCGAATTGGTCGTGCGCCACACGCCGCCGCCGGTGTAGCCGGCATAAAACGTCTGCGGGCTCGACGGCACACCCACGACCGCCGTCGACCGGCCGCCGCGGCTGAACACCGACAGGTGTCGATACTGCATGCTCGACAGCACCGCCGGATCCACCAGCCCCTGCTGCCCGGCCTGCTCGGCCGTTTCCGCGGCCAGTCGCGGCATCGCCGCCACTGCGCCACCCACGACGACGGCGGCTGCCAGAACGGCGCCCGTACGCCAACGCTTCATCATGATGACCATCCTCCTTGCACGATTCAGCCCGCCGGCTCACCCGAGAACCTGCGTAACCGCACGAAGGGTAGCACGGTAAGCTTGACGCATGCATCCGTCCTCCCGCGCGGCCACGCGCATGCTCCTGCTGTGCGCCAGCCTCACCGCCGGCCTCGCGGCGCGTCCCGCGTTTGCACAGGCACCGCCCACCGTCACCGCCGAGGTCGTCGTCACCGCCACCGTCGCGCCCGTCCCGGCCGCCAGCGTCGGACGCACCGTCTTCACGCTGACGCGCGACGACCTGCAGCGCTTCGGCGTGACCTCGGTCATCGACGGCCTGCGGCTGCTGCCGGGCGTCGACGTGAAGGCGCGCGGCCCGCACGACGTGCAGGCCGACTTCAGCCTGCGCGGCGCGACCTTCGGCCAGGCGCTCGTGTTGCTCGACGGCGTGCGGCTCAATGACGCGCAGAGCGGACACCATAACGGCGAAATCCCCGCGCCGCTGGTGGGGGTGGACCGCATCGAAGTGGTGGCCGGCCCCGCCTCCGCGGTCCATGGCGCCGATGCGTTCGGCGGCACGATTCAGGTGCTGACCCGCCGCGGCCGACACCTCACCGGCCAGGGCGCGTTCGGCGAACACCGGACCGTCTCCGCGCAGGTGTCCTCGAGCGGGCACGTGTTGCCGGCGGCCTGGACCGTGGCCGCCTGGGGCGCGAGATCGGACGGCTTCATGTTCGATCGCGACTACGCGCAGGGCGGCGGCTCGCTGCGCGGCACGGTTTCCTCTTCGGTCACGATGGACGTCCGGCACCAGCGCCGCGCGTTCGGCGCCAACGGGTTTTACGGCAACTCCCCGTCGAAGGAATGGACCGACGGCACCGTCATCTCCACGCTGCTCAACCGGCAGGCCGGCGGCTGGACCACGCAGGCGCGGGTCGCCTGGCGCAACCACGGCGATCACTTCCGGTGGGACATCAACCGCCCCGGGTTCGCCGAGAACCGGCATCGCACCAACGCGCTCGACGCCGACCTGACGCTGGGCCGCTCGCTGGGCGCCGCGCTGCGACTGACCGCGGGTGGCGGAGGCGGCGGCGACTGGATCACGTCGTCCAACCTCGGCGATCACACCTACGGCCGCGCGTACGCGTTCGCCGAGGCGTTGTGGGCGCCGGCCGCGCGAGTGTCGGTCCAGTCGGCGGTGCGATTCGATCACTACTCCACGTTCGGCGACGCCTGGAGCCCGTCCCTCTCGGCGGCCGTCCAGGTGTCCGGCCGCGTACGCCTGCGCGCCTCGGCCGCGCGCGCGTTCCGCATTCCCACCTTCACCGAGCGTTTTTATACCGACCCGGCGCACCTGGCCAGTGACACGCTGGCCCCCGAACGCGGGTGGGCGCTCGACAGCGGGCTTGACGTGCAGGCGGGCCGCTGGACGCTCAGCGCCACGCCGTTCATCCGCTGGGATGAAGACGTCATTGACTGGATTCGCGGCAGCACGGCCGAACGCTGGCGCACCACAAACGTCCGCGACGTCACCACGCGCGGGCTGGAATGGTCGGCGTCCGGGCGCTTCACCGGCGCCCTGGTGCGCGCCCACGTCACGCTGCTGGACGTCGACGCGCCGAAGCTGACGATGTTGTCGAAGTATGTGCTCGACTACGCCCCGCGATCGGCGGGGCTGAGCGTGGCCGTCCCGCTGGCGGCCCGGGTCGTGCTGTCGGCGACGGCTGATGGGCGCGACCGGTTGGATGGACAGCAGTACGTCCTGCTGGGCGCCCGGCTGACACGGCCGGTGGGCCGCGTGGACGTGTTCGTCGAGGGCAGCAACCTGCTCGACGAGGCCTACCGGGAAATTGGCGGGGTGCCGATGCCCGGACGCTGGGTCAGCGCGGGCATCCGGCTGCGCTGACCGTTCGCCTTACTTGCCCGCCTCGTCGGACTCGTCTTCCTCGTCGCCCGTCTCGCCCCACGGCGCATCATCGCCCCAGGGCGACGCCTGCGGGCCGGGCACGATGCCGGCAATGTCTGGGTCTTCCCCGCCGGGCCCCCGCGGCACGACCGACTTGCGCTCGCGGGCTTCTTCGCGGCGCGCGGCCTTTTCCTTCTGGCGCTCCTGACGAGCGCGCTCCCGGGCGCGTTTCTGCGCACTGACTTTTGGATGATTCGCCAAATCCTGTCCTGACTCCCCGCCCGGTCTGGGCCCCTGTTAACGGCTGCCGGGCGCGAACTTCAATCCTATCAGTCCCGCGACGATCAGGCCGACACAGAAGAGGCGCACCGGCGAGGCCGACTCACCGAACCGCAGAATCCCGACGATGACCGTCCCGACCGCCCCGATCCCCGTCCACACCGCGTAGGCCGTGCCCAGCGGCAGCGACCGGACGGCAATCGCCAGCAGCCAGACGCTGCCCACCAGGGCCACCAGCGTCAGCACGGTCGGCACCGGCCGGCTGAACCCGTCAGTGAACTTCAGGCCCACCGCCCACGCGGTTTCGAGCACACCCGCCAACACCAGAATGAGCCACGGCATGACGGCACTCTACTCCACTCACTGCCAGACCATCAGGCGGTCGTGCGGACGGGCCGCATACTGCGCGGCCTGGGCACGGGCGCGTGTTTGTTCCGCGCCCCGCCACGCCCGCGGGCGCAGGTCCACCACCACCGTGCGGCCGGCGGCCTGATGAGCATCAAGCACCGCCGCGAGGTCAGCCGGCCAGGACCACCCGGGGCACACCGTCTGCCAGCGGCCCTCGGGTAACGCCGCCGTCGGCTCACGCCGAACCTGCTCCTTGATCAGGCCCACGGCCGGACAGGCGTGGCCGGTCACGATCACCGCATCGGCCGGTACCGACGCCAGGCGTTCTGCCATCGCGCGCGACACCTCCAGCCACGGGCGCTCCGCGCGGTGCACGACCACTGTTGCGATCGCGATGGGCAGCAGGAACCCGACAACCCATGCCGCGCGCCGCCTCCCGAGGGCCGCCGCGGCCGGCAGAGCGACGGCGGTCGGCAGCGCGATGAGCAGATACCGCGGACTGTAGGTCACACCGTGGTACGACGCCATGACGGCCAGGACGAGCCACGACGGCAGGACCAGTGTGCTCCACCACGCCCCCTCACGCATCCGCACACTCCACATCGTCAGCATCACGCCCACTGGAGACAATGCGACCAGCCATCCGGCGATGAGTCCCAGTTCCCGCGCGCCCCACTGCTGCAGTGCGCGGTCGTGCGCCATGCCCGCGCGCCAGTTGACGATGGTCTCGGTATATCCCGGCTGCACCGTCCAGGCCCAGACCATCGGGACCACGACACACAACACCGTGGCCACGCCGGCGGACAGCAGCAGGCGGATTCTTCGCACGGGCTCGGTTCGCCAGAGCGCGAACGCCACCACGATGGCCATCACGATTGCCGCTTCGCGCAGGCCGGCGGCCAGGCCGAGCCACACTCCGGCCGACGCGGCGTCGCGCGCGCGCGTTGTGCGCGCGGCGCGCACCGCCCAGAACACCGCCAGGACGACGAAGGGGACGGTCGGACCGTCGGTGAGGACGGCGAAGCCGCTGTGCGCGAGCGCCGGTGACGTGGCGACCAGCGCGCCGGCGAGCAGCGAGGCGCGGCGATCGAATCCGAGTTCCCGCGCCAGCGCCCACGTGGCCGGCGCGGCGAGCGCGGTGAGCGCCAGGCACACCCAGCGCAGGACGGGTTCGAGGTGCCACACCGACCCGCCAATCCCCTGCCACCCGGCCGCGACGGCCTGGCTCAGCGCCGCGAATACCGGCCGGCCAAAGCCAAGCCCGCCCACCTCACCCGTCAGCGCCTGAGTGACGTAGCCGAACGAATCCCAATACACCGGCCCCCACGACCCGACGACCAAACCACACGCCACGGTCAGCGCCCACAGGGCGCCCGCGGCTCCGCGGCCGCCAGAGCCGGCCGCGCTACGACCCCCTCGCCATCTCGTCATCTTGCCATCTCGTCATCTCGCCATCTCGTCATCCCGTCGCTCGCCACCTCGCCATCTCGCCACCTGTTTAGGGTAGAGTGCCCTCATGCGAAAGCCCCGCCCTGCGGGCCTCGCGGCGCTCCTGTGTGGAGTGCTCGGGGCCGGACTCGTCGTCTCTGCCCAGAACGTGGCTCCGGGCCAGCGTCTCAACAGCGAAGCGCAACTGACACGCGGCGATCAGTATTTCGCGCAGCGCCGGTATCAGGAAGCGTTTCAGGCGTATGACGCCGCGCGCGCCAGTGAACGCGCCGGCACGCGGATTCTCGCCGGTGCCGGACAGGTGCAGACGCTCATGCGGATGAGCTTGTTCTCCGAGGCCGCGCGCATGGGCGGTGTCGTGGCGTCACGTGACCCCGAACATCCGCTGGCCCTGGCGGTTCACGGTGACGCGCTGTGGGCGGCGGGCATGTTCGACGAGGCCGAGCGGCGGTACGACGAGGCGCTGGCGCGTGACGCGGAGCTGCCGTTGGGCCTGCACGGCAAGGGTCGCGCCCTGGCGGCCCGGCGGCAGTTCGACGAGGCGCTGCCGCTGCTGCGCCGCGCGATCGACCGCGACGATCGACAGGCCGCGTTCCACTACACACTCGCCGGCGTCTACGAAGACCAGTTCAATTACCGTGACGCCACGCGCGCGCTGGATCGGTACCGCGACACCGTGTCGTCGCGTGAGATGGACGACCTGATGCAGTGGGCGCAGGCGCAGGCCGACTTCCTGCGCAGCTACGGGTCGCGCACGCCGTACGAACTGGTCAGCGGCGATCGCCTGTACACCGTGCCGCTGGTCATCGAGGAAGGCCGCGTGCGCGTCCGCGGGCGCGTGAACGACCGCGCCGACATTGATTTCGTGCTCGACACCGGCGCCGACCGCACGACATTGCCGCCGCCGCTGGCGTCACAGGCCGGCGTCGTGCCGGTGCAGACGCTCAAGACCGCGGGCGTCGGCGCGGTGGACGTCGGCTTCCGCGGCCTGCAGGTCGCGCGCATCGACGACCTGCAGATTGGCGATCTGCACGTGCGCCAGGTGGGTGCGCTCATCAAGAGCCCGACCATGCCGGGCCTGCCCCGGCCCGAAGGCGCGGGGTTCTCTCCACTGTCGATGGGGCTGTCGATTGAAGTCGACTACGGCGCGCAGACGTTGACCATGGGCCGCCTGCTGCCGGAGGCGCAGTACCCCATTCAGTTACCGCTGCGCATGCAGCGGCTGCCGTTCGTGCGCGCCACACTCAACGACGCCATGCCGGTCAACATGGCCATCGACACCGGCGGCACGGCCATTTCGCTGAGCCGGCGTGTCGCCGGACGGCTCGAGACGCCCACGGCCCGGCTGGTCCCTGCCAAGGTGTATGGCACCAGCGGCTGGGATCCCAGCGCGTACCTGCTCCCGTTTGTGGACCTGTTCGTGGCGCCGGGCGTCGGCACGTCGCAGCGGTCCGTGGTCGTGCTCAACCTGGACGCGCCCAGCATGCTGCTGGGCTTTGAACTCGGCGGCATCCTCGGCCACGAGTTCCTCAGCAAGTACGTCGTGCGGATCGACCTGGTGCGCGGGTTCGTGGGGCTGCGACCAAGAGTCCTCACGTAACGCGCGCTGGTCTTGAGCGCGCGACCGCGGCCCGAAGACCGTGCCGCGCTACGTACTGCCCCGTACAGGACAATACGTACTGCCCCGTACAAGACAAAAGGCCGGACATGACGTCCGGCCTCTTGCTGATCTTTGGTCGGGGCGAGAGGATTCGAACCTCCGACCCCTCGGTCCCGAACCGAGTGCTCTACCAGGCTGAGCCACGCCCCGACAACCGAATCATCTTACCCCGAAAACCCTCCGGCCGCCCTGCATCACCAGAGAAACTTCACGAATCGCCCGAATCTGCGTCGTCGGATCGCCGGTCACGGCCACCAGATCGGCCACCAGACCGGGCCGGATGCGCCCGACCTGCTGGTCCAGGTGCAGGACGTCGGCCGCCACCGACGTGGCCGACGTGAGCGCCGAGAGCGGCGTCATCCCGTAGTCCACCATCAGTTCGAGTTCGCGGGCGTTGTCACCATGCGCGAACACGCCGACGTCCGATCCGTTGACGATGCGCACACCGGCGGCCAGAGCGGCCTTGAACGACTCGCGCTTCTGCCGGATGCGCGCGGGCTCCGGGTCGATGCCCGGCTTCCATCCGCCGTACTGCGTGATCGCGTGGCCCGCGGCCAGCGTCGGACACAGGGCCACACCGCGTTCGGCCATCAGCCGGAAGACCTCGGGCGTGCCGCCGTCGCCGTGTTCAATGGTCTCGGCGCCGGCCTCCACCGCGCGCCGCATGCCCTCCGCGGTGCTCGCGTGCACCACCACGGGCCGGCCGCTGCTCTTCGCCGTGTCGACGATGAGCCGGAGTTCGTCGAGGGAGTACGTCGGCTGCGCCTCGCCCGACGGCCCCCAGCGATAGTCGCCGTACACCTTTACCACGTCGGCGCCCTTGCCGATCTGCTCGCGCACGGCCTTCACCAACGCGTCGACGCCGTCGGCTTCCTGCGCGCCCTGCGGAATGTCCCATTCGGCCGCAAACCCCTTCGGCGCGTAACTGCCCGTCGCAATCAATGCCCGCGTGGCGATGAGCAGCCGCGGCCCGGGGATGATGCCTTCGGCCAGCGCCTGCTTGAGCCCCACGTCGGCGTACCCGGCGCCCTCGGTGCCCAGATCGCGCAACGTCGTGAAGCCGGCGTCCAGCGTGGCTTTCAGGTGATTCACCGCGCGAGCCACGCGCAGGGCGTGCGACTCGTTGAGCACCTGCTGATTCCACGGGGTCTCGTTGTAGGGATGGAGCAGGACGTGGGTATGCGCGTCGATCAGTCCGGGCAGGAGCGTCGCGTTGGGCAGGTCGATGACTTCGGCCCCTGGCGCGCGCACGTCAGCGGCGGGTCCCACCGCGACGATCCGGCCGCCACGCACATGCACGACATCCCCGACACGGACGCGCTCGCCGTCGAACACGCGCGCCGGTCGCAGCAACACGTCGCCGGCGGCCGGCTGTTGTGCGAGCGGCCGCGGGGCGGCCCAGAGACCGGCCACCGCCAGCACCGCCGCCACGCCCAGCCGGCGCGCGATCGTCACGTCAGACTCCCGGCACCGCCGCCGAACTCAGCAGCGCGGTCGTGCGCTCCAGCATGCGGTGGTCGGTCAGGTCGGGCTGCAGCGGCGTCACCGAGATGAAGCCCTGGCGCACGGCGTGGTGATCCGACTGTTCATCGAAATCCCAGTCATCGGAGGCTTCCTCGATCCAGAAGTACGGCCGCTGCCGGGGATCGAGCCGTTGCGCGACCTTCGTGATGTGGTTGCGCCGCGCCTGCACCGTCGTGCGCACGCCCTTGACGGGACCGGAGGGAACGTTGATGTTGAGGAACGTCCGCGGCGGCAGCGGCGCCTGCAACACGGCCGCCGCCATCTGCGCGGCAAACGCCGCAGCCGTCGAGAAGTCGAACGTCTCGCGCGTGAACTGCTGCGACACCGCGATGGCCGGATACCCCAGCAGCGCCCCTTCCAGCGCCCCCGCCACCGTCCCCGAATACGTCACATCGTCGCCGATGTTGAACCCCTTGTTGATGCCCGACACGATCAGATCGGGCTTGTGCGTCAGGATCTGGTCGATGGCGATGTTGACGCAGTCGGTGGGCGTGCCGTCCACCGCGAACACATCGTCCGAGACGCGCTCGACGCGCAGCGGCCGCCGCAGCGTCAGCGCGTGGCCAACGGCGCTGGCCTCGGTCTGGGGCGCGACGATGACGACCTCGCCGACCGCGCGAAGCGCCGTGGCCAGCGCGTGAATCCCCGGGGAGAAATGTCCGTCGTCATTGGTTACGAGAATGCGAATCATTGCCCGTTGATCATACGCGGAGGAACCAGCGTTTGCGGTACAGGAGTTCGCACAACCCGTAGAGCACCGCCAGGTTGGCGAACGCAAATGCCAGCGAAGCGTTCTTCGGCGAGGCGTACGGCTCGAACGCCGTCGTGTACAGCCAGCGCAGCGCGGTGACCGACGTCCCGTCCGCGCCCGCGATGCGGATCCAGGCGAGCGTCTTGACCAGCAGCGCCGAGGCGATAAAGAGGAACAACGCGTTCACGCCCAGCACGACCAGCGGCCGAGCGAACCGATTCTGCCCCTTCACATCGAGCACCCAATAACACGCGGCCAGCGCCATGGCCGCCATGCCGCTGGTCAGCAGCACGTACGAACTCGTCCAGAGGTTCTTGTTGATCGGGAACGTGCGATCCCACACGGTGGCCACGAGGATCGCGGCGCCGCTGGCGGCAATCAGGCCGGCGACCTTCTCGGTGGGCGTCCGCTGCGAGCGAATCCACACACCGGCGGCGACACCCGTGAGGGCGGTGCCGATGGCCGGCAGCGTGCTGAGCAGACCTTCCGGATCCCACGTGCGCGCCTGCCGCCAGAGATGGGCTTCGCCCAGCACCGTGCGATCGAGCCACGCGCCGAGGTTGCCCGACGGCGTCAGGTCGCCGGCAAGACCGCCAGGCACGGGCACGAACCGCATCAAGGCCCAATACGCCAGCAACACGAGTGCGGCCACGCCGACGGCCGCCTGCCATTTGTCCTCGTCGTCCGCCTCGCGAAACGCGCGGAAGAACAACGCGGCGGCGAAGTAACACAGCGCCAGCCGCTGCAGGACTCCCATGATGCGGACGGTGGAGACATCAAAGCGCGGATACAACGCGAGCAGGAGGCCGAACGCGAAGATCAGCGCCGCGCGGCGTGCGATCACGGACACCGGCATCGTCGAACGCGCGGACAGCGTGATGGAGACGCCGACGATGAACACGAAGAAGGGGAAGATGAGGTCGGTCGGTGTCCAGCCGTGCCACGGCGCGTGCAGGAGCGGCGCGTACACCTGGCTCCAGTCACCGGGATTGTTGACGATCACCATCGCGGCCATGGTGGCGCCGCGAAAGACGTCGAGGGAGACAAGCCGGGAGGACGTCACGGTGGCGGCCAGTATAATCGGGCCATCGTGCCCCACCGCTCCGTGTCCGCGTTCCTTGCGCTTCTGGCCGGCAGCGGCCTGGTCGCCTCCCTCTCCGCGCAGCCGCCCGCCGTGGCCTCTGGCGCGATCACCGATGTCCCCGGCATTCTCGTGGGGCAACACACCCTCACCGAGCGGCCCACCGGATGCACGGTGATTCTGGCGCCGGCGGGCACCGTGGGCGCCGTCGACCAGCGCGGCGGCGCGCCGGGAACGGCTGAAACCAACCTGCTCGCGCCCGAGAACATGGTCGAGATGATCAACGGTGTCGCGCTCTCGGGCGGCAGCGCGTTCGGGCTGGACACGCGCCAGGGCGTGATGCAGTACCTCGCGGAGAAGAAGATCGGCTATCCCACCAGTGGCACGGTCGTCCCCATCGTTCCGGCGGCGATTCTGTTGGACCTGGCGGTGGGCGGCCGCCCGGACATCTACCCGACCAAAGAGTGCGGCTACCGTGCGGCATCGACGGCCTCGGCGGATGCGCCAGCGCAGGGCTCCGTCGGCGCAGGCGCCGGTGCCACGGTCGGCAAGTTTGCGGGCAGCGGCCGGGCAATGAAAGGCGGCGTGGGCACGGCGTCCGTTCGCGGCGCCAACGGTCTGGTCGTGGGCGCCATCGTGGCCGTGAATGCGTCGGGCTCGATCTTCGATCGGCGTACGGGTCGCGTCGTGGCCGGTGTGCGCACGGAGGATGGCGGCGGGCTCGAGAATCCCTTCGACCTGCTGCGCCGCCTGGCGGCACCTGCGGCCCGTGAGATGGAAAACACCACCATCGGCGTCGTGGCCACCAACGCGCGGCTGACCAAGGCGCAGGCGTTGCGGGTGGCCATCATGGCGCAGGACGGTCTGGCGCGCGCGATCTTCCCGTCGCACACCCCCGGCGATGGCGACACGCTCTTCGTGATGGCGACGGGAGGCCTCACCGACGCGCCAAACGTGGGCCGCATTGGCGCGCTGGCGTCCGAGGTTGTCGCCGACGCGATTGTGAACGCGGTGCTGACCGCCACGGGCCTCCCCACCTTCCCCGCCGTTCGCGACATCGCCCGCTGACAGGCATTGCATGTCCTGGATGCTGATCCTGCTCATCGTCTACTCGGTCGGCCTGATTGGGCTTGGCGCCTGGGTCGGCCGGACGGTGCGGAACAGCGATCAGTTTTTCGTCGGCGGCCGGGCGCTGGGCCCGGGCCTGCTCTTTGGCACCTTCATGGCGGCCAACATCGGCGCGGGCTCCACGGTCAATGCCACGGGCCTGGCGTATCACCATGGCTGGGCCGCGTGGTGGTGGAACGGCGCGGCGGGCATCGGCACGCTGGTGCTGGCGCTGTGGGTCGGGCCACGGATCTGGCGGCTGGCCAGCGACCGCGGCTATCTGACGGTGGGCGACTTCCTCGAAGACCGCTTCTCGAAGGACGTGCGGTACATCGCGGCGGCGCTCATCTGGATTGGCAGCCTGTCCATTTATGCCGGGCAGATCATCGGCGCATCTGCGGTTCTGCAGCGTGTCGGAGGCGTCTCGAAGACGGCCGGTGCGATCATCGCGGTGATCATCATGACCGCCTACTTCGCCAGCGGCGGTCTGCTCAGCGCGGCGTGGGTCAACCGCGTGCAGCTGCTGGTGATTCTCAGCGGATTTGTGCTCGCCGTGCCGTTTGCGCTCGGCCAGGCGCACGGGGCCGGACTGGCCACAGCCGTGCCGGGCTCGACGTTTCTCGAAGGCACGGCGCCGGGCGTGGGCTGGTCGATGCTCTTTCTGATGGCGCCGGCATTTTTCCTCTCCCCCGGCCTGGTGCAACGCGCGTTTTCAGCCCGCGACGTGCGCGCCCTGCGTCAGGGCGTGGGCTGGAGCGCGGTGGCGCTGATGGCATTCGCCACGCTGCCGGTCGCGCTGGGACTGGCCGGCCACGCGTTGTTGCCCGAGCTCGCCTCGGCGCCGCGCGATCAGGTCCTGCCGGCGGTGCTGGCGACGGCCGTCCCGCCGCTGGTCGGCGGTCTCGCGCTGGCCGCGGTCTTCTCTGCCGAGGTCAGCTCGGCCGACGCCGTGCTGTACATGCTGTCGACCTCCGGCGCGCGCGACTTCTATCGCGGTCTCATCCGGCCGGATGCGTCGGATGCCGACCTGCTCCGTGTGGCCCGCGGCATCGCCGTGGTCGCCGGTCTGCTCGGCTTCACCCTGGTCTTCGTGCACCAGACGGTGCTTGACGCTCTGGCGATGTTTTACTCGGTGCTCAGTGTGACGCTGCTCGCGCCGATTCTCGGTGGCCTCTTCCTGCCACGTGGCGGCCGCGTCGCCGCGCTGGCGGCGATGGCCACGGGCGTGACCGTGTTATTTGGCGCGCCATGGCTGCCCTGGACGCCGGCGCTGACGCAGGTGCTCGGCGCGCAAGCGCCCGTCTTTCAGGGACTCGTCAGCAGCGTCGCGGCGTACGTGCTCGTCACGCTGCGTCGCTGAGCAACTCCGCGGCCGCCAGAGCCGGCCGCGCTACGCATTTCACCGCGCCACCTCGCCACCTCGCCACCTATTCGCCCGTGACAACCTTGGTGGCTTCTTCGTCGATGGCCTTGGGGCCCTGCTTCCGCGCGATGAAGTAGGAGATCGCGAAGATCACCACGATCAGGCCCAGTGAGAGCGACTTGGGAATCGTGAACCCGACCCAGTGCATCTGGTGCGCGTACTCGATGAACAGCTTGAGCGCGACCCACGCGATGATCACGAACGCGCCGTCGACCAGCGCGGGATACCGTTGCACCAGCGTCAGCAACTGACCGATCACCAGCCGCATCGCGACGATGCCGAGGATGCCGCCGGTGATGATGACCCACAGTTTCGGCGACATCGCCACGGCCACCAGAATCGAGTCGACGGCAAACACGATGTCGGTCAGTTCGACTTTGATGACGGTGGTCCAGAACACGGAGAGGCCGAGCCAGGCCTTGGCCGGCTTGATGCTGCCGCGTTCGTGGCCGTCCTCGTGGCGGAAGAAGTGGGCGTACGACAGCCACATCAGATACGCGCCGCCCACGAGTTTGACCCAGGCAAACTCGATCATCTGCGCCGCGAACAGGATGGCGATGATGCGGAAGAAGAAGGCGCCAAGGATGCCGTAGCGCAGGGCCTTGCGCTGCTGCTCGCGCGGCAGGCCCAGCACGAGGATGGCCAGCACCAGGGCGTTGTCCGCCGACAGCAGGCCTTCGAGCAGGACCAGCAGGCCAATGGTGACAAGATCAGCGACTTCGAAATCGATCGGCACGCGCGTTTCAGGATAGCGGTAAATGACGTCGGGTGGCTTTTTCGGCTGAAAAAGCCACCCGACGTCATTTACAGAACGAGTCAGGTGATTGACACGCTACGTATCAATATCTACACTTGATGCATGGCAGAGTTCTTCCTGATCAGCATGGCGGCCGAGGCGCTGCAGATGCACCCGCAGACCCTGCGGAAATACGAGCGGCTGGGGCTGGTGCGACCGCAGCGCACGGGCGGCGCGATGCGCGTGTACACGGAAGAAGAGATCGAACGGCTGCGGTTCATCAAGATGCTGGTCGACGACCTGGGCATCAATCTGGCTGGCGTGCAACGGCTGCTGGAAGTGGCGGAGGTCGCGCGGCGGCTGCGGCCCCTGGCGGCCGAAACCCGGCAGCGATCGCAGTCGGAACATGCCCGCCGGCTGACGGCCGAGGTCGACGAGTTGTGCCGGCGGCTCGGCCTGGACACCTTTCGCTGAGGAGGACGCGTGGACTTCAAGGACTATTACGCCGTCCTCGGCGTGCCGAAGACCGCCTCCGAGGCGGACATCAAGAAGGCGTATCGGAAACTCGCGCGGCAGTTCCACCCGGACCTGAACCCGGGGAACAAGGCCGCTGAGACCCGGTTCAAGGAGATCAACGAGGCCAACGAAGTGCTGGGCGACCCGGCCACGCGCCGCAAGTACGACGAGTTGGGCGCCAACTGGCGGATGTACGACCAGGCCCCTCCCCCACACGGCGGCGGCGCCCGGTCCCAGACGCGGACCATGACGCCCGAGGAGATGGAGGACCTGTTCGGCGACAGCGGGTTCTCGGACTTCTTCACGACGTTTTTCGGCGGCGGCCCGGCGGGCCGTCAGGCGCGCCCGCCGCGCCCCCCCCGCGGCCGCGACGTGGAACAGCCGCTGACGCTCACACTCGAAGAGGCGTTCACGGGCACGGCGCGCCACCTCGAGATGCAGCGCGACGGCCGGCCGCATCGCGTGGAGGTGCGCATTCCCGCCGGCGTGCGCGAAGGTTCCCGCGTGAAGGTCCGCGGCGAAGGGGAACCCGGCCGCGGCGGACAGCCGGGCGGTGACCTCTACCTGGTGGTGCGGCTTATGCAACACCCCCGCTTCGAGCGCCGCGGGCAGGATCTGCACACGCGCATCGCCGTGCCGGTGCCGACCGCCGTGCTCGGTGGTGATGTCGCGATTTCGACCCTGGGAGGCGCATCCCTCCGGCTGCGTATTCCCGAGCTGACGCCGTCGGGCCGGGTGTTCCGGCTGAAAGGCCACGGCATGCCGACGCCGCGCGAGCCCGAGACCCGCGGCGACTTGTTCGTTACGGTGGATCTTCAGATTCCAGCGGCCCTGACCCCTGAGATCCGCGATCACTACAAGGCGCTGGAGAAACTGGCAGGCACCACATGAACCTCAATCGCTACACGGAAAAGGCACAGCAGGCGATCCTCACGGCCCAGCAGACGGCCGAACGCCAGGGACATCCCGAGATCCTGCCGGAACACCTGCTGCAGGCGCTGCTCACGCAGGCCGACGGCATCGTGCCGGCGCTGCTCGGCAAGATGCAGGTCAACACCGCGGCCGTGGTCGGCGGCGCCGATGCGCTCCTGACGGCTCTGCCCAAAACACAGGGCGGCGCGCAGCCGGGCCTGTCCGCGCGCCTGCGCCAGGTGCTGGCCGCCGCTGAGCAGGAAGCCAGTGCGCTCAAGGACGAGTACACGAGCACGGAGCACCTGTTCCTGGCGCTCACGACCGAGACCGGCCGCGCGCCGGCGGCAAAGCTGCTGACCCAGCACGGCATCACGAAAGACGCCGTGTTTCAGGCGCTGACCCAGGTGCGCGGCTCGCAACGCGTGACCGACCAGAACCCCGAAGGCAAGTATCAGGCGCTGGAGAAATACGGCCGCGACCTGACCGATGCCGCGCGCAAGGGCAAGCTGGATCCGGTCATCGGCCGCGATGAGGAGATCCGCCGCGTGATCCAGGTCCTGTCGCGCCGGACGAAGAACAATCCCGTCCTGATTGGCGAACCGGGCGTCGGCAAGACCGCCGTGGTCGAAGGCCTGGCCCAGCGCATCGTCCGCGGGGACGTGCCAGAAGGCCTGCGCGATCGCAAGATCATGGCGCTCGACATGGGCGCGCTGGTGGCCGGCGCGAAGTTCCGCGGCGAGTTCGAGGAGCGGCTCAAGGCCGTCCTCAAGGAAATCACCGACGCCGAAGGCCAGATCATCCTGTTCATCGACGAACTGCACACGGTGGTGGGCGCCGGCGCGGCGGAAGGGTCGATCGACGCGTCGAACATGCTCAAGCCGATGCTGGCCCGCGGCGAGCTGCACACCATCGGCGCGACGACACTCGACGAGTACCGCAAGTACATCGAAAAGGACGCGGCGCTCGAACGGCGCTTCCAGCCGGTCATGGTGGATCAGCCGACGGTCGAAGACACGATCTCGATCCTGCGCGGGCTGCGCGAACGGTACGAAATCCACCACGGCGTGAAGTTCAAGGACTCCGCGCTGGTGGCCGCCGCGGTGCTCTCCCACCGGTACATCGCCGATCGGTTCCTGCCCGACAAGGCGATCGACCTGATCGACGAGGCCGCCTCGAAGCTGCGCATGGAAATCGACTCCATGCCGGCCGAACTCGACGAGGTCGAGCGGCGCGTGATGCAGCTGGAGATCGAACGCGAAGCGCTGCGCAAGGAATCCGACGCGGCGTCGAAGGAACGTCTCGAGAAGCTGGAGAAGGAGCTGTCCTCGCTCAAGGAGGAACGGACGCGCCTGTCGGCGCAGTGGCAGCAGGAGAAGGGCGCGATCCAGACCGTGCGCGCCAAGAAGGAGGAGCTCGAACAGCTGCGCCTCGAAGTCGAACGCGCGCAACGCACGGGTGACTACGCGCGCGCCTCGGAGCTGCAGTACGGCCGCATCCCCGAACTGGAACGCGAGGTGGCCGCCCACGATCAGGGCGCGGCCGACGGCTCGGCCGGCCAGATGCTGAAGGAGCAGGTCGACGAAGAAGACATCGCCGAGGTCGTGGCGCGCTGGACGCACATTCCGGTCAGCCGCCTGATGGAAGGCGAGGTGCAGAAACTCGTGAAGATGGAAGAGCGCCTGCACCAGCGTGTCGTCGGCCAGCACGACGCGGTCGTGGCCGTCGCCAACGCGATGCGCCGCGCGCGCGCCGGCCTGCAGGACCCGAATCGTCCGCTCGGCAGCTTCCTGTTCCTCGGCCCCACGGGCGTCGGCAAGACGGAGCTGTCACGCGCGCTCGCGGAACTGCTGTTCGACGATGAGCAGGCGCTGATCCGGATCGACATGTCCGAGTACCAGGAGAAGCACACCGTGTCGCGGCTGATTGGCGCGCCGCCCGGATATGTGGGCTACGAGGAAGCCGGCCAGCTCACCGAGGCCGTCCGCCGCCGGCCCTATGCCGTCGTGTTGTTCGACGAGGTCGAAAAGGCGCACCCGGAAGTCTTCAACGTCATGCTGCAGTTGCTCGACGATGGGCGGCTGACGGACGGCAAGGGACGCACGGTCGACTTCAAGAACACCGTGGTCATCATGACGTCGAACCTGCGCGACCAGGACGCGCTGCGGGCGCACTTCCGCCCGGAGTTCCTCAACCGCATCGACGAGATCGTGTTCTTCCAGGCGCTGTCCAAACACGACATCCGCCAGGTCATCGACATCCAGCTCAAAGGACTGCTCAAGCGGCTGGAGGATCGGAAGATCACCCTCGAGATGTCGGAGGCCGCGCGCACGCTGCTGGTCGACGAAGGGTACGACCCGGTGTACGGCGCGCGTCCGCTCAAGCGCACGCTGCAGCGCCGGGTACTCGACCCGCTCGCGATGGGTGTGCTGCAAGGGGAGTTCGGGGAGGGCGACACGGTCTACGTGGACGCGGCCGATGGGCAGATCCAGCTGCATCGGGTGGTCACGGCGTCGGTTTGAGGGCGACGGGGCATGTAGGGCGGCCCGCTCTACGGGCCGCCGCAATCGCGGCCGGAAGCCCCGGCCGCGCTACGGATGGCGTCGGCCTATTCTGGACTGAATCCAATATTTGAATTAGTATCATCCGGATGCGCGACGCGCCTGAGGTCCTGCTGCGTGAACACGGCGTTCAAGTGACCGCCCAGCGGATTGCCGTGCTTCACGCCGTCGCGGCGCGGCCACATGCGACCGCCGACGAAGTGGCCGACGAAGTGCGCCACCGCATCGGGGCCATCTCGCGCCAGGCCGTGTATGACGCGCTGGGGGTGCTGTCCGACAAGCAGCTCATCCGGCGCATTCAGCCCGCCGGCTCCCCCGCCCGCTACGAAGACCGAGTGGGCGACAACCACCACCATGTGATCTGCCGCGGCTGCGGCGCCATGCGCGATGTCGATTGCGCGGTTGGCGCCATGCCCTGCCTGACGGCCGACAACGACCACGGCTTCGCCATCGACGAAGCCGAGGTCATCTACTGGGGCCTCTGCCCCGCCTGCCAGCCACGACGACGATGAAGGAGAACGCGATGTCAGACAGCAATGCGAGCAAGTGCCCGGTGACGGGCGGAATGCGCAAGACCGGGTCCACGGCCAACCAGCACTGGTGGCCGAACCAGCTGAATCTCAAGGTGCTGCATCAGCACGCGCCGGCGTCCGACCCGATGGGCGAGGACTTCGACTACGCGAAGGAGTTCAAGACGCTCGACCTCAACGCGGTCGTCAAGGACCTGCACGCGCTGATGACCGACTCGCAGGACTGGTGGCCCGCCGACTACGGGCATTACGGTCCCCTCTTCATCCGCATGGCGTGGCACAGCGCGGGCACCTATCGCGTAGGTGACGGGCGCGGCGGCGCCGGCTCGGGCACGCAGCGGTTCGCGCCGCTCAACAGCTGGCCCGACAACGGCAACCTCGACAAGGCGCGCCGCCTGTTGTGGCCGATCAAGGCGAAGTACGGCCGCAAGTTGTCGTGGGCGGACCTGATGATCCTGGCGGGCAACGTCGCGCTGGAATCGATGGGCTTCAAGACGTTCGGCTTTGGCGGCGGCCGCGCCGACGTGTGGGAACCGGAAGAGGACATCTACTGGGGGCCCGAGGGCAAGTGGCTGGCCGACGAGCGGTACAGCGGCGAGCGTCAGCTCGAAAACCCGCTGGCCGCCGTGCAGATGGGCCTGATCTACGTCAACCCGGAAGGCCCCAACGGCAATCCGGATCCAGTGGCCTCGGCGCGCGACATCCGGGAAACGTTCAAGCGCATGGCGATGAACGACGAAGAGACCGTGGCGCTGGTGGCCGGCGGTCACACGTTCGGCAAGGCCCACGGCGCGGGCGATCCGGCGCTGGTCGGTCCCGAGCCCGAAGGCGCCCCGATCGAGGCGCAGGGCTTCGGCTGGATCAACACGTTCGGCAGCGGCAAGGGCGTACACACCACGACCAGCGGCATTGAAGGCGCCTGGACGCCGACGCCCATCACCTGGGACAACAGCTACTTCGAAACGTTGTTCAAGTACGACTGGGTGCTGACCAAGAGCCCGGCCGGCGCGCACCAGTGGACGCCGAAGAACCCCGAAGCGGCCGGCACGGTGCCCGACGCCCACGACCGGTCGAAGCGTCATGCGCCGATGATGACGACCGCCGACATGGCGCTGCGGATGGATCCGGCGTACGAGAAGATCTCGCGCCGGTTCCTGAACGACCCGCAGGCGTTTGCCGACGCGTTTGCGCGCGCGTGGTTCAAGCTCACCCATCGCGACATGGGCCCGGTGGCGCGGTACCTCGGCCCGCTCGTGCCGAAGGAAACGCTGATCTGGCAGGATCCGATTCCGGCGGTCAACCACCCGCTCGTCACCGACACGGACGTGGCCGCGCTCAAGGCGCACGTGCTGGCCAGTGGCGTGTCGATTGCGGACCTCGTGTTCACCGCGTGGGCGTCGGCCTCGACGTTCCGCGGCTCGGACATGCGCGGCGGCGCCAACGGCGCCCGCGTCAGGCTGGAGCCGCAGAAGGGCTGGGCGGCCAACGACCCGGCGCGCCTCGCCAAGGTGCTCAGCGCGCTCGAGGCGATCCAGAAGGCGTTCAACGACGCGCAGAAGGACGGCAAGCGCATCTCACTCGCCGACCTGATCGTGCTCGCCGGCGGCGCCGCGATCGAAAAGGCCGCAAAGGACGCCGGCCACGACGTGACGGTGCCGTTCACGCCCGGGCGCATGGACGCGTCGCAGGACCAGACCGACGTCGAGTCGTTCGCGTTCCTCGAACCGAAGGCCGACGGCTTCCGCAACTACCTGCAGCCGGGCCTGCCGCTGTCGGCCGAAGCGATGCTGGTCGACCGCGCGCAGCTGCTGACGCTGTCGGCGCCGGAGATGACAGTGCTGGTCGGCGGCCTGCGGGTGCTGGGCGCCAACACCGGCGGCGCCTCACACGGCGTGTTCACGTCGCGCCCGGGCACGTTGACCAACGACTTCTTCGTCAACCTGCTCGACATGGCGACCGAGTGGAAGCCGTCGACGACCGACGGGGTCTACGAGGGCCGCAACCGCAAGACCGGCACGGTCACGTGGACGGGTACACGCGTGGACCTGATCTTCGGATCGAATTCGCAGCTGCGCGCGCTGGCGGAAGTGTACGGATCGGCCGACGCGTCGGCGAAGTTCGCACACGACTTCGTCGCGGCCTGGACCAAGGTGATGCACCTGGATCGGTTCTGACACACGGGGCGCCGGGCCTTCGGGCCCGGCGCTTTCCCTGAGGCCGGCTCAGCGTCCGATCTTGTACTCCTGCGGCGGTTCGGCGCCCAGCAGGTGTTTGACGAAGTAGTCCCAGCGCCGGCGCATCATGTAGTTGTTGTCCACGCCGAACCCGTGCCGCTGGTGCGGGTACACGATCAGGTCGAAGTCCTTGTTCGCCTTGATCAACGCATCCACCACCAGATACGTGTTGTAGATGGGCACGTTGTTGTCCATCGCGCCATGCGCCAGCAGCAACTTGCCTCGCAGGTTGGCCGCCACCAGCTGATTGGCCTGTGACTCGTAGCTGTCCGCGCCGGCCTGGCGCGTCAACAGTCCCTGAAAGCGCTCGCCCCAGTCGTCCTCGTAATTGCGGTTGTCATGGTTGCCGGCCTGCGACACGCCAACCTTGAAGAACTCCGGATGCCGGAACATCCCAGCCGCCGTCGCAAACCCGCCGCCCGAGTGTCCCCAGATCCCCGCCCGCTCGATGTCGATGTAGGCGTGACGTTTCGCCAGTTCCCGCATGCCCGCGATCTGGTCGGGCAGCGTGTTGTCGCCCATGTCGCCGTAATACGCGTCGGCAAACGACTTCGACCGCCACTCCGTCCCCATGCCGTCGATGGCCACGACGACAAACCCCAGCTCGGCCAGGGCCTGATGATCGCTGCGCGCCGCCGAGAAGTTGCGGCTGCCCACGCTGCTGCCCCACGGCCCCGGATAGATGTAGTTGACGATCGGATACTTCCGCGCCGGGTCCAGCGTCGTCGGGGTGAACATCAGACCATACAGGTCCGTCTGCCCGTCGCGCGCCTTCACCACAATCGGCGTCGGTGGCTTCCAGCCGGTAGCCGTCAGGCGCGAAATGTCGGCGCGCTCCAGCTCCAGCACCTGTTCGCCGGTGATGCGCCGCAACACGGAGACCGGGGGCATGACGGGCGTCGAGTAGGTGTCGACGAAGAAGCGCCCATCCGGCGACAGTGACACGGTGTGATTCGCCGTCTCCGGCGTAAGCAACGTCACCGCGCCATCGTCCATGCCGACGCGATAGAAATGCTGAAAGTACGGGTCGCGGCCGGGCTCGCGGCCCACGCCGGTCACGTACAACGCGCGGGCCTGCTCGTCGACCTTGATGAGGCTGGCGACGTTCCACGCGCCGCTTGTGATCTGGCGTTTCAGCGCACCGGTTTCGAGGTCGTACAGATACAGATGGCCCCAGTTGTCGCGCTGTGACCACCACAACGCCTCGCGCGAGGCCGGCAACACACGCCAGTTGGCCTGCCCAACGGCCGACAAGCCCGACTGAAACTGCGTCTTGACGCGTTCGTCGAACAACGTGCGCACTTCCCCGCTCGTCGTGTCGGCGACGCGGAACACGGCTTCCTTGTGATCGCGCGAGGACGACACGAACGCGATGCGCGCGCTGTCGGGATACCACTCGACGTCCAGGAGCGTCGTGCCGTCGGCGATGTGGTCGTTGATCGTCGACCGATGCTGGTCCGCCGGCATCAGCAGCCGCGTGACCTTGGCCGTTTCCACGTCGATGATCACGCGGTGAATCCGGAAGATCTCCTTGTCCTCCGGCAACGGGTACTTCCAGGCCTCCAGCCTCGGCGCGCCGACGTTGGTCGAGACCAGGTACATCTCACTGACACCCCGGCCGTCGTGCTGAAACGTCGCGACTTTCTTCGAGTCGGGCGACCACAGCAGCACCGGCGCGTCACTCTTGATCCAGCCGGCGTTGTTGGTGGCGTAGCCGAAGTCCTTGACGCCGTCGGTCGTCAACTGGCGGTCCTGGCCGGTGCCCAGGTCGCGTACCCACAGATTGAAGTCGCGGATGAACGCCGCGAAGCGGCGATCGGGCGACGCCACTGAGTTGGGCGGCAACGCCGGCCCGGCCGTGGGGCCAGCAGGCGCCGGCGGGACGGGCCCCACACTGCGCGTGGCCGACGCCGGATCCACGGTGACCAGACGCGGCCCCTCCGCGGTGGTGGTCCGATAGGTCAGTCGCCCTTCGGCGGTCCAGGTGAGACCGGTGGCGACGCCAGTGACCAGCGGGTTCACCGCCGGCGCCAGAAATCGCTCGGCGCGCGCGTAGTCATCGGCGGTCAGCCTGGCCGGCGGTTGTGCCGCAAGCGGCGTGGCGGCCAGCAGGAGAAATATGACGAATCTCATGGCGATTACCCTATCGCATGACCGTAGAATGGCGCCATGCCGGCGGCCCCCGGCCCGTCGCCCGACCTCGAGCGGCTTCTGCGCGACCTGCGCGAGGCGCAGGCCGTGGCGCGCATGGGCTCGTGGACGACCGACTTGACGACCATGGCCGTGACCTGGTCGGAAGAAACCCACCGCATCTTCGAAACGGATCCGGTGACATTTGCGCCGACCCACGCGGCATTCCTCGCCTTGGTGCACTCCGACGATCGCGCGGCCGTGGACGCCGCGTTCGTGGAGTCGCTCACGAGGCCCGATCCGCAGGAAATCGAACATCGGCTCGTCGTGCACGGCCGGGTCAAGACCGTGCGGGAACGATGGCAGGTCATCCGCGATGACGCTGGCCAGCCGCAGCGCGCGATCGGCACGTGCCAGGACATCACCGAGCGCAAGGCGCGTGAAGCGGAACGGCTGCGCAACCAGCGGCTGGAGAGCATCGGCAACCTCGCCGGCGGCATCGCACACGACCTGAACAACCTGCTGGCGCCCATCCTCATGTCCGTCGCGCTGCTCAAGGAAGACGAGCGCGACCCCGAACGCGCGGAGATGCTGGCCACGATTGACACCAACGCCCGGCGTGGCGCCGACCTGGTCCGCCAGGTGCTCACCTACGCCCGTGGTCAGGAGACCTCCAGGCAGGTCGTGGATCTGGAGGGGCTGGTCCAGGACGTCGCCCACGTGGTGCGCGAAACGTTCCCCCGCAGCATCGCGCTCGACGTGCACATTGCCTCCGGGGTGCCGCTCGTGGTGGGTGACATCACGCAGTTGCTTCAGGTGCTGATGAACCTGGTGGTCAACGCCAGGGATGCGATGCGCGACGGCGGGCAGTTGACGATCGCGCTCGCCCCTGGCAGCCGGGCCGATCGTCCCGGGGTGTGGCTGGACGTCGCCGACTCGGGCGTGGGCATGACGCCGGATGTGCTCGACCAGATTTTCGACCCGTTCTTCACGACCAAGGACATCGGGCACGGCACGGGCCTGGGTCTGTCCACCGTCCAGGCGATCGTCAGCACCCACGGCGGCCACATCGACGTGACCTCCGCCCCCGGACACGGGTCACGGTTCCGCATCTGGTGGCCTGCGGCCCCGTCCACCTCGACCGTCACACCCTCAGCACCACCCCGCACCCTGCCGACCCGTGGCGCCGGTCAGGTGGTGCTCATCGTCGACGATGAAGACAGCATTCGTCAGCTGGCACGCCAGCCCCTCGAACATCACGGGTACACGGTGCGGACGGCCACCAACGGGCGGGACGCCGTCGAGATCGTGGCGGCCAATCCCGACGGCATCGCGCTGGTGCTGACCGACATGTCGATGCCGGTGATGGACGGCCTGACCGCGGTGCACGCGATGCGCCGCCTCAATCCGTCGCTGCGGATCCTGACGTCGAGCGGCCTGCCGGCCGCCGCCGGTCCGGCCCAGGCGCGTGACGTCGACGGGCTCCCCTTCCTGGCGAAGCCCTACGCCGCCGACGACCTGCTGCACGCGGTCGCCCAGGCGCTGGCGTCGCCTACCTCCCCACCGTGAAGTTCACCGCCACGACCATCGTCACTTCGATCGGCTGACCATTCAACTGCGTCGGCGTGAACTCCCACTGCCGCACGGCGTCGAGCGCAGCCCCGGCCAATGTCTCGGGTCCCTTCAGGATGCTGGCGTCGGTCACGGTGCCGTCTGGTCCAATCGTGCTTTGGACGATGACGACCGTATCCTGGGTGACGACACCGGCCGGGCACACCGGCGCGACGTGCCGGGTCTTCTTCGGTGGACGAATGTGGCCGCCGACGCGAATCGGCTGCATCGGCGCCTGCGCCTGCAGCGACGGAACGAACAGCTGCCACAGCGAACGCGCATGTGAACTCGAGCAGACGACACTGACGGCCTCAGTGAGCTCGCCAACCGCAAGTGTCACCGGCGTGTCGACCGTCTGCCCGGCGGGCACGCGCAGCGCGGCGCGTGTGGTGCGGAAGCCCGACAGCTGCACCCTCAGCTCGTAGTCGCCCGCCGGCAGATCACCAATCGTGTACCGACCGTTCGCCGCGCTGATCGCCGTGCGATCCGCGCGCGTCGCCACATCGGTGATCGTAATCCGGGCCCCGGGGATGACGCCGCCGGTCTGGTCCGTAACCAACCCGGTGGCGGCGCCTGCTTGCACTGGCGCGGCAGGCTCCGGCGCGGGTGTGGGCCGGGGTGCGGGCGTGGGCGCAGGCGCCGAAGTCGAGGCTGGCGCCGAAGCCGGCGCCGGCGCAGGCGCCTGCGCGAGGTCAGGTCCGCCCGACGGCGCGGGCACGACCGGGAAGGCGTCGGGTTCCAGACTGAGCGCGGCGAGCGGCAGACTGCAGGCCAGCGCGATGAGCATCACGACGGTCCAGCCGCCGACGGTGAGGGGCGTACGACGACGATGATCGAGCATGGCAACAACTCTCCTCTCGAGCGTGGAAGGGTGGGCAATGGCCGGGGCCGACGCCCACGCGGCGCGACGTCCCTTCAGCGAGGTGGCAAGGTCCAGCAGGTGCGCGCCGTAGGTGGACGGCTTGACGCCGGCCTGCAGCACGGCGTCGTCACACGCATGTTCACTTTCCTGGCGCAGGCGGCGGCAGGCGACCCAGACCAGGGGATTCAGCGGCAGCAGACAGCGCACCAATTCGGCCGCGACCTGCACGGCCGCATCGTTCCGCTTGATGTGCGCCAGTTCATGGGTCAGGACGATGCGACGGCGATCGTCCGGCCAGTCGTCAGCGCCGTCCGGCAGGATGATGCCTGGCCGCAGGGTGCCGAACGCCACAAGGATGGCGGGGTCAGTGCTTTGGAGCACCTGGATCCGGCGCGTGATGCCCATGCTGCTCGCCAGCGCGTCCGTCAACGCACGCCACGCGTCAGCGGCCGGCACACATCGTCGTCTGAGGCGGATGAGCCGGACGATGTCGACGAGCAGCGCGGTCAGCAGGACGACGGAGGCCGCGAGCCACATCCAGCCGACCACCGCGACCCATGAGACGGGTTCAGCAGCGGCGGTCGGCGTCGTGCCCCCGGCCGGTCCGCTGACGGCCACGGTCGCGGCCCCTGAAGGGAGTCCGTCGGCGGTCCATCCGGCGATGGAGATTTCGGGCACCGCGGCGTCGAGCAACGGCATCATCGCGACCACGGCGAGAGCCGAGGCGAGGATGGCGTGGCGCAGCGCCGCGGACCTGGTGCGCAGCAGGGCAACGATAAACAGCGCGCCGGCCAGCAGCGCCGCACCGGCGAAAAGACTTGTCAGCAGCAGGGGCATCATCGCTGCTCCTTCCGCGCCTTCTGAATCAGCGCGGCGATGCGTTCCAGTTCCTCGTCGGAGAGCCGGGTCGCTTCGCCGCCCAGCAGCGCCGACACGGCTTTTTCGGGTGAGCCGTCAAAAAACGTCTCGATGACGTGGCGCAGCGCCGAGCGGCGTGCCGCGTGACGCGCCACGACCGGCGCGTACACGAACCGGGCGCCGTCCTTGTCGTGCCGGACGTGGCCCTTCTGCTCCAGCACGCGCAGCTGGGTGCGCACCGTGGAGTACGTGGTGTCGGCGGGCAGGTCGTCCATGACCTCGGCCGCCGTGGCACGGCCACGGCGGAAGAGGATGTCCATGATCTGCCGTTCGCGGCGGGACAGGCTGAGGTGCAGGGTTCGGGGCATGTGTTATTTCTCTCGCACTTATGTGCGAAAGAAATAACACCTCACGGCGGGGCTGTCAAGCCGGCGGGATCAACGGCGGGCCACGCAGGACACGAGGCGGCCCACGTCGCGGCCGGCCATCCAGCCGCGCCGCGACCAGTCGCCAGCCAATCCGGCAATGGCGCTGACCAGGTCCCCGTGTCGGCGCGCGGCCGCGTGCGCCGCGGCCACCACGTCATTGAGCGTCACACCGCCAGGCAGGAGCCGATTCTCCACGCGCGTGGTGCAGGCGCCGATACTCACCGTGGCCGCCATGTTCGAGTGCGGCACGCGATCCTCCGCGTCGGGCACGCCGTCGCCATCGCTGTCGGAGGGCGGTGGAGGCGGCGGTGGCGCGAGCACCGTCACCAGAAAACTCGTCTGGCTGGCGTTGCCGCTGGTGTCGGTGGCGGTGCAGGTCACCCGGGTCTCACCGATCGCAAACCACGTGCCGCTCATCGGCGCGCAGCCGGCCGGCAGGGCGCCGTCCACCAGGTCAACCGCGGCGACCGCAGCCCACGTCACCGTCGCACCGTGGTCGGCCGCCGCCGTCACGGTGACATCCGCAAGGGCCGGCCACGCCGGCGCCGTCGTGTCAGCCACGCGCACCAGGAAGCTCGTGCGGCCGACATTGCCGGCGTCGTCGATGCCGGTGCAGGTCACCGGCGTGTTGCCCACCGCGAACGCGGATCCGCTCGCGGGCTGGCACTCCACGACGGGGTTCTCGGTGACGGCATCGGTGGCTGATGGCGGATTCCACTCCACCACCGTGACCGCGCCGACGGCTTCCACGTACACGTCCGCCATGAACCCCAACGTCGGCGCCACGGTGTCAGCGACCGTCACCACCGACTCGAAGGTCGTCTGGTTGCCCCATCCATCGACGGCCGCACAATGGAACGTGTGCGAGCCCACGGGATACCACCCGAACGGCTCGGCGCACACCGTGTCCGTCGGGCGCGGGATGCCGGCGCTCGACAGCGCATCGACCGCCCCGAGCGTGGCGGCCTGCACTTCTGCCCCGGCCGGTGCACTGGCTTCCATCGTCAGCGCGCTGTGACCAGGCGCCGGCGGCCAGTCATCACGCCACGCCGCGTAGAACCCCAGATTGGTCGTGAGTTCCAGCGACGCGGCCGTCCCTGATCGATCGGCGTAGAAGATGTTGAACGCGTACACGTCGTGGTTCTGCAGACCGAGGGTGGACAGGTCCACCTGCCGGCAGGCGTGCGCCCGCACGCCGCCCATGTCGACGACCAGGGTGTCGTTGATGAAGATCCAGAGCGAATCGTCCGCGCAGACGCGCAGGGTTGGCTGCACGACGGTTTGATGACGGAAGTACCACTGCCCCTGCAGGGTGAAGTGCCCGTTGCGGGTGGTCTCCGGTAGATTCCCGAAGCCGCGGCCGTGCAGCGGATCAAACGCGTCACTTCTGAACCGGTAGACCCCGCCGCCCAGGTGTCTGAAGGTCAGGGAGTCGTTGAGGGTGTGGACGGTGGGCGCATCGCCCTCGAACGACGCGTTGTAGGCCGTGCTGGCAAACCAACTGCCGAACGTCTCAGGGCCGAAGGTCGTCGCCGACGACGATGGTTGCATCACGCCCAACCCGGTCGAGGGGTGGGGCGTCAGCGTCGACAGCACTTCACCGGTCACCAGGCCCGTGGGGGCCCCGCCGAAGTCGGGATGGCTCACCGTTCCGGGAGGCGGCACCTGTGGACTGGCGACGACATCGCGCAGGATGACCGGCACCGAGTACGAGGCCGGCCACTGCGCCGAGGCGGCGGTGGGTGCGGCCAGGCTGATGGCGCCGGTGATGACCACAGACACGATGAGGAGCGCTACGCGAGTCATGGCCCAAGGATGGCCGGCGGCGCCGCGCGGCGGAATAGGTAGACCTACGTATTTCAAGGTGGGTAGACTTGCCCAATTGACGAAACGGCGTCCGGCCCTCTGGCCCCTGGTCGTGTGCGAGCTCCTGCTGTGCGCCGGCCTCGCGGCCCCGCCGGCCGAGGCGCAATACCGGATCGACACGTGGACGACCGAACAGGGTCTGCCCACCAACTCGGTGACATCGGTCCTGCAGACCCGCGATGGTTTTCTCTGGATGACCACGTATGGCGGACTCGTCCGCTTTGATGGCGCCACGCTGAAGACCTTCACCACCGAGAACACGCCGGGCCTGCGCACAGGCCGGCTGATTGCGCTCTACGAGAGCCGGGACGGCGCCTTGTGGATCACAACGGAAGGCCTGGGTGTGACGCGGCTGGCCGGCGGGGTCTTCGAGTCGTTCTCCACCGCGGAGGGCCTGCCGGACAACGAAGTCGGCGATGTCTTTGAAATGCCCGACGGCACCCTCATCGTCGATACCCGCCTCGGTGCGGTGCGCTGGGACGACGGCCGTTTCGTCGCCGAGACGGCCCTGCCCCATCGAGGCGATCGCGCCCGCACCGTGCTGGGCCGCGCGGCCGACGGCGCGATCTGGTTTCGCGATGCGGCAGGTGTGCACCGCTTTGCCGGCCACGCGAGCGCGCGCACGCTGTCGATCGATGGCGATGTCGTCAGCGCCTATGAAGACCGCCGCGGCCGGCTCTGGCTGCAGTTGCGCGGGGGCGCGGGCGACCATCCGCGCACGCTGGCCTGCGTCTGCGACGGCCGGCTGGTGCGCTTCGGCGCGAAGGACGGGGTGCCGCGGTTCGAGACCATCGCCTGGTCCGAGGATCGCGACGGCCACGTGTGGTTCGGCCTGCGCGGCAATGCCGGGCTGCTGCGGTACGACGGCCGGCGTTTCCTGCATCTGACGCTCGCCGACGGGCTGCCGGGCGCCAACGTCGAACGCCTGTTTCAGGATCGCGAAGGCACGTTGTGGGCGCCCACCGACGGCGGACTGGCGCGTCTCACGGCACGTCCGATGACGACGTTCTCGTCAGTCGACGGACTCGAGGCGGACAACACCTATGTCGTGTACGAAGATCGACAGGGCACGATCTGGATTGGCGGCTGGTCCGGCCTGACGCGGTATCGTGCCGGCCGGTTCGAGCCGGTGTCGCGGGCCTCCGGCGTGGCCCGCGCCAACATCACGTCCATCCTTGAAGACCAGGCGGGCACCCTGTGGCTGGGCGTCTGGGACGGCGGACTTCGCCTGATCCGCGACGGCCGCGTGCGCGCGGTGGCCAGCCCCGTCGGCATCGTCACGCGAGCGATCTATCAGGGCCGCGGCCCCGAGGTCTGGCTGGGCGGGCGGGACGGACTCGCGCAGTACCGGGACGGCGTGTTCACGCGGCTCACCGACGGGTATCCCGGAGGCGAGGTGCAGGTGTTGTTCGAGGGTCGCGATGGCGCCCTCTGGATCGGCACCGACTCGGGTATCATCCGCCTGCGCGACGGCCGGTTCACGGCCTTCGGCGACGCCGACGGCCTGACCGGGCACCCCATCGTGCGGGCCATCCATGAGGACGCCGACGGAACCCTGTGGTTCGGCACGTATGACAGCGGCCTGTTGCGGTTCCGCGACGGCCGGTTCACCCGCATCACCACCGGCGCAGGTTTATGGTCGAGCGGCGCCTTTCAGATCCTCGAGGATGCGCAGCAGCGCTTCTGGATCACGTCAAACACCGGCATCTATCGCGTCGCGCGGCGCGAACTCGACGAGGTCGCCACGGGCCGTCGTGACCGGGTCACGTCGGTCGCCTACGGGGTTCGGGACGGCATGCGGCACGCCGAAGCAAACGGCGGCACCCAACCCGCCGGCCTCATCAGCCGCGACGGACGCATCTGGTTCCCGACTCAACAGGGGGTGGTGGTGTTCGATCCGGCCGCCATCCCCGTGAACCCGCTGCCGCCGCCGGTGGTCATCACGCATGCCGCCGTCGCCAACCGGCCGGTGCCCGTCGGCCCGCTGATCGAGATCCCCTCCGGGCCCACGGCGCTCGAGCTGCAGTTTGCCGCGCTCACGTTCGTCCGGCCCGAACACTCGCGGTTCCGCTTCATCATGGAGGGGCTCGATCAGGACTGGATCGAGGCCGGCGGTGAGCGCGCGGCGCGATATGCGCAGCTGCCGTACGGACGTTTCGTCTTCCGGGTCGTGGCCGCCAACCGCGACGGCGTCTGGAATACCGACGGCGCGCGCCTGACCGTGGTGGTGGTCCCGCCCTTCTACCGGACCCGCTGGTTCTTCGCGCTGCTGATGGGGACGGCCGTCGCCGCCGGGATCGCGGTGCACACCTGGCGGCTCCGGCTGCTGCGCCGGGAGCAGGACCTGCAGCAGGCGTTTTCCCGCCAGTTGATC
Source organism: uncultured Solibacteraceae bacterium (assembly GCA_964471115.1). Classification (GTDB taxonomy): domain Bacteria; phylum Acidobacteriota; class Vicinamibacteria; order Vicinamibacterales; family SCN-69-37; genus SYFT01. The sequence continues at coordinate 71,284 of CAYYFE010000006.1, forward strand.
GCGTCCCAGGAAGCCGAACGCAGGCGAATCGCCGCGGGCCTGCACGACGGGCTGCAGCAACACCTGCTCGTCATCAGAAACTGGGCGCTGCTGGGGCAGGCCCCCCCCGCCGGTGACGCGGCCGCGGCCCAGCGCTGGCGCGACGTGGATCAGGCGGCGGCGCACGCGCTGGGCGACGTGCGCGCCATCGTGCACGACCTGACGCCGTATCAGCTTGGCCGCGTCGGACTCGCCCGTTCCGTCAAGGACATGGTGCACACGGTGGCCGCGTCTTCGTCCATCACGTTCAGCTGCGAGGTCGCCGACGTCGACGGACGCCTGTCAAAGGAAGCGGAGCTGACACTCTTCCGGGTGATCCAGGAGGCACTCAGCAACATCGTGAAACACTCCCAGGCCCGCCGCGCCTCGGTCCGCCTCGAGACCGACGGCCCGCGCGTCCGCGTCCGGATCACCGATGACGGCCGCGGCTTTGCGGCCGACCCCGGCGTGTGGCGCCGCGAAGGTGGGACGGGAGGATTCGGCATCTTCGGCATGACCGAACGGGTCGGCATGCTGGGTGGCCGGTTCGAGGTCTCGTCGGCTCCCGGACAGGGCGCGGAGATTACGATCACCTTGCCCACGCAGGAGGGAGAACGGTGACTGACACGGCACGGGTGCGGATCGTGTTGGCCGACGACCATCCGGTCTTTCGGCTGGGCCTGCGGGCCGTGCTCGACGCGGCCGCGGACTTGACCGTCGTGGCCGAGGCCGATCGCGGCGACGACGCGCTGGCCCGCATCCGGGAGACGCAGCCCGATGTGGCGGTGCTGGATCTGGAGATGCCCGGCCTGGATGGCATCGCGGTGGCGCTGGCCCTGCAACAGGCGCGGCTGCCGGTGAAAACCGTGTTGTTGACCGCGCACACCGACCCGAGTCTGGTCGACAAGGCGCTGGACTCAGGCCTCGACGGCTACGTCCTCAAGGACGCCGCCGTGACGCAGATCGTCGAAGGCGTCCGGGCGGTGTCCCGCGGCCAGCCCTACGTCAGTCCGGCGTTGTCCCAGGTCCTTCTGGCGCGGCGGCGCAGCGGCCAGGCGCTGGCGGCGGCGACCCCGGGGCTGGCGGCGCTGTCGCCCGCTGAACGCCAGGTGCTCAAGTTGGTGGCTCAGGGGAAGACCAGCCGGGAAATCGGGGACGTGCTCTGCATCAGCCCACGCACGGTGGAGCACCATCGCGCCAACATCAGCCAGAAACTGGACTTGCGCGGCGCCCACGCCCTGCTGACGTTTGCCATTGCCCACCGATCCGCGCTGTCCTGACCCGGCGGCCCTGAGTACCGTCACGGCTCGAGCCGATAGTCCGGTACCACGGACTGATCATGAGAACACCTGCCCTCCTCCTGCTCTGCAGCCTCGGCCTGGCTCCCGCGTGTGCGTTCGAGCGCACCAGTTCCTCGACGGCCCCGACCTCCCCGGGTGCCCCCGCATTTGCGGCCAGTCCCCTGCTCGGCCGGTGGACTGAAGCCGGCGCCGCCACCGTGGCCTCGAGCACAGCGTCGGCGCAGCCCCAGGACCTCGGCCGGCTCGTCTGCACCAACATCGTGTGGAACGCGCTCGACCAGCAGAACGACGGCGTGGTGCAGGGCCCCTTCGCCGCGCAATGCACCAACGGCATCGCCCTGTCCGGCACCGCGGCGGGATCACTGAACGGGTCGCAGGCCTCGATCACGGCCACCGGGACCGGGCAGTACAGCGGCGCGCCCTGCGCGTTCACCATCACGAGCCAGGGCACGGTTGAGGGCGACGTGATTCGGTTTCCGTACACGGCGACGACCTGCGTGGGCACCTACTCGGGCACGTCGTTTCTGGCCAAGTCCGCGCTGCTGCCTCCACCCATGCCGTCATCGGCCGCGTGCGGCCGCAGCGACGGCGACTCGGTGGTCGAGTGCGTCGCCGCGCGATACCCGGATCGACTCCGCGCCGGAGTCAGTCACGACGAACGCGTGGCGCACATGTCGTTTCTGCGCGATCGCATCATCGAACAGTCGCGTTGCCGCGGCTTGGATACGGCGTGGAATCTCAAGCGCGGCGTCGGCCCGCATTCCATCGACGCCCTCGCCTGGCGTGTGGACGGCCGGGTCGAGGTGGTGGACATCGGCATCGGGTATGACGACACGTCGCAACCGCTGCGGCTGCAGTGGCTGATCGTCGCAGGTCCTCCGGGGTACGATCGCTACACGCCCGCGTTCACCTGCCAGTAGCGGAGATACTCCTCCCGTGTTCGAACGGGCACGGGGCCATTGACGATGCGTCGCGGCGCACCATACGCTGTCGCCATGTTGATTCCTCGTCTCCCCAGACTCGCTCCCGCTGCACTCGTTCTCACACTCCTGTCGACCGGCTCCGTCTCCGCCCAGCAAGCCGTCACGTTCACCCTGCGCAACGGCGACACCGTCGGTGTCACCCTTGTCGACCTCAAGGCCTCCGGCTTCGAAGTCGAAGTGCGGGGCGCGGCGCGCATGATCCCGAAGGATCAGGTGGCCATGGTCAACTTCGGCGGCAACGTGCAAGTCCGTCAGTCCTGGTTCACCGACATGACGTCGCTCGACCATCTCGTCGTCTTCCGGAACGGCGACACGCTGCTCACCGAGTGGGTCGACGTGGGCGGCCAGTCGCCGCTGGTCCTGCGCGTCAAGACCAATCGCGGCGAGCGGGAGATTTCGTCGGCCGACGTGGCCCGGATCTACCTGGTCAAGCCCGGGCGCTGAGCCGCGACGCGTAGAGCCACGCCGCGGCCGCCGCTGCGGCGCCGGCGCCGAGGCCGGCCACGAGCACAACCGCCGGGAATCCCTGCAGCAGCCACGCGCTGAGCACGAGGCTGGCGGCGCCGTAGCCGCCCAGCACGACCTTCACCGGTCGTGACATCCGCTGTTGCGCCAGCCGCCGCATGACCGTCGCCTGAAAGACCGGCGACGGCTGCGGCGGCGCGGCGCTCATCGCCGTCCGCAGCAGGTCGTCCATCGCGTTGTCGTCACTCATGGAACCCCCGTTCGGCCAACCGTGCCCGCAGCAGCTTCCGCGCGCGGTGCAGGTAGGACTTGATCGTATTCTCCGGCGTCTCGAGCATCTCGGCCATCTCGCTCATGCCGGCTCCGAGCCAGTAGTGGAGCCGCAGCGCTGATTGATACACGTCCGGCAGGTCGTGCAGGCACGCCAGGACCGCGGCGGCCCGCCGTTGCTGGTGGAGCTGCGCATCGGGCGCCGGCGCGGACGACGCCTGCCCCGCCAGCGCCGTGTCCGGCTCATGCGGCGCCCGGAAGCGCATGCGCGCTTTCACGTTCAGCGCGTGGTTGAACGCCAGCCGGTACACCCAGGTCCCAAACGCCGCGTCTCCGCGAAACGTCGCCAGTCCGTGGTGCACCCGCAGAAACACCTCCTGGGCCACGTCTTCGGCGTCGGCGGCGAACTCCTGCCCCAGCACAGAGACGACGAGGCGGAAGACCCGGTCCTGGTAGCGGGTCACCAACTGGCCAAACGCCTCATCGTTACCGTGCGCGCGGCATTGCTCCACCAGCCACGCGTCGGTCTGGTCCGACACGACGACCACGTCAGCGCTTCCGGTAGGCGAGGACGTACGTCAGGATCAGGCCCACCCCCAGCAGCAGCAGCGGAATGGTCAGCGGCCAGAGGTCGACGCCGTTGGCGTTGAGGCGCGTCACGCGCAGCGCGATGGCGCCCCCACCCGCCAGCGCCGCCCAGACGACACCGTGAATCAGCAGTTCCCGGTGATCGGGAGGCGCCTTCGTGGGCTCGGCGGGTAATTCCGGCAGGGGGACGCCCTTGTCCATCGCGGCCAGGCGCTCCTGGTGGACGATCTCCAGCCGGCGCTGGCGTTCCTTGTGCCGCATCCAGAGGAAGAACCCGAAGAGCGCGGCCAGGGCCATGACGATCAACGCATCAGGGAACGTGTTCGGCGTGTTCATGTCCTTCAGACAGGGTCAGGAGCCGGCCGGTTGCACGACCGCCGGCCGGGCCCGTTCGAACTGGTAGTCCCCGGGATGGAAGCGGGCCGCGCGCCGGAACCCGGAGACCCACCCGGGCCAGAGAGTCGGATTGCGGCCGGTGGCGTCCAGATACCAGCTGGCACACCCGCCCGTGGCCCACACCGTTCGCGACAGCGCCGCGTCGACACGCCGCACGTAACGCGCCTGGACCTCTGCGCGTGGTTCGAGCGTCGCCAGCCCCTGCCGATCGAGGTGCCGCAGCGCCTGCAGCACCAGGTCGATCTGACGCTCCACCATCAGCACCACCGACGAGTGCCCCAGATAGGTGTTCGGGCCGAGCAGCAGAAAGAGATTGGGGAACCCGGCCACGGTGGTGCCCCGCAGGGCCTGCGGGCTTCCCGCCCACACGTCGCGCAGCGTGCGCCCCTGCCGGCCGCGGATGCGACGGGCCAGCGGCGGATCGGCCGCCTGAAACCCGGTGCTGAAGATCAGGACGTCGACGGGATGCTCGACGCCATCGGCGGTGACGACGCCACGCGGCCGCACCTCTTGCACCGGGCTCGTGATGACCTGCACGTTGGGACACGTCAGTGTGCGCAGATACCGCGTGGACATCAGAATCCGTTTGCAGCCCAGGCGGAAGTCCGGCGTCAGCCTCCGGCGCAGGCCAGGGTCGGGCACTTGCCTGGTCAGGTAGTGCCGCGCGAACCGCTCGAGCAGCGCCATCAGCGCGGGGTGCCGCAGTCCGGGGACGAGCAGTTCGCGGCGGGCGTACAGCGCGGCGCGATACAGCTGGCGCGCGCCGGGAACCCTTCGCATGATCCACCGGGTGGCGCCACTGAGGGCGCGGTCACGGCCCGGGAGCACCCAAGCCGGCGTGCGCTGGATCAGCGTGAGCGACGCCACGTGCGGCTGAATCTCCGGGACGAACTGGACGGCGCTGGCGCCCGTACCGACGACCCCCACGCGTTTGCCGCGAAGGTCGACGCCGTGATCCCACCGCGCCGAGTGGAACACGGGGCCCGCGAATGAGCCGGCCCCCGGCAGGTCGGGCACCATCGGCTCGCTGAGGACGCCCGCCGCGCCGATCACGACATCCGCCGTCCAGTCCCCACCCGCGGTGCGCAGCCGCCACCGTTGCCGGTGTTCGTCGTAGACGGCGTCCTCCAGATCGTGGCCGAACTTCACATGCGGGAGCACGCCGAATCGCGCGGCACAGTCGCGCAGGTACGCGAGGATCTCCAGCTGCCGCGCATAGGTGCGTGACCAACCCGGGTTGGGCGCAAACGAGAACGCGTAGAGGTGTGATTCCACGTCACACGCGCACCCGGGATACGTGTTGTCGCGCCACACGCCCCCGACGTCGCCGGCGCGTTCGAACACGACGAAATCGGTGTAGCCCGCCTGCCGGAGGCGAATGGCGGCCCCAAGGCCGGAGAAGCCGGTGCCGACGATGGCGACCCGGACATGGGGAGGCACGGCCGGGGTCAGCGGCCCGTGGCCTTGAGCCGTTGCGCGATCTGGCCCGCGCGCTGGCGCTGGGCCTCGGTCAGCGTGTCCGTGCCCAGATCCAGCGACTCCGGATGTTGTCCCGCGAACGTGTAGGCCGGATCGGTGCCGGTCTTCTGCTGCAGCAGCATCTTGTACACACTGGGGCCGGCGAAACTCTGTGCCCAGTTGCGGAATTCCTCGGCGTTGCCTTCCTGCTCGCGCTCCACCGGCACCCGGTCGAGTGTCACGCCGGTGCCGGCCTGCAGCGCGCGCTGCGCGCCGTAGTAGACCGGACGGAGGCCGACCAGCTCCCCTTCGGCGGCGAGCAGGCTGAAGTTGGCGTCGGTCGTGAAGTCGTTGAGCGTCGGGCCGACGTACGGCGCGAAGGTGTCAATCTGATTCGGCGCCAGGTACGCGCCGGTCTGCTGCGACGGCCCGTACGTGCGAAACCGCGGGTAGGTGTGCTGCGCCAGCATCTCCTCCCAGTTCCCGCCGTAGTCGATCGTCAGGACGTAGCCCGCGCTGAGCACTTCCGAGGCGCCGCGAATGAAGGACTCGGCGCCGGGATTGACGTAGCTGACCAGCCCGCGCGGGTCGCGGGCCAGCACCGCCGCGTACGTGTCGGCGTACCGCCGCAGGTGTTCGGCCACCACCGGCACGTTGACGGCCGGCACGTACAGCTCGCGGAACTGCATCGCGTTGGCCGTGCCTTCGTAGGCCTCCGACGTGCGCAACCCTTCGAGCAGCGCGACAAAGGTCGCGCGCGTCAGGTACACGTCGCCGTCGCGCCGCCGCTCGAAGAAGCGATCCTCAATCGCGCGATCGGCGTCTTCGATGGGGCCCGTCACCGACGCCGGCAGCAACGGCTTGACGGCCGTCCACGTCGCCGCCGCCAGTGACGGCACGACGAAGGCCACGTCGGCCGCGCCGTCGGGCGACAGGATGATCTTGTGCACGCTGAAGGCGTCGGGCAGTTCGTTGGACAACACGACGCCCTTCAGCCGGCCCTTGCCGATCGCGGCGGTCATGTTGGTGGCGTCGGCCACGCGCGCTTCGAACCGCTTGCCGAACCGCGCATTCCGATCCTGCTGGACCTTGCTCAGCGCGGGCGATCGGTCGTAACAGACATACAGCACCTGATCGGCAAACACGCGCCAGTTCGCGTCCGTCCCGGCCTTCTGCACGATGTAGTCGAGGATGGCCTCGGCCAGCGCCCCATCACCGGGGCCGAACTCGGCAATCGTGAATCGATCACCCTGCCCCAGCGTCCCGGCGCGCCGCATGCCGTTCCACATGGCGAACACCTGCTCGGCCACCATGTGCCCGAACAGGGGCGCCAGCACCACGGGGTACGTCCGGTAGTGGCCCACGAAGTCGACACGGCCGCTCGCGTAATACCCCACCGTGGGATGGAACATCACGATGTCGTGATAGTCGAAGAAACTCAGAAAGTGCTTGGGCACCTCGGCGTGGGTCTGCGGCGCCACGACCAGTTCGCGATGCACCTCCCAGCCGTTGCGCAGGTCGCGCGGCGGCGCCTGTGCCGTCAGCAGCGCGGCGGCGATGACGAGCAGGACGAGACAGAGAGCGGCGGCAGGTACAGCACGGGCACGATCAAACAGACGCATCCTGCAAGTGTAACGTGACCGGGGGGCCCATCCACGCCGGCGCCGTGGACGTTCATTGGCGCCCCGTCATTCGTTGAATGCGTTCCGCCTCGGCCGGGTACTGGGCGGCGAGGTCATGGTCACCGGCCAGCTCGAAGTCCGCGACCTCGAATCCCGGCGCCACCGTGCAGCCGATCAGGCAATACGCGACGCCGGCGGGCAGCAACGTGCCGAACCAGGTGCCCGCCGGGATGACAAGTTGCGGACGCTCGCCCGCGGCCAGGTCCAGGCCCAGCCGCGAGACGACCGTGCGGCCGTCGGGGAACAGCTGCAGGACCTCCAGCGGCCCGCGCGCCGCCATGCGACGCGGCCGGCACCGTCATCGGGGCGCGGTAGGTCTCGGCGAAGTATCCGCGCTCCGGATGCGGCGCCAGACGCAGCGCCTCGATCAATTCCCGCACACGTGGGGTCATGGGGTGATTGTCACCCGGCCCCACGTGGATGTGCGCCTACTTCGCGCGCTCGGCGTCGACCGTGACTTCCGCCGTCTGGCCCTGGAAGGAGAGCACCTGGTTGCCCTGCAGGCGGCCCTTGACGAGCTTGAGCGTGAAGCTCCGCAGCGGCCCGTCGGGCTGCTGCACCTGGAAGGTCACCGACTCACCGTCGACCACGCCCTTCTCCACCGTCCACTGGCGCGCGGGCTCCGGGCCGACCGTGCCGGTCAGCGTCTTGCCCTTCTGGACGAAGTGGAAGGTGAAGGTAATCGACTGGCTCCGGCCGTCGGGCAGCGACCGGGTGAAGGTCGCGTTCCAGTCACCGGAGACGTCGGCGGTCTGGGCGGCAACGCCCGCTGGGACCAGGGCCAGGGCGACGAGCAACAGCACACGAAGAGTTTTCATGCTCCGTCGAAACGGCCGTCGCCCACCGTTGGTTCCCACGCCTCCGTCCGATTGCGCCCGTTTCACCGACATCTCACGCGTCGCTCACCGTTCGGTGACGCCCTACTCCATCCGTAACGCCATGGTTGGTTCGACGCGCAGGGCCCGCCGGGTGGGCACGATACACGCCAGCAGGCAGACGCCCAACATCACCACGCCGTAGGCCGCGATGATCGCCATCTGGCCGGCCGTCAGTGAGCCGGTCAGCCCCGGCATCTCGGTCTCGATGCTGCCGCCCAGCGCCAGCAGACCGTTGCCGATCAAGACGCCCAGGCCGACCTGCAGGAGGGGGCGCCGGAAGATCGCGGTGACGATTCGGGTCCGGTCCGCGCCGAGCGCCACACGCACGCCGATCTCGCGCGTCCGGCGGGCGACGATGAACGACAGGACGGCGTAGATGCCCGACAAGGAGAGCACCAGGGCCACGACCGTCATGACCACCGTGACCCGCAGCCAGAGCCGCAGCACCCACGTGATGTCGTCGGTCACCTGGTCCACCCGCTGCACCTCGGACAGGCGCAGCATCGGGTCGATCGCGGTGGCCATCTCGCGCAGGTCCGGCGCAAACGCCAGCGGGTCCCCGCGCAGATGCGCCAGCAGATACGTCCTCGAGAGGGCGTCGGGCGGTGACGGCAGGTACAGCCCCGCCGCGCGCTCCACTCGGGTCGGCGCTCCCATCCCGAGGTCATCGACGACCCCGACGATCTCCATCCAGGGGCCGGGCACGCTGGCGGGATCGCTCCGTCGCGGACCGAATCGCACCTGCTGGCCGACGGGATTCTGTCCTTCGAGCACCTGGTCGACAAACCCCTGATCGACAATGGCCACCCTCGGCACCGGGGCGAAGTCTGCTGCGGTAAACGCCCGGCCGGCTCGCACCTGGGTCTGCAGCGCGTCGAAGTACGACGGATCGATGCGGGCCAGGGTGGCGATGCGCATCGGCGCGTCCGCGCCCGCCGCGGCGGCCTGCGCCTGGCGTTCCGCGTCGCCGGGCAGTTCGATGCGCGCCTCCGGACGCGGGGTGCGCGGCAGCCGATCGACAAACGTGACACTCACCACGCCAGGCTGCGCGGCCACACGGCGGCGCAAATCCTCAAGCCGCGCCGCGAACGCGTGGCGGTGCGCGTCCCGCTGCGCGTCATCATCCGCCACCGCCGGGTCGTCCAGCTGCACCTGCGCCGCGAGGTACTCCTCGGTGGGAAAGCCCGTCTCGAACGTCTCGGTGTGCCGCAGCAGCCACTGCTCCTGATACACGATGCCCGGAAACGCCACCGTGACGGCCACCTGCAGGACGATGACCGCGGTCCAGATGCCGCCGAACTGCAATCCGCCGGCGCCGGCCGTGGTCTGTTTGAGGCGCGCGCCCATGCCGCGCGTCACCTTCATCGCGGGCAAGACGCCGGCAATCGCCGACCCCAGGATCGCCAGGCCCAGCGCAAACAGCACCGTCGCCGGCGACAACGTGACGTCGTACCAGAACGGCAGGCGGCCGAGATTGGCTTCGAGGAATGGCCGCCCCCACGCCGCGAGCGCCAGGTGGGCGGCGATGAGCCCGACCACCGCGGCGACGCCGCCCAGCACGAGCGCCTCGGCGAACAACTGCGCGACGATCCGGCGACGGTTGGCGCCCAGCGCCGTGCGCACGGTGAACTCACTCTCGCGCGTCGCGGCCCGCGCAAACAGCAGCAGGGCGATGTTGCTGCACACCAGCACGAGCAGCAGCACGGCGAAGCCGTAGATCGACGCGAAGATGGGGAACTCATCGTCGCCGGGTCCGGCGTTGAGCTCCGCGTACGGCGCCACGACCGGCTGCAGTTGCGCGTGGGTCGCCGGCTGTTCCCCGGCGAGCCACCGGCCCACCGTCGCCACTTCCGCCTGGGCGGTGTCGATCGTCGCTCCGTCCGCCAGCACACCGAACACCGAGATCGCCGGTCCGGACCGCGGCGCATGCGCCTCGGGAATCAGACGAAGCGGCGTCCACACATCGTGCGCGACGGGAAACTCGAAGCCCTCGCGCATCACCCCCACCACGGTGACGTGGTCCTGCCCCAGTTGGACACGGCGGCCGAGCACGCCCGGGTCGGCTCCGAAGCGGGTCTGCCACACGTCGTACCCGATGACCGCCACCGCCGGCGCGTCAGGCCGCTGATCGTCCCCGGTCAGGACCCGCCCCATCAGCGGCGTGCCGTCCGAGACGACAAAGGCGACCGGATCAATCTCGGCGACCTGCACCGGACGCGCCTCCCCCCCGGCGACGATCAGGTTGCGTGACACGTCCTGCCACGCCCCGACATTGGCCACCGACCTCAGGGTGCGGCGCCACACGCCGAAGTCGAACAGCGCGCGCGGCTCCCCCGTCATCGCCGTCGTGTCCCAGTTCCGGATCTGCACCAGCCGGTCGCCCTGAGGCAGCGGCACGGTCGGAGACATGACGATCGAGAGCACCTGGAAGATGACCGTGCCGACACAGATGGCAAACGCCATCGCCAGGCCGCCGACGATGGTCAGTCCCGGGTACTTGATGAGCATGCGGCCGCCCAGCCGCATGTCGAACACCAGCGCGTCGAGGCCGGGCAGCCCGCGCCGCTCGCGCTGGGCCTGCTGCACGCTGGTCACGCTGCCCATGCGCGCCAAGGCCTGCCGGCGCGCCTCGTCCGGGGACAGGCCGGCGCGGATGTTGTCGTCGGTCTGCAGGTCGATGTGACTCTGCAGTTCGTCAGCGAATTCCTGTTCGGCGGCCCCGGGGCGCACGAAGCCCCGCAGTCGCAGCCACCACGCGCGCCACACTCTCATGCGTCGTCCTCACCCCTGCTCTTCGCCCGGCGAGAGGAAGCGCGTCATGAGGGCCGCCGTTTCCTCCCACTGCCGGGTATCCCGTTCGATCTGCTTCCGCCCGGCTCGCGTGAGCGCGTAGAACTTGGCCTTGCGGTTGTTGTCGGAGACGCCCCACGCCGCGGTGATCAGTCCCTCCTGCTCGAGCTTGAGCAGCGCCGGATACAACGTGCCGTAATTGATCGACAGCTTCCCGTCACTGATCTGTTCGATGCGCCGGGCGATGCCATACCCGTGCTGCTCGCCCATCGTCAACAGCGTGCGCAGGATCATCAGCGACAGGGTGCCTTGCCAGACCACATGTTTGTCGGGTGCCGTCATACCTATGGCTTTCCCATACGAATACTCCCTGGAGGTGGTTCCCGCCATTTTTCGTCGTGGGGCGCGGCGCCGATCCTGAGTCACTGGTGCGCCCTGCCGCGCGACTGAGTTCCTTCAGTGCCTGCGCCCCGCGCACCGCCCCGATGCCACTGACAGAATCGTGCGCCCGTACACAGTTGACGTCGTTGACGACGTGTCAGTCCCGGCGGTAGATTCACGGTCCCGCTCCCCGGGGAGACGGATGATGATCAGGACTCGGATGACCGCGACGCTCGTTCTGATGCTGGTGGCCGCGCCCTCCACGGTCGCCGCGCAAGGCCGCAGCGCCGCCACGCAGAACCAGACGCAGCAAGGCACGCCCTTCCAGCAGATGCAGACGCAGCTGGCCGCGCTCGAGGCGCAGGTGCTGGCGATGCGCCAGCAGATCGAGGCGTTACAGGCGCAGATCAGCCAGGTGGAGACCTCACTGCAGGCGCAACTCACGACGATCAACGCGACCTTGTCGACCCTGCAGGCACAGATTGCCGAGCAGGCCGAGACCACGGCGTCGCTGGCCGCCCGCATCGCGGCCAACGAATCGGCGATGGCCGCGCTGACCAGCGCGGTCAGCGCGCTGAGCGACCAGCTCGCCGCCACCGAGGCGTTGATCGCCGCCAACGCGGGCGACCTGGCGGCGCTCCGGAGTCACGCCACCAGTCTGCAGGCACTCATCGACGCGCACACCTCGCAGATCACCGTCCTGCAGCAGCAGACGGCCGGCCTCGCGGCGTTCCAGGCCAACCTGGCGAACGGCGCGTGTGTCACCGGCGCGGCCATCCAGGACATCGCGTCCAGTGGCTTTGTCGTGTGTACGCAGACCGGCGGCGGCGCGTTGCAGACCGTGACGCGGACGGTCGGCACCACGCTGTTCACGGGCACCAACTTCCTGACGGTGGGCTGCCCCGCTGGGTACGTCGCCACCGGGTCAGGCTTCAGCGTCCCGGCCATCGTCGAGGCCCATCACTACGTGGCGAGCCTCAATCCCCTCACGCTGACGGTCACCAACGGCGTCCGGAACGTGGTGCCGATCACGGTGTCGCAGAGCACGACAGGCGCGACCACCGCCACGGTGCAGGTGCAGTACCACCCGCAGAGCTTCTACGGCGGCTACTTCTTCCAGGCCCAGGTCACGTGCGCGCGGTCGCTGCCCTGATCGGGCCGCCGGACCGGGGTCGCGGCTACGGTGTCGCCGGCGCCGTCCACTGCAGCATCGCCACGACGCGCCAGGTGCCGTCCAGCCGGGCGAGGTGGAGATGGGCGGTGGTCTGGCCCAGCTGGAATCGCGCGGCAGCGATGTCGTGGTCGATGCCTTCGACCACGATCTGCGCCTGGGCCGCATCCCCCGGCACCGTGCCGAATCCACGCGCCAGACCGGCGACGAAGCGCTCGGCATTCTGATCCATCAGGACCCGGGGCCGCCCTTGCCGGCCCGGCGCGAGGACGCGCAGATGCGCCAGCGGGTGCAGAACGGCGCCGGCGTCGGCCCCGGTGGCCCCGGTCATCAGTGTCGCAAACGCGCGCACGGCGCGCGACACGGCCTCGGTGTGGTCCTCCGACGCGCCTGTGGGCGGCGCGTGCCAGAGCACACTGACGATCTGCCACGCGCCCTGGCGTTTCGCGAGCAGGACGTAGTCGTTGAAGCGTGCCGAGAAAACGCGGCCGGAGGCCGTCTCGGGACCGGCCATCAGCACCTCGGCCGTCAACCGGCGGTCGGCCGGAGCGAGCTTGGCGCCATGGGCCGCATCGACCAGGGTCTCGGCGTTCATCTCGGCCAGCAACGCACTGGCGCCCGGGCGCGGCATGACCTGGCGTTTGGACAACGCCGGCGACACGGCCCGTGCGACACGGTCCGGTTCACCGCCATAAAATCCGTCGGCGTAATCATGCAGCGCCTGCAGGATCGCGGTCCGATCGTCGACGGGCGCGGCTCCCGGCGACACCGCGGACACACACAGGCACAGCGGAAGGAGGACGGCGAGTCTGTGGGACATGGCCCGGGACTATACCACTAATTCGTCACTTGGCTAATTACCAATATAAGAAGGCACACGTCCCGCAACAGCCGCCGCAGTTCGGCGATGCGTTTTTCGTCCCGCCGGTAAAACGTCCATTGTTTGATGCGGGTCGTCTTGAGGAAGCCCGCCTGGGTCAACACCCGCAGGTGTTCACTGGCGGTCGGCTGACTGACGCCCAGTTTGTCGGCGATGAACAACCCGCACACGCCATCTTTCACCAGGTCACCGTACACCTGGGGCGGGAAGTGGGCCCGGGGATCCTTCAGCCAGGCCAACACCTGAAGCCGACGATCGTTGGCCAGCGCCTTGAGCAGGAGTGCCGCGTGCATCGTGGTTACGGTGCCACGGCGGCCGCCGTCGTGGCAACCAGGGGCTTCGAGACGACGGCGGACACGGTTCGCTGTCTCGCAGGATTAGAATCGTTGCCCTGATGCCCGACGAGCACCGGAACCGCCGCCTCCTGCTGGAGACGTCGCTCATCTTCGCGGCCTGGGCGATCTTCGGACTGCTCCTCGCCCACCAGAGCTACATCCAGGCGTCGATGGGCGGACGGCAGATGCCCATGTACGTGGCGCTGCGCCCCGCCATGTTGGAAGCGGCGTTGTGGGCCCTCACCACCCTGGTCATTTTCTGGCTGGCCCGGCGCTTCCCCCTCGATCGCGGACGCGTGCTCACCGGCCTCGCGGTGCACCTGGCGGCCGCCGTCGGCATTGCGCTCGCGCGCAGCGGCGTCATGGTCGTACTGAGCTGGTACCTGCCGTGGGTGCGTCCGCGAACGTTCAGCCTGCAGTTCTGGAGCACATCCAGCCAGAACGTCCTCTTCTACGCGCTCCTGCTCGGCATCGGACACCTGCTGCTCTACTACCGCCGCTATCGCGAGCGCGAACGGGCGGCCGAACAACTGGAGAAGGGGTTGACCGAGGCCCGGCTGCAGGCGCTCAAGATGCAGCTGCAACCCCACTTCCTCTTCAACACGCTCAACGCGATCTCGGCGCTCATCCCCGCCGACGCGCAGCCCGCCAGGCGCATGGTGGCCCGGCTCGGCGACCTGCTGCGCGCCACCCTCGAGCACGAGGCCACCCAGGAAGTGACGCTGCGCGAGGAAATGGCGTTTCTCGAGCCCTACCTCGAAATCGAACAAGCGCGCCTGGAAGATCGGCTGACAGTGGTCATCGACGTCGCCCCCGACACGCTGGACGCCCGAGTGCCCCATCTGCTGCTGCAGCCGCTGGTCGAGAACGCCATTCGTCATGGCATCGCCTCACGCATCGAACCGGGCCGGGTCGTGATCTCCGCGTCCCGCGGTGCGGACGAGGTGCTGCTGCTCGAGATCCGCGACGATGGCCGCGGCCTGGATCGCGATCATGGCGCCAGAGCGCGCCGGGGCGTCGGACTCACGAACATCCGGGCCCGGCTCGAGCAGCTGTACGGCCCCGGACACCGGTTCACGCTTGAAAACCACGCCGAGGGCGGCCTGCTCGTCCGCATCCGCCTCCCCTACCGCCGAGCCGTGACGGGTGGAGAGGCCGGCCGATGACGATTCGCACTGCGATTGTCGACGACGAGCCGCTGGCGCGGCGGCGCATCCGCCACCTGCTCGCCGACCAGGCCGACGTCGACGTCATCGCCGAATGCACCAACGGCAAGGAGGCCATCGAGTCGCTCGACGCGGCCCCGCCGGACCTGCTGTTCCTGGACATTCAGATGCCGGAGGTCGATGGCTTCGACGTGTTGCAGGCGATCGGCGCCGGCCGGGTCCCGGCCGTGATCTTCGTGACGGCGTTCGACCAGTTCGCCCTGCGCGCCTTCGAGGCGCAGGCGCTGGACTACCTGCTCAAACCGTTCGACGATGAGCGCTTCGGCGCCGCGCTGCAGCGCGCACGCGAGCGGATTCGCCAGCAGCAGCGCGGCGATCTGGACCATCGTCTGCAGGCGCTCCTCGACACGGTGCGTGGCGAGCGCGGGTACCTGCGGCGGCTGGTGGTGCCGTCGGGGCACCGCAGCCTCTTCGTCCGCACCGAACACATCGACTGGATCGAGGCCGAGCGCAATTACGTCCGCCTTCACGTGGGGGGCAAGACCTACCTGCTGCGTGAGAACCTGACCCACATCGCGTCCTCGCTGGATCCGGCCATGTTCTGCCGGATCCACCGCTCCACGATCGTGAACATCGACCGGATCCAGAGCGTCGAGACCCTCTTCCACGGGGAGTACGTCGTGGTGCTGCACGACGGCACCAAGCTGACCTCGGGCCGCAGCTACCGGCGTCAGCTCCATGCCCTCATGGGCAAGGCCGACTGAGCCGCGACGTTCGTACCGCGCCGGCGTCGTTCGTACGCGGGATCGGGCGGTTGAGGCCAAACTCGTTGGGCCGGGTCCAGGCCGACCGGTACGGTCAGTTCCATGATCAACCGCCGCGATTTCCTTGGAACCCTGGGCGCCGGCGCGGCCCTCGCACTGACACCCGACCTGCTCCGCGCGTTCGAGCAGGCGAACACGCTGCTGCAGCGGGCGCACCCGTCATCGGGCGAACGGTTCCCCGTCGTCAGCCTTGGGGCGCGCCCCACCGATGATGCCGCCATGAGGGCGGTCCTGCGGACACTGCTCGATACCCGCGGCCGGGTCGTGGACGTGCTGCACGGCGGGCCCGCGGGGGAAGACGGCGCGCGGAGCGCGGCCGCCGGGCTCGGCATCCAGGATCAGTTCTTCTGGACGACGCCGGTGACCGCCACGCAACCGCCCCAGCCGGGGCAACGCGGCGGGCCGGCACCGCTTGACGCCGCCGCCGTCAAGGCCCAGGTCGAGGAGAAGCTGGCACGATTCAAGGTGTCCCGGATCGACCTCGTGATGGCGCCGGCCAACGCCGACCCGGCGCACCTGGCGGCCCTCAGGGACCTGAAGAAAGAGGGCCGCATCCGGTACGTCGGTGTGCACTGGCTCCTCTTCCCGCCGAATGCCCCCGCGCCCGAGCCGCCGACGGCCCGGCTGGAAGCCGTCATGCGCAGCCAGGAGATCGACTTCATCGGCACGGACTACTCGGTGGGCGATCGCCGCCTCGAGGACCTGATCCTGCCGCTCGCCCTGGAGCGGAAGATCGGCGTGCTGGCGTACTTTCCGTTCGACCGCGGCCGCCTCTTCCAGCGCGCCGGCCAGACACCGCTGCCGGCGTGGGCGGCGGAATTTGGCGCGACGACCTGGGCGCAGTTCTTCCTGAAGTACGTCATCAGCCATCCGGCCGTCGTCATGGCGCGGACGGGCACGACCAAGGCCGCGCACCTGCTCGAGAACCTCAACGCCGGGATGGGCCGTCTGCCCGACGAGGCGATGCGGAAACGGATGGCTCAGCTCGTGGACGGGCTGCCACCGACACCGCCGCCCGGGCCGCCGAAGCCGCCGCCTGGGCCAACCGTCACGTTGTCGGCGGCCGTCCTGGATCGCTACGTCGGTCAGTACAGCTCGGCGTCCGGATTCACCGCGACCTTCCGCCGCGAGGGCGACCGGTTGATCGTAAAGCCGGGCAACAATCCGGAGGCTCCGCTCACCGCGCGCTCGGAGACCGTCTTCCAGGATCCGCGCGGGCCGTTCTTCGAATTCCAGGTGGACGCCCAGGGCGTCGTCACCGGTGCGGTGCTGGAGCAGCAGACGGCGCAGGGGCCGCAACGAATCCCGCTGGTGCGGAAATGAACCGTCGCGACTTTCTTGGCATCGCCGCCGGCGCCGGCGCGCTGGCCCTCACGCCGGAATGGCTGCGCGCCGTCCAACCGGCCGGCCGTTCACTGCTCGAGCGGGCGATTCCCTCCTCCGGCGAGCGGTTGCCGGTGATCGGCCTGTCATTCTCCAACCACCCGTCATGCGCGGATCACGCGGCGCTGAGGGAGGTGCTGCGGACCATGGTCGACAACGGCGGCCGGGTGTTCGACGCGATGCACGGCAACGCGGCGGCCGAACAGTTCCACGCACGCGTGGCCACCGAACTCGGCGTGCAGCACAAGGTGTTCTGGTCGACGCGGGGACTCCCCGGCGGCCCGCTGCCCTCGGGCGACGCGCCGGTGAAGGCGCACATCGACACGTGGCTGGCGAGAATCACGGCGCCCAGACTCGACCTGGTGATGCTGCCGCCGCAGAACCCGGCGTGGCTCGCCGCGCTGAAGGCGGAGAAACAGGCGGGGCGCGTCCGCTACATCGGCGTGCAGGTGATCGTCGACAACCGCTT
This sequence comes from uncultured Solibacteraceae bacterium, assembly GCA_964471115.1. Taxonomy (GTDB): domain Bacteria; phylum Acidobacteriota; class Vicinamibacteria; order Vicinamibacterales; family SCN-69-37; genus SYFT01. Next base: position 88,722 of record CAYYFE010000006.1, read on the forward strand.
CCCCGAGCTCGAGTCGGTGATGCGCAACGAGCCCATCGACTTCATCGGCGTCAACTACGACATCGGCAGCCGTGGCGCCGAGGAGAAGATCCTGCCGCTCGCGCTGGAGCGCAAGATCGCCGTGATGGCATTTTTCCCGTTCAGCAACAATGGCGGCGTGAGCTGCGGCAGCGGCGCCAACCTGTTTGCGCGCGTCGGGACGCGCCCCCTTCCGGAGTGGGCCGCCGAGTTCGACGCAAAGACGTGGGCGCAGTTCTTCCTCAAGTACGTCATCAGCCACCCGGCCATCACCGTGGCGCGGGTCGGGACGACCAAGCCGGCCCACATGCTCGACAACATCGGCGGCGGCATCGGCCGGTTGCCGGACCAGGCGACACGGGCGCGCATGGCGGCGCTCATCGACGCGTTGCCGCCGGTCACCATCAAGGGCGTGGCGCCGACACAGTCGGCCCACGGCCCGGCGGGGTCGCTGCTGCTGGCGCCGGCCATCCTCGATCGCTACGTCGGCGAGTACAGGACCGCGAGCGGCGGTGTCCTCACCTTCCGTCGCTACGGCACGATGCTGGTGGCGAAAGTGGGGCCCAATCCGGACACGGTGATCTACGGACGCACGGAAACCCGCTTTCAATTCGGCCCGAACCTGATCGACTTTCAGCTCGACAGCAGCGGCCAGGCGAGTGGACTCATCTATGAGCAGGGCGGCCGGCAGATCACGGCCACGCGCGTCCGCTGAGGAAAGGACCTCACATGATCAGCGCCCTCCTCTTCGCTCTCGCCGCCGGGGCTCCTGCCGCGCCTCCACAGGCGCCAGTGCAGGTGCCCAGGCCGGTGCTCGAGCGGTATACGGGTGAGTACGACCAGAATGGGGAGACCATCCGGATCGTGCTGCGCGACGACACGTTGTACCGGGAGACGGCGGGACAGCGGGCGGCCCTGGTGCCCATCTCCGCGACCCTGTTTCACCTGGGGCCGGTCTTCACGGCGGAGTTCGTGACCGACCAGGCCGGTGCCACGACGCTCATCCTGAGCGACGGCGTCGACATCGAATACCGACTCCCCCGCAAAGGCACCCGCACCGCGCCCCCGCCGCCCCTGCCGGCCGCCGCCGTGCAGGTGCCACGGTCGGTGCTCGAGCGGTACGTCGGCACGTACGAGTTCCTCCCGGGGCAGATGGGCCGGACCGACCTCAGGGTCAGGGTCCGCCTCAAGGGCAACACGTTGATCCGGGAGATGGGACACGAGGCCGTCCTCACGCCGATCTCCGAGACCCAGTTCAGAGTGGGCCACACGCGACTGCTGGTGGAGTTCGTGGTCGACGACGCGGGCGTCACCCAGGTCATGGGCTCCGGCTTCCAGCAGATGCTCGCCCGCCTCACGCCGAAGCGCTGAGGGTCAGGCTCCCGCGCGATGCGACTGCGCCCCACCGTCCTCCTCGTCGTCACGGCCATCGGCGCGGTCGCCGCCGCCTCCGGCGTGCGGGCGCAGACAGCAACGGCCGCATCCGGCACCGACTGGCCGCAGTGGCGCGGGCCGACCCGTGATGGCATGACGCCCTCCGCCCTGCCGGCTGAGTGGCCCGTGGCGCTGAAGAAACGCTGGGCCGTCCAGGTCGGCGCCGGGCATTCGGCGCCGGTGGTGTCGGGTGACCGCGTCGTCGTCATCGCGCGTGAGAGCGATGAGGAAATCGTTCGCGCCCTCGATCTGGCGACAGGGCACGAGCACTGGCGCGCGGCGTATCCCGCGCCATACACCGTCAATTCGGCGGCGTCGCTGCACGGTCCGGGCCCGAAGTCGACGCCGGCGATCGCCAACGGCCGCGTGTTCACCCTCGGTGTGAGAGGCATCCTCTCGGCGTTCGATCTTGCGAGCGGACGGCTGCTCTGGCGCATCCCGGCGCCCGGCGTGTTGCCCGAGTACGGAACGGCCACCTCCCCCCTGGTGGACGGCGACACCGTCATCGCCCACGTCGGCGGCTATCACGCCGGCGCGCTCACGTCATTCGACGCGGCGACCGGGACCCCGCGCTGGCAGTGGACCGGCGACGGCCCTGCGTACGGCTCACCGATCATCACGACGTTTGGCGGCGTCCGCCAGGTAATCGCCCAGACGCAGCAGTTCGTGGTGGGACTGGATTCATCCACGGGCGCGTTGTTGTGGCAGATTCCGTTCACGACAGACTTCGACCAGAACGCATTCACGCCGGTGGTCCATCAGGACCTGCTGATCGTCTCCGGCATCGACTGGCCCCTCACCGCCCTTCGCCCCACTTCCACCGGCGGCACCTGGGTCGTCGAGACGGCCTGGTCCAATCCGCCGGCCTCGATGTTCATGAGTTCGCCGGTGGTCATCGGCGGGACGATCTACGGGCTGACGACGCGGAACAAGGGACAGTTCGCGGCCATCGACGCGCGCAGCGGCCAGACACGCTGGACCACCCAGGGCCGCGAGGGCGAGAACGCGTCGATGCTGGGCAGCCCGTCGTGGCTGATGGCCTCGACCACGGACGGCGCGTTCGTCGTCGCGCGCGCGAATCCTCTGAAGTACGAGGAGGTCCGTCGTTATCAGATTGCCGATTCCGCGCTCTGGGCGCATCCGGCCATCAGCGGCCGCCGGCTCCTGGTCAAGGACGTCGACACGCTGATCTGCTGGGAGTTCTGACCCGCGGCTCACCCCTCCGTCAGTCGCGGCGCAGCGCCTGCATCGGATCCACGACGGCCGCGCGTCGCGCGGGGATCCACGCCGCCAGCGCGCAGGCGACCACAATCAGCCCGACGCTGGCGAGATACGCGACCGGGTCGGCGACCTGGACGATGCCGGCGATCAGCGCGCCGGCCTCGGTCGCCAGCACGAGGCTCGCCAACGCGGCCGCCAGGCCCGCTCCACCCACCAGCCCCAGCGCCACCGGCCAGCCGGTTTGCCCCACCATCAACCCCGTGACGTTCCGGGTGGAGGCCCCCAGGGCGATTCGCACCGCGACCTCACGCGTGCGCTGCTCCACCAAGTACGACAACACACTGAAGAGCCCCGACACGGTGAGCAGCAAGGCGAGTCCACCCAGGACGACCGACACCGAGAAGGCCACGTTCAGGAAGAAGGTCTCGAGCCGCGCGACCGTCCTCATGGTGAGGATCTGTCCCATGTTCGGATCGACTTGCGTCAGTGTCTCGAGCAGCGACTGCCGCGCCTGGTCGACCTCGCCCCTGACGCGCGCCACCAGGAACGTGTCGGGCTGCCCGTGCGGCGGTGGCAGGAAGACGCCGGCCTCTTTCACGTCGGTGACGCGGAACCCGGCCACGTCCTTCGCGATCCCGACCACGCGGACGGTGCGGGGCGTCAGGGCCGGCTGACCGTCACCCGCGCCGGGGTTGATCGTGAGAAACGCCGACCGCTGTTCCGCGACGGCATCGGGTTCGATTGTGAACGTCTGTCCGACGCCGTCCCGCCCGGGCCACAACGCCTGCGCCGTCGACTCGGACACGATCGCCACCGCCGACTCTTCACGCTCCGACGCCGTGAACGCCCGCCCCCGCACGATTGGCACACCAAGCACATCGAAGTACTGCGCGGACACGTGCCGATACGACACCGGCACTTTCCCCGCGCCGGCATCGCCGAGGGCGCGCGGCGGCATGGCCAGCAGCGGCGGCTGCATCGCGGCGAACCCGGACACCGCCGGATCACGTTCAATCGCCCGCAACACCGCGTCACGGGTATGGTCATTGGTGACGTCGATCAGCAGCGTATCCGCCGTGCGAAAGCCGGGATCAAACTGCGACGACGCCAGGGCGCTGCGCAGGAAGATGGCGGAACAGATCAGCAGCAGCGCCGACGCGAAGACCTGCAGGCCAATCAGCAGATTGCGCGCCCGTCCCGGTCGCGCATCGCGCACCACTTCGCCGCGGAGGGTGCGCACCGGTTCGATGCGCGTCGCTTGCAGCGCAGGCACGAGGGCGAACAACGCGGTCGCCACCACAGCCCCGACCACCAGAAACACGACCACACGCCAGTCGGCTGCGGGCACACTCAGGTTGACATTCCCGAGGTCGCGCGGCACGGTGCGCAGGGCCCACGCCACCATGCCCGTGAGGGCGAGGCGCGAGACCACATACCCTCCGGCCGCCGCGGCAAGCGCCAGCACCATGCTCTCGGTCAGCAGCTGCCGCACGATGCGGCGACGCGAGGCGCCAATCGACAGGCGGATCCCGAGTTCGCGCTGCCGCGCGACGCCGCGGGCCAGCAGCAGGTTCGCCACGTTGGCGCAGCCAATCAGCAGAATCAGCCCGAACGCGACGAACAACGGCGCTGACACGGCGAGCGCTTCCAACTGCTCGGGCATCGTGCCCTGGTGCGGTAACAGGGTCACACGGACGGGCGGGCCGGACGCCGCGGACGTGTGCGCGTGCCACGCCGCCAGTTGCGCCTCGGCCTGCTCCCTCGTGACGCCTGGCGCCACGCGCCCGACGACGGTGACGCCCACGCGCTCCTCGGCGCCGCGCGCCGCCGGTTCGAAATCGGCGACCCGCGCCAGCGGCGCCCAGAGGTCCGGCGCGCTGACCTCGAGTCCCCGGAACCCTTCCGGCATGATGCCGACAATCGTGTACGGCTCGCCCCCGACGAGGACCGTCCGGCCAAGGGCCGCCGGTTCACGATTGAAGTGGCGCTGCCATCCCTGGTCGCTCAAGACCACCACACGATTCCCGCCACCGCGCTCATCGTCGGCCCCGGTGAAGCCGCGGCCGACGCGGGGGTGGACGTCGACCACATGGAAGAAGTCCGCGGATACGAGACTGACGGCCATGATTCGTCCGTCGATCCGGAGGTCGATCCCGGTCACCGTCGCATAGGCCCCGGCAAACACCGTGGTCTCCGCGCGCAGGGCCTCGACGTATCGGCGCGTGAACGCCGCAGGCGCCCCGGGGGCCTGACCGGTTCGTGCCACGGCATACATGTCGGTCACGCGCGGCACACGGTCGGCGCTCCACAGGAGGGCGTTGAGGCCCGTGAAGACGACCGCCACGGCGCCCAGACCCAGCGCCACCGTGCCGACCACCGTCAGGGCCGGCAGCGGCGCCCGTCTGAACGTGCGGAAGGCGTACCGCAGGTCGGCCAGGGTGCCGTCGATGAACGCCGTCCCGCGTTCGTCGCGGCAGGCATCGGCCGCCACGGTCGCAGAGCCGAAGTTGGCGCGCGCCTTCGCCCAGGCGTCCTTGGGTGACAGCCCTTGAGTAATCAGATGCGAGGCCTCACGCTCGATGTGAAAGGACAGTTCCTCCGCCAGATCCCGTTCGGTGCGGCGAGGTCTGACGAGGGCCCGGAGACGCAGCATCCAGTCGCGAAGATTCATGGCGTCAGGCCAGCGTCAATACACGCCCGATGGCGTGCTGCATCCGATCCCATTCGCGGGTTTCAATCGCCAGTTGCTTGCGCCCTGACGCCGTGAGGCGGTAATACTTCGCCCGCCGCCCCAACTCCGAGACTTTCCATTCGGCCTCCACCCAGCCCTGATGCTCCAGGCGATGCAGGGCGGGATAGAGCGACCCCTGGTTGATCTGGAGCACGTCTTCGGACACCTGCTGGATGCGCGCCGAGATGGCCCAGCCGTGCAGCGGGTCGTTCTGCAGGGCGCGCAGGATGAGCAGATGCAGGGTGCCGGGCAGCAGGTCTGGGACGCGTGGGGCCATTGGTGTCGGTAGACGACACCAACGCGGGAATGGTTCGCTGACGCCTGACACGCGATAATGTCGACCGCGTGCCGGTGGCCTTCCGACGTCTCTTCGTCCTGCTGGTGTCCGCGGCGGTCGCCGCGTGTGGTGGATCTTCCCCGCCGACGGCACCGGCGGCACCGACGGCGCCCACTCCGGCCGCGTGCGCGGGCACGGCGGGGATCGCCTGCTTCGGCACGTTTAATTACGTCGAGTACGTGCCGGGTGACTATCCCCTGGTCGTGTCGGTGCCACACGGGGGCGCCCTCACACCCGCCACGATTCCCGACCGGACGGTGGGCGTCACCGCGACCGACACGAACACGATTGAGCTGGGCCGCGCGGTATCGCAGGCGTTCGCCACCCGAACCGGGCGCGCGCCTCACCTGGTGATCGTGCACCTGAGGCGCACCAAGCTTGACGCCAATCGCGAGGTGGTGGAGGCGGCGCAGGGCAACGCCGACGCCATCCGCGCGTGGCAGGAATACCACGGGTTCATCGAGCAGGCGATCGCGGCGGTGCGTCAGCGCAGCGGCACCGGGCTGTACGTCGACCTGCACGGTCACGGTCACGCCAAGGCGCGCCTGGAACTGGGCTACCTGCTGTCGGCCGACACGCTGAATGGGTCGGACGCCCAGTTGAACGCGGCCGGCGCGGCCGCCGCCAGCAGCCTCCGGCTGATCGCGCTGCAGTCTCCCCTGTCAGCCGCGGCGCTCATTCGCGGCCCCTCGAGCCTGGGCGGCCTGCTCGAAGCCCGCGTCCCCGCGGTCCCGAGCCCGTCCGACCCGGCCCCCGGCAACGACCCCTACTTCAACGGCGGGTACAGCACGAGCCGGCACACCGCGGCGTTGCCAGGCCTGCAGATCGAGAGCCACTTTGCCGGCGTGCGCGACACCGCGTCGAGCCGCGCGGCGTTCGCCGATGCGCTCGTCACGGCGGTCGTCACGTTCCTGCAAACCCACACGGGGATCCAGTAGCGCCCGGGCCGTCACGGTTCGGATAACATGGCGCGTCCGGGCCGGCGCGGCACGCGCGGCTCACAGCAATGGGAGATGGCAATGGACCGACGACTGGCGTGGATGGCAACCGTGGGCGTGGCGGTGGTGGTGAGTGCAGGCGTGATCAGAGCGGCCGAGAAGCCGTCGCCTGAACATGTCGCGGCGATGAAGGTGTTTAATTCCTCGAACGGCAAGCTGCGCCCGCTGCTCGCGGCCGAGACGAAGGATTTTGCCGCCATCGGGACCGTGGCCGCCGAGTGGAAGGCGTCGGCCGAGTGGATTGCCAAGTTCTGGGGCGCGCGCAACGCCGAGGTCGGGACGAAAGTCTCGGCGGAGGTGAACAAGGCCCTCACCGATCTGGCCGCTGCGGCCAAGGCGAACGATGCCGCCGCAGTGACGGCCGCCGGCGCCGTATTGTCGGGCAGCTGCCGCACCTGCCATACGGCACACCGCACCGACCGGCTGCCTGACGGCACCTACGAAATCAAGTAACGCGCGTCGTCGCGCGCTCGCCTGGTGCGCGATGCCGTCCCGGTCTACACTGCTCAGTCGAAATGCAGGCGCCTGCGGTCGTCAAACCCCACACGCTCCGAGACCTCTGCCCGGTTGACGTCAGCCAGCTCACCCGGCAGGTGGCGCAGCTGTCGGATGCCGTCTGGACGGCGCTCGATGCGGCCAAAGAAAACAAGTTCGCGGTGCTGGGCCACACCCGGCACATCATCTTCCGGTTCTTCCACCCCGCCGAGGATCCCCGGCGCTTTGTGTCCCACTCCATCTGGCACGCCTGGCGGGAGTCGCTGATGGCCGTGATGGCGCCGGTCGGGGCCACCTACGGTTACGCCCAGCCGGAATTTCCCAAGGTCATGCTCGCCAGCCTGCCCCCTGGGGGCGTGATTCACCCGCACACCGATGGTGCGGGCGGCAACCTGCTCACGCACAAGATTCACGTGCCACTCACCACCAATCCCGGCGTCACGTTCACGATTCGTGACGAAGTGTTCCACCTGGACGTCGGTCGGGCGTACGAGGTGAACAACATCGCGAGACATGGCGGCGCCAACCACGGCACCGAGGCGCGGGTGCACCTGATCTTCGAGGTGTTCGATCGCGCAGGTCTGGACTGACGCGCCTGTTCGTCGTTCACCGATCACCGGCGTCGCTCCATCTCGCGCAGGAGGCTGTAGTAGATCTGCGCCTCACGCGCCCGGCCAATCGTGGACCAGTCGATCTCCGGCGGCGCCGCCGCTTCGATTCGCCGCAGTCCCTGTTCGAGGGCTGCGACAGGCTGCCGCGGCTGGCGCGCCACGAAGGCCGCTCCGGGAATCAGGGCGAGTGCGGTGACCACGAGGGCGATCACCCAGGCCCCGCGTGGCCCTCGCAAGCGTTCCGCTCGGCCGATGGCGGTGATGACGCCGTGCGCGCAGGCCAGCACGAGGGCCGGCCGGAGCATGGCCAGCAGACGGCCGTGGAGCGGACGCCAGAAATTGAGGCTCTGCACCGGGGACGCGTACGCGTTGAGCGCAGCCGCCGCCACAAACGATCCCGCCCACAACACCCCGAGCACCGTCAGGTCCGCGCCGACGGGGCCGAGCGAGAGCAGGCTCGAACGCAGGCGCGCGATCCACTCGCGCACCGGCGCCGCGGCGCCAGCCTTGGCCACGATGACAACGACTGCGGCCGCGCCCGCGGCGACCGCCAGGAGCGGCAGCCCGCCTGTCTCCCCCACGCCGATCAGTCCACCCATCGTCTCGCGGGTGCCCCACAGCAGAACCGCAGCGGCCCCAATGCCGCCCGCCCATGACCGCAGCGCACGCGGCCGCAGGATCCCATCGGTGGCGAGCAACACGGTCGCCAGCAAGCCGACGTGGCTCTGGTGCACCAGCGAGAGGCACAGCAGCCACGCGTACGACGCGCCCAGCCGGCCCCGCCAGCGCAGGACGAACACGCCAAGTGCGAGCAGGTTGAAGTGGTGACGCGGGGTGTCGCCAAAGATGGTGGATGGGGGTCCGGGATTGAGCAGCATCCCGACGAGGTTGCGCCACGAGACGTCCCACGCGGCCGCGCCCGACGACACGTCCGGCAGCAGCAACAAGCCGCCGCCGACGGCCATCCCGAAGAGCGACAACACATGAAACAGACTGTGCAGCCCGGCGATGCCCCCCACCGCCGCCGCCAGTGACACCAGCCACCCGGTGTCGCGCAGGGACCAGGCCAGCAGCACCAGGCTGGCGGCCATCAACACCCACGTCGCGGAATACCCCCAGAACATGGCGCGGGCCAGATACGCCGGATAGTCGTGCAGGGGATCCCGGCCCAGCGCCGCCCGGGTGGCGTCGCCCGCCGCCCGGTAGATGAGCGTCGGGACCAGATAGTTGCCGGCATAGTCCTGTCGCGTGTGGAACCGCCACTGCGTGTTCTCCGAGGCCCCGGCCGCCCGCAACGCGTCGGCCACGCGCGCATGCGCATCGGCGCTTTCGGCCGCGCGGCCCATCTGAGCGCCGAGGTAATGCAGATACAGCCGGTCATCGTCGGGCCGCAGGCCCGACTCATGCGCGTACCCAAGGGCGAGGTGCGCGACCAGCACCACCAGCGCGGCAGTCACGAAGCGACGGTCCGCCGGCGCCGCGGCGACGGCGGGGCGAAGGCGTTCGCTCACCAGCACCTGCAGCGCCTGTACACCGTCGCGCCAGCCAATCTTCTTTCCGGCGACACGCGACCGCGGCGCATACGACACCGGCCGTTCGACGATGTGGTGGCCCGCCCGGAGCAGCCGGGCCGCGATTTGGGGCTCAATGTCGAACCGGTTGGCGGTCAGCGACAGGCCCCGCGCGACCTCGATGCGCATCACCTTGTAACACGTCTCCTGATCAGTCAACGACGCCCCGAACAACACGTTCGTCACCATCGTCAGCACGCGGTTCGCCCAGGCGGTCATCCGCGGCACGCCCGCCGGTGGCTGGAGGAACCGGGACCCGAACACGACGGCGGACTCTCCGCGCAGAATGGGTTCGACGAGACGGCTGAGGTCCTGGGGGTCCAGTTCGAGGTCGGCGTCCTGAATGGCGACGACCGATCCGGTCGCCCGTGCCAGTCCCAGGCGAACGGCGGCGCCCTTGCCGCGGTTGCGCGGGGACCTGATGACGATGACTCCCGGCACCTCGGCTTCCATCTGGTCCAGAATGTGGCGGGTCTCGTCGGTCGAGCCATCGTCGACGATCAGCACCTCCCGGGGAATCGGGAGGTCGATGGTGAGGACCCGATCGATCACGCGCCGGACCGTCCGCGCTTCGTTGTAGACGGGGACGATGATCGACAGGCACTCGTGGCCGGGAGACCGCACGCCGGAGAGCCTATCGCAAAGTCCTGGACCACAGGCGGCGCGACGCCCGATGGCGTGACATGATGCGAGGTGACGCCATGAGCGGATTTAATCGCTGCACCTGGGCTCGCGCCGGGTACGTCGTCTACAACGCCCACGACGTGTACATCGGACAGGCGTTCGAGCGGTACGGCGAGTACTCCGAGATCGAGGCGAGATTGTTGCGGCGGCTTTGCCCTGCTGGGGGCATCGCCGTGGACCTGGGCGCCAACATCGGCGCACACACGCTGGCGCTCTCGAGCGCCGTCGGGCCGGACGGATTCGTCTATGCGTACGAACCGCAGCGCGTGGTGTTCCAGACCCTGTGCGCCAATCTCGCGCTCAACAACATCACGAATGTCGACGCGCGCCAGGCCGCCGCGGGCGCGTCCAGCGGCACGGTCCTGATTCCCGATCTGGACTACCGCCGACGTGGCAACTTTGGCGGCGTGGACGTGAGCCGGTTCACGAGCGGCCGGCCGGTCCGGCGGGTGGCGCTCGACGACGACCTCGATGTGCCGGGCCTGAACCTGCTGAAGGTTGACGTGGAAGGCATGGAGCGGGAAGCGCTGCAGGGCGCCCGGCGGCTGATCGCGCGGTGCCGGCCCTACCTCTACGTCGAAAACGATCGCCTCGACCGTTCAGAGGCGTTGCTGCGCTGTCTGCTCGAGTGGGACTACCGGCTCTACTGGCACCAGCCGCCGCTGTTTAATCCCGGCAACTTCCTCGGCGCCACTGAGAACGTCTACCCGGGGATTGTCTCGGTGAACGTCCTGGCCGTGCCCCGCGAGTCGCCGCAGCCGCTGCTGGGGCTTCCCGAGGTGCGCGATCCTGCCGAACATCCCCTTCGCGCCCGGCCCGAGGCCCCTCGCTGAACCACGCGTCAAACAGCGGCCGCAGTTGCTCGGCGCCGTGGACCGACAGGTGGTCCTGATCCCGGTACAACATGCGCCAGCCATCCCGGTGCCGGCACTCCGATTCGTCGCACAGGTACGGCGCCGGGTCGAACAGACGCGCGCCGGGCAGGCCGCTGAATGCTTCTGCCAGCGCCGCTCGCGTGGAGGCGGCCCGGACCTCGTGCGCCTCCGTCGCGTACATCGGACGCGGCCGCAGGCGCAGGCCGTAGTAGTCAACGATCGCCGCCTTGGCGGGGACAAACGGCATCATCGGCACCTGCAGGAGCACCCCGATGGGCGCCTGTGTCGCGCGCAGCCCGCCGACCGCACGCGCCAGTGACGACGTGAACGCCGACAATGCCGCAGCGTCCCGTGCTTCGTCCGGCGCGACTTCGTCCACCAGACGCTGTCGGCGCGCGCCCGAACCGGACGACGGGGCGCCCGACGCGTGGAGGATCCAACGCATCGCGAACATCGTCCCGCGGTAACCGTCGGATTGGCTGACGGACTGCAAAAACCGGGCGATTGAGTCCGGATCGCCGCCCACGCCGGTCCAGGTACGCGACAGGCACAGCACCTGGAGCCCGCGGTCCCGCGCGGCGCGTCCGAACGTTTCCCGCAGGCTCTGCGCGTGACTGTCACCGAACAACACCACGAACGGGCCAGAGATGGCCTCCAGCCGGCGCTCGCATGGCCGTGGCAGCTGCGTCGCCGACGTCATGATCGTCTGGACGTCGGCCGGCAGGGTGGACCCGTCGCGTACGAGTCTCGTGATCGCCAACGACCCGGCGACAAACGCCGCCAGGACCACCAGACTCATGGCCGGTGAAATGGCGAACCGCCGCCGTTCCACCAGATGATGCGTCGGCATCACGAAGACCGCGAGGACCGCCCCATACCGCAGGTAGTCGCCGGGCGCCGCGCCAAAATCGGGGTTGGCGTACGTGAACACGCCCAGCACCGGCCAATGCCAGAGGTACGCGGCATAACTGACTCCGCCCAGGTATTCACCGGTGCGGGGCACCACGCCGTCGCCGCGCCGCCGGGCGGGGTCGGCCGCCAGCAGGCAGACCGCCGTCAGGAGACACACCATCACCGTCTGCGCATTGGGCCATGTCGTGGCGTCCAGCGTCGCGGTGGCGATCACCGCGAGCCCCAGCGCGCCCGCCGTGAACCACACGTGCCGCGAGCGCTGCAGCCACCCGACTCGGGCCCACAGCGGCGCGGCCTGGGCCGCGAGCATGAAGCTGCTGGCGCCCACGAGCAGCTCCCACGCCCGAAACGGTCCGAGATAAAACCGCAGGGCCTCGTCGGGTGCGTTCAGACCACCCCACGCGGCCACCTGACGCGCGAGCGGCACCAGCGGGCTGGCGTTCGACAGGGCCGGCAGGGTCGCGGCGCCGGTCACCACCAGGAACAGCCAGACTCCGGACGCTCCGCGCAGAGCCCGCCCCTTCCACAGTCCCGCGAGCAGAAGCGGATAGATCAGATAGAACTGTTCTTCGACTGCCAGCGACCAGGTGTGCAGCAGCACCTGTGCCGACGGCAGCCCCTGAAAATAGTCAGGATTCCCCTCGGCGAAGAGCAGATTCTGCTGGAGGCCCCCCTGCCACGCGACGGCGCGCTGCAGCCGGCGCAGATCGGCATCGAGATACAGCCACCAGCCCACCAGCAGGGTGCCCGCCGTCACCACCGCCAGCGGCGGAACGAGGCGGATGATCCGCCGGTAATAGAACTGCCTGAGGAATCCGGTGACCGACGCCGCGTCGGACTCGAGCAGCGCCTTCGTGATGACGAAGCCTGAGATGACGAAGAAGATGTCGACGCCGACGAACCCGCCCGCGATGAGGTCGAGGTGTCCGGCGATCACCAGGAGCACCGCCGTCGCGCGGAGGTATTCGACCTGATGCATCCGGGGCGAAGCGGCGTTCATCGCAGACGCGCATTCTACCCGCCGCCGGGGGCGTGAGGCCCTGTGATATGGTCCGGCCGTGTCGTCGACGCCGACCGATCCGCCCGATCTCTCCGGCAGCATCGTCGTCCTGGCTCACGCGCGAACCGGATCGTCACTGGTGATGCAGACGCTGCGCCTGCTCGGGGCGCAGGTGCTGGGCGACTTCGCGCGGCCCGACCTGCCGCAGTCGGCGAATCCGAAGGGCTACTTCGAGGATTTGGATCTGCTGCGCGACGGCCTGTCGGCGCGGGCCCTGGCCGACGCCCCGCGCCTGCTGCGCGGGCGCGCCGTGAAACTGGCGCTGCACCCGCTGGTCCACCGTCGATCGCGCGGCGAGTGGACGGCGTTGGCGCAGCCCGAGGTCCGGCTCCTGCTGCCGATCCGGACGCCGGCCGAATCGCTGACCTCGCGCCAGGTCTTCCTGCGATCGGATGACCCGCGCGCGCGGCACGACCTGTTCCACATGTCCGCGCGCAACCGGCTGCTGGATTTCGGGTTTCTCGCCGAGTGGGTTGGCGCGGCGGGGCGCCATCGCCCGGCCCCGGCCGTCATCGACTACGAACTCGCCATCGCCGATCCCGCGCGGTATGTGGCGCAGGTGGCGGACGCCGCGGCCCTGCAGCCGACCGGCGCGCAGCGGTCCGCGGCGCTCGACAACATCGATCGGGATCTCTACCGGTTCCGCCTGGCCGGCGACACCGCCACTCGCGCGGCGGCCGGCGTTCGGCCCCTCGAGCGCGTGTATGACCTGCTGCGCGCCAATGATCCCGACCGGTGGGCGCGGCTTCGTGACTCGTTGCCGCCCTGGGTGTCCGAGGCGGCACGCGCGCCGCTGACCGACTGACTACGGCGCCGACGCCCAGTCCGCCCGCGCGGCCTGCCACTGCAGGAACGGCCCGCGGCGGTCTTCCTCCATGGCGTGCAGCGCGGCGGCCGTCACGTTCCACGGCTTGGGTGGCCCGAGAAAGTGCACGAGTGCGGCGTCGGCCACCGGGACCCGCGGCCGGGTATACCGCGCCATGTGGCCCGCGATGAAATAGTTGTAGTGTTCGCGAGCCCTCGTCCAGCGCCCCCGGAAGTACCGGTTGAGGATCACGCTGTCGGTGTGCCCTGTCCGCACCCCGGCCCAGGTCTCCGGACGCACCAGGTCCACCAGATCGCGGAAGGTCGATTCCCCGAGCCGGCCCGGCGCGATCGAGAGCACCCCCGCGTTGAACATCAGGTCGCCGGCACGCGCCTCGAGCGCCTCCGGTCCGACCTCGGCCGCGACGTACGTCACCGGGTCGCGAATCTGTCCGCGGTAATAACTCTGATCGGGACACGCGAGCAGCGGGGCGTCGGTGGCCGCCAGCGCGGCGACGGTGCCGGTACAGAGCACGTCGCTGTCGATTTTCAGCACCCGCGCGTACTCGGTAAGGCTGAAGGCGTCGAGCGCAAACAGGATGCGGGCTTTACGCGCGACCGCGGGCACCTGGTCGGCCGTGGCCGTCACGCGCGCCTTCAGCCGCGCGTCCACCGCGCGGAAGGTCACGTTCGGAAACCGGCGGAGCGCCTCCACCGCCGCAGGCGGCAGCCCATCGTGGATGATGACAATGCGGCCGGTGAACCACGGGTTGTGGCGCAGGAACGACCACAGCAGCACCAGCGTCCCCGGCAGGTACGCCTCATCGGTCACCGTGGCCAGGCAGGTTGAATCGGGCGCGGTAATCAATTGAAATTCCCAGTGGGCATGCGCAGAGTCTTCGGCATCGGATTCCACAAGACGGGGACGTCGAGCCTCGCGGCCGCGCTGGCGCTGCTCGGCTACCGGGTGTGCCAGGGCGCACGGCCGATTCGCCAGGCGCTCGGCGTCACCGAAGCCCTCGACCTGCTGCGCCGCCACGAGCTGGACCCGATCCTGCGGGTGGCCGAGCGCTTCGACGCCTGCACCGACAATCCCTGGTTTCTCCTGTACCGCGAGCTCGACGAGCGCTTTCCGGGGAGCCAGTTTATCCTGACTCATCGGCCGCCGGCCGCGTGGCTCGCGAGCGCGCTGCGGTACTACGGCCGCAGTGAGACCCCGATGCGGCACTGGATCTACGGGGTCGGCACGCCCACCGGTCACGAGGCCGTTTGGCTTGCGCGGTACGAGCGGCACCTGGCCGACGTGCGCCGGCACTTCGCCGGCCGGCCGGATGACCTGCTCGAGGCGGACTGGACGCAGGGCGACGGCTGGTCCACGTTGGGCCGCTTTCTCGGGCGGAAGACACCATCCCAGCCGTTTCCCCACGTCCGACCGGTTCGCTCCCCGCGCCCCTAGCACCCCGCGCGGCGGTATGGGATACTTCTGCCCGGGAGCGAGAGGCATGTCACGCGAACACACCGTGCATCTGGAGTCCGTCATTTCGCGGTCGGAGGAGATCATCTTCACCGACCTGAACGATGACGTGACGATGATGGACGCCAGAACGGGCAAGTACTATGCCCTGCCGAAAGTCGGCGGGCGGATCTGGACGCTCCTCGCCCAGCCCATGTCGGTCGCCGCCCTCTGCGATCGTCTCCTCTCCGAATACCGCGTCGACCGCAAGCGGTGCGAGGAGGAAGTCTGCGCCCTGTTGGCAGACATGCACACTGCGGGCATCGTCAATCGATCCTGAACCGAGTCAGAAAGGACACCACACGTGGACACCAACGAGCCCCCCGAACGTTTCGCCGAGCCGACGCCTGCGTTGAAGGAGTGGGAAACGCCGACGCTGATCACGGAAGACATCGTCGAAGTGACCAAGGGAGGTTCGTTGACCCTGGCCAGCCCGGGGGATGACACCTGGTATCGGTCCTAGTCGGCGGCCGCGCCCTCAGGCGCCGGCGGCCGGCGCCACCGCCAGCTCGGCGCGCACCAGCTGCACAAGCTGCGGCAAGTCCGCCAGACGCGTCGTCCGCCTCAACGCCACCACGGGGACACGCGTCCCGACCGCGACGCACAACCCGAAGTGCGTACGCGATTGGCCAAGCGCCAGAGAGATCGGCCGCCGGTAGGTGCCGGCGGCGACTGCGGGCACCCGCGCCGCGCCGGTGATGCGCCGCAGTGCCGGAACCTCGCCCGGCGGTCCTTCGAAGACAAAAATCCGATCGATCGGCACCGGTGCGGGCGACGCGGGCTCGAACTCGACGTGGTGCTTGCCGCGGACGGCGGCACTGCCGCGTCCCGCGGCCACCCAGGCCAGTGAGTCGGCCTGCAGCCGGAACTGACGCGCGCCGGGGTGGACCTGCGGGCGGCCGGCCGCGTCGAGCGACACGACCGCGAGATCCTCGGCGATGACGCGATGCGCCCCCGCATGAAACGCGGCGGCCAGCGTCGACTTGCCGGCGCCCGGCCGACCGGCGAACAACACACAGTGGCCATCCACCTCCACGGCGCTGGCGTGCATCGGCAGCGCCCCTCGCTGGTGGACCAGCGCCGCCATGACTGAGGACAGCAGGAACAGGCGGACATCCTCGAGCGAGGCGCCCGGCAGCGGCGCGACGACTACCTCGCGTCCCTCCCGAACCCAGTACCTCGCAATCCGCGGCAGGTCCAGCAGATACTCACCGGCGGCCGCGGCGTATCGCCGGCGCCGGGTCGGCTGCCCCGCGAGATCGAGCGGGGTGTCGCCGTACCGGATGACGACATCCGGCTCCGCCTCCGTCGGCATCAGGGCGGGCAGTTCGAGGTCCGACGCGATCGTGACCCCGTGCGCGCGGTAACGGTAGCCGACGACTGGTGCGCCGGTCGGCTTATCATCGGTCACCACGCATGCTGCTCCTGGACGCTGAGCTTGACACACTTCTCGCGGCCATCGCCACCGGCGACGCGCGCGTGGTATCGCCGCTGTTTGCCGCCTACCTCGCGGCCGAGCCGCGCGCCGGACGAAAGCGGCATCTGGCCGGCCTGCAGTTGCTGGCGCGCGGCCACCGCGGCGAGGCCAGCGCGAGACTGGAGGCGGCGGCACTCGAGGCGCCGGACGCCGGCGCAATCCGCAACAACCACGGCCATGTGCTGATGCTCCGGGAACAATGGGACGCGGCGGCGGCGCAGCTGCGCGCCGCGCATGCGCTGCTCCCATCGGCCATCGAACCGCTGGTCAATCTGGCGGACATCCTGGCGCTCTGTGACCTGCCGTCGGAAGCGCGCCGCGTCCTCGACCGCGCGCTGGCGATCGCGCCCGATCATCCCGACACCGCCCTCCGTCTGCTCCGGCTCAGCCTCCGCCTCTCCGATCAGGCCGGCGCGGCGCACGCCGCGTCCATCCTGGCGCGCGCGCCGGCGCCGTCGGCCGCCGCCTCGTACGGCCTCGGCCGGTACTGCGAACACATCGGCGATCTGGACGCCGCCGCGCGCCACTTCTCAGCCGCGGCGGCGATGGGCAGCGGCGCAGCGCACAGCCGCCTGGCCCGGCAGGCGCTCGATCGTCACGACCTGGATGCGCTCACCCGCCATGCGGCGCTGGCGACGACGCTGGCACCCGATGACAGTGACGCCTGGCGCGTGCGCGCGCTTTCGCATCAGCTGGACGGCGACCTCGCCGGGGCGCGGCGCGCGGCCCACCTGGCGTTTGCCTGCAGCCGCCAGACCGCCCGTGACGTCGCCAACTACATCGAGACCCTGGCGTTCGACCTCGGGACCGAGGTGTCGCTGGCCGGGTACGAGTCGCGCTGGAGCACGCGGACTCCGCAGCCGGAGGCGGCCCGGTCGCGGTTCTCCGGCCGGCGATGGCTGGGCCAGCCTGCCGGCAGCGACCACGACCTCCTGATCCACACGGAACAGGGACTCGGCGACGCGCTGCAGTACATCCGTTGCGTCAGCGCCGTGCAGGCGCTCGGATGGCGCGTACACCTGGCCACTCATCCCGCCCTTCTCCGGTTGCTGGCACGCGTGCCTGGCGTCGCCTCCGTCACCACCCTCGAGGAGGCCGCGGCGCTGCCGTGGCACTGCCCGACGGCGAGCCTGCCCTTTGCGGTTGAGCCGCAGCTGGGTGATCCGGCCGCCAGTGTCCCGTACGTGTCGGCCGACCCCGCCGACATCGAGACCTGGCGGCGCCGGCTCGCGGGCGGCCCGGGGCCCACGGTCGGACTCGTCACCAGCTGCAATCCCCGGCACCCGCGACACGCCCAGCGATCGATCCCGTGGGCCCTGATCGCGCCGCTCGCGCGGGTCGCAGGCGTGACGTTCGTCCTGATTCAGCCCGACGAGGCGGGCGGCCCCCCGCGGTTTCGCCGCGCGCCCTCGACGTGGCCGGGCCCGGCGCGACTCCTCGATGTCAGCGATCATGGCGGCGACCTGCTCGAGACCGCCGCCGCAATCGCCGCGCTCGACCTGCTGGTCACCGTCGATACCGCCCTGCTCCACCTCGGCGGGGCGCTGGGCCAGCCGGTCTGGGCGTTGCTGTCCGCGTATCCGCAGGCGCGGTGGCTGCCGCGTCCCGGCCGGACGTGGTACCCCACGGTGCGACTCTTTCAGCAATCAGTGCCGGGCGACTGGACCGCAGTCATTGAGTCGGTGCGGGCCGAGCTGAGTGCGGCTTACGCCCGCAAGTGAGTCGGGCCGCGACCCGGCTCGTGCCCGGCATACCCAAACGCCTCGATATCTTCGCGATAAGTCACGGCCACCTTCGCTGCCAGGTCGTCGGTGTAATAACTCGCCGCCGCCTCGTGGGTGGAGGCGTTCAGCTGCGGCAGCGGGCCTGACGGCAGGCCAAGGCGACGGCAGACATGGTCGAAGTCGTCCTGCAGACGCTCGAAGCGGCCGATGAAGTCCAGGGACAGGCGGCCGACGGCATCAATCAGAAATGACTGTTGCGCCGCGAACCACGTGTCTGCCCGCGTCCGTTCGCTCTCGAGCAACAGCGGCAGGTACCGCTGGGGATACGCCTGGAACAGCGGCCGGTGGGCGTTCCGGAAGAACGCGCACGAAATGAACCGATCCCACGGGTTCCGGACGAATGCAAATTTGAAATAGCCGGACCACGCCTCGGCAGGCAGCCACGGCTGGGCCTCAACCGCGCGAATGTGCCCGTGTCCGATTCGCGCCAGCGCGTCGATGGGCAGGCGCCGCGACGCTTGCCAGTCGGACTGTTCCCAATCGCGCACCGGATCCAGATGGGGCCGCAGCGCGGCCCGGATGGACTGAGTGCCGGTCTTCGGGACCGCGAGAAAGATGAACCTCCTGGAGTGGCAGACGATCATGGCACGTCAGACCGACTATACTCCTGCCACACCGTTCAGTCGTGTGTGTGGAGCCGTTGTTCAGACGGCGCGGTCGTCACTGCGTAGAGGAGATGTCGATGGAAGCATTTATCGGAACGATTCAGGCCTTCGGATTCAACTTTCCACCGCGCGGCTGGGCGCCGTGTGACGGACGCCAGCTCTCGATCGCGCAGTGGAGCGCCGTCTTCTCGCTGCTGGGCACCCAGTTTGGCGGCAACGGGCAGACCACGTTCGCGCTGCCTGACCTGCGCGGGCGCCACATGGTCAACCAGGGACAGGGCCCTGGCCTGCAGATGTACACGATCGGGCAGACTGGCGGCGCGGAAAGCACCACGCTGACCCAGGGCCAGATGCCGATGCACACGCACATCGCGGTGGCGCAGCCGCACACCCACTCGACCCAGGCGCACACCCACACCAACACCGCGACGTCGGCGCTGTTTGCCGAGCGTCTCGCCGGGAATCTGGCCAACCCGAACGGCAACATGATGGCGTCGGCGGCCAACATGTACCTCGCGCCGGCGGCCCAGAACAACGTGCAGCTCGCGGCCGACTCGATCACCACCGCGGTCACGATTGATCAGGCGGCGGTCACACTCGACCCCGCCACCGTCACCGTCACCAACAGCGCGGCCGGCGGCTCCCAGCCGTTCGACAACCGTCCGCCGTACCTCTGCGTGAACATCTGCATCTGCCTCGAAGGCATCTTCCCGTCGCGGAACTGACGCGCCGATGTCCCTGGGCCGTTCCGGCCCGCTCCGCGTGGGCGTGTTGCCGCCAGGTTCGAGTTTCGTGCCGCTGCTGGCAGAGGATCTGCTTGCGGCCTTGGAACTCGGCCTGGCGGACGCGGGCGTGCCGGCTGAACTCGTGGCCGAGTTCGCCGACCACAATGCCGACCCGAAGGTGGTCGCGCCGAAAGCGCAACAACTGCTCGTCGGTCAACGATGCGCGTGCGTGGTCGCGCCCCTGAACGTCTCGTTGATGGAGCGGCTGGCGCCGAACTTCCAGTTCCGGAACAGCCCGCTGCTGGCCCTGACCCTCGGCGAAGACCCACTGTTCGACACCGCGCGCAATCCCTGCCTGTTCGTGCACAGTCACCAGCTGTGGCGCGCAGCCTGGATGTGCGGGTACCTCGGCGTCCGTCGCTTCGGCCCCCGCGCGGCGATGCTGCTGGGCCTGCACGACGGCGGCTACGGGCTGGCGTTTGCGTTCCAGCTGGGCCTGGAGGCCGCGGGCGGAGAGGTGGCCCACGTGGCCGTGACGCACCGGCACTCGCGCCGTGACGATCCGAGCGACGACATCGCGGCGGCGTTGCGCGCGACCCCCGACTTCGTGTGGGCGGCCTACTCCGGTCTCGAAGCCATCTCGTTCCTGCAGGCCTACGCGCGACGGCCCGGCCTGGCCGCGCTGCCCATCATCGGGCTGTCACCGCTGGTCGAGGATCACGTCCGTGCCGGAGTGGGCGCCGCCGCGGCCGGCCTGCACATCGTCACCCCCGGTCCGTCGTCGGCCGACCAGCATGCCCTCACGCTCGCGCTGACGAAGGCGCTGACGCGCCGGCCGCATCCGTATGTGGTGCTGGCGTACGAATCCGCGCGACTCCTCGGTCTGGCGGCCGGACGTGTGGCCGGCGGCCAGGCCGATCTGCCGGCCGCGCTCCGCGACGTTGCGTTTGACAGCGCCCGCGGCGCGGTGCGGTTTGACGATGGCGTCGAACGTCCAATCCCGTTCTGCCTGCGACGGATGACCGCTGACGGCGAAACCGTCGACGATGTCGACGGGGTGCCCGCCCTCGACGAGCAATGCGGCGCGGCCCGCCGCAATCTCGTCAAGCAGGGTTGGGTCAATCCCTACCTCTGCGCGTGATGACCGTCCACGCGTCACCGCCTCGCACGGTCCTGTTTGCCGACGGCCTGGTGGCGCAGCCGACGATGGAGGCCCTGCTCGGCGCCGGGTGGGTGGCCGGACTGGTCACGCCGCGTGCGTCAGTCGAGGCCTCGCCACTGCGCCTGCTGGCGCGTCACCAGTCGGTCCCCGTGCTCGACGTCACCCGCGCGGATCTTGCGGCCGGCATCGACACCTGGCTGCAGACCTGCCGGCCGGATCTGGTGTTGTCGATCGCGTTTCCCTATCGCATCCCCGCGTCGCTGATCGCGATGCCGCCCCTGGGCGCGTTCAACGTACACGGCGGACGTTTGCCCAGGTATCGCGGGCCGCAGCCGGTGTTCTGGCAACTCGTCAATCAGGAGTCCGAGGGCGCCGTCGCCGTACACCTCATGGACGAGGCGTTCGATCGCGGCCCGGTGGCGGTGTCGCACCCGATCCCGATTGATCCGGACGACACCCATGGCCTCCACACCGTCCGCGTGGCCTTCGCCGCGGTGGCCGCGGTCCGGGCCCTGTGCGCGGCCCTCCTCCAGTTCGGCCGCCGCCTCCCCCTCGAGCCGCAGGAGGAAGCCGCCGCCGGCTTTCAGCGGCGGCCGGCCTACGACGACCTGGTCATTCGATGGGACCAGCACACGGGGCGTGACATTCGCGCACGCGTCAAGGCGGGAAACCCGTGGAACCACGGCGCGTTCACCTCGCTCAAGGGCGTGGACCTTCGACTGACCGACGTGACGCTGATCGAAGGCGCCGGCCGGCCGTCGGCCGCCCCCGGTGAGGTGCTGGCCGTTCACGCCGCTGACGGCGTGTTGATCAACTGCCGGGACGGGTCGGCGCTGCGCGCCGACGTGATCTCCCTGCGCGAAGGACTGCTGCCGGGACGCGCGCTGGCGGCCTTCGGGGTGACGGCGGGTGATTGCTTCACGCCTCCGGTGTCGACCGGACCGGACGCCGGCGCTCGAGGTCCTGCCACACCGCCTCGAGCGTCGTAAGGTCCACGCCAGGAATGCCGGCAGCGGGGTCGCCCTGAAACGGTTCAAACGGCCGCTTGGCGTGTGTGGCGCAGCGCAGGGCGATCTGCGCCCGTGAGGGCGCGTCATCCGGCAGGCCCATCCAGCGGGCGGCGCGCAGAAACGCCGCCGGGAACCCTTCGTCGTAGCTCACCAGCAGGCTGCGGGCATCGGACGCCGACAGCGACGACAACGCGCGATAGTGATGCTCGAGCACCGCCGCCGCGTACTGGTCCAGACTCACCCGTTCCGGATCGTACGCCACGGTGAACGGCGCCGGGTCGAGCAGACCGGGCACCATGTGCATCCCGCGCATCCTCCGCTGTGACGCCAGCACGGCGGCCGGGGCGCGATACAGCAGGATGAATGGGACACCGGGGAACCACTGGCGGAGTTCCGAG
Source organism: uncultured Solibacteraceae bacterium (assembly GCA_964471115.1). Lineage (GTDB taxonomy): Bacteria > Acidobacteriota > Vicinamibacteria > Vicinamibacterales > SCN-69-37 > SYFT01. The sequence goes on from CAYYFE010000006.1 coordinate 111,147, forward strand.
GCATGAAATACGTGCCAGCAGTCCGCCTTCACGAAGAGCCGGCCGCCGGGGGCCAGTTGTCCCAGCAGCGACAGCGCCCTGGTGAAGTACTCCTCGCGATTCACGCGACTCGACCGGAGCAGCTGATCGAGCACGGGGGCCTCGGACACGACCACGTTGCGCGCGTCGAGCGCGAGGAGTTGCGCGAACAGGGTCGACCCGCATCGGGACACGTGAAAGATGAACGCGCCCGGAGCGGCGGCGCGCGGGACCGGCGCCTCGAGAATCGCCTCGACCGGCGTGAACCGGCGCCCGCCGCCTTCACGGATCACACGCGCGACGGACGCTTCGAACAACGGCTCGATGAAGCGGACCCCGGCCACGTCAATCCACTCGCAGCGCTCGACGCCATCCACGGTGACGAGACGTGCCGGCACCCAGCAGGGCTCGCTCACCCGTCGGCCTCGAGCGCGTCGGCCAGCCGCCGGTCCGTCTCGGTGCCCCGGCTGCGCAGTTCCTCGACCACGCGGCGACGCACCTCCGGCCTCATCCGGCGCGCGTCGGCATCGGCGGCGAAGTCGTACCCCGCGGCCGCAAACACGGCGTCCGACCACTCGTTCCGGCGGCCATCGATGATCAGGTGCACGCGGTCGCTGGCGCCCTCGTTGCTGACGCTGTGCGGCCGCGTGAAATCCGCATACCAGCATTCGCCGGGCTGCATCACGAGCCGATGGCCGGCGACGACGAACCGGGTCTCGGCATTGGTGGTGATGGGCACGTGCAGGCGGAAGAACCCTTCCGCGTAGGACGCGCCGCGATCGGTGTGTTCGGCGATCACGCTGCCCGGCGTGAGCCGCAGCAGCCGGACGGTCTCCAGCGGGCACGCAAAGGTGTCGAGCACCTCGCGGAAGTAGGCGCACGCCTGCAGCAGGGACGCCTCGCGATACCCCTCGAGCCCCGGAATCGACAGCAGGTCGTCCTCGGCCCCGGAGGCCGAACGCAGCGCCACGCCGCCCCATTCGCCGGCGTAATCACGGCGATTGGCGTGTGGCTGCCAGGCCTGGCGGCAGTGCTCCAGGTCGCCGGCCAGCCGGACCGGGTCGAACCTGAACGGCAGTTGCAGAACGACGGTCAATGTAGGTGCGCCTTGTAGTGCTCTCTCAGCAGGTCGCGTCCGAAGTCGCCGTCGAAGTCCCGCCACACGGAGTGGATGTGGTTGCTGCCCCGGACGCCTCCGTCGGCGTCTGGGCAGCGCGCGTCCCGGCGACGGCGCGTCGTTCCAGCCTGCTTCCTCGCCGCGGCCTGGAAGATGACGCGGCAAGTATACACGCGTCGCGCACAGTGCGCCGCGGCCGCCGGCGCGCGGTGAGCCCGTGTATCGCCGGGTGGTTACACACCGTCTCGACCTGGTCCTCGGTGGGACACTCGCGATCGCAACTCTGCCGCTGGCGGCAGCGGTGACCTGGCGGTCATGGCCTGCCTGGGGCGGCCGCTCTTCTTCCATCAATGGCGGCCGGGCCAACACGGCCGGTTGTTCGGGTTGACGACCGCTGCTGCCGGATTACCTGCCTCACTACTCCGCTCGTCAGGCCCGGCGCCACGACGTGCGCCCAGAGCTGACGGGGCTGTCGCAGGTGTCGGGTCGCAATGCCCTTGACTGGCACACTCGGCTCGAACTGGATGTGGCCTACTGGCAATCCCGCCCGAGTCATTGCGGGGCAAATTCTCGCGTTGGTCCCCTGTCTGGTGCCGACGCCCGAACGGCGGCCACAATCAGTCCGCAGGCCCACCACTGCAACAAGCCGACGCGCGCGCCGAGCGCCACGGCATCAACGATGCCGAACACATGGACGCCGACCAGCGCCAGGGCCGCACCGGTCACGATCCCGCCACCGTCGCTGGCCGGGAGCGACCGCAGCCGAACCGCCCCCACGAGCACCCACAGCAGCAACGCCAGGTAGGCCCCGGCACCGATGATCCCGATGTCGAGCACTGTCTGCAAGAGGATGTTGTGGGCGTGGGGCGCCAGCGCCCACGCAGATGCGGGCGGGGGCTGATAGACGTGTCTGAACTCGTTCAGACCGATGCCCAGCCAGGGGTCTGTCCGTACCGCAGCAATGGCCTGGCTGACGATGCGCCCGCGCTCCCCCACACTCACCAACGCGGTGCGAGCCACCGACGGCAGGTCAACGCGCCCCGACAACTGAAGCGCCAAGACTCCCGCGAGGCTGACCGCCCCGAGCAGCCCGGCGGCCGTGGCCCGGCGTCGCCATCCGGCGCCTGGTCTCAGCACCCACAGTCCGAGCAACAGCCCTGCGCTCAACCACACCGACCGTGACTGGCTGGCCACGATGCTATAGAGGGCCAACACCGCGCCAGCCGCAGCCAACGCGAGCAGCGCAGGCCGGCGACGCCACGCGCTGATTGCCAGGCCAAGCGTGACCGGCAACGCCAGTAACGCGACCGCGCCTATCGCGTTACGGTTGATCCACCCGGTCGAGTCCAAGCCGGGCAAGAGCAGCGGTCGCCGCGGAAGCGCGCGCGTCACCACGTCGGGCTCAAACAGCTTCGCGTCCGGCGGGCTGGCGCCAACGGCGCCGAGGACCAGGGCCAGGCACGCGACCGCCACATACAGCGCTGCCGCGGCCTGGAATCGGCGAGGCGCCTGTGCCCAGGCTCCGACCAGGCTCATCGTCATCAGGCCCGCACAGATCCCCGTGAAGTGGGACAACGTCGCAGGCGACGGCGTGGCTCGCCACGCAGCCTGCAGCACCAGGAGGCCGAGCACCACCAGGAGCCCCTGCATCGGCCCGCGAGGGGCCAGGGCGACGGCGACCGCCAGGGCCGTCACACCGCCGGTCCACGCCCAGAGCGCGCGCCACGACCGAGGCACCAGCTCAGGAAACAGCAACAGCCCCATCACGATCGCGACCGCGACCAACACGATCCGGAACGACCAGCTCATGCGAGGAGGCTCCGACCGGCGGCCGACGCGAGGAACGCAGCGGAATCCAGGCCTGCTGGGCGGCCCCGGCTCGGATCACGCAAGAAGGTGTAGACCTGCCACACTTCGCGAGCTGTCCGCTGGACGTCGAACATCACCCGCGCCAGCGCCCGTCCGCGCGCGGCGAGGGCACGCGCCGACGGCAGGTCGTCGAGGACCTCGTTGATCGCGTCAGCCACCTGCGCGGGGGCGTGGCTGTCGACCGTGCGACCCGTCACACCATCGATGACCAGCTCGCCCAAGGCGCCGACACGTCCGGCGATGGTCGGCACCCCTGCCAGCAGGGGCTCGAGCACCCCCCCCATGTTCTCACTGAGCGGCACGTGCACGGCGCAGTCGAAGTCGGCCCACGCCGCCACGACGTCTTCGTGCGGCAGGTACCCCGGCATGAGGATGCGGCCGTGCCCAACGCGAGCGGCCATCCGCCTGAGCTTTCGTTCGTAGGCGTCGGCGCCATTCCAAGGCCCGCCGGCCAGCACTCCAACGACGTCCTGACGTCGGGCGAGGACCATCGCCAGGGCTTCAATCACCCCTTCGTGGTTCTTGATGCCGCGGGTCTGACCAAGCAGCCTCTTCGGCGCATACAAGTAGTTGATGTTGCCAACGATTCGCAGCCCGTCGCCCACCCCAAGCCGTCGGCGCAGCACGCCGGGGCCCTCCGCGCCTGCTACCGGCAGGTCCATGCCGGGATAACTCAGGAACACCCGACCGATTGGTGCCCCGGCCTGCACGAGACGATCCCACACGCAGCGGCTGGCGGCGATCCACGCATCACCCGGGCCGGCTGACGCGAGTTCAAGCCGACGATAGAAGGCGTATTCGAGATGCAACGGCCCCAGCACCTGGAAGACACGCGGCACCGGGTGGGCCCGTCCAAGCGCATGACGCAACACCAGGGTGGTGCCCAGCGCATACGAGTGGATGATGTCGGGGCGCACTCGCTCGACGAGACGGCGTGCCGCGTCCAGGGCGGCGGGCACCTGCCACGGTGCGGCGGTCGGCAGGTCGAGTGACGCCTCGTGCAACGTCGCGCCGGAGGCCCGCCACCGTCCAAGCGCCTGACCAGATTCCGGCGGAAGCGCGACGTGCACATCAGCGCCCAGGTGGACGAGCGCCCGCGCCTGGGCGGCCGCCCACAAGCCCCCTTCGGTGGTCTTGACCACCAGCAGGACCCTCATGCGCCAGTTCCTGCACGTGCCGGCTGAAGGCGAGTGCTGATGAGGGTGACCGCAAGCCACGGCACCGCACCCGCCTTCACGAAGAGAAAGACCAGATTGTCCGAGTCCAACGGAAGCGCCAACAGGCAGATCGTCACCAGATGCGGCACCAGCAGCCGCCGGGCATCGCCTGTCTCCGTCCATCGCAGTTGGCAACGCCGCACTGTCCCCACAAGGATGCCGAACGCGCCGTACATCACCGGCACAAACAGCGGGCCGAAATTCAAGATCGCCTCTCCACTGAGACCATACACGCGGCTCGTCCGGCGACCGCGCGCGAAGGCCCCGACGTGGTCCTCGAGGTCGGTGGTCCAGCGAATCTTCCCCGGAGGCCGCGACGGCCAAATCCGCGCTGGCACGAGCAGCGCCAACGACCCGAGATAGGTCTGGCCCCACGCCGGTGTCCAGTGACGTCGCTCATCCATGACCCGCCACAGGGCCAACGCCTGAACGTCACTGCGGGACAAGTCACTCAAGAGCAGGACCGACCAGTCGCGCTGTACACCAATGGCCGCCGTCGTCTCGCCGGCGATCAGGCGGGTGGTCCGCAACCCGGCGTCCTTGTACCAGCCCCAGACAAACGCCAGAATCAACACCAGCGGAATGCCGGCCAGGAGCAGCCGCTTCGTAAAGGGCCGGATCGTGGTGTGTGCAATGCCGGCGGCCCAAAAGAGCCCCCAGATGATCGTCGCCCGGCTGCCCCGCAATCCGCCAAACAGCACGAACACCGGAATCATTGCGGTCAGCAACACGCCAACCACTGCCAGCCGGCGCGTCCACGCCCACCGGCTCGCCGCCAGTCCAATCCCGAACATGAGCAGGATCGGGAAGCTCTCCGAAATCATCAGGATCCAGCCGGTGCCTTTGAAGGCGTCGTACAGAAGGGTGTTGCGCTCGAATGCCTCGACGTACCCGCGGACACCGCCGAAGCGAGCGAAGACCCACACCTGGGTCAGCGCCGTCACCACGAGCAGGACCGGCAGGACCCATCGCGCCCGGGCGCTCTCCAGATACCATCGCGCCGCAGCGGGGCGTGCGGGACGGGCCAGCGTCCACTGCCGAACCATCCGATAGACGCCGAGCGACACGACATGCAGCATCGCCATACCGCCGATCCAGGGGCGATAGTCGGACGGCTGCTGGTCGATGAATCGCAGTGCGTGACCAGACGCCACCGTGAGCAGGGGGGCCACCTGGAAGAAGTAGATGCCCACCACCCCCACCAATCCCACCGGGTCGAACGGCTCGGTGGCGCCCGCCCACCAGTCGAGCGCATCCAACAGACACAACACTCCACACACCGTGACCGGCACAACCAGCCAATGCCAGCCCGCGCTCCCCAGCCAAAGGATCGCGGCGGAGATCACGGAGGCGATCGCTACGGCCATCGGGAGACGCTCAGGCATCGGCCCTCCCGTGTCGAGTCATCAGCATGAGCGCCGCGAGGCTGCCCAGCGTCTGCACCGTCGCGGTCGCCAGCAGCGTCCACGCCGCGCCCCACAGGCCGGCGTCGGGAATCCACGCGAGACCAGCCGCAAGACCCGTCAACACGGCGGCCGACAGGACCAGGGTCTGCACCCGAAACGCACGGCCGGCCAGCAGTCCGTACCCCAGGAATGACGCCACCTGGAGCAAGGCGGCGGCCCCCATCACCGGCACAAGCAACGCGGCGTACGGCACCAACGCGTCGCCGTAGACGACCTGAAGGATCACGGCCCCCCACACCGAGGCCGCGACGATGCCGGCGGTTCCGACCACGGCCGCCAAACCGAGGAGTCGACGGAGGACCACCGCGAAGTCCCGATGCCGCCCTTCAACCACGCTCCGTGCCATGCGATTCATCGCCGCTTCTCCGAACGAGTTCAACACGACGCCGCCCGCCAGGGCGACCGTCGTGATCGAGGCGAACACACCCAGTTCATCAAGACCTCTCGTCCGCTCGATGACATACCGCGGGATCATCACGACGAGCACACCGAGCGCCGCCGTCACCCCGAGCGGCAGCGACCGCCAGACGAGCGCACGACAGCCGCCGACAGGCCAGATCAGCGCGAACCCTGACGCCGAGAGGCCGTTGGCGATCTGCGTCCGCCGCGCGTGTGGCAGGTCAAAGAGCAGCAACACGCCCACCCAGGCGAAGAGGAGGCCGAGCAGTCCCGCCGATAGGTCCGCAGAGCGCAGGCCCGCGACAAACCCCAGCGTGCCGCCGACGCTGCGGGCGATCAGTGACCACCCGACCACGCGCAGTTCTCCGGCCTTCTGCCACAGTCCATAACAGAGGTCGCTGGCGCCCTCGACCGCCTTCGCGGCCGAAACGAGCCCGATGGCCAGGACGGTCTGGCCGGGGTACCCGCTCCACACGCTGACCGCGCCGACCACCAGCAGGGCCGCAAGTGTGCTCAGGTGTCGGACGACCCAGTAGGTCTCAAGCGCGGTGCGGTTGTCGGCGTCCGTGGCAAGGACCCCTCTGAGCCGCATCGCGAAGAAGAGGAACACCGGGGCTGAGACCGCGAATGCCAGGGCAAACTGCCCGGCCACCGCTTCCCCGCCCCACCGCAGACAGGCAACCAGCATGAGCCACTGCGCGCCGACGTAGGCGGACTGGCCGCACACGAGCCACGCGGTTCCGCGATCGGCCGTACCTGGCAGCCTCCTCACGAAGCGAGCCGCCCAGTCGGCTGGCAGCCACGAGCAGTCGAACACCCCGGCAGCAGGTTCATGGCGAGGTCGCCGGCGCCGGCGACTGGCTCAGCGCGTCACGCACGGATTCGTACCAGCCACGGCGCCGCGTCCACAACGCGCCTTCGGCATAGGTCCGCGCGATCTCCAGATTCCTTCGCGACATCTCGTCCAATCGAGCGGGATCGGCCAATGCGGTCCGCAGCGCGACGGCAAGCCGACCGGCGTCACGCGGGGGCACGGTGTCTTCTGGCCGCAGCAACTCCGCGATGCCCTCCACGTCGCTGCCGATACAAGGCAGCCCGCGTGCCATGGCCTCGACGAGCGCCCGCGACAGGCCTTCGGTGAAGGATGGCAGCACAAAGATCGAGGCCCGGTCGAGTTGCTCGCGCACGGCCGTCCCGGCTGGGATCGCCCCAAGAAACGTCACACACTCGCCGACACCGAGCTCCCGAGCCATCCGCTCGAGCTTCGATCGCAGCCGTCCCTCGCCAACAATGGTCACCCGCAGCGGCAGGCCGGCCCGATGACAGGCCGCGCAGGCGTTGATGAGCACCGCCGTTCCCTTCATCGGCTGTTCAAGCGACCCGATGGTGATGACGGTGGGCGCCGGTGGTGAGGGATGCCGACGGGCCGAAGCGGCAAACGCACCTTCAGGCAAGACGACGTCGGAGCCCACCGTGACAATCGCTCCGGCCGACGGCGGGTACAACCGCTTGAGTCCGTGTGAAACATAGTGCACGGCCACGGCTCCACGCACAATCGATCGCAGCCCCCTGATGAAGACCTGGCGGAACACGCCGTGGAGCGGATGACTCGTGGCCCCCGTCGCGAGGGACTGCGCGGGATCTCCGACGACCATCGCCGCCCACCGTTGCCCCCGGGAGGCCAGCACCCCGGCCATGACCGCCGCGAGTTGGCCAGGCGCGCGCAGCAAAATCGTCTCACCCGGAAGGACGGCGGCGGCCAACGCGCGCCGGACGGCCCGACGACGCCGGACGTACGCCACCGGCCCAATGTAGTGGGGAACCGCACTGACGGTCACGAACGGGTCATCGACCCGGGCCCACGCAGGATCAGCGGCGGGAACATCCTTGACGCGCGCCACAAGGCGCACGCGACTGAACACTTCGAGGTACCGATCCCAGTGCGATGTTTCATAGACGGTGTCGGTCCACACCGAGCCATCCGGCGTCCGCAGAAACCGGAATTCCATCACCATGACCAACGTGCCCGCCACATTCCGGACAGGGCGATTCTCGGACGACACGGGCACGCGCACTATCGTATCGCGCCCCGGCGGTGTCAGAGCATCGGACCGGCGCCTGGAACGTGCCGCGGCATCGGCCTGCAACGGGTGCAGTAAGATTCCGGATGAATCCAGTGTCCGCACGTCCGCCCTCATTGTCTCTCGTCGTCGTGGCCTACAACATCCCGCGGGAGGCGCCGCGGACGTTGCACTCGCTCTCGGCGGCCTATCAACGGGAGATTGCCAGCGATGCGTACGAGGTCCTCGTGGTCGACAACGGCTCGACGCCCCCGCTGGATCCGGACCTGATCTGTCGGCTCGAGGGCAACTTCCGTCTGATTCGCATCGACGATGCACACCCGTCGCCGGTGGCGGCGGTCAACCGGGGGCTGGCGGCCGCCCGCGGTGACGTGATCGGCGTGATGATCGACGGGGCCCGCATTGCCACGCCGGGCTTGTTGCACTTCGCCTCTCGCGCGGCGACCCTGGACTCCGAAGCCGTCGTCGCCGCTCCTGGCTGGTATCTGGGCCCAACCTACCAGCGACGGGCAGTGAAGCGCGGTTATTCGCAGGATCGTGAAGATGCCCTGCTCGACTCGATCGGCTGGCCCAACGACGGATACCGACTGTTCGAGATCGGCGTGCTGGATGAATCGTCGGGATACGGCTGGGGAGGGTCGATCGTCGAATCCAATGCGATCTTCATGCGACGCCATCGTTGGACCGCGATCGGCGGCATGGAAGAGGCGTTTCGTGCACCCGGCGGAGGCCTGGCCAATCTGGACCTTTTCAAGCGCGCCGTGGAGGCGCCACAGGCACGGCTGATTCTGCTCATCGGTGAGGGGACGTTCCACCAGCTGCACGGCGGCGTGGCCACCAACGAACCCTTGAAGTCGCATCGCCGGCACATCGCGCAGTGGTCGCTCGAATACGAACGGATTCGCGGCACGCCGTACGCCGTGCCGCAACTGCCGCAGCCGCCCATCTGCTTCGGGCCGTTGTCCCCTGCGGCGGCGCGCCGGTACGCGCGAACGGCGGTGATTCCCACCTGGGGAGCCCTCGTGCGACGCGCCTGGTCCGCGGTGCCGACGGCCTGGCGGGTCGGCGCGCTTCTGCGAGTCGCGCGCGCGTCGGCACGTGCGGGCCGGCGGGCACACGCCATGCAGGCGCTCCAGCGAGCGTTGGCGCTCGATCCGACATCCGCGAAAGCCGCGCTGCATCTGGCGAGGTTACGGATGCCTGGCGACTCCTACGTGGTCTGGCTGTCACGTTTCTACCGCGCGCTGGCACCAGCCACCGCCATCGAGATCGGCGTCTTCCAAGGCCAGACGCTCGCCCTGTTCCAGCCGCCGACGGTCGCGATCGGCGTCGACCCCAGGCCGGACCTCCGTGTCACGCTCGGAGCCACGACACGGATCGCGCGCATGACGAGCGACGAGTTCTTCCAGGGCACGGCCGCCCACGACGCCCTTGGAAGACAACCCTTGTCCGTCGGATTCATTGATGGGCTGCACACCTTCGAGCAGGCCCTGCGCGATTTCCGGCACCTCGAGGCGCTCAGTGGGCCCCGATCACTCATCCTCATCCACGACACGATTCCGCTCAGCGAACTGACTCAGCGAGCCGAGTCGGCGACGCCGTTTCACACCGGCGACGTCTGGAAGCTGGTGTTGTGCCTCAAGCACTACCGGCCGGATCTCGACGTCTTCACAATTCCCGCGCCGCCCACGGGCCTGACCGTCGTCGCGGGACTCGACCCCTCATCACGGATTCTGACCGATCGGTACGACGAGGCCGTCGACCGGTTCGGCACGGCGTCATACGCGGACCTGGTCACGCGCCAGGACACGGCGTTGAATGTCATCGAGCACGACTGGGACGTCGTGCGGTCCCGGCTGGCCGCGCGCGGCATTCAGCTGCCGCCGTTGTAGAATTTGCGCAGGTGCCACCCTCCGTTCTCCCGAGCGTCTCGACCGGCCGGCCCGATCTGAGCGTCTGCATCGTCAACGACAACAACATCGACTTGCTGCGGTGCTGCCTGCGCGCCGTGTTCGAGCAGACTTCCGGCATGCATCGGGAGGTCATCGTCGTCGACAACGCCTCCGAAGACAACAGCGCGGACCTGATCGAGCGAGAATTCCCGGCCGTGCACCTGCTTCGCGGCTCGGTGCGCCAGGGGTATACGCCCAACATGAATCGGGCCATCCGCGCCTCGCGTGGCCGGTTCATCGCCCTGCTCAATGACGACGCCGAACCGGTCGGCGAGGCCCTCGTCCGCCTCTCGGCGTTCCTCGAGCAACACCCGGCGTATGGCGCCGTCGGGCCGCGACTCGTGAACGTGGATGGCACGTTCCAGAGCGGACCGCGAGGTGAAGCGACGCCGCTGGCGCTGCTGTGCCATCTGAGCGGACTGGACCGCCTGGTCCCTCGCAGCGCCCGGTTTGGAACGTTCTCCCAGCCCCACCGGGATCCGAACCAGTCGGGCGACATGGCGACCGCTTCAGGCGCGTGCCTGGTGCTTCGACGCGAAGTGTTCGAGACCGTGGGCTTGCTTGAGGACCACCTGCCCCTTGGTCCCGACGACGTCGAACTCAGCGATCGGATGCGGCAGGCGGGCTGGAAGCTGCACTACCTGGCCGGGGCCATCGTCGTCCATCACGGGTCGACGAGCCGGGACCGCAGGCCGATGCTGAGCATGCTCGCCCTCTTCTCCGGCTGGCACTGGTTCTTCACCCGACGCTTCGGCCGCCGGTGGGCGCTGGTCCTCCAATGCTGCTTGGCCGCGGGAACCGCAGGCCGGACGTGCGCGTGGGCCGGGGTGTGGATCTGCTCTTCTGGCGAAGCCCGGGCCCGGGCCGCGACTCGCGTCCGTGAAGCGTGGATCAGTGTCAAGGCCAACCTCTGCGTGATCAGCGGGCTGGGCCTGCGTATGGATGGACTGTATGGAACGCCCGCAGGCAGATCGCACCGTGACCAACTGGCGCCGTTGCCGGACCAGGCCGCGGGCGGGTCTAGCCGGGGCAGCCTGACGCCGCCGGTCGCCGATACGTGAGTCGCATCACCGGCCGTTCCAGCAGGTAGTAGCTGAGGGCGGCGCACGTGATCGTGAGGACGAGCGTCCCCATGAGCAGGATCGGAAATGTCAGGCCCGGCCACCAGAGGCCCACCCCGCCCGCCCGCAGGCCGTGGATGATCGGGTAGTGCCAAAGGAAGATCCCATAGGAGATCCGCCCGAGCCAGGTCAGCACCGGGTTGGCGAGCAGGCGGCTGGGCAGCCCCGCGCGACCGTCCCAGAACACCGCCGGCAGCAGAATCAGGGCGCCAATGACGCCAGCCAGCAGATGCACCGCGATGTACTCGAACCGCCCGATAAACAGAGGCATCGCCAGCAAAGGGCTGTCGTTGATGACGACGAGCGCGGGCACCGCATAGAAGAGGATGGCCGCCATCCAGGCGACACCGGCGTAGTCGCTGACCACACGAGCAGCGGACGGCAGGCGGCTGCGCTGCTGGAGCCAGACCGAGACGGCCGCCAGGCCCATGCCCAGCCCGAACCACCATGCGCGGCCCAGCGGTGAGAACACCATCAACCACAACGGAAGGCCGCTGAGGCTGGCCAGTGCCTGGAACGCCACTGACATGGCGCTGACCAGGCCGAGCATCGCCAGTTCCAACACCAGCCAATTCGCTCGCGGCAGCCGACGGCACCACCAGCGCATGGCGAGCGCATAGCCCGGCAGGAGCACGTAGAAGGCCACCTCGATCCCGAGGGTCCAGGTCGGGGCGAGGCCACACAGGAGCGGACTCGCGATGCAGTCCGCACCGCGTGTGTACACGGGGTAGTTCTGGAGCAGCCCGTAATACACCCACCAGTTGCTGCTGAACACCCCCGCGAGCCCGGGCACGATCGCCAGGACGGTCAAGGCCAGCCAGTAGGCCGGCGCGATTCGCACGAAGCGACGCCACAGGTAGGCCGGGAGCGGCGTCGATGGAGTTCCCAGTACGCGTGCCGCGACCATCGGTCGATACAGAAGGCAGCCCGAGAGCATGAAGAAGATCGGCACGCCGATGTCCAGGTGCGCGAGGAGCGGCCAGTACCAGAGGTCGTGTGACATCTCGGAGACGACAGCCGTGTGGACCACGAGAATCGCCAACGCGGCCAGGGCCCGGATCGAGTCGACCAGTGGATAACGGAGGGTGCCGGAGGCCTCGGCCATCTCAGTCAACTCGACGAGCGAGCACCGTGAACGTCGCCCCGCTGCGCAGCAGCGACCATACGGTCGAGATGGCCGCGGCGGGTACGAACGCGACCAGATAGGCGGCAAGCAGCGGAAGTCGTCGCATCCGCGCGCGCTCCCGCCGGTTGACGGGCCCCCGCAGCAGACGATACAAGCCAAGGTGGGTGCCACCCAGACGATGCAGCGCGCTCTGAAGCAGGCCGAACGGATTTTGTTCAAGGCTGTAGTGGGAGATCCGATCCACGCGAAACCCGTGGGCCTCGAGCATCGCGGTGATCGTCACCGGACTGTAGTGAAACAGGTGCCGGGGCAGGTCCAGATGGAACCAGCTCGCGCCGGCCCAACGGGCCTGCCAGCTCTCGATGTTGGGCATGGACATGACGAGCGCCCCTCCGGGCCGGAGGAGGCGATGGCATTCCCGGAGCACCACATCGGGGTCCCGAAAATGCTCGAACGCGTGCCAGGCGGTGATGACATCGAACTGGCCGGCATCAAAGTGACAGTCGACGAGTGCACCGGCACGGACCTGCATGCCGGATCGGCGGGCAGCGCCGGCCGCCGCCTCGTCGAGCTCCGTGCCCCAGGTGACGAACCCCACCCGCTGCATGACTCGCAGAAAGAGCCCCCTGCCGCAGCCCAGGTCGAGAATCGCGCCCCGCCTGGTGCCCGTCAGGTACACCGCCCGCAGACGTGCGACCCGAAAGAGGAAGACGAAGAGCTCGGTCAGGGGACCAAACTTCTTGTTCTCCGTGCCGTAATACTCCTGGCCGTACATCGCGGGAATGTCCTCGCCGCGAGGGAGCGGAACCGTTGCGACGAGGCCGCACCGGTCACAGCGAGCCACGTGGTATCCTCGCGACTCCGGCACGGACTCGGTCATCAGTTCGTGGGCGGACGCGCCGCCACAGAGCACACACTGAAACGTGGATGCCGCAGGTGGCCCGGCCGGCCGACGAGGTCTTCCGGCGAGGACATCCGCCGTGGCCGTGGCGAGATCCCTGAGGAAGCGACGGACGCCATGCGCGTGAGGCGGTCGAAGAGCGGAGGTCATTGCTGAGCGCCGTGGAGTCTCCCTACCTCCAGTACCTGGACGACAAATTCCGCTTCCCGCGATCGCTGGTCCATCGGCCGATCCAGCGCTTTCTGCGGACGTATCTGGACGCGGCGCCCGCGGGCGCGCGGGTACTCGACGCCGGCTGTGGCAACGGCATCGAAACGGGTCCGTACGCCGGACATCTGAGGGTCCTGGGCCTCGACTACCAGCCGGCCTACGCCGCGTGCTGCGCGCGCAGATACCCGGACGCGTCCTATGCAATTGCGCACCTCGCCCACCTGCCGGTGGCCGACCACTGCATCGACGTGATCGTCATGAATCAGGTCATCGAACACCTGGAGAATCCTGTGGCCGTGATCGGCGAACTGAGCCGCGTCCTCGCGGCCGGGGGGCGCCTGCTCGTCGCCACCCCCAACTATGGCGGCGTGGCCTGGCCGCTCGTGGAGGCGACGTATCATCGCTGGTTCAGCGGCGAGTTCAACGTGGAGGACAATCATGTGATGCCCTACCGCGCTGACACCCTGCGCGCGCATCTGGCCTCGTCGCTGGTGGTCGATCGTGTGGAAACGATTTGCGCGGGCCTGATCCTCGTCGGCGTGGCCCGGAAGCCGGTATGATGCGTGCCCCGTTCGCGTGGACACTGGCCCTGACGGTGGAGATCGCCGGCGCCGCGTTCGTCACGCTGCTCGGGCTGGTGCTGCTGGTCAATCATCCCGTCCCGGTCCCCTGCCTGCCGCTCACGCAGAACCAGGACGCGGAAACGCTGTTGTATCTGAGTACGTTCCTGATCATCCTGCCGCTCGCGCTGATGGTTGGCCCACGCCTGGCCGATCGGATATCCAACGGTCCCCATCGGTCCGGCCTGCCGGCGCTGACAGGTCTGCTGGCGTGCGCGCTGGCCCTGGCCATCATCGCCATCAAGGTTGCGGCCCGCTGGCCCGGGGTCGACGCGGCCGTGGGTGCGCTTGGCGCGGGGGCGATCTGGTGGATGGGCGCCGCGCCGGTGATCCGGCGATCGACTCGGCCAGACCCGTGCCGTCCGCTCGAGAGGCTCTCCGGTGCGGCAGCGCCCATCTGGACCCTGGCGGGGTTGCTGACCCTGGTGGTGTTCCTCTGCTTCACCAACCTGCGCGCCCTGAACCCGCTTGCGCTTGTGCTCGGCGCCCTGCTGATGGCCGGTGGCGTCGCGGCCGTCGAACGCGGCCGCGTGCCGTCCCTGGGTCGACCGTGGACAATCGCCGCCGACGCGGTGTTGATCGCACTCATTCTCCTGGCCGTTCCCGACCTGATCGTCGTCCAGCCTGAGCTGGGGCCGGGGAACGCCCAGGTGTCGTTCGACATTGCGGTCATCCAGTTCCACCAGAACTTCCTCCTCGGGCCGGCCAACGAAGTACTCGCGGGCGGCGCGCTGCTGCTGGACACCGCCTCGCAGTACGGCGTCACGCTCATCTACCTGTTGGCCGCCTGGTTCACGATCGTGCCGATCGGCTACGGCACCTTCGGGGTGTTCAGCGCGATGGCCAACGCACTGGTCTTCGCCGGCGGCTATGGTATCCTGCGCCTCGCCGGTGTGTCCCGTCTCATCGCGGCCGGCACGGTGGCGATCGCACTGATCACGCTGGTCTTCAACACGACCTACCCGATCAACTCCATACCGCAGAACTCGGCCGTGCGATTCGGCATGCCTATGGCCATCCTGCTGCCCGTCGTCGCCGCGCAGCGATGGCCACGCGGCCGGCCCCTTGCCTGGGGAATCGTTGTCGCGGTGGCCGGCCTCTCCTCCATCTGGTCGCTCGAAGCGTTTGTCTATTCGCTGGCCACGCTCGCACCGCTGGTGTTCCTCGAGGCCTGGCTGCGCCCCGTCACGCAGCGACCACGGTGGCTGGCCGGTCGGATCGTGCACGTGGCGGCCGCATGCCTGTGCGCGCACGTGTGCTTCGCCGGTCTGACGTTTGCCGCCACCGGACAGCTGCCTGACTGGGGGCAATACCTCGCGTACCTGCGCGCGTTCCTGTTCGAGCCCCTCGGCGATCTGAACTTCGACTTCCCCTCCTGGTCCCCCGGTCTCGCGGTCGGCGCGCTGCACCTGGCGTCGGCAGCGGGCCTGGTTCTGCTGGTCGTCCGCGAGCCGGACGTCGTGCGAACCGAGCGGACCGCGATCGTCGCGCTGACGGGGGTCACGGCCTACGGGGTGGCGATCTACAGCTACTTCAACAATCGCTCCACAGACTTCGTGCTCGCCGGCGTGTCGCTGCCGGCGTTCCTGGCCGCGGCCCTGTGGCTGAGCCTGCTCCTGCGATCCGAGCTGGTGTCGCGGCAGGCCCGGCGCCTCGGCCTGGCGTGTGTCCTCTCAACGGCCGTTCTCCTTCTGGGATCCGGTTGGTCGTCTGTGGCGCCCCGGTATCCCCACTCGGCGCTCGCCCATGCCTTCCCGGGAGGCGCATCCCTGCGGGAGGCCCTGCATCGCCTGTGGCACATGCCCCCTGTCAGTCCGGCGTCGGCCGAAGGCCAGCGTCTTCTGGAAGCGCACATGCCCGGCGCCCGGCGGTCGCTGGTACTGGCGACCCCCGACCTGCAGGTCGAGATTCTGTTGCGCAGCCGACGCGGCAACATCCTGCCGCTCGCCTCGCCCTGGCAGGACAGTTTCATCGCCGACCAGAGGCTGCCCGGCCTCGCGCAGGCCATTGATGCCCTGCGGGCCGGCGAGCGACTGCTGATCAATGACTCCGCGCGCGCACGATTCCTCGCCCTTCGCGCCGACTCCTCAATCGACCCGTTGACGACTGACTGCAAGCCTGACGCGCCAATCGCGGCGCTGACTGATCTGGCGCCCCTTCAGTCGTGGGCCCTGAAGCGACTCGGCGAGCGCTTCGATCTGCGCACGATCCACCAGGGCACCTCCGGCCTCGCCGTCGTCGAGCTCATCGCGCGGCACTGACGCCCCCACAGGGCCGCGTCACCGTTTCGTGGCCAGAATCACGTTGTGCGCGCAGACCCGGCGGACCCCCGGCGTGCGCTCGACCAGTCGTTCGAATCTGGCCGCCAGGCCGAGCAGTCGTGGCGGGATGAAGTCAGGGACCAGGCCGAGTTGCTGCGAGCGGAGGGGTTGGGCGCCTCCGGCGCGCAGTCCCGCGAGCATCTCCTCCTCCGGAATCAGCCTCTCCTCGCCGGTGTCCTGCGGCACACGCGCCATGAGCCACCGCCAATACGGGTTGCGCGGGTTGTGGTCCCAGACCAGCACCCGCCCGCCGCGTTTGACCACCCTGACCATCTCCTGCAGGGTCCGCTGCACGCCGGCCGCCTCCGCAATGTGATGCATCACGGCCACGCAGTACACCAGGTCGAACCGGTCGTCAGCAAACGGCAGCGACATCCCGGACGCCGCGACGGCAGCCACCGACGGCGCACGGCCTTGGAGCACCCCGATCATCCCCTGCGAGGGATCGACCCCGACGACCTGGTAGCCCGCCTGCCGGACCCGCGCCGCCAGCACGCCGGTGCCGCAGCCGACGTCGAGCACGGAGGCCCCCGATGGAACGAGGGCCCGGATGAAGTCCGTCCGTTTCCGCAGGTAGTGCTCGACCACGTGCGCCGGCAGGGACCCGTCATACGCGTGGGCGATCTCGTCGAAGTGTGCGACGCTCACGCCCGGTCGCCTTCCGCACCCTCCGAAAACCGCGCCGGCTTCGGCCGGCGGAGGGGGCCGCGCAAGCGCCAGCGCAGGATCAGCAGGATCATGCGCAGACCGATGGCCACGGCCACCAGCGGCCTGCCGCTGGCTGACGACGTGCCAACGCGCGGCAGGTAGTTGACAGGAATCTCGACGAAGCGCGCTCCCGATGCGACGGTGATCAGCATCACCTCGGCACCGGCATGATTCCCGCCCACCTGCATCTCGGCAGCCACGCGGTCCGCCATGCGGCGATGCAGCAGCCGGTAGCTGCAGCCGACGTCGCTGAGGTGCCCGGTGTTGAAGAGCACCTCGATCATCTTGGCCACCGCCCAATTGCCCCAGCGCAACGCCCACTTCATGTTCGCGCCGTGCCAGATCAACTCGCGCGTCGTCCGGGTGCCGAAGACCACCTCGCACTCGTTGCTGTACACGAGCAGTTTCCTGATGTCCTCCGGCAGGAACGTTCCATCCGGTTCGGCGAGCACGACGATGTCCCCGGTCGACTCGAGCAAGCCCCGGCGAACCGCGTACCCATATCCCTGCCGGGTCTCGAAGACCTCCACCGCGCGGGTCTGGGCGACTTCGCCGCTCGTGCCGGGCTCCGCGTTGTTGTTGACCACGACGACCTCGTCGACCACCCCGGTGGCGAAGAAGCCGTCAATGACGCGGCGAATCGAGCCGCGCTCCGCGAGGGTCATCAGCACCACCGAGATTCGCTTGCCATCCCACATGTGCAGCCGCGAGTATATGGAGGATGCTCACGCGGGGCAAAGGGGTGGCCGTGCTGGTGATGGGTGTCCTGACCGCCGCCGGCGCGTTTCTGCGCGTACAGGTCGCTCACCAGTCGCTGTTCGCCGACGAGTTGTCGACGTACTGGATTGTCACGAGCCGGGAGCTTGGCCGTGTGCTCGTCACTGTCTACAGCCACGCCGAGATTTCGCCGCCGGCTTTTTTTGTGGCGTCGTGGCTGACGACGCGGCTCGGCGATACGCCCGAACTCGTGCGCCTGCCGTCGTTGATCGCGGGGATCACGACCATTCCGCTCATCTACCTGCTCGGGTGCCGGCTGGTCGACCGGACGACGGGAACCGTCGCCGCAGCGCTCACCGCCTGTTCGCCGTTCATGATCTTTTACTCGGCGGAGGCGCGCGGCTACGCCCTGCTGATGTTCATCGTGGCGCTCTCGACGTTCACCATGCTGCTTGCGACCGACACCCGCCGCACGCGCTGGTGGATCGCGTATGCGTGCGCCACCTGCGCCGCCGTGTATACGCACTACACGGGCGTCTTTGTCCTCGGGGCGCAGCTGGCGTGGCTCCTGTGGGCCCACCCGGAGGTGCGGCGCACGGCGTCATGGGCCACCCTGGCGGCGGCTGTCGGATTCCTGCCGTGGGTGCCGGGCCTGGTTCGGGACTTTCAGTCGTGGACCCTGCCCATTCTCTTCTTCCTGCAACCGTTCACCCCCTACGCGGTTCGCCGCTCCCTCGAACACTGGGCGATTGGGTATCCGTACATCATCAATCGCGGGGTGCTCGATCTGCCGGGGTCGTTCGCACTCGGACTGCTCGCGGTCGCGTTCCTGCTCGCCCTGATTGGCCTGGGGATTGGGATGGTCCGCCCGCGAGAGGAGGCAAGACCCCGGCGGCTTGCGCCCCGAACCGTGCTGGTCCTCCTGCTGGCGACCTCGGTGCCGGTGGGCGCCGCGTTGTTCAGCGCCGGGGGCGTGCAATTGTTCAGCGTCCGAGGCCTGGCGGCCTCGTGGCCGGGTTTCGCGTTGTTGCTGGCGACGTTTCTCTGCGCTGCGGGTCCGCGGCTGGGCCGTGTGGCCGCCGCGCTGGCGGTCATCGCGTTCGCGCTGGGTGCCGGCAAGATGCTGACGGAACCGTTCGCGCGTCCCGGCTACCGGACAGCGGCCGCCTTCATCGATCGTCACGCCCTGCCCGACGACCTGGTGCTCGATCACACGGGTGTCCTGAGCCCGGGCCCGCTGACCGGGGTGGATGTCGCTTTCCGCCGGCCCCACCGTGTGGTCCGTGCCGGGGCGCCGCAGGAACGCGACCATCCGTTCGGATTCGACGACCCGAAGATACCGTTCGCGCAGGCGGTTGAGGAGGCGACCGCGGCGGCCGACGGCGGGCGCATCTTCCTGGTGAGCCATGCCCCGCCGCCCAGGACCCTCGGCCAGGACTCCGCGCTCCCGGTCTACCGGCTCACCGCCTCCGAACACTACACGGGGATTGTGCCGGTCTTCGTCGGCACCTACGCGTTGCACAAGGCGAACGGGCCGAACTGACGCGCGGCCGTGTGAATCCGCGCGTCAGAGTCGCAGCGGCACCTGGTCGGCCGGATACGCCGACGGCGCGAAGAACCAGGATTCGATCGCATACCGGTCTTTGGCGATCCCCGCAGGGACGCCGGTGCGATGCACGAAGAAATGATCGAACAGCAGGGCGTCGCCAGGCTCGAATATCGGGCTGGTCGTGGCCACGTCGCCGGCGGCCTCGGCCACCATGCCCGGACCAATGGACCAGGCGAAGCAGGCACCGTGGCTGCCGGTGCGAAGGAAACGAGGCACGCGACGCGGGAGCACTTCCAGGCCTGACGCGTCAACGCCACAGTGGGACAGGGCGATCCAGACATTGACGCTGCGGATCGTCGCCCCCATGAACGCCCCATCCTGATGCCAGTCGGCTGGCCCCATCGTGCTGGGGACGCAGCGGAGGGTCGACTTGCCGACCGAGAGCATCGGCCGCTCGCCAAAATACTCCTCGATCAACCGGGTAATGCCGCTCGTGTTGAACAGCTCGGTTAGTTCGAAGAGCATGCGAGGCGAATCTGCGAGCCAGACGCCGTCGCCGCGGCCCTCCACCCAGGGTCGCGCCCCCGCCAGCTTGCAGCCCTTCCGGAGCGGCAGGCGCGTGTACCAGGAGTTGGCGAATTCGCCGGAGCCCCGCGTGCGCCAGGCGGCGCAGGCCGCGAGGGCCTCCCTGATACCGCCTTCCAACTGCGCAGCGGTCGCCGAAGAACACAGGCCGCGCACCAGCAGCGCGCCATGATGGCGAATACCCGCGGCCAGGGTGGCGGCGCCGAGCTCGTTGGCGTGCACCTCCGGCAGGCCCGCGCTGAAGGTGAAGGCCCGATCCGGCACCCCCGCCCATGGGTCAGCCACGTTCGCATGCGGCGCCCTGGACGCGTACGCCTCGTACCGGCAGATCGCCAGTAACCGCTCGAGCGTCGGATCAGCCTGCGCGCGGCGCATGACGGTGAGGCATTCGATGGCCTCGTCATAGTGCTGCTGCTGCATCAGGGTGTCGACGCGCCGCAGCGCGTCGTCAGTCGGCGGCATCCACCTTCTCCTCGTCGCACAGTGTATCGACCACGGCCCGCGCCTGGCCAAGGAAATCGTATCCCTCCGTCTCCACCCTGGGCCGCCCGGTGGGAACCATCACATGGTGAGAGAACAAGGTCATCACCCTGCGCACCCCATCTGCGCGCAGGGTGCGCCGATCCTCCGCGAAATAATCGAGGCCGGCAGCCGCGACGATTTCGTAGGCCGGGAAGTAGTACACGTCCGGCAGGCGGGTCAGCTGCTGCGCGGCCACGCGCAGCACGGACTTGGAATACGTCGTCGCCAGCAGGACGTGCTGCGGCTCCGCGGTCGCCGCCAGCGGCACCGGCGACACGGTGAGGATCACGCGCATCTCCGGATTCACCGCTCGGACCTCGGTGATAAAGGTGGTGAGATCGGCCACGACCTCGTCGACGCCGAGATTGAGGAGAACACATCGGCGGTCGTCGAATCGGCCCGCGGCGACTCCGGGGCACAGCGGGTAGACCGCACCGTCATCGCGCGACGCCCAGCACTCGGTCAGGCCCAGCGTGAAGATGAACACGTCCATCTCTCTGAACGCCCGCCGCACGGCCGCGAGGTGTCGGCGACGGTCCTCGTGATACTCGCGCTCCGACGCGAAGCCGCCCGGTTGAATGCTGGGCCGGAACGGATCGAACCAGGCGCCATCCCCCTCCCAGATATCGTCGACCGGCACGAGGTGCCCGTTCGCACGCTGCCACAGCTGCAACAGCTGTCGTGACGTGTAGATGTTTCCGTACCGAGCGGCGTAGATGCCATACCCGAACGATGCGGCCAAGTCGGCCGGCAGCAGCGGATGAGCCGTCTCGGTCTCGAAGAGCACCTGCCCCTCATCGCGCAGATGACGCACGACATGCTGGGCAAAACAACTGCCGGCCGTGACGACCCGTGTCTCGGGCCCGATCAGAAACGGGGGCGGCGGCACCGGATCGATCTCGCCAGGGTCACGGCCGGCCATCGCCCGGCTCCAGCGCTGCGTCCCGGGAATGTCGCGATACGGATGACTCATGTCAGCTGTCTCATCTGTGCCAGCACAAGCGCACCATACCGTTCGTTGGCATGGACCCCATCGCCGTAATACGGTCCCCGCAGACACCCGTTGGCATCCATCGATGCGGCCGGCGCCGGCAACAGATCCACCCCGTTGGCGGCGCCCCAGTCCGACAGGACCTGCGAATGCAGCCGCCACAGCTTGTATCGCAGGGCGGCCGGCGACACCTCGCGACATCGCCCCGGAAACAACGCCCATGGGATGTCGGCCTGCATCCGCTCGGGGTCGTCGGACGGCGGGGGCGGCTCGACCTGGACCACCCGTCCCGCGCAGAGGCCCCGAATCAGGGACATCAAGGCGAGGTAGTCCTTCATCATCGATTCGAGGATCCGCCGTACGGCCAACGCCGATATCAGCTCGCCCGCCGGATCCAGCGGCAGGTCGGGTTCGGCCGGCAGCACAAAATCAAAACGGCGGGGGTGCACCAACAAGCCAACCTCGACATGGGCGGCGCCACCAACCATCAAGAACACCAGTCCCTCATGGTCCCGCAACCGCCGCTCAACCGTGATGTCGAAACGTGGCCCCCCGCTCTCCTGCCGGATTGCCCCTGGCCTCTGCCAGAAGTTCAGCGCCTCCAAGGGGTACGCCGCCGTCTTCGCGGCCAGCGCCACGCAGGCGACATGGCTGTGGCCGATACACAGCAGGGGACGAGAAGAGCCGCTCGACCGGCGCGACAGCCAGGACATCAGGACGCCGGGAGCCGCGGCGTACGCAGTAGTGTGCCACAGTGTGATTTGATCCGAACGCATGCGCGGCATTCGAGCGGGCGCCCTCGCGCTGATCGTGGTCCTCCCCCCGCTCATGATCAGCGGCTGCCCCGGAAGCGTGAAGGAACCGGCGACAAGACCTCTCGCCACCCGCGATGGGCTGCCCCAGTCGCCGGTCTCGACCACGCCTGCGCTCTTCCCCGATTTCGCCCCTCAGATCAGCGACTACGTCACGCGATGTGTCGGCGACCCGATCGAGATGATCGTGGTCGCGCCGCTGGGGACGCACGTCGCGATCGACGGAGGCCCTCCGCGCAGCGGCACCTACACCACGGCTGTCCCCCTGCAGGCCGGACAGGGGTTCTCGTTCACCTACTCGACCGGCAGGGCCTCCAGCACCCACCACGTCCGTTGTCTCCCACCCGATTTTCCGCAGTGGCACATCCAGCGCTTTGCTCCGGCCGGGCAGGAGTTCTACGTGGTCGCCAGTGGCGACTATGTCTTCGCGCTCGACGGCACTGGAGTTCCGCTGTGGTGGCACCACGACACCGGCGTCCCCTCAGATGCCAAGGTCTTCGACGATGGCACCGTGGCCTGGGCAAGCGGCCGTGCGACCCCGAACGCCAGATATGTGATTCGCGGGCTCGACGGAGGACTCATCCGCGAGATGAGAACGGTTGGCACACCGACCGACGGCCACGACCTGCAGCTCCTGCCGAACGGCAACTACATGATGATGAGTTACCGGGAGCGCCCAGGCACGGTCGACCTCAGCGGCTACGGTGGACCAGCTGACAGCCGAGTCCTCGACGCCGAGCTGCAGGAAGTGACTCCGGCCGGCACGATCGCCTGGGAGTGGAACAGCCGGCCCCACATCGCGCTCGACGAGACCGGGCACTGGTTCAAGGACTTCCTCTTCCCCATGAGCGCGCCCAAGGGCCCCTTCGACATCGTCCACATCAACTCGGTGGACGTCGATGCCGACTCGGTGCTGGTCTCGATGCGCAACACCGACGCCATTTACAAGATCGATCGCGCCAGCGGGGAGATCCTCTGGAAGCTCGGTGGCACCCCGACGCCGACACGCCTGTCCGTGGTCGGCGACCCGCACGGCACGTATCCGCTGGGCGCCCAGCACGACGCCCGGAGGCTCGCCGACGGCACGGTGACCGTCTTCGACAACGCTCAGCCTCTCGGTCGGCCGCCGCGTGCCGTCCGTTTCCGGATCGACGAGCAGGCGCGAACCGCCACCTACCTGGAGGCCATCAGCGACCCCGATGTGTCTGAGGCCGTCTGCTGTGGCTCGGCCCACCGCACCGAGGCGGGCGGATGGCTGGTCGGGTGGGGCGGCGGGCCCAAGATGAACCCGATCGTGGAGTATGCCGCCGACGGCCGCCCGACATTCACGCTGACCATCACCAGCGGCTTCTCGTACCGGGTCCACCCTGTCGCCCCGGGCCGGTTGGACCGAACGGCGCTGCGCACCGGCATGGACGCCCAGCACCCGAGAAAGTCACGCCTTCTGCCAGAAGACCCCTGACCAGTCGATCGTCTGGATGGCTTCGGTGATGTGCTCGCGTGCACGGAACTCGTCGACGGCAGCGCGGCACTCGGGGAGCGCATAGTCGTCGATGATGCAGTAGCCGCCCGGTGACAGCCGCGGATAGAGCGGCACGAGGGCATCGATGGTCGACTCGTACATGTCGCCATCGAGTCGTATCACGGCCAGGCGCTCGATGCCGGCGTTCGGGAGCGTGTCCTTGAACCAGCCTTTGAGAAATCGCACCCGCTCGTCCAGAAGCGAGTACCGCCGGAAATTCTCCTGCACCTCCTCGAGCGACACCGCGAGCCAGTGTGCATCCTTCCAGTACTCCGAGTCGCGATCCGCCTCGAACTGTTCGCTCGGCTTCGGCAGCCCCTCGAACGAGTCGGCCACCCACACGACGCGGGACGCATCACCGTACGCCTTCAGGGCCCCGCGCATGAAGATCGTCGCCCCGCCCCGCCACACGCCGGTCTCGATGAAGTCCCCCGGCACGCCCCTGCGCAACACGTCGCGCACGCACCGGTGGAGATTGTCCAGACGACGCGTGCCGATCATGGTCTCGGCCTCGGCCGGCCAATCCTGGCCACGTTCGCGCACCTCGGGCGGATCGTTGACGCGTCGGACGAGCTCGAGGTTGTACCGCGCGAACAGCGCGCGAAGCGGCGGCAACACCGCGCGCCACCACAGTCGTCGTCGCAGGGAACTGCCCTGCTCGAAATACCTCGGCACGCGCAGCTCCTTGTACTTCTCTGGGGACAGGCGCCGCGTAAGACAGGCCTTGAGCAATTCGAGGTACGCTTCCGCCGATGCGTCATCCACCGACCGGCCGTGGCGCTCGAGGGGCGGTTCCATCATGGCTGCGCCCAGAGTAGGCGAACGGGGTTCGGTCGGGCAACCGGACGCTGCATGACGGCCGGCGCACGGCGGGTGACCTGCGGCTAGAATCGACGGCATGACACGCTCAGGTGCGAGGCCGTGATCGGATCGAACAAGCTGGTGGTGGTCATGCCCGCGTACAACGCGGCGCGCACGATTCGGCAGACGTGTCTCGAAGTGGCCAGCCAGCCGGGCGTGGACCTCATCATCGTGGTCGACGATCGCAGTGTCGACGACACCGTCCGCATCGCGCAGGGGCTCGATGGCGTGGTGCTCCACGTGCACAGCGCCAATCGCGGGTATGGGGCCAATCAGAAGACGTGTTACCGGCTCGCGCTCGAGCATGGCGCCGGTATCGTCGTGATGGTGCACCCGGATTATCAGTACACCCCCAAGTTGATTCCCGCGATGGCCGGATTGGTGAGCAGCGGGATCTACCCGTGTGTCCTCGGTTCGCGAATCCTCGGCGGGGGCGCATTACGTGGCGGGATGCCGCGCTGGCGCTACGTCAGCAATCGCGTCCTGACGTTGATTGGCAACCTGCTGCTGGGCACCAAGGTCTCGGAATTCCACACCGGGTATCGCGCCTTCTCCGCCGATCTGCTTCGGCGCCTGCCGCTGGATCGCAACTCCGATGACTTCGTCTTTGACAACGAAGTGCTCGCGCAGGTGGCCTGGCTTGGTGAGCCCATCGGGGAAGTGTCGTGCCCCACCCGTTACGCGCCCGACGCGTCGTCGATCAGCTTCTGGCGCGCGGTGAAATACGGCTTCGGATGCCTCGGCACGGCCGTGGTGTTCCGTCTGGCGCGCTGGAGCGTCATGCGGTCGGCGCGGTTTCCGACGGCCGGCACCTGAACGTATGACGCGCGTCGCACAGGTGTACGGATTCGACGGCGTCACCGACGCCGACGGTCAAGGTCCGGGCCCTCATCCAGTACGCACGGCCGCCCAGGCACCACCGCATCGCCGGCCACCCGCATCCTGACAGCGCGCCGTTTGAAGCGAGAAGACTCCGCCACGACTCAATGGACGTGCGCCTGGTAGTGCTCTCTCAGCAGGTCGCGTCCGAAGTCGCCGTCGAAGTCCCGCCACACGGAGTGGATGTGGTTGGCGTTGTTCTGCACGTTGTCGTACTCGACCAGAAACGTCGGCCCCTGCACGCGGTAGTAGTGAGGCCCGCCGGGCTCGAGTGCGCCCGCCCAGCCGAACCGCAGCTGGTCCATCCCCGCCTGACGGATCGCCGCGAGGCGCGCGGCGGACACCTCGGCGGTCATCCGCCCCAGATACGCATCGAGCACACGCTCGAACAGGCGGCGTTGCGCCGGCGTCATCTCACCGTACGTCACACCCACGGGGGCCAGCACCTTGGCGCCCCGGCTTTCCGCCGTGATCATTTCGCGCGGCGCCTCGACGTCGAACAGCGCCTGTCGCCGTTGCGCGTCAGTGAAGGCCGCCATCAGGGCACGGGCCGATTCCTCCTCTTCGCGCAAGGCGCGGGCGCCGGCACGCGGCCCCTCCCTGACCGTGGCGGGACTCGCGCCGAAGAACGAGGGCGCAAACACCACGGGTTCGCCCTCGATCAGCGTGAAGTTCACCGAGAGGTGATGCCCCTCGAACTTCCATCCCCACGGCGCCGGGCCGCCCGGTTCGCCATAGATCGACACGAAGTACAGCTCGGGATCGCGCACAATCGCGCCCGGCCCCGTCCGCGGTGGTTCAAGGCTCTTGAGCACGAGCTCGAGCGCAATGATGTCGGTGGCGCTGGTGTAGCCACGCACACTCAGGCCGGTCCTGAGCAACGCATGCGCCAGCGTACGCTGCGGCTCGGTCAGGTCCTTCAACGGCACGCCCGTGCGCGCCCGCGGCGTGAATCGAAACTCGAAGCGCGTGTCATCGTCGAACGCAAACGATGCGCGCGATCGCTCGTCGGCGCTGAGGCTCTGCAGGAACGCGGCAGCCGCGCCGGCCATCGCGCGACCGGCCGCCGCCTGACTGTGGGCGGGCTCGGCCCCGGCCATGCATGCACACACGACAAGGGTCCCTGCAAGCGTTCGACGACTCATGACTGCCCTCCCGGCTGCGCCAGTATAGGGCAGTGTTATCCGCGTCGCTCCCCCTCAACGCCGCGGGCGCCGATCGAGCCGATCCGACTGGATGTTGCCCTGCTCAATCACGGCATCCGCCGTCGCCACCACGACACCGTCCGGGCCAACGATCGTGATCGCAAAGCGATCGCGGCCACGGCCCGGTTCACCCGCATCGACGGCCCGCGCCTCGAACCGGTAGCCGGGCGCGCCGTTCCAGGCGCCGGTGCCCGTGAAGGCCGCTCCGTCGGCGGCCGGGGCCGTCGGTGACCGGCCCGTGCTGAACGCCGGACGATCCACGAAGACGATGGCGTCGACGCGTGCCGACTCGAATCGATCGACGTTCGCCTTGCGGCCGCCGCCGCGCGCCGCGACCGGCGCAGTGAGGGTCAGGCGCAACGAACCGCGTTCCTGCCCCAGCGGCCGCTCGGCGATCGTGAACCGCACATCGACGGTCGCGCCACGCTGCCGCAGCTCGAACTCGCCGTGCATCCGCCCTTCGATGCCGATCGGCTCGGCCAGCGCGAATGGCGACAACGAGGTGACGCTGCCGCACACGCGCCGCTCGCGCGCGTCCACCGAAACCGTACGGTCCACCCACCGCCCCGCCTCCTGGTGGAACAGCCGCACGCCGGACGGATCCACGAATCGCCCGGTCGCGTGGCGGATGCAGACCGTCGCCGCCCCGGTGAAGGTCGCGGACGTGTGAATGTCGTACCACTCGGGCGGTGTGCCGAACGAGAAGCCCTCGGGGGGCAACAGACCACCGGTGTGTGAGTCGTACCGCGTCACACCCGGCGACGTCACCTGCGCGAACCGCAGATCGATGACGGGCCCCGTGCCTGTCGCCACCACGTCGACCCCCGTGCCCGCCGGCGTGTTCGGCGTCTCATAGTGCAGGGTGATGGCCATGACCGGTGCGGTCGCCTGGACCCGGCACCACTGGGTGGTGGACTCGGTCGTGCAGCCTGTCCAGCCCGCCGGCGACCCGGTCGCGTGCAGGTTTGCAGAGGTGAAGGCCTCGACAGTCATCGTGCACCATGCCGGGCTTCCGGGCGTGCACGCCACGGCCACGTCCTCCCCGGCCGACGAGGCCACGGCGTCGATCGGCGGTGGACCGGCGCCAGTCCACGCCGAGCCGTGCACCTCCACGGCAATCCTGGAGCGCAGCCGCAAGGCGATCGCCGAGTCGAAGTAGGCCGTGAACTCAGCCGGTCGATCGTTGGCCAGCGGGACACCCGGGTAAGTCCACTGCCAGTGCTGCCAGTTCCCCGGTGTCGCGTTCGACACCCGCACGCGGTGTCCGTACGGCACGGGAACCACGCACTCGGTCCCCTCGCTGCAGGTGACGCGTGTGCCCGCGGTCAGGTCGTCGAGCTGCATCACGACACGGCTGTCTCGCTGCAGAATCACGCGCACGTCCCTGGGCGTGAAGTGCATGGTCACGGCGTGGTCACGATCGAGCGTGATGGCGCACGTGGTCCCGGTGCATGAACCGCTGAACCGGTCGAAGACCGCGACGGAATCCTCCCCGCCTTCGAGCGTCACGGTGGAGTACACCGCCGCCCGACCTTCACACGACCAGTCCTGCCCCCCGGAACAGGCCAGGAACTCGGGCAGCGCGGAACGGAAATCAAGGTAGGTGCCGTACAACACGGGCACCGACGCGCGGATGCCGTCGAGGGAGGGGAACAGCGCGGGATGATCGATGGCGACCGGGAAGCGTTTGAGTACGAGCAGCTCCGCCTGCAGCGATCGAGTCACCTTCTGAAACTGCGTCAGCGAATCACCAGTCCACCAAGGCTCCGCCGCGCCCACGGCCGGGTCGATGGAGGCAAGGACGAACAGGTCGGCCCCGTGGTCAAGATCGAAGAGACACTGCCGGGCCGCCAGTCGCGCGTCACACGTGGATTCGTTGACCTGCACCGTCGCCCCACGGCCGATCGTCAGGGCCAGACGATGCGGGACCGTCCAGTTGAACGCGGTGCGCCCGATCAGGCGGCCGTCCGTCGCGGTGATCGTGACGCGATGCGGGCCGGAGCCGTCACTCAGAATCGTGCCGGTGATGACGCCGGTCCCGGCCTCGAGCGTGAGTCCGGCCGGAAGGCCGACGGCCGAGTACGTCACCGGGTCACCGTCCGCATCGGTCGCACGCACCACGAGCGACACCACGTCGCCGACGCGTGACACCTGGTCACCGGGTGACTGCAGCACCGGACGATCGTTGACGTCACAATCCGGGTCGATGACACCGTCATCGCCAATGCAGGCCTCAGGGACGGCGGTGACCAGCAGCGATGCGGGGACCGAGGTGCCGTCGCCGGCCGACGCGGTGACCGACACGGGAAAATGACCGTCGAGGTCCGGTGTCTGCACGACGCCGGTCAGCGTGAACGATTCCCCGGGCAACAACGCCGGGAGCTCCCAACGCGCCGGCGACGACTCCGCCGGGAAGACGTCGCGGAGCTCGAGCAGTTCGTCGACCACGGCCGTCAGAACGATCCACTCGAGGTAGCCGTCGCCGGTGTTGGTCACGGTGGCGGTCAGCGACACCGGACTGTTGGTGCCGGTCGGGTTGGGCGTGCCGGTGAGTGTCACCACCAGCGACGGCGAACGCGAGACGACGCAGGCCTGCGAGCCATTGGTCAGGCGGCCGACGTCGTCAGGGCCGAGGGCCCGATCGTAGATGGCCACGTCGTCGACCAGCCCGGTAAAGGCGGTGCCCAGACCGTCAAGGCCACCCGCCCATACCGCCCCGATGGTGCCGGCCGTCGCTTCGTACCACTCGACGTCAACCTGACGGACCGCGGCCTCAACCCCGTTGACGAACAGTCGGGCCGTTTCCCCGTCGTAGGTCGCGGCGAGGTGCACCCAGGTGGAGGGCGCAACGGGGGTGAGCGCCCGCAGCTGGCCCGCGTCGTCACCGGCGCCGAACAGTGTCAGCACCGGATACCCGTCCTCAAATCCCAGCCAGTACCGCTCGCCGGTGTTGAATCCGAACGACGTCGGCCCGGTGACCATCACCACCGGCGCCACGGCTGACGCCGCGGGATCGCGGCGGGCCCACGCCGCCACCGTAAAGGCCTTCGGCAACGGCCGGGACGAGGTGAACTGGCCGGCGCCATTCACATCACCGGTGAACAGAAAGGCCTGTCCGACGCGCGAGGGCGCCAGACGGTTGGGCGGGCCGAAGCCGGCCATCGACCCCGCCACGGCGTCCCACCCGGCGTCAGCGTTCCAGAAGCCTCGCAGGCCCGGCTGCGGTATGAAGCAGAAGTCCGGTTGCACGTCGACCGTGGTGGTGGAGGTGTTGTCCGCCAGCGTTCGCCAGTCTTCCGCCTCAGCTTCCGCCGTCGCGCGCAGTGACCACGACCCGGGCTCGCGGTCGGCCAGCAGCGTGAGAGCCACCCGTACCGCCCCACCAGCCGCGATTGGCCCAAGCACCAACCGTCCGGCCTCGACCGGCGCGGACACGGCGACCAGCGTCAGCCCCGGCACATCGAGCGTGGCGGTCACGCCTTCGGCCGGCTCGCTGCCCTCATTGGTGATGGTCACGTCGAGATCAAAGGTCTCGCCCGGACGCACGTATCGGCGTGGCGCGCTGCGGGCGACCAGGTTCACACCGGGTGCCAACAGCCGCACGGTGACGTCGGCCGAGGCCGTCCTGCCAAAGGCATCCTCGATCGTGTACGTGAAGCGGTCGGTGCCGTACACGTCGTTCGAGGTCCGCGCATACACCACCTCGGTCCCCCCGATCGTGACATGACCGAAGCGCGGCTCCGTCACCTCGACGATCCGCAGCGAATCCCCCTCCGGGTCGCTGTCGTTGGCGAGGACGGGAATGACGATCACACTCCACGGCTGAGCGACGGCCGCATCATCGCGCGCGATCGGCGCGCTGTTGGGCGTCCGTACCACCCACCGCCACGGGCGCGTCAGGGTGTTCACGCCATCGCTGACGGTCAGCGAGGCCTCGTAGGTGCCGGCACTGCCGGCCGGCGGCGTGCCGCTCAGGTCGAGGTACGGCGGCGCGGCGTCCGGCACCGCGGTCGGCGTGATGCCCGGCGGGAGCCCCACGATCGCAAACGAGATCGGATCGCGGTCCGGGTCGGTCGCGTACACGCGACGCGTGATCGGCGTCCCTTCGAAGGCGATGGTCTCGCCAAGTTCGGGCAGCCCAGGCGGTGCGTTGACGGGGACCGCCACGGCCTCGTAGCCCTCGGGCACCTGCACCGTCAGCGCCGCCGGGTGGGTGCCGCGATGCGCGTAGAAGAGATCGAGCGCAAAGGTCTCGCCCGGCACCAGTCCCAGATCCGCCGCGCGCGCGTCGAGATCCAGCTGCGCGCCGGCGGGCGCGTGCACGCCGCCAAGGTCGACGGCCAGGCGGCCGTTGACGAAGACCCACAGGTCATCGGCCGACACGAAGCGCAACACCTGCCCGGGCAGGTACGGTGCGCGGCCGTGCGCCTCGAACGTGAAGTAGGCGCCGCCGGTCACGAAGGCCGACGAACTGAACTCGAAGATCCTGGCGTCGGCCTGCAGCGCGTTTGACAGGTGCAGCGTGTACGGCGCCGCCGTGCTGGCCGGGCCGTCGCGCCACCACTGATCGAAGGTCGTGGGGCCGTCGATGGTGGAGACGGGACCGTCGGGACTGAACACGGGCTTGCGGCCGGCGCCGAGCGTGGACGCCACCAGCACGCGGCCGGCGTCCCCGTCAGGGCTCTCGAAGTCCGGGTGGCTCGCGGTGAACTCGCGGCGACGGCCCTCCATCGCCAACACCGCTGACGCGCCCTGCCGCAGGTTCACGGTGTGCAAACCAGTGGACGCGATCCGTTCCCCTGACGGCCAGGTCGCATGTCCCATGAACACGACGCTGACATTCCCCCACTGCGGCGTGCCGTCGATGGTGAACGTCAGGACCGGCGTCCACCGGAAACGGTACACGGACGTGGAGCCGCTCGACTCACGCGTCACGCTCGCCCCCGGTGGCAGCGCGCCCCAGGTCAGTTCGCCAACCGCCTCGGGCGCATTCAGGGCCGTCACCGACACCGTAAAGCTGACCTCGCGGCCCAGGTACGCGTCCTGTGTCTCGGGAGCCGTCACCACCACCGCGGGCGCCGGCGGTGGCGGCGGGGGGCTGACGGTCACGCGCACGGTCGCCGAGGCCGAGCCGCCGCGGGCGTCATCAGCGACGTAGACAAACGAGGCGTCCCCCGCAAACCCGGCCGACGGGGTAAAGACAATTTCTCCAACGCCGAGGGAGACCGTCCCGTTCAACGCGCCGGTCACGCCGGTGACCAGCAGGGCATCGCCGTCGGCGTCGGTGTCGTTGGCCAGCAGCAGGGCGGCGGGAATCACCACCGGCGTGTCCGCGTCGGTCGTGACCGCATCGTCGACGGCCACCGGGACCTGATTCACGCGACAGGCCGCCAGCGAGGGACCTGCCGCGGCATCCGCAATCTCCTGCGGCGTCAGCGCGCGTTTGTAGAGCGACACGTCATCAACGACACCGTTGAAGAAATCGCGATATCCCTCGCCCCAGAGCACTGGCGCCGCGCCGATCACGAGTGGCTCGACCTCGAAGTCGCCGTTCGACATGGCCCACCCGCCGGGCAGGGGCGCCGACGCGTCGAGCGCGCCATCCAGATACAACCGCGCCTGGAGGGCGGGGATGTCGATGACCAGCACCGCGTGGTGGAACCGCCCATCGGCCACCGGCGTCAGCCCGGTCAGGACGACCCCGCCGCTGCCGTACGGGGTGGGCCGCATCGAGGCACGCAGGGTGCCGTTCTGCACGTACAGGTACCACGCGGCGTGCCCTTGCGGCGATCCGCAGCAGGGCGCATTCGCCATGTCGTCCATCGACGCGATCACCTGCACGGCGGTGGTGGTGGCCTCAGTCGAGAACCACGCCCCCACGCTCATGGCGGACGTTCCGGGCCAGTAGTACTCGGGATAGCCGTTGGGGACGTGCAGGTACCCGGTCGCGCCGTCGAATCGAAACGCCCCGCCCACTGCTCCGGCGGTGTAACTGACGCCTCCCACCGGTGTGCCGTGATACAGCGATCCGGCGCCGTAGTTCAGGGGCGTGCCGTCACCCGGCCACCACGCCGTGCGTCCGGTCATCGGCAGCTGGCACGTCGCCGCGGCCACGCGCGTCCGCACGAGCGCCTCGTTGTTGGTGGCATCCGGATCGGCCTCGCTGGCCGACACGGAGATCGCCACGACGGGTTCGCCTTCGGGGAGTCCTGCGAGATCAAACGTGAGGGCCGCCGTCGTGCCAGGTCCGAGCGTCCGCTGGAGTTCCCCCGTGGCCCGCCACCCGTGAAATGTCAGCAGGCCGTTCTCGTTGCTGACCGGTGCGGGGGTCGAGGCCACCAGCTGCGCCCCCGGCGGCAGGACGACCCGCACGGTCATGCCCGTGGCGGCGCGCGTCGAGTGGTTCGAGACGCGCACGGTGTACGTGACCCGCCCGCCCGCAACGATCGGGTTCGGACTGGTCGATCCACTGACCGACACGTCCACCGGGACGTCGGCGCCGGCCGGAGCCGGCGAGAGCACCCGCACGCGGTTGGCCGACCAGTCGTAGTAGGCCACGTGCGGCGCACCGCCGGCGTCATACCGCAGCCGCGGCTGCACCAGCCACTCCACGCCGTCCCACGCGGGAACAGCGATGGTGGACGGGACCCACGCCCCGCTCGCCCGGGTCGCGTAGCGCAGTTGGTTGAAGGCCCAGTACGCCACCGTGGGCACCCCGTGGGCGTCGAGCTCGAGGTCAACACCCCACGTGGGGCTGGCGTCGATGTAATCCACGAGGGTCCAGGTGACACCATCGTCGGTGGACCGCAGGTATCCGAGTTTCGCGCGATCGTAGTCGGCGGTCGCGTCGAAGCCGCGCACGACCAGGTGCAGCGTGCCGTCGGGACCGCGCTCGAGGCCGATGTCATCGCTGTTCCGCACCACGGTGGTGACGCGCACCGGCGACAGGCCGGGGCGCGCATAAAACACCCCGCCGCCCCCGTCGACCCACGCCACGTGTGACGTCCCCGACGGGTCCACCACAAAATCGTGGCTCCGCGGATTGACGTACGCCACGAGGTCAAGGCCGTTGATCCGGATCGGGCCGAATCCGGCGCAGTCGCCGAGCGTCATCGCACGATGCGGAACGGACAGGTGGCCGCTCCGGGCCAGACGAAACCGCGTGTACACGCACTGCTGGTTGACGCCAGCCACTTCCCCGGTGTCGGTCAGCGAAGGGGCGCCCTCGGCCTGCGCGCGCAGATCGCTGCGATACACGCGATAGACCTCATGGCTGGCACCGATCGAATACAGGTAGGGCCGATCATCCGACCCGAGGCCGAACTCGTAGCTCCCCATGACGATGCCGGAGGCAGCCATGAACGGCCGGGTGTCCCAGACGCCGTCGCGACGTTCCGACCAGCCGGCGCTGGCGGAGCCCCCGCAGCCCTCCACCTGCGTCCAGCCGATGACCGGCGTTCCATCCGCGGCGAAATCGAAGCCGTTGATCCGCGGGCGCCTCAGGCAGTTGGCGCGTCCCAGATCGAGGGCGGTCACATCGTCGGCGACCCAGATGGCGGCCGGCGACTGGGCATAGGGATGTGAGGTGCCGCCCAGGATGCCCGCCAGCGTGATCAGACAAGCAAGGGACCAGACCGAGGTGAGGCCCGGCCACGGGTGTCGCGCAATTTCGATTCTGTAAGCACTCATGGGTGGTTCCGGCGGAATCCTAAAGGCCGAGGACCGTGCAGGGCCTTACGGAATTCGGACAGAAACGTGACATTGCCACCCCTGAAGCCGCCACCGCACGTGCGGCACGCGAGATCTGGGTTTTGGAGCGTTTGCGCCGTCAGGCCGAGGTCATCAAGGCGCTGGCCGCCAACGGAGGCACGCTGCTCGACACTGTCCACGGCGGCATGCGGGGCAGGCGTCGACCGTGGCGCTTGCAATTCGAGCCGCGTTCGGAATATGGTCAC